>JBBQJT010000054.1:0-26338 GCA_038326165.1 Chitinophagales bacterium | reverse complement strand
GCAAAGCTGTTTAAAACAATCTGTTCTTGTTGGGCATCTGTACATGTCTCAATTTGTAAAGCAAAGGCTTCATAAGCTTTAGCAGAAGTCTCAATTCCAATTTCACTTCTCCAATTTGCTATGGTAGTAGAGTCTGCATTTCTTAAATAATTCATAGTTTGGTTTAAATCATTTAAAGTGGAGAAGCAAATCATACCATCAGTGACAGAATAGTTACCAGGAGTATTGGAACGCAATCCAATTGAATTAATTTGAATGTTGTCTTTAACAGTTGATTCTAAAACATCAGCAGCCTCCTTCCTACAAGCCGTAAATGTCATCAGTACCAGTGTAATTACTACCGTAAAGCCTAATAAATAAGCTCTAAGCGTTTGTGCGTTTGTGCGTTTGTGCGTTTGTGCGTTTCATGATTTTGGTTTTTGATTAAGTAGCAAATATAATGTGGTATTATTTATGATGCAAATGTTTTTTGGTTTTTTGTTGAATTTTTTTTCTAGTCCAAATCACTTACAAAAAAAGCCACCCAAAACGAATTGGATGGCTGTGTATCTTTATTTGTTGAACCTAAATTTGAAACCAATATGTGGATTGGCAATTCATTCAAATTTGATATTATTGGGTAATGATTTTTGGATTGTGTCCGGAGTTTGTACCTTAATTACATTTCTTAATCATAATTTTCTTATAAATGAGTAAAGTAGAAAGTATGCATTTAAGACACTCAGGATTTAATCCATTTTTGAGATAAAAACAACTCGCCATTTCTATTTCTCGTACTTAATATATAAATGCCTTTGGGATAATTTGAGACATTGATTTGGTTTAATCCTTTGGTGAGGATTCCGTTTTGTATTTTCTGTCCCAAGGTGTTGAAGATCTCAAAAAAGATAGATTCATCCTCCTCCATTAAAATTTCTAAACTTTCATTAACTGGATTGTTAACAATCTTGATCGGGTTATTTCCTAACTTCTCCTCTTTAGAACTAACGATTTCTCCATTTTCA
Source organism: Chitinophagales bacterium (assembly GCA_038326165.1). GTDB lineage: Bacteria > Bacteroidota > Bacteroidia > Chitinophagales > Saprospiraceae > JAEUUM01. The sequence continues at coordinate 25,334 of JBBQJT010000054.1, read as the reverse complement.
TCAAAACACTGATAGAAAGGGACAGAAAGGTAATTACTTTTCACATCCCTAATAAACCCATAAGCACAAACACCTCCTTCAATACCTTCAGTTATACCATGCAATACATACCTTCTGTCACCACCGAAGAATTTAACCCATTTTCGGTTTAAATCCTCATCATACTTGACAATACGATAAAATACTTTTGAGGTATCAGTTCTTAACAAAAAACTGACCTTATACATTGCAGCCACAAAATAGTGATTATTTACTTTTGCTAAACAATTATCTAGTGAGGGATAATCATTTGATTGGGGTGTGTATAAAACGTCTGACTTGATTTTTTTATAATCTTCCCCAATTTTGCTTATTCCAAAAGTTGCACTAAAGTCTGTATTTTCCGCTAGACCCGCTACAATCAAATGGGTGCCTTCATTTAAGATATTTCCCTCAGAACGAATATCGTAATTAAAGTTCTTTAATTCTTTGATGAGTAAATAATTGGAGTCTAAGAGAAATAATGGCCCATTCCATCCAAAAACAAAATATTCCTTATTTTGCTTCAAATAAGCCCAGTCATTTACTACTCGACTTTCTGTGGTTACTGTATAGTATAATATTTTTTTACTTTCATCCAAATCTAAAGGTAACCTAACAATGATTCGACTGCTGTCAACATCTTTAAAAGTTGCTGCTAATGTGGTGATGAAGGAATAATATGATTCATTTTTTAGAACTCTATTTGTCCGGTTAAGAAGTCCGGTTACAAAGACCGTGTCCACTTTAACGCTATTGTTTATACTCTTACGGAATACAAATGCTCTTTTGCTGGTATCAATAACCATTTGACCCCAAAAAAACATTGTGTCTTTCTTCTCAATGGGCAGAACGGCATCACTAAAACCCAAAATAATTGAGTCTTGCACATTGCCCCATTTGTCTGTGGTGAGGTACACAGCATCATTTGTTGAAATCCCATTATATTTGTCTGACCCAGTTAGAATCATTCTGTATCCATCTTTATATAGCTCCATATCTCTAATTGTCATCTTAGGATATTCATAATAAAATCTTTCCAAAGGGTTTTGACTAAATAACGCCTCCGAAAATAGTAGTACAAGAAATATTAGCTTTTGCATGTGCAACAATTAAAATGGATACAGATTGATAGAGGAAGTTGATTAAATAATTATCCTAATTGGGATTAGGGGGGCATGTAGTGCAAGGCAGTGTAGTTTGGTTGGAGATGGCAATATTTACCATTCCATATTGAACAACCATGAAATGCGACAGTAAGGAGTACTCGCCATTCAATGTTTGATCAAAACCTAAATGTACCCTTGCGGTTACTTTTCCCTGAGGTTTATATTGTTGAATTCTAGAGGCCATCTCCCGGTAATGATAATTCATCTCATTGTAGCCCAAACAACCAACATTGCCCAAATAGCCATCTCCAATAACTTTAAAAAGCTTGTAAGCAAAATCAGCATCAGCAGGATTTGGATCCCCCAAATTCACCTCATTGGCTACAGCAAAGTTTACATTTTCTGCTATCTTGTCTGGAATGCCCCAAGAGTTACACCACAAACTACCAGGTCCTTCATTATTGGCATTACAGACACTATATATTTTGGAGAAGAAATAAACTTGATTCCCACCTTTAAAAGCGATATTATTATTTAGGTCGGCTCTGAAGAGGTCAGTTGCATCTTTTACTGGAGTTGAAATGTCACATTTTCCTTGGTCCCATCCCCAACGCCAGTCATCACCAGGAGAATAAGGAGTAACAGAATTAGATGAAGTTCCTATAGAAACTTGAAAAATAGCTTTAATTGGCAAACTATTTCCAATAAGATTGTCCGATTGTTTGATATCAAACAGGAAAGGTCTTTTGGAAGTAATATTTAGAGCGTGGTATTGATTGCCCATTGATGTTGCAATTGTATTTGCAAGTAGTGCAAGATCAACCGAACTCACTTGATTGCTTGGGCTTACCGTTAAATCGTAAATTTGTTCAAAAACAATAACACTGTCCATGTCATTATCTGGTCGACAATACATATAGTTCATACTCTCATCCAATAACTCAAGAGCCTCATCAATTGTATAGTTTTGTGTTCGAAGTTGAATATGATCGACTAGATTTACAGTATTCGTAAGTTCCTTAAATTCCTCAAGTTTTGAAATAAGCTCATTATCTGGCAGCAGTGAGTTGCTTGCTATTTTTGTATTCTCCTCCTTCCTGCATCCCGTAAATGTCATCAGTACCAGTGTAAAAACTACTAAAAAGCCTAAGAATCCAGTTCTAAGCGTTTGTGCGTTTGTGCGTTTGTGCGTTTGTGCGATTGTGCGTTTGTGCGTTTGTGCGTTTCATGATTTTGGTTTTTGATTAAGTAGCAAATATAATGAGGTATTGTTTATGATGCAAATGTTTTTTGGTTTTTTGTTGAATTTTTTTTCTATTCCAAATCACGTACAAAAAAAGCCACCCAAAATGAATTGGATGGCTTGTGGTGTTATTTATTGTTCCTTTGAAAACCAAATGGATTTCTGCTTTTTTATAGATAATAATATATATATTCCTAAACACATAAAGAGAATCATTGTACCACGATGTAACAATATGGCGAAATCTGATAAAAAATCATCTTCGTTTAGAAGGCGCAAATAGTGGTTTAGGCTAATATAGAAACATAAAATGCTTTCGGCCACTACGAAACTGTAGGGTGTTCCAAATTGATTTTTCAGAGCGATCCAATTTTTGATGTTCATTGTTTTATAAGTTTAGTTATAGTTGTTGAGATTAAAATAAGTGCTGTGTAAACCGACCGAGACATTCAATTTTAATAGCTGTTTTTCAGCTGTGGATAGGCTATTATTTGCATTGATGTAGTTAATATATGAGTCATTCAGTTGGGTAAGCTGGTTAAGATTATTTACACCATTCAATCCAAGGCAAAAATTATATAAAATAGTGTTGGAGCTTGTTGAATAATCTAAAATTGGAAAGCTTACCATGGATATTATATTGTTCAAATTTGAGTCGTTCAACTTTATTATTAATCCATTTATTGAATTTAGCAGCAAGGAATCTAAAATTGGTAATGTATTGCCTTTAGGATAAACACTTCTAATGTAAGCTAGTGTTGCCGAATTAGATGTTAAATTATTTAAGGAATAAGATAAGAATTGATTATGTTGCTTTCCTATTGAGTCAATATCGTTAGTTGCAAAAGTTGTAATACTGGGATAAAAGACAGTTGTATTATTTGGGTTAACTATCCTAGCTGCATATGAAAAAAGTGCGCCACCCAATAAAACTCCAAAAGATGTAGCCCATGGATTACCCCCCGAACCTTTAAAAGCTAAGATACCGCCCTCAATACATCCTATTAAATCTGCTGCAATTCTTTTTTTTGCTTCAGGACTTAGTCCTCTTAAATCAATTTTTTTTCAATTTTTGCGGACTCAAGAATTGATTTATTGATTGAATCCAAATAAGAACTATAATAAAGGGCTTCCTCCGATTTAGATGTATCTTTATTCAAAGTATTTTCTTCCTTCTTACAAGCCGTAAATGTCATCAGTACCATTGTAAAAACTACCGTAAAGCCTGATAAATAAGCTCTAAGCGTTTGTGCGTTTGTGCGTTTGTGCGTTTGTGCGTTTGTGCGTTTGTGCGTTTGTGCGTTTCATGATTTTGGTTTTTGATTAAGTAGCAAATATAATGAGGTATTGTTTATGATGCAAATGTTTTTTGATTTTTTGTTGAATTTTTTTTCTAGTCCAAATCACTTACAAAAAAAGCCACCCAAAACGAATTGGATGGCTTGTGGTGTTGGTTTTGTCTATTTAATTTTGGACTATTTTTCTGTCACTCTCACCGCAACACGGCGATTCATCTGACGTCCTTCTTCTGTAGTGTTATCACCTATCGGATGTTGATCTCCGTAGCCTTCAGATTTTAATCGGTTGCCAGCAACTCCATTTTTAACCAATTGGTCCAATGCGGTCTTAGCACGATCGACTGAAAGCTTTAGGTTTGCTTTTGGGTCACCTGTATTGTCCGTGTATCCACCAATTTTTAGTTTTACTTTAGGGAAAGCTTTTATGATTGCAGTTATGTTATTTAACTGTTCCACTGAACGATCTTCTAATTCTGAACTAGCAGTTTTGAAATAAAGACGGTCAAATTCGAACCAAAGCTCTTTGTCAATTGCTTGATTTTGATCTTCAATGAAAGCAATCAATTTGCTTTCAGTTCCACCGGCAGGGTAGTTTAGTTCAACTCCGTCAGGCAATGACTTATTGATGAATGCCAAAGCACCTGCCTCAGCATCTGTAACACTTGTGGCTGCTGAATCCACTACTGCAGCCGTTGAATCAACCCCAGCCATAGCAATTTCTTCCAGCTTTTCTTTGTTGCACGTACGTAAGAAATACAAAGCTGCAACCAAGGCAAGGATACCCAATAACCAAGGAAGAAACTTTCCAAAACCACTTGTGCTGCCAGTTGGCATATCAACTTTAGCATCACCTAGAAAGTCACCCAAGTTGCCGAAGCCCAATTTATCAATAAATCCAGCCGGTAATGCAGATTTGATGCTGCTTGATTGCCCCATTAAATAATTGGCCAATCCCGATATTCCCAATCCTTCAGTTTTAACCTTCTTAGACAACAATCCTATAACCACTGGGGCAGTAAGGCTGATCAATGAAGATGCAGAAGAACGCTTAACGCCGCTGTGTCCGGTGATCAAATCAAGGATGCCATCCAGCTTGTTGCCAAATAACATGCTTACTAGGGGTCCACCCATTCCCAAAACTTTTTGGAAGCCATTGTTGTCTCCCATCAATCCACTCAAATTATCAAGAATGCCGCCATCATTATCATCTTTGCTTAATAGATCCAATAGACTTTTAGCTCCTGATGTGGTTGAGGCGTTACTGATAACACCACCGATTACAGAAGGTAAAATAGCACCAAGTGCTGATTGTGTGTTGGAAGAGGATTCACCAAGATATTCACTTGCTTTATCCATCATTATAGGGCCAATCTGACCCTTTACCATGTCTAATAAATTCATCTTAGAATGTTTTGATTGTTTTGTTTAAATAAAATTCTACTCCTTTAGAGTGAAAACACACTTAAAGGTAACGCCACAATACTTATAACATTATAAAAACTTAACATATTTGGCTGAGTTAACAATCTGTTCACACAAGAATTCTTCTATTTCACGACAATTAGCTATTACATTTGAACTAAATTAACATTTTACATAAATGATCAATAGGTATGCAGATCTAATTAACCAGACTTTTGATTTTCCACAAGAGAGCTTTGAGATGGTTGATGGCTATTTGAGATTCAATCAAATTAACCTCATCGAGCTTGTTCACAAGTATGGGACACCTCTCAAAATAACTTATTTACCCCGAATTGGTGAGCAAATTGAAAAAGCCAGAAAACAATTCAATAAAAGCATCAAAGCAAAAGGGTATAAGGGGAAATACTATTATTGTTATTGCACCAAGGCCAGCCACTTTAGTCACATTCTCAATGAGGTATTGGATCATGGAGCGCATTTGGAAACCTCATCTTCCTTTGATATTGATCTTGTATGGAAGTTGCACAGCCAAGGCCGAATCAATAAAAAAACCATCATCATCAATAATGGCTTTAAAACTGAACAATACACTGAGAAAATAAGTGATCTGATCAATAAGGGTTTTACCAATATCATCCCTGTTTTAGACAACAAGCAGGAGATTTTTTACTATGACCAAATGGTAGATGCGGACGAATTTCAAGTTGGAATTCGGGTCGCAACGGAAGAAGAACCCAATTTTGAATTTTATACCAGCCGACTGGGTATCAGAAATTCTGAAGTGATACCTTACTACAAAGATGTGCTTTCACAAAATAAAAGAGCCAAATTGAAAATGCTCCATTTCTTTGTGGATACTGGTATCAAGGATTCTATCTATTACTGGGGAGAGCTCAAGAAGGGAGTATCCCTGTATTGTGAACTAAAAAAATTGTGTCCTGATCTTAGTGCCATCAACATAGGTGGTGGTATGCCTATCAGCAACACCTTGGGTTTTGAATTCGACTATGCTTACATGATCAATGAAATTGTAACATTGATAAAAGAGGCCTGTGAGGATGAGGGAATTGAAGAGCCTGATATCTACACTGAGTTCGGGAAATATACTGTAGGTGAAAGTGGCGCAATTATTTTTTCTGTTTTGACAGCCAAACAGCAAAATGACGCTGAAACCTGGTATATGATTGATAACAGTCTCATGAATACCCTTCCTGATTCTTGGGGAATTGGTGAAAGATTCATCCTTCTTCCTATCAATAAATGGAACAATGCCTTTCGTAGAGTGAATGTTGGTGGCTTGAGTTGTGACAATTCGGATTACTACAATGCCGAAGTACATGAAAATCAGGTCTATATGCCAGTTAATGAAGACGAAACAAAAGAACCTTTGTATCTCGGTTTCTTTCACACAGGCGCATATCAGGACGCTTTGAGTGGCTATGGTGGTGTGAAACATTGTCTGATACCTTCTCCCAAACACATCATTGTGGACAAGGATGAAAATGGAAAGTTATTTGATCGGATGTTGTTTGAAGAGCAAAATCCGGAGGCCATGCTTAAAATTCTCGGATATTAATGAAAATATACGCCAAAGCTGAGGCAATCAAAATAATGAATAGTCTTGCTGGAAATTCAAGCCCTTTCTTTTTTATGGTTTCTTTTGATTGTTCGGAGTCTGTTGTTATTCAATTGGAGGATATGGACAAGGGTCCAATTTTTGTTGATTTCGGATTGAAAAAAAGCCAAAATTCGGCTGCTACAGCCCTAAGTATAGCGCCAGAATCATTGGCAAGTTATCAAATTAAATTCGATCAGGTAAGCGCTGAGTTAAATTTTGGCAATACCTTTTTGATCAATCTTGCTTGTGAAACAAAATTGCAAGGGCATTGCGATTTGAATGCCATATTTCATGCCAGTAAAGCTGCTTACAAACTATTGTGGAAGGATAAATTGGTGTGCTTTTCGCCAGAGTCTTTTATTAAAATTGAAGATGATAGCGTTTACGCTTTTCCTATGAAAGGCACTATCGATGCAAGCATACCCAATGCTGAATTTTTGATTATAGAAGATGAAAAGGAAAAGGCGGAACATTATACCATTGTCGATCTGATTCGGAATGACCTTGGTATTGTAGCTCAAGATATCCAAGTTGACCGCTTTCGTTACCTGACGAGTATTGAGTCGAGTTCGGGCAAAATACTTCAGGTTAGTTCACAAGTGAGCGGCAAATTGGATCAGCATTGGAAAGCAAGATTTGGTGATATTTTATTCCAATTGCTTCCCGCTGGATCAATAAGTGGTGCTCCCAAGTCCAAGACTGTCGAAATCATAAACCACGTTGAAGATTTCGAACGAGGTTTTTACACTGGAGTATTTGGAATATTTGATGGCCAAGGAGTTGATTCTGCCGTGGCAATTCGGTTTATTGAACAAAAAGGAGATCAATTTTTTTATAAAAGCGGTGGTGGCATAACCACCATGAGCGATCTACAAAGTGAGTACAAGGAAATGATTCAAAAAATTTATGTTCCCACTATTTGAATCCATCCGCCTTATTGAGGGCAAGCCCCTGCATTTGCGGGATCACCAAGACCGAATCAACCGCTCATGCTTGGAGTATTATGCTCAATTGCCAACATGGAATATAATAGGAGCATTGGAAGTTCTTCCAGCAGATGATGCTATCTTGAAGTGTAGGCTTGAATACAATTTGTCGGAATACCATTTCAAGTTTACAAGGTATCAGAAGAAAAAGATCACCCGACTCTTTTTGAGGGAGGGACATGAACTGAATTATGACTTAAAATGGACTGACAGATCCGGCATTAACAAATTGATGGATGGATTGACTTTCCATGAGGATATTTTGATCGTTCGGGATGGACTGTTCACAGACTCAAGCTATTCAAATTTAGCATTTTCCAATGGCGAGAAGTGGCACACACCGAGAATTCCATTGTTAGCAGGAACATGCAGGTCAAGACTTTTGGAAAATGAGACTCTGGTTGAGGCAGATATTTCTGTATCGGACGTTAGCAGATACAAAAGCATTCGACTTTTCAATGCGATGATCCCTTGGCATGAATCCATTGAACTGCCTATGTCTACGGTAATTACTGCATAAAAAAAGGAGAATAATCATGAACTGAAAACTCCCCTTAGTAATTCAATAATCAAATGAAACTTATTTTTTGAAAGGATCTGAAAACTTAGGGTCAGTCAGATATTTTTGATCGGTCAATGTTGCAAGAAAAGCAATCAAAGCACGCTTTTCTTCTGTCGTGAAATTCATCGTAATCGCCTTTCCGTGTTTGTCTTTCAAGCGGCCATCGAGTACGGGATTGTTCTTGATGCCATGACTGTAGTGATCCAAAACTTCATCCAAGGTTTGGAAGCGACCATCATGCATATAGGGCGCAGTTACAGTAATGTTATTGAGGCCCGGAATCTTGAATTTACCCTGACCATTGCCCATATCCGTCGTTGTATTGTCTAATCCAATGTTTGAGCCTGGTACCTGAGCATTTGGAGTAAATGGATCTATAGGATCTTCGTATCTGCCATTATCCAATGACAATGAGGTACTGTGACAAGTGCCACACTTATATTGCTGACTGAAGAACAAAGCGAGTCCTTGTTTTTCAATGGGAGTAAAATTATTAAAACCAATATTAGAATTTTGACTGAACTTGCTGTTAAAGCTGAACATTGAAGTAAGGAAGTTACTCATTGCCTCGCCGATTCTAGCTTCTGTTATTTCAGCATCTCCAAAGGCATCAAAAAATAAACCTGGATAATAGATTGTTGATTTGAGTTTTTCAGTCAAGTATTTCATGTCTTCAAGACCCATTTCTAAGTGGTTTTTAACTGGTCTCAGACTTTGATCTGCCAAAGTGCTGCGTGAGTTATCCCAGAAAAAACCATTCATATTGGCAAGATTAGAAATTGCCATGCTGTGGCGGACCGTCTTCTTTCCGTTAAATCCAATACTTTTTTCGAGCCCATCAGCAAAGCCGAGGCTTTGAATGTGGCAAGTTCCGCATGAAAGGGAGTTATTTTGGGATAGGCGGGTGTCATAAAATAATACCCTGCCCAAAGCTGCTTTGTTGTTGTCTACAAATTTGCTAAAATCCTGAGGGCAAAAATCGCACGGACCGCCAAAAAATGCTAGAAATTGGTTCACTTCTGCATAATTCTGATTCAATTTGCTAAAATCAGGATTTTTTAAGCCGGAAGTATCTACGTTTTTGGTGCAATAGCTCAAAAACATGATGGTTATAAACAAGCCAAATAGGGAAAGAATTTTTTTCATAGTGCTTTAATTGTCTTAGATTAATTAAGAACGTATTATTATGATCTTGATTGCTGCAAAAATGTTGCATCAAAACAAATATTGTATCATTAAAATTCCTGGAAGATCTGATCCGACCGATATATCTACAGCCAGTCCGGAATCAAAATCAGGAATTAGTGGATCAGCATAGTTTGTCTTGATACTTGAAAATTGCGAAAAACCAAGCAAAGAAAACTCAGTTTGTAGGTGCAATCTTTTGCTGAATTCCCAACGCAGTCCCAAGAAAGGAGCGATGCCAGGCCCGTATGTCAATTCTGTAGTTTTGGTTTCAACACCCAAACTCCGTCTGCTTTGTCTGTATTGCATACTCAACAGCACGTCAACACCATATATGAAATAGGTTTTGTTGGTAATTGGCTTAGACCATTCTTTGCCCAATCTCAACAAGAGGTCCGAATTGAAATCACTGGAATTGTTGATCGGATCTTTTTTGTATTTCAATAAATTGTTCATTCCTACTCCCAATCTCCAAGATGAAGTTCCAGCGGAATTCCATTTTTTATACTGAAATAGAATGGGCTGATTAATAGTTGGATTTGTTCTTCCAACCAAATTTCTAAGAAGAAATAAGGAATTGACCCCTACAGAGTGCATGGGTTGCTTGATGTCTTGAGCACCTACAGAGCTTATTTTCAGGCAGAAAGTAAGAAGGATAAATACTATGATTTTTGGCATGTCCAATCTATTTAAATAGGCGATATGATAAAAACAAACCCAATGGTGGACGTATTTGCAAACCCAATTCTTCCTCCGATGAGGAGCCAAATGCTTGGAAGTAACAATAAGTGGATAATACCATCCGCGTATTAAGATCATAGCCAATACCCAGATTATAAGATACACCAACGCCAATATCTTCATTGTTAAAAGCATAGCTCATTGAGAAATCATAACCATTGATAATGAACCAATGCTTATCCAGATAATTGTATTTCTCTTGCCCCAATGAAGCGAGAATTGAATTCGAGCTAATGGCATCATTGATAACAAATCTGCCGCCCAAACCTATTTTAGTGAGATAAGTTTTGCCGGGCTTGTGGGTTTTGATCACGAAAGTAGGCTCTGGAACTGAAGGGCTTACATTGCCAAAGAAGGGTAGTGACTGGAACACTCCAGCTACATTAAGACCATATTCCTTAAATTTCAATGCTTTGTAATTGAATTCTTGGGCCTGTAAATTGGAGTAGTTCAGTCCTGCGAAGCTAAGTATCATCCACAAATTCAATGTTAAATACCTAAAAGACTTAAATTTTGAAGCATTTAAAAGTTTGTCGGGTCTGAAGACTGCTGCGAATGAGTTGGCACTAAAGCAGCTAAACACATTTAAATCGTAAATTTTCCTCAGCATTTTTAGCAAAATATACATAGTTGAATTTTAGGTTAGAAGGAAATATTTCACGCAATCAGAATAAATAGTTGATAGATACTCCCAATCCTCTGGTAAGCCCATTTAAATAGAAGCGGGTGTAATTCTCATCATTTTCATTGGTGTTGGCACCAGACTCCGTCTTGTTTTTTGTTTTACCTGATTCAAATCCTGCATTTATTGGATTCAATTCAATCATCCAATGATTGGACAATCGGTATGCAATACCAATGCCGCTGTTGAGCTGAATACCAGTTGAGATATTTTGTGTTTTATTTACTTGGGGCGTTTGGTCAAATATAAATTCATAGGTATTGGTGAAGCTTCGGTAGTTAACAAACACTCCAAGTTGATAGTAATACCAAAATTTTCCATTGATGTTTTTGTATTTTCGGTAGATTGGTCCAAGACTGAAATCATAATCTTTGGTAGATGACTCAATTTCTGTTATTCCATTCGACTCTTTATCGCGATATAGGTTGGTTCGATTCTCAAAGTTCACGGCCCAAAAATTATTTCGGACAAACTTGCCAAATGCTATGTTGGCACTAACACCACCATTGCTTCTTGAATCATTTTCCCTACTCGATAAGTCACCATTTGCGGCAATTCCTGCACTGATCATACGCTTTGGCCAAAGATCTTGACTGTGTACAATAGAAACAAAAAAACAACAAAGCACCAAAATAAGTAAACTTTTCATCCGCGTTGTTTTATGGTGATACAACCTAATTGATCATTTGATGTTAAAAATTGCTGCATCACAGTTAAAAAAAGATATGGCAAATATACTCATTGCTGGTGGATCGGGTTTGATTGGCACAGCTTTACAAAATAAATTAAACACTGAAGGTCATACGGTATTTATACTGAGCAGAAAAAAAACAAGCGAAACTCGTATAATTTACTGGGATCCTGAAAACAATATCATCGAGTTGGATGGATTATCGGACATCGATGTTGTGATTAACTTGGCTGGTGCAGGCATTGCAGATTCCAAATGGACTGCAGAACGCAAAGCCCTGATCATCAATAGCAGAGTAGCTGCAAATAAAACACTTAAGCAAGCCATTGAATCGGGCAGCCTCAAACCACAGGCACTCATCTCGGCCTCGGCAATAGGTATTTATGGTGACAGAGCGGATGAAATATTGAATGAAAGTTCACCATTAGGAAATCACGGATTTTTAGTGGAATCTGTCGTGAAATGGGAGGAAGCAATCAGTGAAATACCTGAAGAAGCAATCAGAAAAGTCACACTGAGAATTGGAATTGTTTTGACCACCAAAGGAGGAGCACTGCCTCAATTGGTCACTTCTGCCAATTTGTTGACCGCAGCATATTTGGGAAGTGGTAAGCAATATTCTTCTTGGATTCACATTGATGATTTGGTCAATGTCTTTTCATGGGCCATTGAAAATACAGCAGCCACAGGAATTTATAATGCAGTTGGTTCCAACCCCATTAGCAATAAAACTTTAACTGATGCTATTGTAAAGTCTAAAACAGGTTTTGGAATACCCGTCTATGTTCCCAAATTCATTCTGAGGTTAATGATGGGCGAAATGGCTGATGTCGTATTGAACAGTACCAGAGTTATGCCAAACCGACTGATTAAAGAAGGGTTCAAATTTCGATTTGAGCAAATTATTCCCGCACTTCAGGACCTATTTAAGCACAAAAAGTAAAATGTAGTGAGTGGGTTCTGAGCCATTCATTTCATGAAATACCTAAGCTTTCCTGCTATAGGGCTTAAAACTTTACAAACTTTGAAGGGTCAACTGCCCGTCCTTGACTCCATATTTCAAAGTGCAGATGAGGACCTGTAGTATGTGTCCCTGTATTGCCTATGATTGCGATAGCTTCACCTGTTTTGACTGAATCTCCAACTTTCTTCAAAAGTGCGTTATTGTGTTTGTAAAAGCTAATGATATCATGGTCATGCTGGATACCGATCGTAAATCCAGTTTCAAGAGTCCAATCAGCTATTATTACATGGCCATTCAATATTGCAGTTATTGGTGTATTGGAAGGTGCTGCAATATCAATTCCATAGTGTTGCAAATTTAGTTCAAATTGACTTGTAACAATTCCCTTAACCGGTGAAGCAAATGGAATGGATTCCAAAGGCAAATTGATAGGCAGGTAATTTTTGTTGCTTTTGGCTCCGTTATTTTGGTTAGAAAATCCCATCACCATCTGCTTGCGCAATTGTTCGTCTTCAGGTATTCGTGAAATAGTTTTCGGTGCTACAACAGGTTGATTGCTGGATTTGTCCTCAATATCTCGTTCTGTTTCAATATCACCAGTCATTATTTTTTTGATGTTGCTGGTATAAACACTTTGGTCATCCAATTCCGTTTCTAGCTTGTTGACCTTATCTTGTAGGGCATTGAGCTTGGATATTTGGGCATAATCTCCATAGCCCGGGATATATCTCTTAAGCGGGGTGTAGACAATTAAAGTAAAAACCAGAAGCGTAAAAGCAACAATTAGTGAGCTGATCAGTATATACAGACTCAGAAGATTGAGCCTATAGGAACCAACCTCACGGAACGTATCATTGTTCATGACCACAAGGCGGTAATGTTCCTTGAGTTTTTTCTTCCAATCCTTTTTTGGCTGATTTTCAGCTGACATGGGACAAAATTAAGTATTGCTTACAATAAATTTGCATCCTTATAGTTATATTCGAGCTTTATCAAACGGTAAAAACCATTTGATTGGTATAAATGACCTTCAAACCATACACTTTTGGGACTAAAATTAAAAATTTGTTTTGCCGCATTTGCAATATTGCTTTTGAGCTCATCTTGTGTTACAAGAAAGAAGAAAGGTGATATATCTAAGTTTGCCAAAACTTACCAGAACATAACAGCTAAGTACAATGGCTACTTCAATGCCAATGTGTTGTATGAAGAAGCCTTGATCAAGCTGAATACACAACATGTAGACAATTACACGCAAGTTTTGGATTTGTACCCTTACATGGCTGTAGAAAATCCAAAATCAGTTGCTCCTGAAATGGATAAAATTGTTGAAAAGGTATCTACCGTAGCAACCATTCACCACAATAGCGGTTGGGTTGATGATTGTTATATGCTCGCCGGGCAAGCTCAACAGTTAAAACAAGATTTTGAGTCAGCAGAGGAATCTTTTGCGTTTTTGATAGATGAATTTAACCCAGAAGCTGTCAAAAAGAACATGTCAGCTAAAGCCAAGGCGAAGACTAAAGCCAAGGAAAAACGCAGAGAGCAACTGGCCAAAGAAGATGCTCAAAAGTTGAAGGAAAAAGAAAAGGAAGAGATCAAAGAAGAAAAAGTTAAAACAGTCAAAGAAAAGAAAAAAACTAAGGAGCAGGAACGCAAACAAAAAGAAAAGCAAAAGAAATCAAAGGCAAAAACCAAAGCTAAAGCCAAGAAACAAGCAATTAAGGATAAGAAAAAAGGAATCAAAAATAAGCCTAAGGATTCATCTGAACTTCCTACCGTCGCATTCGATGATAAGAAAATTGTAAAACCGACAGAAACACCTAAGCCAACGGAGTCTGACAAAAAGACCAAAGTCCAAGGCGAGACTAAAGAAGTTAAAACCGAAAAAGAAAAGAAGGAACGGAAAAAGCGCAAGGAAAAGTATTTCATGAAAAGACCACCTGTCTATAAAGATGGTATGGTATGGATGGCCCGAAACCTCATCGAAAGGCAGAAATACGATGAAGCCCTCAGTATGCTCAGCAGGGCAAATGCCGAAGAAAATCTGACTTCCAAACAAATACATCATTTAGCCATGGCTCGCGCTTACTATTTTACAAAGCAGAAGCGTTATGATCAAGCTACAGAACCGTTGCGAAACGCAATCGAAACCTCAAACAAAAAGAAGGAAAAGGCAAGATTGTATTTCATTTTGGGGCAAATCAGTGAAAAAGCAGGAAACCAAGCTGAGGCTTTATCAGCTTACAAGAAAGTACTCAAGAACCATCCTGCATACGAAATGGAGTTCAACACCCGTTTGAATATTGCCTTGAGTGGTCACAAGAGTGGTCAAACTGATATTGCGGATTCCAGAAAAGCACTCAAACGGATGCTGAGAGATGCAAAAAATCTGGAATTTAAGGATAAAATTTACTACACACTCGCTAAATTGGATTTGGAAACTGGTGATAAACCCAGTGCAATGGCCAATCTCCAGGAATCACTCAAATTCAATACTTCCAACAAAGTTCAAAGAACGGAAGACTATATATTGCTTGCTCAGCTATTTTATGAGGACGGTAAGTTCGTCTTTTCCAAAAACTACTACGACAGTACCTTAACCATAATGGCTATAACAGATGAAAGATATCTGGAAACCAAGCGGTACAGCAATAGTTTAACTGATATAGCTAAACATCAAGAAATTGTTATCCTCCAAGATAGTTTGCTCAAAATTGCCGCAATGGACGAC
Source organism: Chitinophagales bacterium (assembly GCA_038326165.1). Classification (GTDB taxonomy): domain Bacteria; phylum Bacteroidota; class Bacteroidia; order Chitinophagales; family Saprospiraceae; genus JAEUUM01. Next base: position 10,078 of record JBBQJT010000054.1, on the reverse strand, counting down.
AATGGCAAAATGGATATGGCAAGGCTCATCAAAAAACAAAGAGAAGATGCTGAAAAAGAAGCAGCTAAGACCCTTGCAGCAAATACTCCGGGCCAAAAAAATGATCCAGATATGAGTCAAGTTGATCAATTTGCATCGATCAATAGGGGTAATATAGCTGGAGCTGGTAATCTTTCCGCTGGAACGAAAAGCACTTTTTTTGCCTACGATCCCAAAGCCCTCAAAAAAGGCCAGAAGGAATTTCAGAAAGTTTGGGGACAAAGGGAACTTGAAGACAATTGGCGCAGAAAAAAGGGAAGTATTGCTTCATCTAGCACTGATGATCTCGTGGTTGCAGTAGAGAACGCTGAGTCAGAAGATAAAATACTCAAGGAAATCCTTAAAGATATTCCACAAAACCAAACGGAAATTGATGCTGCACAGGAATTGCTGCGATCCTCAATGCTCGCTTTGGGGAGACTGTATCAGACCCAAATAAAAGACAACAATAGATCAATCGCACAGTTGGAGAACTTGTTGGAGCGTTTTCCAGGTTGCAAGCAAGAACTAGAGGCTTGGTATTTTCTGTATTTGGCTCATTTAGATAAAGGAGATAATCCCAAAGCACAAGTCTATTATGACTTGATTACCACAAAGTATCCTGCATCTACCTATGCCAGAGTACTTTCTGATCCCAATTATATCAATCAGACCATTGCCGACAAGAAAAAGGCCGATAAATTTTATGAAGCTACACTGGAATTGTTCAATACTGGTAAGTACGAAGAAGCAAGAGTAAATATCAAGCAATCCTCGAGAGATTTTCCGGGAGATACAAAATTCAAAGCTCGTTATGCGCTTATTGACGCAATGTGTTTGGGCAAATTGCAAGGCAAAGATGCATATGTAGGAGGACTAAAAGAATTAATTGCAAAATTCCCAAATTCTGATGAAGAGCGTCGGGCAAAGGAAATTATACGTTTGTTGGGTGTCGAGTCACCTAGGTTGATCACCAAAGACAGCACCAACAGTTTGGCTTCCTTTGCTTATGCTCCAGATGATGTTCATTATGTATTGGTATTGATGGACAATGCTCTGGATAAATTGCAAGAGTACAAAACCAACGTGACCAACTACAATAAGGATTTTCACAATTTAGACAAGTTGAAAGTGACAAATATCTTTTTGAATGTCAACGAAAGTCCCTTGATTGTAGTTCGACAATTTGAAAAATCAAGTTCTGCAGATCAGTATATAAAGGACGCACTCTTGAATAAAGACTCCTTCATTCCTAAAGTCAAGGATCAAAATTTGTATCCAATATCAAAGGAGAATTATAAGATGCTGCTTCAGTTTAAGAATCTTGAGGACTACAAGAAATTTTATGACAGCAATTACAAGTAAACATAGTTTATAGACCCATTTAGCGCTTTTGTCTGATATTTGAGTTACTATTTAGTTAAAACAGACTTTAAGTCCTTCAAAATTTGCAGTTCAATGTTTGACTCTATATATTTGACTATCATTACACCTTACATGAATTTCATCATGAAATATAAGCAGCATATCGTTTTTTCGTTTTTAGCAATAGTTATGGTTTGGTTTTTTGTCAAACCGAATAATCAACAACCTGATCCTCAAAAAGAAGTGTTGTTGTTACAAACTGTAATGCAAGGATTGAACCAACTGCACTATTCACCAACTGCTATTAATGATGAATTCTCAAAAGATCTCTTCAAATCTTATCTTGATGTTATTGATGGGGGAAAGAGATTTTTAATTCAATCGGAGGTGGATGAATTAAAGAAGAGTGAGCTCAACTTGGATGATGAAATATCTGCAGGGAATTTAAGCTTTTTCAATAAAACGCTGGCATTGACTGATGCTTCATTTGATAGGATCGAAAGGATAATTGGCGAACTATCTGAAAAGCCGTTTGAGTTCAATACCGATGAATACATCGAAACTGATCCAAAGAAAAGAAGCTTTTCCGTCAATGAGGCAGAATTAAAAGAGTCGTGGAGAAAACTGCTCAAGTATGAAATAATGACAAAGCTCGCTGACAAAATTGAAGAAAGAACAAAAGGATCAGCAGAGTACAAAGATAAAACGGATGCTCAATTTGAGGAAGATGCACGCAAACAAGTCAAAGACAGATATACTGAGTCTTTCTCAAGATTCAAAAAGCTCAAGCGTGAAGAGAGATTTGCTGATTTCCTGAATACCATTGCCAACATCTTCGACCCCCATACTGAATATTACCAACCTGTAGAAAAACAGTCTTTTGACATCAAGTTTTCAGGAAGATTGGAAGGAATAGGCGCTACACTTCAGTCAGAAAAGGAATACACCAAGATTAGCGACATCATAGCTGGAGGCCCTGCATGGAAACAAAAAGAATTGAAGGTTGGAGATGTGATCACCAAAGTAGCTCAAGGTGATGAAGAGCCAATTAATATAGGTGGAATGAATCTCAATGAGGTAGTTTCAAAAATTCGTGGACCAAAAGGAACCAAAGTCAGACTGACTGTAAATGGAATTGATGGTGTAGTAAAAGAAGTGGTCATTATCCGTGAGGAAATCATCATTGAAGAAGGCTACGCCAAGTCAGTAATACTTGAGAACAAAGATAAATTGGACAATATTGGCTTAATCAACCTACCAAGATTTTATGCTGATTTTCAAAAGCGCGATGGAAGACAATGCTTTGAAGATGTTGCCAAGGAAATAGAAAAACTTAAAGCAACAGGCGTAAAAGGGATCATCATCGATTTGCGCAATAATGGCGGAGGTTCATTGAATGATGTGGTCAAAATGACCGGACTTTTTATTGAACAAGGCCCTATAGTTCAAGTAAAAGCGAAAGAAGGTCGACCAGATATACAGCGTGACTATGACGTCCGGGTGCAGTACGATGGGCCATTGATTATTATGGTGAATCAGTTCAGCGCTTCGGCATCCGAAATTATGGCAGCAGCCTTGCAAGACTATAAGAGAGCAATCGTCATTGGCAGCAAGCAAACTTATGGCAAAGGAACTGTCCAACGCTTTTTTGATCTTGATAATGCTATAAATGGATACGAGAATATGAAACCATTAGGAGATATGAAGGTTTCATTGCAAAAATTTTACAGGATCAACGGTGGCTCAACTCAACTCAAAGGAGTGGTACCAGATATTCAACTTCCAGATGATTTTCAAAGTATAGAACTCGGTGAAAGAGAATCTGATCATGCAATGGCATGGTCCCAAATTGATCCCGTTGAATACACACAGAATGCGTATAAAATTGAGGACCTAAAAAGCCTTACAGCCAAAAGTAAAGAACGTATTTCAAAGAATGAAACTTTTAACAAAGTAGCAGAAAATGCAAAACGCTTGAAAACCCAAAGAGATCAAAGCAGATATTCATTGAAACTTACTGAATACATGGCTGATCTAAAATCAAGAGAAGCTGAAGCTAAGGCCTACAAAGGTATTGCTGACAAAGAACTGCCTAATTTGTTGATTAAAAACATGCAAGCTGACTTAAGTCAAATCAATGCCGATTCTACTAAAATAAATAGGAACATCGCATTCCTGAAGGATTTAAAGTCTGATGCCCAGATTGAAGAGGCTATGAATATCATGAAAGATATGATCAGCCAAAGTATGGCAGCTAAAAACTAGGTGTAAAATAGCAATATTGTTTGGTTTTGGCCATTAGGCAGAATTTAGAGTCACTATTATTGGGTTGAGCAAAATTAATATAAAAGATTGCTTATAATTGAATTCCCTTGATTAGTTTTGCCATCAACTAAACCAAACAACTATGTTTCAATACAACTATGCAGCTCCATTTGTAGCTGCCTTGGTCCCATTAATTTTGGGATCTATTTATTTTAACCCTGCAGTTTTCGGCAAACAATGGTCAACAATGACAGGTGTTCCGATGGACAATTCTCCTGAAATGCGCAAAAAGATCCCGATGATCATGCTCATTTCCTACGTGGTATCCGTCATGGCGGCAATAGTAGTTCAGGGAGTAGTTCTTCATCAATCGGGATTAATGTCGCTTTTGGCACCAGACTCAATGAATGAAGGAGCTCAAATAGGAGTGACATTGAATGGAGCTGCCATTACTGACTGGGCTGATCGTTATCGCACCTTCCAGCATGGTATATTACATGGTGCTATTTTAGGTGTGTTTTTGGCTTTCCCGATGGCAGCAACTATGGGAATGTATGAGCGAAAACCATGGAAATTGATTTTCATCAACTCTGGTTATTGGGTGCTTAGCTTTGCGCTAATGGGTGGAATTATTTGCGCCTGGAAATAAGTGCCACAAACTCTTGTTAATTTCATGAAATACCATGGATTCAACAAGTTCTATTATTTCAAACCAAAATACTCTAGACTGAATATATTGATACCCTAAGCCTCATCATTGGACGATTCAAACTTAAGGAGCTTAAACCCAAAATTCACATTAGCTGATTTTGCATCTTGGGTCGACGGTAATCTTAAATTTTTCGACTTAAAAGGCCCAATATTTAAAATATCATAAGAGGATCAGACCTGACAAATTTGTGGAACATCCAAAAATTTCGTCGATTCAGCCCAAAGCGAAATTTGGGTTAAATAATGCCTAACTTTGCAATTGGCTGCCGCACTATTCCGGGAGCCAATTTCATTTATAACTCAGGCATGAATTACCTACAGATAGAAAACATTACCAAATCCTATGGCGACAAGGTACTGTTTCAGAATATTTCACTTCTGATTAATAAAGGAGATAAGATTGCACTTGTTGCCAAAAATGGCTCAGGCAAAACTACCCTGCTGCGAGTAATAGCCGGGTTGGAATCAGGTGAAGGAGAACAATCGAAAATAGTCATCCGCAAAGACATTCGGATTGGATACCTAGAGCAAGAACCCAATTTGGATTTGAATAAAACTGTGCTTGAAACGCTCCTATCCACTCAAAGCGAGACTGCTAAAGTAGTAGCCGACTATGAGAAAGCCTTGGCTTCGGGTCAAACGGATGAGTTGAGTGAATTGATTTCTAAAATGGATGACTTGAAGGCTTGGGATTTTGAAGCAAGAGTCAAGGAAACTTTGGCACAATTCAAAATTTATGGATTCGATCAGCCGGTTGGTCAATTATCAGGAGGGCAGAAAAAACGCTTGGCCTTGGCGGCATTGTTGCTGGATGAACCAGAATTTTTGATTCTGGATGAACCTACCAACCATTTGGATTTGGACATGATAGAGTGGCTAGAAGTAGAGCTGAATCAATCTACCATGACCTTGTTTATGGTCACACATGATCGATATTTTCTTGATAATGTCTGCAATAATATTGTAGAACTTGAGCGCGGTCAGATCCATAAGTACAAAGGAAACTATGCTGATTTTCTTGAGAAGAAAGAAATACGACTTCAAAACGAAGCAGTAGAAGGAGATAAACTCAAGCAATTGTACAAACAAGAGCTCGACTGGATGCGTAGGCAGCCGCAAGCACGTACCACCAAAGCAAAGAGTAGAATCACAGAATTTCAAACCATTGAAGAAAAACATCACAGTAAATCAAATGATGACAAACTTCAGATTGATCTCCAATCCAATAGACTCGGAAGCAAAATATTGGAACTTCATTACGTCAACAAGGCATTTGGCAGCAATGTACTTATCAAGGATTTTTTCTATAAATTCAACAAAAGAGACAGAATAGGAATAGTGGGGCCAAATGGTGCAGGCAAATCTACCTTGCTCAGGATATTAACTGGTTCAGAAAAACCTGATTCAGGCAAAGTGATTATTGGCGAAACCACGGATTTTGGCTACTATACTCAAGAAGGCTTGCCAATGGCTGATGACAAGCGGGTGATAGATGTGATTCAAGACATTGCTGAGTTTGTGCCACTTGAAAAAGGCAAGAAACTGACCGCTCCACAGCTTTTGGAACGTTTTCTGTTTTCGAGATCACAACAACAGGTTTTTGTATCCCAACTGAGTGGTGGAGAACGTCGAAGATTGTATTTGCTGACAATTCTTATGCGCAATCCTAATTTTTTGATCTTGGATGAGCCTACCAATGATTTGGATATAATGACACTGAATGTGCTGGAGGATTATCTGAGTGAGTTCCCAGGTTGTTTGATCGTGGTGACGCATGACAGATATTTTTTGGATCGGATTGTCGAGCATTTGTTTGTTCTTGAAGGTGAGGGCAATATTAAGGATTACAATGGGACGTATTCAGAATACAGAGTTCAAGCCAAGGCGGCCTTAGAGACCAAAACCGTTATTACAGAAAAGCCCAAAGCAGAACCAGTTCCTTCCAACCTCAGTCACGATGAACGCAAGGAGTTGATGCGACTTGAAAAGGATATTGAGAAGCTTGAAAAAGAGATAGCAGCAATAACCATGAAATTTGATGACGCGAGCTTAAGTTTGGATCAAATTCAAAAATTGTCAGCGGAGCTTCAAGTATTGCAAGGCAAGCAAGAAGATAAAGAAATGCGGTGGATGGAACTTACCGAAAAAGCAGAATCTTAGTACTATTTCAGAAAAACACTTTTTGGGTATTTGACGTCACAAAGAAACAAACCACAAGCAGGTACACTCCAATCTATCTTCATGCGCTGTTGATTTTCAAGACAATCTATTACTTCATCAAGTTGTATTTTGCCGATGGCAACGTTCAGATTCATACCAACAATCATGCGCACCATGCCTCTTAAAAACCTGTTTGCAGTGATTGAGAATACTGCGTGGTTGTCATAAAATTCCCACATGGCAGTGCTTATATCGCAAACATTGCTTTTTACATCGCTCTCCACCTTACAAAAAGTTGTGAAATCACGATAGGCTGTTATGGTGTCCGCAGCGGCTTGTAACAAATCCTGATCTATTTTGTCAAAATAATAAACCGGGAAACTATGATTGATGTGAAATGGTGACTTACGGTATCTAATAAAATACTGATAAGAACGGGAATAAGCGTCAAATCGAGCATGTGCATCATCTCTGACAGCTTGAATTTCAATCAGCACAGTATCAGCATGCAATATTGCATTCAAGTGGTACAAATCATTGAAATCCATTGCAACATCGCTATCCAGATGGCAACAATACTTGGACGCATGTACGCCTGTATCCGTGCGACCGCACCCGTAAATTGTGATTTCTTTGCGATAGTAAACCTTTAGGGCACGTTCTATTTCACCTTGAACCGTCAGTTGTTCAGGTTGCGCTTGCCATCCATTGTACCTTGTTCCATCATAAGCCAACCATAAGAAATATCGCATGGTGTAAAGTTATGAGGAATCTTGAAATTTAGCCTAATTAGAATTTGGAATACCGTAGTGTTGAATCAAGTATTGTAAGTTTGGTAAATTGGCATTGTATTATTGGGATCGGCTAAAATTAAAGCCTTACGATACAGCGTAATTTCTAACAATAATATCAATAACTAGGCAAAATATTACTTAACATTTCTTTTGCGAAGCCCTAATCACACCAATTTAGATTAATTAAACATCAAAATAAAAATATAATAAGGAATAATATAGATATGCGTAATTTAAATAATGTTAAATAAATGTTAAAATATGGCAACGAGCTGGCTTTTAATTCAAGATTTATTTATATTTCGGAATCATGTCTTGATCGGTATTTTTTACGCTTAATTTTAAATCTTAAAAATCTTTATCATGAAACACAAGCCCTTTAATCGTATTGATGATTTTGTTAAAAACAGAATTATCTCTCTCTCTCTCAATTACCATTATTAATTTTGACTTTGTTGTCACTTTTTACATTGAGTTATTGTGCCAAAGAGGCCGTATTCCAAAGTGTTGACAAGGATCAAAGGCTGAACGCTTTGAACACTGATCGGCAGTCACAAATGGATGAGTTGATCGCTCAAGCATTAGCTGGTCATAAGGGGAATATTTCCTTAAGAACTAATTATACAATAACTGAGGCAATAGACTTGCTTGACGAAACCCTGAATTACAATTACTGCAGGCCTGGCGCTCCTTTAACAGAAACAATAATCCTTGCAGATACCAGCTTTATAACTTTGTCCAATACCAATACAGTAAACAGCACTGATATTGCTACAATACTAAGTGCCGCCAGTTTGCGTCTAGGCAATCATTACCATCAATTGAACTTAAGCAACAAACAACCGTGGACTTTCACGGTCAGCCAATTTGATAATCCACAGGGAAATCAATTGCCATTACTCATCAGCTTATCTGTTGCGTATGGAAATGTCTTAAGTACTGAACCTTCTATTGATCCGAATGCCAACTACAGTTATAAGTATAAAGGCGGATTTTGTGGTGACAATTTTCCAGGCAATCCTGGAGCGCCTGAACTCTTAAGAGACAAATTAAAATACCAAAAGATAATAACTTTTCCTAACTCACAAAAGTACTTTTATCGTGGGCAGAATGTGACATTTTGTACCCAAGTAGGAAAATCTGCAAAAGTTTGCGAAACTGTAAATGGTATTCCATCTGTCCTTAAAAGAGGTATTGAACAAAGAAACGAGCAGGTTATGATGCCCCTAGATAACAACAATATCAATGATTGGTATTCATTTAGGCAAACTGATATGTTTCTTCTAAATTATGACGAATGTCTTACGGGTGATGTGGAAATGCCATTTAATTTGATTCAAATGGGCTCAGAAATAGATAATTATAAACCTCTGAATACGCTAATTGGGAATATATGGGTAGGTTCTGGTGCTATTGATTTTTATAATAAATATGTTTTTCACAATAGCTTAATTGAATATTTCTTTTATGCTACAACTACAACCAATGCTACTCCACTTCCATGCACAGATTGTGGACAGAATAATTAAAAACGCTTAATCATATGCGGCACTTTTGTGCCGCATATATTCAGATTATTATGAAAATATTTGTTTCAATGGTGTTTGCTCTAACATTGTGCCCTTTTTGGGGCTACAGTCAAGCAGTAAAAATATACAATCAAATTCCCAATACCATTATTCATGCGGTACAACCTATTCAGAAGGGGTTTGTTGCGGTAAGAACACAATCGGTAGTTAATTTTGCAGAAAAGTGGATGACTTCTGAGTTATTGTATTTTGATCATGATGGGCATATAACTGATAGTTTTCAACTTAGAAATTATAGATACGTTAACTTGATATCCAGGAACGATACTTTATATTTAGCAGGATATGATCATTCTGCATATCCAGAGATTTCTTGTAAATGGGTTATGGAGCTTTGTGATGCAGAAGGTAATGTTATTGATAGTTATGAAAATTTATTCTATGATTCCCATGCTATAGCATCTATAGTTGAAAAAATTGATGACCAAACGGATAATTTTCATTTAATCACATTATCATTTGATTGGACGGCTGATACAATGATTACGTATCGATTGGACTACAAAAACAAAACAATTACAGAAACAATTGAAACAAATTTCTTGCCAGCCAGTGCACAATTTCTTAAAATCGAAAAGACAAATATCAATATTGTTTGGACACCATTTGGTTGTTATTACTTTGATTCAACCCCATTAAATGGGGTTACTGAAATCAAGAATGATACCCTGAAATTATGGAACAGCGGAATGTTCTTTAAACGACATAGCAAGCCTGGTTACATAGGTTTTGGTGGGTGCAATACCTTTTCAAGTATTTATCAAAATTGCGGTATAATACTAAATGAGGATCTTAAAATTGATCAAGTCGATTTATTGTACGATCCAACAACTTTTGGTGATCCAGCAGATTATGCTAGTATTTTTACTCCTTTTTGTACAAACAAAAACTATTATTACGGTTCAGGAATGAGGAATATTTTAGGTGGAGTTAGCAGGGATACTTCATCAAATCAAATAATAATTGTAAAATACGACGACGACTTAAACAGGTTGTGGTTAAAAATAATGGGAGGTGATAGGGGATATCGACCAAACCGGACCTTGCCAAGAGTAGGGGGTGGTTGTGCATTATTTGGTGGTGTGTTCGATGCAAAGGACAATCACATTGCTTATCCTTTGGCCATTTTTATTGATGAAGATGGTAATCTTGTCAACTCGCAAGAACAGATAGCTG
>JBBQJT010000053.1:0-26343 GCA_038326165.1 Chitinophagales bacterium | reverse complement strand
GAAATCCTTTAATCCGTAAAATCTGTGATTCAGACATAAGAGGTTATTGGCTGTTCAAAAATCATATTAATCATTTAATCATAAGAATCTTAGCCTGTCCTGACTGGACACACGTCAGGATTCAGACAAAGGGGTTTATGGTTTATGGGTTATAGTTTATGGTTTATGGTTTATGGTTTATGGTTTATGGGTTTATGGGTTATGGGTTATGGGTTATGGGTTTATGGTAAATGGGTTATTCAAGTTTGCTAGAAATTAATAATCCTGTTAATTCTTTAATTCTGTAAATCGTGATTCAGACAAAAGGGGTTAATGCCGAGTTTAAGCCTGAGTTCTACACGACTAAACTTCCAAACGCTTAAACAACTAAACTCTTAGATTGCTAAGTTTTATCGGATTCGTTTAAAACGCTAGTGATTTGTTTATTCAATTCAGGTATTTTATTTTTCACTACATCCCAGACAATTGAATAGTTGATACCCATATAATCATGGATTAGTCGATCTCTCATGCCGGCCATCTCTCTCCATTGAATAGAACTCCATTTTACTTTGAAATCCGCTGGAATCTTTTTAGAGGCTTCTCCAATTATTTCAAGACTCCTAGTTACCGCCCTTTTCAAAATTTCATTATCAATAAAATCAGTTTTATTCATATCAACATGAATTACCGAAAGAATAAAATAACTTTCGTCTCGGATATGTTTTAGATACTCCAATGGATCTTTATACATACACGACTTCCTTCAATATTTTAGGGCCAATATATGGACTCAATCCATTTACAGTTACAATTTCAACTTTTTCATTTGAAAAGAGATTTTCGAAAATATCATAAACGGCCATGTAGTTGTCATAATTTTCCGCTTCTGGTTCAAAATCAATTAATATATCAATGTCACTATCTTTATTCTGTACTCCATGCAGGTAGGAACCAAATAATCCAACTTTGCAAACCCCGTATTTAGAGAATTCCTGTTTGCTGAGTTTTAATGTGGATAATATAAATTCTTTTGTAATCATGAGTTAAATAATAGTAATTCGATATGTTGAAGGTTGAGGTTTATATCTTACGGTTTATTCCAATTTGCAAACCAAGAAATAATTCGTGAAATCCTTTAATCCGTTTAATTTGTAATTCAGACAAAAGGGGGTTAATGATTAATGATTAATTGTTAATTGTTTATAGGTTATGGTTTATGGTTTATGGGTTATGGTTGATGGTTGATGGTTGATGGTTGATGGGTTTATGGGTTATGGTTTATGGTTTATGGTTTATGGGTTTATTTGGTTTATTTGGTTTATGGTTTATGGGTTATGGGTTAATTCAAATTTCGAGAGCATTTAAAAATCTGTGAAATCCTTTAATCCGTAAAATCTGTGATTCAGACATAAGAGGTTATTGGCTGTTCAAAAATCATATTAATCATTTAATCATAAGAATTTTAGCCTGTCCTGACTGGACACACGTCAGGATTCAGACAAAGGGGTTTATGGTTGATGGTTTATGGTTTATGGTTTATAGTTTATGGGTTGTGGGTTATAGTTTATGGGTTCATTTGGTTTATGGTTTATTGTTGATAGGTTATTCAAGTTTGCTAGAAATTAATAATCCTGCTAATTCTTTAATTCTGTAAATCGTGATTCAGACAAAAGGGGTTGAATCTTTTATACAGTAGCAAAACCTTGTCTTTATCCTAAATTAAAATCCATAAACCATTGTACCCATCACACCCGTCCACACCGATCATACCCATCAAATAACATCCGCAAATGTCTTCTCCATTTTACGGAATTGATGGATACCTAAAAATAAAAAGAAAACTACGATTCCTAGACTTAATAGAAATCCGGGCATGTAGATATTGCTATCTCCGCCTAGAATACACCAACGGAAACCATCTATTACGCCAACCATTGGGTTGAGGGAATAGAGCAATCTATACTTTTCAGGGATTATGCTGCTGCTGAATCCAACAGGAGATATGTAAAGTCCAAATTGCACCATAAAGGGTACGATGTATCTAAAATCTCTGTATTTCACATTCATGGCCGTCAAATATAGCCCAAGTCCCATACTAGCCAGAAAGGCGATAACAAGGAAAACGGGCAACAACAGCATATTCAAACTAGGCATATATTGATAGTAGATCATCAATCCTGCAAGTATGACAAAAGAGATCAAAAAGTCAATAAAACTGGTGATCACAGCCGCAGTAGGTATGATCAATCTCGGAAAATATACCTTGCTGATGAGGTTGGCATTGCCAATAAGGCTACCACTTGCCTCACTCAATGCATTTGAGAAGAACTGCCAAGGTAACATAGCCGCATATACCATGATGGCATACGGAGCTGTCCCTTCACTAGGCAAATTGGCAATCTTGCTGAACACTAGTGTGAAGATGATCATGGTCAACAATGGCCTGATGATGCTCCAAAGTGCACCAACTACTGTTTGTTTGTACCGGACCTTGATGTCTCTCCAGCTCAGGATATAGAACAGTTCCCGGTAGCGCCAAAGGTCAGCCCAGTAATGTTTTTCTGCACGGCCAGCTTCTATGATTAGTTTTTCTGTTTTCAAGGGGGAGGTTTTTGTTTTAGGTTTATCTTTTATGGTTGATGGTTGATGGTTTATGGGTTATAGTTGATGGGTTATGGGTTATGGGTTATGGTTTATGGGTTATGGTTGATGGGTTATGGTTTATGGGTTATGGTTTATGGTTTATGGGTTATTCAAATTTGCTAGCAATTAATAATCCTGCTAATCCTTTAATTCTGTAAATTCCGATTCAGACAAAAGGCATTAAGCTACCGATGCTTTCTTCCAAATTTCAATATGCCTTAAAGCTTCCTTTTTAAAGGCCTCTGAAACTTTGTAAAAATCTACAATATCCACTTTATAGGGTACAATACTTTCTTCTATTGCGTTTTCTATTTCTACTTTTAACATTACGGGAATGGGTGTTTCGCCCAATAGCCCAATATCTATATCACTGAATTTATTGTTGGAATTTATCGCTCTGCTTCCAAAAAGGAAAACTTGAAAAGGGGCATCCTGGACGGTTTTTAGAACTATCTCTTTTGCAAGTTTTACGTATTTATCCATTGTTTGAAGCATTCATTTTTTCGAATACTTTATTTAGACAGACTATGTGAGTTGGGATTTTTCCCAAAACGATGTTATAGTTTTCTTCATTGTAAATGTGACTCATTTCATTTGGGTCATTGATAGCATCCATAAGTCCGAGGTAAATTTCTTCGTTTATATATTCTAGGAGGTACAAGGACTTGACAACAGTCTTTGGTGATTTTTCAACAATTCCGTTATTGTGCTCGATAAATAATTTGGCTGATTTCCAAAACAATTCGACCGTTAATTCAAATTTTTGAATGATACCACTTTTAACTGTGTCTTTTAGATCTGTTTCAAATGAACTTGTATCTATGAGCACTGAATTATTTAGGCCATTTAGTGCATTTTCAAATTGAGTATTTACGATTTTAAATTTTTCCTCTATATACATGTTGTATTTAGATTTGACTCTTTAGGCTGAGGTTGATATTTTATTGGTGTGAGGGATATGGTTATGGGTTATGGTTATGGTTTATGGGTTATGTTTATGGTTTATGGTTTATGGTTTATGGGTTATGGGTTGATGGGTTTATGGTTTATGGTTTATGGTTTATGGGTTATGGGTTATGGGTTATAGGTTTATTTGGGTTATGGTATATGGGTTATGGTTTATGGTTTATGGGTTATAGTTTATGGGTTATGGTATATGGTTTATGGGTTATGGGGTTATGGTTTATTGTTGATAGGTTATTCAAGTTTGCTAGAAATTAATAATCCTGCTAATCCTCAAATCCTATAAATCAAATCCTTTCCTGACTGGGCACACGTCAGGGTTCAGACAAAAGTGGTTAAGACTAGGTTTGGGAATTAGTGGAATGCATTGCCTTTCTTTTCCTTTAAACTATTCCAAATCTATTATCGCAGTTCTTATGCTACTTTTCACTTCATCCCACGAAACGTCATTAAACATAAGTGGTGATGGTTCGGCGTCCGCATCTCCAAAGTATGACAAACTTTTTCTAACTAAAAAGGACGAACCGTCTTGGTATTTTTTATTGTAAAAACTCAAAGCTTCTTTTATAGAAAATTCTTTCAGCAAAAAATATAAATCTATAAAATCCTTCTTGCTTCCTCTTCCGGAAATAGCATTCAACTTCATTGCAAGGATATCCGGCTTAGATGCAAATCTGATACCTTCTAGGATCAATGGTTCTTGCAGCCAAGGATAACGATAATTAACGAAATCGAGTTTTATACCATTGATTAAATATATCAGGATATTCCTGCTTTTTTTTAGTATTTCAATTTTACCCCAGTTAGATAGTATTTCCAAAAAACTTAGCTCATCAAGTTCGGTATTCCCAAAAAGATCAATATCTATAGATTTTCTGTGACCAATTTGTAATGCCAATGCTGTACCGCCTACAAGGTAAAAGTCTGAAAATACCTCATTTGACATCAATGATCTTAAAAGTTCCAGGAGATTGGGTTCGACTGTTTGAGTCTGTAACATCTAAAGTCTTCAAGATTTAATCCAAAAATAACACAAAGAAAAGACAAGCTAACCTCGTCCAAAGCTCGAAACTTGACTACTTGTTCTTTTATGTATGCTTTGCCATAGTACCTTTTTATAGCGTCCCAATCTTCTAGTTTGCCATATTCAATTACTCTGTGAATAATGAAAGCAGCATCTGTTTTCCAATCAATTTTATTTGCATCGACGTCCCAAAAAAGATGTTTAGAAAGGCTATTGGGATTGTTGAGCATTGATGGGGTGAGGATTAGGTTTATGGGTTTATGGTTTATGGTTTATAGTTTATGGTTGATGGGTTATGGGTTATAGTTTATGGTTTATGGTTTATGGTTGATGGGTTATGGTTTATAGTTAATGGGTTATGGTTTATAGTTAATGGGTTATGGGTTATTCAAATTTTCTAGCAATTAATAATCCTGCTAATCCTCAAATCCTATAAATCATAATTCAGACAAAGGGGGCTAAGAATATAGTTTATAGTTTATGGGTTATGGGTTATAGTTTATGGTTTATGGGTTTATGGTTTATGGTTTATGGTTTAAGATATCTACCTACCCAAGCACCTTCCTAACCTTTCTCTTCATACGATCCCAAAATGGCATTTTGTCATCATTGTAGTATCCATAACCATAACCATATCCGTATCCATATCCGTATCCATATCCATACCCGTATGCACCTTTTGGATTGACGCCATTGAATACAATACCCAGGTGATTGAACTTATTTTGTTGGTAATACTCGTCAAGCGTCTTGATTTGAAATTTGGAAGTTACTTTATAACGAACCACAAATAATGTACTATCCACATAAGGCGAAAGCAAAAATGCATCAGTAACCAATCCTACTGGTGGTGTATCGATAAGGATATAATCATAAGTTTTTCGCAATTCTGTAATCAGATCTTTGATCCTATCTGTGGTCAACAACTCCGCAGGATTTGGGGGAAGAGGACCACAATTGATGTAATACAAATTCTCTTGAGGCTTGTACGTCTGTATCAGTTCATCCAGTTCGGTTTGACCAACCAAGTATTGAGTAAGACCCTTGTTATGGGTTTCTGGTTGTAGATATTTTATCAATTTGGGTTTGCGGAGATCCAATTCGATGATGATGGTTTTTTTGCCAGCAATGGCAAAGGCCATCCCCATATTGAGGGTTACAAAACTTTTACCTTCACCGCTCATGCTCGAAGTAAACATGATGACTTGATTTTGTTTGCCGGCGGTGAGATAGTTAAGATTGGTTCGGACCAATCGGAAGGCTTCAGCAATCCCTGAGCGACTGTTGGCCTTTACCACAATCTGTTCACCAGCCTTTTTAATAGGTATGGATCCTACCAGTGGTGTATTTGTTGCGTTTACAATATCCTTTGTGTTTTCAATCTTGTTCTTTAATGCTTCCAATAAGGTTATTATGCCTAGTGGAATGGCTATGCCCAAAAACATAAAGACCAAATAGATTTGCCTTCTATTGGGTGAAACTGGATTTTTCTTGATTCTGGCAGGATCTACAAGACGAGAATTGGATACTGCTATGGCCAATGTGAGGGTGGTTTCTTCTCTTTTTTGTAGAAGATACAAATACAGCGTTTCCTTGATTTTTTGTTGTCGGTTAAATTCCAACATTTCACGTTCCTTTCTAGGCATAGTTTGTACCCGAGCTTCTAAGAAACTATTTCTGGACTTTATTTTGGTTCGTGAAATATTTAAATCCCTCTGGATGTTGTCAATGTTTTGAAGGATATTGGAACGCAAATTGCGCAATTGATTTTCTAAAGTGATCAATGCGGGATTGTTGCCTCGTTGGGACTTGATCATGCGTTCTCGTTCACCTAGGAGTTCATTGAATTTTTGCAGCAAACCGCCTAAAGTTAAATTGTTGATGCTCAGATTGGAAGGCACAAACTCAAAGGTATTTTCCTCCTTTTTTAGGTATTCTTTAATAGAACTTAAAATACTCAATTGAATATCTACTTCGGACATTTGTTTGTCCAATTCGCTTACTTGCGTATAAAGCAAATCAGACTCTGCCGACATACTATAAATTTCATTCCTGCTTCTGTAAGATTGAATTCCATTTTCAACCCCATTGAGTTCTTTGGTAAGGATGTCAATTCTGCCATCCAAAAAATCAAGTGTTTTGCGAGCCACTCTATTTTTATCACCAATAGCTGCTTCATTGTATATTTCAACCAAGGTATTCAGGATATCCTTTGCCTTCTCTGGGCTTTCATCAATTAAGCTAAGCTCCAGCACTGTTGATTGTGAAACTATTGTTCCTACTTTTAGTGCACCTGCATATCTTGCGGCAACATCTGTTGGGTTTGAAATACCCAATTGGTAGGTGTATTCTGGATTTGAAGTGGAACCAGAATTGGTCAGGGTTATTTTTCCCCATGGGAAGCTGAGTGACTTGCCAAACTCTTGAACACTGGAAGTACCACCAAAAGTAAGATTGAATTTATTGTCTTTAAGTGCCTTTACTTCGAATGAAACACCATAAGCTTCCTGAGTGAGACTGTCAGCAGTTAGTATAATCGGACTGCTCTTGTAAGCTTCACTTGTTTTTATTCGGCCAATGGTGTAGTAGCTGTAGTTCAGGCCAAGTTTTGTTACCACTTGTTCCATCAACATTCTCGACTTGAGAATCTGAATTTCGTTTTCAATATTTTTGTTCGAGGAGAACATTTGCAAATCAGAAAACACACTCTCTTCCGAGAATCCTTGGGCAGATCCTTTCTTTTCGTCCTTGATGAGAATGGTAGATTTTACCTCGTACATTGGGACTTTGTAACGGAGGTAGAGCCATGCTAAGGAACCTGCTAAAATCACGCTAAAAAGTATGAATGGCCAGTATCTCAGGTATTTGAAAAGAAGCGCCTGAAGTTCGTTCTCAGCAGATTCTTTCTTTATCAGTAATGGATTATTGGATTCCAAATTAAAATTATTTTATAAAACGGTAACGAGGAGTGTAACAAAAGTAATCACCACAGTAAGCCAAGGCACCAGCTTGCTGCTTTTATCTGCCAAAGTATTGGTCTTTTCTTTAAGTGGTTCTACGTATATTACATCATTTTGAGCCAAGTAAAAGTAGGGCGAATTGAAAAAAGACCGATCTTTCAGATTGACACGCCCAAACTCTCTTTTTCCATTGACCTCACGTATAATGAGGATGTTGTCCCTTCGGCCATAGGTTGACAAGTCTCCGGCAAGACCTAGGGCCTCCAGAAGATTTATTTTTTGATCAGGTATGGTATAGGTAGCTGGGGAATTGACTTCACCCAATACCGTAATTCTAAAATTCATGAAACGAATATTCACAACAGGATCAACCAATTGCTGTGCTACCATTTTTTGGATTTTCTCTTTGGCTTCAGTCAAATTCAAACCACCGACCTTAATTTGACCCAACACCGGAAAATCGATATTGCCCGAAGGATCCACCAAAAAGCCACCTGGTGTATTGATGTTCGCAGCGGAACCTTGAGACGCAGCTGATATTGCCATCAAATTATAGGGTGCAGCAGCAACCATATCAAAACTTTGGACCGTGACGTTCAGAATGTCGTCCGGCTGAATGATCAAAACAGGCTGAACAGGCAAACTTTTAGCCACCGATTCCCAACTTTCACCTTCTTGAAAATTAAGCAGTTCCTTATGTGAAATACAGCTTGAAAAACCAATCAAACTGATTATTATGTAGAATAGAAGTCTGTTTTTTTTCATGAAATACGAGATTTTTGGAGAAGACATAACGAAAAACACAATTGCCAATGCTCATTATTTACGAGCTAAGTGTTGAGAGGGTTTTTCATTTCAATAATAAGGAAATTGATCATATTTTTTATATCATAAACTTGCATTGGCCCATTTGGTTTGGGCGAGGTTTACTTGCGATTCTTTTGCAAAACCAGTCAAACGAATCAAGTGTCTTTCATGGTGACAGTCTGTTCCCAAGAAATCAATTAGATCGGATTTAAAAAGATATTCTGCAAGCTGTCTTTCCATTTTGCCATAGTATCCTTGTAATGAAAGTAAATTTACTTGCAATAAACATCCAGCATCTTTGAACCATTGGAACTCGTGCCTAAAGTTATTGTAGTAAACATATCTTTCTGGGTGTGCAATAATAGGTACATAGCCTTTCAGCCTCAGATCAAAAACGACCTCTTTGAATCGAGGATATTCTTGTGCCATGCTTTGCTCAATGAGCACTTTGTTGTTGTCAAAACAAAGTAATGATTCAGACTTAATGTAATCCTCGAAGAATTCATCCACATAATATTCAGCTGCAGCATCAATTTGCACTTCAATGCCAGCATCTAACACGGCAGATCTTAGTTCTTCCAGTTTTGGTAAAATGACTTCAGGTGTATTGGGATACATATCGTTCATGACATGCGGGGTAGTTATCAGGTGTTGATATCCAAGACCTACCAGTCCATTGATCAGTAGCAAACTGGTTTCCATGTCAGGAGCACCATCATCAATGCCAGGCAACAGATGGGAATGCATATCTGTTTTTAACTGATTGCCTATTGGTATTTTGGTACTCTTTTTTAAGAAGGGAAACATTTATTTTTAGGTATAACGTGTATGATTGGTAAAAGCGTGCAGAGGTTTATAGTAGATGGTTTATTTTTGAGGATAAGTTCTAAACAACTCAACAACTTAATTGGAGTTCTCAAAAACAAATTACTATAACCCATAAACCATAACCCATAAATAATTAACCATAACCTATAAACCATAAACCATAACCTATAAACCATAAACCATAAACCATAACCCATAACCTATAAACAATAACCTATAACCCATAACCCATAACCCATAACCCATAACCCATAACCCATAACCCATAAACCATAACCTAAAAACCATCCTACGACTGATAAATTCTCTGAATAATTTCAACCACTTTCAAGCCTTCCATAGCATTGGTGGTAATAGAAGCTCGGTTATTGAGTACATCGATCACATTGTCAATGATGAAATTATGGTTTTGCGCAGAACCCTTGTATGCTCCATAATCATTACCTGGGTTGGTCGGAGCGAGATCGGGCATTTCATAATCTTTGATGTGACAATATTCAACTACGTTCATGTACTGACCTCCTATCTTGACGCTTCCGTTTTCAGCAATGATGGTCATACTGCTTTCCAGGTTTTTGTTCCAGATTGATGTTGAATAGTTCAAACAACCCATACCACCATCTACAAAATCAAAATGGACCATTCCAGAATCTTCAAAGTCTGTCAGATTTCCGTGGTTGAAGTCATTAAATTTTGAAGTAATATTGGTAATGTCGCCAAATAACCAATAGAGAATATCAATAAAGTGGGAGAACTGTGTGAACAAGGTCCCTCCATCAAGTTCTTTATTTCCATGCCAGGTTCCATTTCCGGTATAGTATCTTTCATCCCGATTCCAATAACAACTGGTTTGAACGAGGTATATTTTTCCAAGTTTGCCACTTTCAATTAGGTCTTTGATCCAGACGGAAGGTGGGGAATATCGGTTTTGCATAACACAGAACACCTGACGATGTACATGCAAGGCCTTAAATATCACAGCTTCAGCATCCGCTTTTGAAAGCGCAATAGGCTTCTCAATTACCACATGTTTTTTGTGATCAAGGCAGTCCAAAGCTTGAGCTGTATGCAAACCATTGGGTGAAGCAATGTTTACCACATCGGTTTCAATCCCAGAGTTCCAAAATTCCTTGATGGACATGAAATGTGGAACTTGATCAAAATCAATATTCAACTCAGCTTTAGACTTTGAATCTATAGTAGCCACCAACTGAGCATCGGGATGCCGCATAATCATTTCAGCATGTCGTTTGCCTATGTGGCCGCAACCTATGAGCGCAAATTTTATTCGCATTTATAAAAAGTGTGGATGGGTATGATGGGTGTAATTGGTTTAATGGGTATGATGGGTATGAGTGATTTGGACGAAACGGTGCAGCATCACAGTGGTAGAATTTTTGTCAAGTATTTTGTTCTCTGGATTTGATCAACTTTCTTATCATAAATTATAATTTTTCGGTTTTACCTTCTTATGCGTCAAGTTCTTGTTTGTTAATGTATCCCAAAATGAAGGCAATGTTAACTTAGGTGATTAGTTCTGCAGCAGAACCATTTGCGATCCTAAAATATCTTATTGATTGTTTGCTAGAACCAGATCCATCACCTTCAGCAATGTTTGAGGGTATAATAGGAAGGCCTCCTAATTTGATCTCTTAGAGCAAAATCTCTTGAAAATAAATCCTGATTGGTTATTGTACAAATATCTTTAAACAAACTCATACTATCCTGCCAAACTTACAATTTCTTAAAATTTCCCAAAACTATAAACGATTACTTATCACACCGCCCCATCACACCGCCCCGTCACATAAATCACACCCCAATAAACGGCTTCGCCCTCCATAAGTAACAGGGCACTTTAGGAAATTGTAGGTTCATTTGTAAAATTGTTGTGAAAGGACTAGACAGATTTTGACGCACCTTCCACGATAGTTTGTTCAACAATTTTTATTTGGTGTGACAGTTAGGACACGCGTGATTGTAAAGCTTTTCTTTTATCTCTTTGCAGGTATTTCAAGTCTATATTTACAGTAAGTCCAAAGCCAATACTTTGTAATTCTATCATGACATTATTGCGTCCGGTATGCTGCAAATACTTTGCTTTGATACCAGTTAATTTGCCGCCAACTATTTCTACTTCTTCTCCTTGATTCCATTCAATTGGCAATACTTCAATAATTTCGCCAGAGCCTAAAATGCGTTGGATCAGGTTAATTTCTTCTTCTCTTACCACTGACAGATCTCCTCCAAAATTTACGAAGCCTAGATGTCCCTCACAGTCCAGAATTTGGATATATTCTTTTCTATTGATGTTGACAAAAATATAATTGGGAAATAAAGGAAGCTTGACTTCTGCAATGCGGCGCCCCCATTTGCGGGTATGCGATATAATAGGAAGGTAGTGATTGATGCCTTTGCGAGTAAATTGCTCAGACAGATATTTTTCACATCTGAGCTGTGTGCGAACTACGTACCAATTTGGTGCGTTGCTTGGTATCTGTTGTGCAATGGATTTAATACTCATAATAAACGAACTTTTATCTAATCAAAGCCTCCAGTAAGACATGCTTTTGAAGGTTTTGCCATAGATACCTTTCAGATCCAAAATAATCCCATCTTCTGAAGTTATTGATTTAAAATAAGCTTCGTCCAATTGCCTGTATTGATTGTGTCCTACTGACAATACCACTGCATCGTAATTATCCCCAATTTTATCAGCCAAAGTCAGCTTATATTCATGAGCTACTTCATTGGGTGATGCGAAAGGGTCCATAACTTGCACGTTGATACTGTACTGCATGAGTTCATGTACCAAGTCCACCACTTTTGAGTTGCGGATGTCAGATACATTTTCCTTAAAAGTGATACCCATTATCAGAACTTTACATTTACCGGGATTTTTTCCAGCAGTGATCAACATTCGGGTGAGCTTGCGGGCTATCCAAGCTGGCATTCCGTCATTAATTCGGCGACCTGAAGCAATAACCTGGGGTTCAACGCCCAACTCTCGTGCCTTATGGAGCAAGTAATAGGGATCCACCCCAATACAATGCCCTCCTACCAATCCAGGATACATTTTTATGAAATTCCATTTGGTTCCTGCTGCCTCAATCACCTCCTGCGTATCAATACCTAACTTATCAAAAATGATGGCAAGTTCATTCATCAAGGATATGTTGAGATCGCGTTGTGTGTTCTCAATTACTTTTGCTGCTTCTGCTACCTTAACGCTTGACGCTTTGAAAACGCCAGCTTTAATGATAGAGCAATAAACATCAGCGATGACTTCCTTAGATTCTTCATCATTGCCAGACACGATCTTGAGGATATCTGTAAGACCTTTTTCTTTGTCTCCGGGAACTATTCGTTCAGGTGAATAACCGTATTTGAAATCAACCCCTGCCACCAGTCCACTTTCAGCGGATACAAGAGGGAGGCAATCCTCCTCCGTACAACCGGGATAAACTGTACTCTCATACACTACGTAATCGCCTTTTTTGATAATCTTTCCAAGATTTCGGGAGGCAGATTTTAAAGGACCAAGATTGGGAACTTTGTGTTCATCGATGTCAGTGGGCACAGCTATAATATGGAAGTGCGCTTGCTTCAGATCGTTTGGATCATCCGTAAAGAGGATATCAACACCTTCGAATGCACTTGCTGGTAGTTCATGTGAAGGATCTATTCCTTGTTTCATGAGCGCAATCCTTTCCGATTTTACGTCCAAGGCTATTACCCTGAATTTTTTGGCAAATTCCAAGGCTATTGGAAGGCCCACGTACCCAAGTCCTGTTACCGATATACATTTCTTCTTACTAATTAGTTCTTCTAACAAAGTTCTTAGTTATTGTGAACAGATTAAAGACGGTCCTTTTTGTTGAAAGTATCACCTTTCGAGGCGCTAAATTACGACAAGTTTTTGGGAGGCAGTCTTTGAATTATGAATTAATGTTATCTTCATGTCTAATCAGTGCGCATTATGTTATCAAGAGTTTTAATTTTCGTTTTTTCATTGGGATCCATTCTTTCACTGTATATCACATGGACTTATGATGACTCCTATTCATTTTTGATCATTCCATTTGTATTATTGGGAGCATCATCTATTGTGATGTCACCCCAGATCGATTATTGGTGGATAAGTAAATTTCCACCCAAATCTGATCCTAGTGCTAAGGCTTTTATTAAACTACATATCCCCAACAGTGGCGCCCTCCCGGATATATTTTATCACAGAATGGAGCTGTTCAAAAGATCATTTGACTGGATGCCCATGGGTTTTGAGACCGTACCACTTGATATCAGTTATATATTGAGTAGTTACAGTGCTTTATTGACTTTGAATCGAAAGAAATTTCAGTTCAAGGATTGGCAAAAAGTGGTTTTGTATCAGCATCCTTTCCCTTCTCATCAATATCCCGACCATTTTCACAATTGTGAAATATTTGCAGAAGATGGTGTGATGCTTATCAACATGGAATGGCTGATGCTGGGTTTTGTAAATCCCAACATTGCCTTGCCCACAGGCTTGTACATGATGTCTGAAGCTTATTTGCATCAATTTCAAAAAAAGGAACGTCCCAATTGGCCAATCATCAATAACGAACAATGGTCATTGATTTTGGAGGGCAAACCTGAATATTTGAGCAAAGGCATCGGCTTGGACGTATTTGACTCGACTGCTGCAGGTATTTGTTTTTACTTTTATTTTCCTCAAAAGATGGTTCAGATAGCTCCTGAATTTTATGAGTATTGTCAGGCGCACTTTAGTATTCATATACCAAGGGATTGATACGAGTTTTGGCATGAAATAAATTACTTAATCCAATCAAAACTGCACTTTTGTGGCCAACTTATTTTATCACAAGCCAAATCATCGATAGTGCAAGTATAAAAACGGAATCATTGGAGAGAAGATAATGATCAATGTCTTTTGATTATTAAGAATCTCATTGCATCTTGTACTCGCTTTTGACCTTCAAAATCATTTTAATGAAAAAAGTTATTCGCTTTTTACTCGGTATTTTCCTCATGGGCATTTATGCTCAATCCTTCGCTCAGCAGGATTTTCAGCTGCAATTACAATCTGGTATTTTCATACTAGATGAACGCAAATCAGTTGAATCGGCTATGCAGGAATCGCCAAGTTATTTGGGACAAAAATTCTTAATTCTTCAATTTGATAATCTGGCTGATGATTCCCAAAAGCTAAGATTGGAAGGAATTGGCATAAAATTATTGAACTACCTGCCAGAGAATGCTTGGATATGCAGTGTAAATGAGCAGATGAATTTGCGCGATCTTTCTGAATTCCAACTGAATGCCATCTCTCCCTTTTTACCATTATACAAACTGAGTAGCGAGCTGGCTCAAAAAATTTATCCAAAGCATGCACTCATGGACAATGGCATTATTGCATTACAAGTTCATTGCTTAAAAACCGGATCAGCTTCTGGGTTGTCAGAATATCTATTGGAATTGGGATACAGGAATCTTGAAAACACCAACTATGAATATGTTTTCAAGCTTGAGATTGAAATATCCCGAATAGAGGAGCTTTTGAAAGTGCCATTTGTACAGTTTGTTTCACCAATTGAACCACCAAAACAAGACGAGAAAACCTGGCGCAACACGGTAGGCAGGGCAAATTTTATTTCTTCAGGTATTAATGGCTTGAATTTCAACGGTGAAGGAATTACGCTCGGAATAGAAGAAAGCGGAATAATTGACCCTGAGAACATAAACTTCAAAGGCCGAAAAATAGAGAACACCGCTGATATAGAAATAGGTGGCCACAAAACTGGTTGCGCTGAAAATGCTGGTGGAGCAGGAAATCTTAACCCAAAATTTCTTGCCAATGCCTGGGGCGCTAACATCATGTCATTGAAAGGTACGACTTGGAACTATTACAATACCGAGCAATTGCGCATGGCAAGTCACTCCTATGGTTGGGGTATCAGTGGAGGATATTGGTCAGGAGCCGCAGATCATGATGAACAAATACGACTTCAAAAATCAATGATGCATTTCTACTCTTCAGGCAATTTAGGCAGTGATACGTGCAATTATGGTACATACAAAGGACTTGTTGGCTGGTCAAACATAACAGGTGGGTCCAAACAAGCAAAAAATATCATGACCATTTGCAATACGGATCCTAGGGACGAATTGACTTTTGGCAGTGTTGGCCCTACTTATGATGGAAGGATCAAACCTGATGTTTGTATTGAAGGCTCGGAAGGAACTTCTTTTTCTTCCCCCAAGGCTGCGGGCATAATGGCCCAATTGTACCAAGTATGGCGCTCTAACCATGGTGGCAATTATCCTAATTCGGGACTGATCAAGGCTTTTATGATGAATACAGCTGATGATTTGTTTACGCCTGGTCCAGATTTTAAAACCGGCTTTGGTCGTCTGAATGTGAGACGAGCCTACAATGCCATCGTCAACAATCAGTTTTTTGCCGACAGTATCAATGTTGGTGGGAACAAAACCCACACCATCATGGTCCCCGATAATGTCAAAGAATTGCGGATCATGCTTTACTGGAACGACTATCAAGCTACAGCCAATGCGGCATTTGCATTGATTAACAATCTAAATGCGAGCTTGATTCCACCTTCTGGCCCAACATTTTTGCCATGGATTTTGAACACTTCACCCCATAAGGACAGCTTGGACAATCCTGCCATTCGGGGTATTGACAAATTGAATAATGTAGAACAAATAACTATTAAAAATCCTGCTGCAGGCAGCTATGCTTTCGACGTCAGCGGATTTTCTGTACCACAATCGAATCAACTCTATTTTGTGGTTTACGAATTTTTATTTGATGAATTGACCTTAACCTATCCCATTGGTAAGGAGTATTTTTTGGCGGGTGAAAATGAAATCATCCGTTGGGACAATTACGGCTATGATGCGTCAAGTGAAAAATTAGATATTGATTTTAGTCAAGACAATGGTGCCATCTGGACAAATGTTGTACAAGATCTTCCAAATACGGCTACGAATTACGAATGGAAGATTCCGGAAGTATTAACTGGAAAGGCGAAGATAAGAATAACAAGAGGAGCACTTGAAAGCAGTTCTTTGTTGTCATTTAACATTGCACCAACCGTCAAAAACATCAGTAGCATTTGGAGCTGTGGAGATTCAGCCATGTTACAGTGGGACGTCATTCCCAATGCTACAGGATATTTGATTACAAGATTGGGTCAAAATTACATGGATAGTATTGGAGTCAGCAGTTCGCCATATTTTAAGGTCAAGAATCTCGATACCAATTCAGGAGAATGGTTTTCAGTTCAGTCTAAGTTTTCCAACAATGCAACAAGCCGAAGGGCAATTGCCTGGAAGTGGACACTACAGAATTCAAATTGTATCCCCAAGGATGCTTTCATGAAAAAGATTTTTACTTACCAAGAAGGATTCTATCCAGATTGCTATGCAGGCATCAAAAGACCTTTGAAGTTCTTGATCCAAAATCGAGGAACAAGCGACATCATCAATGCTGAGGTCTCATTTCAAATCAATAATGGAACTGTTTACAAAAGCATTTTGACTGAAACTTTGGGTTCGGCTGATGAATTTATTCTGCAAAGTGTTGACAGTGTTTCATTTACAAATCCAGGAACCTATATGCTCAAGGCCTGGGTGAATATTGTGGACGACCAAAATCCGCTCAATGACACCCTCGTATCCCGAATAGTGGTACATGGATCAGAAAGCTTTTTAGCTGGTTACACACAAGATTTTGAAGATTTTACAAAGTGCAGCACCGATTGGGGATGTGAAAGCGAAATATGTGGCTTGACCCAAGGATGGTTCAATGTACCCAATATTCCAACCACCCTCGGGGACAGTATTGATTGGCGTACAACGTCCGGACCGACTGGTACTGGTGATACAGGACCAGATTTTGACCATACTTTGGGAGATAATTCTGGGAAATATTTGTACTTAGAGACTTCAAGTGATGATGGAGGAGGTTGCAGACGGAAACAAGCCAACTTGCAATCTGTTTGCTGGGATTTACGCAATACCAACCAAGCCGAATTGTCCTATTGGTATCATGCTTTTGGCAGCAATATTGGTTCATTGCAGGTAGATATTTTGGGAGAAAATGGATGGGAAGAAGAGATAACTCCTACTCAAGAAGGAGACAAGGGAAATATTTGGATCAACAACAAGGTGAATCTTGAAAAATGGAGGGACCAAATAGTAGTTGTCCGTTTTGTTGGGAAATCAGGTGATGGCTATCGGGGCGACTTAGCCATTGATGACATCAACCTGAGCAGTTTTCCGACTGCAGTATTTCAGGTATTGGCACCAAAGACGTGCACAGACTCTGTCATCAGTATCCAGAACAATTCCAGTTTTAGCAATACTTTTAGCTGGAAGGTTTCCCCAAATGATGGGGTGACATTTCTGAATGGATCAAGTGACACTTCCTCAGCACCTTCACTTTCGTTTACAAAGGCTGGGAACTACAATATCGAGTTAATTGCCACCAATACCAACGGCAATGACACACTCACGCAGCCCATAACCATACTGGCTCCGCCAACGGATGCTATCATGAGCACGCTGGACACAAGTATCTGTGTGGGAGCTAGCTTGTCTCTTTTTGTTGAGGTAAATGGATCAACTCCTTTCAATTATGCTTGGTTTTTGCAAGGGAAGCCACTTGTCAATTTTACTGACTCCTTGCAGCTCAATAATCTGAATGAATTGCAGTCTGGTCTTTACAATTGTCAACTGAGCAATATTTGTGGAAATACCGATGTAGTAGTTGAGCTGACAGTCAATCCTTTGCCTGTTATTGATTTGGGCAATGATACAACGCTTTTTGTCAATGGACCTTCAAGCCAATTGTTGTTGAATGCCGGTTCCAATTTTTCCAATTATCAATGGAATGCCGACTCAAGCAATACCCAATCCAGCTATTTGATCAATGGCAATGAATATGCAACAGGTTCAGTCGTGGCATTTACAGTTCAAGTCACCAATGAATACGGATGTGTGAGTATGGATACCATTGAGGTAAGCTTCCTGTTCAATGTTGCAACGGATAATAAAGAAGATACTAGAATATCCATTTATCCGAATCCAGCTTCGGAGCTAATTTATGTAAATATGGAAGGAATGAATCCGATGCCTGATGAACTCATTTTGTACAATCAACTGGGCAAAAAAATATGGTCATATCTCAAACCAACAATTACTCCTTATCCGATCAATATTAAAAACTTAGCAGCTGGCAGCTATTTACTTCAAGCCAAATGGTCTGGGAAAGTATTGTGGGCCAAAGTCCAGATTGTCAGATAATTTCATAAAATAAAAAACCGAGATTAACTTCCATCAAACCTGTATTTAAAGATGAACATCACACGAACGTTTGACTTCTTGTATCATCAGCTAAAGAACGCACCCTTGGAAAAATCATTTGGATCCAGGGTCAATGGCGGTTGGAAGTTTTATTCTACACATGAAATGGTTGAATTGTCACGTCAATTGGGCCACGGACTATTGTCCACCGGTATTCAAAAAGGTGACAAAGTCTCGATAGTTGCCTATCAAAACATCCCAGAATACGTGATTCTGGACATGGCATTAGCTCAGATTGGGGTGATCAGCATACCGGTATATCCCACTATTTCAAGTCAGGAATATGCATTCATTTTTGATCAGGCCGAAGTCAAAGTATGTTTTGTAGGCGACGGAGACCTGTATGATAAGGTCAAAGAAACAGGGCTGCAATTGGGTAGGCCTTTATTGATTTATTCATTCTTTGATGAACCGCGTTGCGAAAGCTGGAAAAGTCTTTTGCTTCAAGCCGATGAGGAGGAATTCAATAAGACAATTGCACAAATTGATCCAAGTGACTTGGCAACTATTATCTATACAAGTGGTACAACCGGTCAGCCAAAAGGCGTAATGCTCAGTCATTACAATATCATTAGCAATGTTCTGCCCCTTTCACAAAGAATTCCTGTTCCTGCCAATGCGCGAACATTGAGTTTTTTGCCACTCTGTCATATTTTTGAGCGTGTAGCAACGCTTGCATATATGTACAATTCCGCACAAGTTTATTTTACTGGAACTGACAATTTGGGAGGAGATGAAGGAGATTTGAAGAAAGTTCAACCTGTGTTTTTCACGGCTGTACCTCGATTGTTGGAGAAAGTTTACGACAAAATTTACAACAAAGGTTTGTCGCTGCCCTTGCCATTAAAACTTGTTTTTTTCTGGGCAATCAGATTGACAGATCGATTTGAATACGATGGCAAACTTTCCTTCTGGCAGCAATTGCAATTCAAGATTGCCGACAAATTGGTTTTCAAAAAGTGGAGGGAAGCATTGGGTGGCAATGTCCAAGGAATAGCGGTTGGTTCTGCTCCGTGTCCAGTTAAAGTAATTCGCGCATTTTGTGCGGCAGGAATTCCAGTACGTGAAGCTTATGGATTAACTGAAGCGGCTCCGGGCATTTCAGTCAATGGATTTGAGAACAATGCAGCATGGCTGGGCACTGTAGGAAGATTGTTGCAAGATGTGGAAGTTTTGATATTGGACGACAATGATCAGATAACCGATGGTGAAGGAGAGCTGATCATGTCAGGTCCCAATAGAATGCTGGGCTACTATAAGAATCAGGAAGCCACAGGTCAGGTCACATTTCATGTCAATGGAAAGGATTGGCTGCGAACTGGCGATATTGGCCGATTTGTTTATAAGGACAAAGGGATCCCTTTTCTTAAAATAACGGATCGGAAAAAGGAGCTGCTCAAAACCAGTGGTGGCAAATACGTTGCACCAGCCCCTATTGAAAGCAAGTTGAAGGAGGAACCTTTGATAGAACAAGTAATGATCATTGGCGATCAACAGCGGTTTGTTTCGGCTTTGATAGTTCCTTCCTTTGAAACATTGGTGTCCTGGTGCGCTCGCAAAGCCATTCCATATACGACCAATGTCGAAGCGATCAAAAACCCAATAGTACTAGCCAGATATGAAAGAATGATCAATGAAATCAATGAGTCATTGAGCCAAGTTGAAAAAATCAAAAAATTCAAGTTGTTGGCGGCACCGTGGGAAATGACCAAATCGGACGGGACTGCAGGAGAACTTACCCCAACCATGAAACTCAAAAGGAGAGTGGTATTACAAAACCATGCTTCTGAAATTACTGAAATGTACAAGTGATTCAATCCTGAATTTTTGGTATATGTCACTCCACTAATCGTAAAAAAACCAAGTTTATAACTGAAACTTAAGTCCCTATATTAAACATATAAAAATTAATTATAATATCTAACAACTATTATTTGAAGAGCTTACATATATAACTAGAAAATGTTTAAAAAAAATTGAAAGACTGCTTTTAACATTCAGCTAACATTGTATATTTGCATATCCTTACGCAGTTACATACTGCACACCGATTTAAGTTTTACACCACATTTCCCGACCGATTTAAACTGTCACCTCAACAAACATACGGTGACTCAACAAGTCCATTCTATTTTCTCAAGGCGAGTAACAGCGCCAAACACCAAATAGATAATCCCGTGGACGCAGCAGTCAGGTCGGTTAAAGCTTACCTGACTTTTTTATTTTATCAAATTCAAAGAATCGTTCACCCTTTCAAGTATCTGGACCACTGCCGGACACACTGTTGTATTGGTCAGGGTTAGATTCATGATTTGTTTGATGTGCTTTCGGTCCGTATGTGGGTATTCGCGGCAAGCTTTTGGACGAAAATCATAAACCTTGCACTTGTTGTCATCTCCCAGAAATGGACACGGGGCAGTGGTAAAAACAAAATCACTGTCTTCATCCAATCTGAGGTATCTTTTGATGAAATCTCCTGGCTTCATCTTGAAATTTCTAGCCAATAATTCGAGATCTTCATCCCGTACTATCGGACTTGTAGTTTTGCAGCAGTTCGCACAATCCAAACAATCGACTTTGGCGAATACCTCCTCATGCGCTTCAAGAAACAAGTTGTCACTTTCATCCCGACTCAGCTTATTCCACTTTTTGTCCAGTTTTTTGAATTGCTTTCGGGCGGCTCCTGCTTTGGCAAGGTATTGAAGCAAGTGGGATTTCATTTGGGTATGTCAGTCAATTTTAGCTTGGCAAAATATCAAGTTTATGATTCAGATTTGCGCAACTGCAAACTCAGTTCCTTCAATTGCCCTTCTTCAATATTGGAAGGTGCGTCAATCATCATATCTTTTCCTTGATTGTTCTTAGGGAAAGCAATGAAATCGCGAATGTTGTTCTGACCATTCATAACTGAGCACAACCGATCGAAACCAAAGGCGATACCTCCATGTGGTGGTGCGCCATATTCAAATGCTCCTAACAAGAAGCCAAACTGCTCTTCGGCACTTTCAGGGGTGAAGCCCAGCAGGGTAAAATTGCGTGATTGCAGATCCCGATCATGGATACGGATGGAACCTCCACCTATTTCAACGCCATTGATCACCAAATCATACGCATCTGCACGAATACCTTTTAATACGGCCTGATCGGATGAACTCATCTTTTCGATATCCTCTGGCTTGGGTGAAGTAAATGGATGGTGCATGGCAAAAAATCTTGCTGAATCTTCATCCCATTCCAGCAATGGAAAATCCAATACCCAAAGTGGCTTGAAAACTTTAGGATCCCTCAACTCCAGTTTGTTGCCCATTTCAAGGCGTAACTCTCCCAATTGCTTTTGAGTTTTTTCGAGTTCACCACACAGTACCAATATCAAGTCACCTTTTTGAGCCTTACATGCAGCTACCCATTTGGATAGTGCCTCCTGATCATAAAATTTATCAACCGAGGACTTGAAGCTGCCATCTTCCTCACAACGTACATATACCAGTCCTTTGGCACCTATTTGTGGTCTTTTAATCCATTCTGTTAACTCGTCCAACTGCTTTCTCGTAAAAATTGCAGCATTGGGAGCAGCAATTGCCAAAACAGCCTCAGCTTGATCAAATACTGGGAATTGTCTGTCGGTAGTTAGTGATTTGATGTCATGAAATTCCATCCCAAAACGGATATCGGGTTTGTCTGATCCATACAAGCGCATGGCATCATCGTATTTTATGCGAGGAAACTCTGGTAATGCAATATTGAGGGTTTCTTGAAATAAGTACTGGGTCAGCCCTTCAAAAGTATTTAAGATATCTTCCTGATGCACAAAAGACATTTCACAATCTATCTGCGTAAATTCAGGCTGCCTGTCAGCGCGAAGATCTTCATCTCTGAAGCATTTCACGATTTGGAAGTATTTGTCGAATCCACTTACCATCAGAAGTTGCTTGAAGGTCTGAGGAGATTGCGGCAATGCATAAAATTGACCGGGGTTCATTCTGCTTGGAACAACAAAGTCTCTTGCGCCTTCTGGAGTACTCTTGATCAGAACGGGAGTTTCCACTTCAATAAAACCTTGATTGGCCATGTACTTGCGTGATTCTATTGCAAGATTTGAACGGAAGATGATGTTTTTCTGAACATTGGGTCTGCGCAAATCGAGATACCGGTATTTCATGCGCACGTCCTCGCCACCATCTGTATTTTCTTCGATGGTGAATGGGGGAACTTTGGATCCGTTCAGAATTTTTAGATCCTGAACATCTATCTCGATATCACCTGTGGGCCTGTTGGCATTTTTGCTGCTGCGCTCCTTAACTATTCCTATTATTTGAATAACGAATTCCCTGCCCAGTTTTCTGGCTCGCAGGCAGATTTCAGAATTGTTATCCATATTGAAAGTCAGCTGAGTAATGCCATATCTATCTCGAAGATCAACAAATGTCAATCCGCCAAGATCCCTTCCAATATCTACCCATCCGGATAAAGTTACCTCTTGGTTCAAATGATTCATACGGAGTTCTCCGCAGGTGTGTGTACGAAACATAAAATTATTTCAAGTCAAATAAAAAAATTTCAAGATGCAAATATAGCAGAACTAACTTGGCCAGTTCTACAAGCAAATGTTCTTATCTTCGGGTCATGAAAAGAAGAATGGGACACATACTGGTTAAATTGGGCTTTTGCTTGTTGCCACTTAGCATGAATTATACGGTAAATGCGCAGGAAGGATATACCGATGATGATGCTTTGTTTATAAAATCTTTGTTTGATAAGTCACTGTCTAGTGACCAAGCGTATCTGTGGCTGGAACATTTGTCCGAAAACATAGGCGGCAGACTCTCCGGTTCAAGCAATGCTGCTAAGGCAGTCCAATATACCAAAATGGTAATGGATACTCTGAATCTGAGCAGAACCTGGCTCCAGAATTGTCAGGTTCCAGTTTGGCAAAGAGGCGAGAAAGAAGAAGTAAAGATCATCAAATCCCCTTCTGGCAAAAAAATCAAGTTGAATGCCTGTGCTCTGGGTTACTCAGGCGCAACCAACTCAAAGGGTATACAAGCTTTGGTGATAGAGGTGAAAAGCCTTGAAGAGCTCGAAAAATTGCCTGCAGATTTTGTAAAAGGGAAAATCGTGTTCTTCAATAGACCCATGTCACGTACTGAACTGCGAACATTTCAGGCTTATGGAGGGGCAGTAGATCAGCGGGTATTTGGTCCCCAAAAAGCAATGCGAAAGGGAGCTGTTGCTGCATTGATCAGGTCAATGACAACACAAATTGACGAATACCCTCATACTGGAACAACACAATTTGATGACAACGAGACACCCATACCAGCCATTGCAATCTCAACACGTGATGCAGAATTGTTGTCAAAAGAAATAAGAATGGGCTCCGTTCAAGTTTTTCTAAAATGTGCTTGCCGACGACTTCCGGACGCAGCTTCACATAACGTAATTGGTGAAATAAAAGGCAGCAGTAATCCCAATGAAATCATGGTTTTGGGGGGTCATTTGGATTCTTGGGATCTTGGTGGTGGTGCTCACGATGATGGTGCAGGCTGCGTACAATCCATTGACGTGCTGCGACTTTTCAAAGAAGTGGGTTACCAACCTAAGCATACCATCAGGGCTATCATGTACATGAATGAGGAGAACGGATTGGCAGGTGGCAAAGCTTATGGGGAATATGCCAAAAATTCAACTGAAAAACATATTGTGGCCTTGGAATCAGATGCCGGTGGTTTTACACCAAGAGGAATTTCATGTGAAGGGGACGACGCCGTTTTTCTGAAACGCTTCAAAAAGATGAATGCTTGGAATGATTTGCTTGAGCCCTATGATATGCGCATCACCAAGGGAGGATCAGGTGCCGATATCAGCACATTGAAACCATTGGGAACTTTTATGATGGGCTTGCGACCAGATTCGCAGCGTTATTTTGATTATCACCATACTTCGAGAGACAGAATCTCCTCCGTGAATCAAAGAGAGCTTGCTTTAGGCACAGCGTTAATAGCTTCAGTGATTTATTTGATTGACAAGTACGGATTGGAATAGGATGAAGACCAAAACAATCAAAGATTTAAAGTTCGAAACCCTCTTGCCAAAGGAACTGATAAAAAAAAGGGTCAATGAAATAGCTTTGCAGTTGGATGCCCTGCATATAGGATCCGAGCCACCACTCATGATATGTGTCATGAATGGTGCCTTCATATTTACTGCTGACTTGGTTAGAGCAATGCAAGTGAAAGTCTTGCTCGGATTCATCAGAGCCTCCTCCTATCGAGGCACTACTAGCAGTGGAAACCTAGAACTTTCCGGGATTGAAAAGTTGAATATTGAAGGCAAGAATATCGTGATCGTTGAAGACATCATAGACACCGGAGCCACCTTAGAAGCGATCATCGAACAACTTCAGAAACAGAATCCGCTGCAACTTCATATAGTAAGTTTGTTGCAAAAACCACATGCTCCAAAATTTGAAAATACGATTGTAGGATTTGAAATAGATGACAGATTTGTGGTAGGATATGGACTAGATTATGATGGATTGGGTCGAGATATTGATGAGATTATGGTGGTGAAGTGAAAAGCAATTTGATATTTCATAGTCAACAAAGCATCTGATATTTTAGTGAAAAAGCATCAATCTTAAAATTTATATCCAACAAGTATGCTCATTTGTGCAACGAAACTGTTTTGACTGCCAACATTTAGGGCATAAGTGCCTTGCTGTGCAAAGCCATCTGGGAATAATACAAGTTGAAAGCCTTTACCTTGCTCGGAAGTAATCGATGTTTCTCTATCCAAATACTGCTGTTTTGCTTGCGTGATAAAGGCATATCCTGCTTTAATTTCACAACAAATAAAAAATGGACCGGCAAAATTTGATTGAATACCCAGACCCAAGGCGGGTACAAATTTCTGCAAGGATACATTGAATCTATCTCGATAACCACTTTTGGGAGGAGGAAAAGAAAACCCAAATCCACCTCCAGTTATTGGAATTTCTACACCCATTTTGGTATATATCCAATCACTATTGTGGTACTTAAGCTCTGCAAGCCCATAATATCTGTTGGATTTGCTGCCAAAGAATTTTCTCCAGGTCAAATTAAGCTTAAAGGCCAACCCATCGGGGGCCAATACTTCGGTATCAATTTTATTAGCAGGTATTACTCTGCTTGCAAATGGATAGTCCAAACCTATGGAAAAATCATTTGTCCCCTGCAGAACATGAAAATTCAAGTTGATATCTTGAGTCTTTCTTAACCCAGAGAATACATTGGTAGTGATACAATATACAGGCTTGATAGCTTATTTTGATTGGGCAATTAATTGACCACCAATTGCGATCAATAGCAGCGCAATTATCAAGTTTCTCATATTTCAAGCAGCTTATATGTGATCAAATATAATGACTATTTAGTTCGTTTCAAAAGCCGTCTTGATTATCTCGAGAATTTCAGGATGGAGTTGGGGCGAACTGGCTATACAATGTCCGGATTTTAAGAACTGATCTCCTCCATCAATTTCGCTGACTATTCCACCTGCTTCTTGCACCAAAAGGGTGCCAGCAGCTATGTCCCAAGTTTGTAATTTATATTCCCAAAAGAAATCGAATTTTCCAGCGGCCACATAAGCCAGATCCAAGGCTGCTGATCCAATCCTGCGGATCCCACGTGTGTTTTTCATGAAATACCGGAAGCAATTCAGGTAGGCCTCCATTTTATCAAAATCGTAATAAGGAAATCCAGTTGC
>JBBQJT010000052.1:0-26533 GCA_038326165.1 Chitinophagales bacterium | reverse complement strand
TTGGCATGACGGACTATATCAAATGCTTCAATATTTCCGGTACTTAGGACGATATTTTTTTGCAGTATTTTATGTTCATTGGTCAAAGTATCAGAATAGATGAGAGAATAATACAATGGGCCATTGATGTAGGACTGTTTGGGATCTTCCGCAATTCCCAAATGCACCAAATAGAATAAATGAGTTGAGTTGAGTACCGGTAAAAAAACAAGCCCTTCTGGAACAGGATATCCATAATTGGGACACATGATGTCATGTGTTTCTCCTGGATTTATACTGTCACCATTTTCGATAATTGACCCATCATTAGAGTAAACAGCGCAACCATTGGAAAAGAGCTGAATGTTACCTGAGTTGGTTTTGATCAATGCCGTACTACCCTCAAATGGTACGGAATATTGATTCAACTTGGTATTGGTTTTACTCAATGAGTCAAGTTTGATTAAGGCGGTACCATAATTGATATGATCATATTCAGGATAACCATAGAGGTAATTCAACTCTTGCGCATTCATTATTCCACAAAAGCCTAAACATATTACTACAAGTACTCTAATATTCATTTTTTATATTTTTTAAATCACTCATCACATGGAGGCTCGGTCACACCCAGTTTGTAATTGATAAAAATAGGAGGACCTACATAAGATTCTATACTCGTTAATTCCTTGGCATGATTTCTAAAGTTGGCAAGCTTCCCTTTCAGATTGGGGCGGTCTAGTACATGAATATGAAAGATGCCATCCCAAGCTTTGTAATACAACTTACCATCAATTCCATAGGCTCCATAAGAAAAATCGGTAGATGAAAACAAATCAAAAAACGCAATGGTATCCATTGAGCCGACGATGTCATCACTCCAAAGATCAAATTGTAAAATGGCGTCGCGATTAGTGGAATACAGAAACCGATTGTTGGGAGATATGTTGGCTCCGTGGCCCTGGAACCATTTCTCTTTTTTCAGAGGGACAAATACAGGATTACTAAATTCGCCTTTGCACCTGTCAAAGTTCATCACTTGGATTCCATCATAGGAATAGCACCTACAATACTTTGAACCATCCATGGAGAATTCAACCCAGCCGTAACAATCCGCTAATGAATCACTTACATATTGTCCTATGGTTTGAATTTTGGATTCAGATATCCCAGAATCTGTCAATTTGAAAATGTGATAATTGGTTTTGTAGTACTCTCCGGTCACAATTCACCAATCTTTGCCATTGGCCTGCCTAACAAAAGCGGGATTGGTTTGCGGAATGCTCAATATCAAGCTGTCTTTGAACAATATGCTATCATTGTTCATATTGTTTTTAAGCAATTCAATTTGGCCTTATGGGGTCCAATGACGGTGTCATTGCCGATTTTTCCATCGGTACCAATTGAAGTATAGATAAAATAAAGCAAAGTGTCAGAGGCTGTGTCTTCTAAGAATCCTCCACCACCATGTAAGGGCATTCCATAATCAATCCAGTTGGTTTGCCACAAATAACTGCTCAAATTGATTGTGCCATTTTTCATTTTTACTAAGTTCTTGTTGTACATATAGAAGCCATTGGATAAATATTTAAAGTTCCCGTGTTTGTCAGAATAGGTTACTTGGGATCCACTTACGCTTATATTTTTGTTCAAGGGAACCAGTCGGGTTGGAGCTTCTTTGAAGCTAAGAATTTTTTTACCATTTCCACCAACAATCCAATTTGACATTTGGAGCTGGGCAATGCAATTACTGAAAGTGAAGGAAAATATGAATAAAAAACAAAGAGAATATTTCATAGGCATTACACAAAAATTGGGAGAGGCCAGAAAGCCTCTCCCGAGGATAAATTATTTTTTTATAAATTTCGTGGTAGATATCTTTTCATGATGAGTTGATAGACTCAAAATATACAAACCACTTTACAATGCGCTCACATTGATAGAATTATTGTTTAATATTCCATTGGAAATGCAAACACCCAGTGAGTTGTGAATTGAATAATCAACGCGATCATTGGTGATTGGCAATTCAATGTGCAGGATATTTTCAACTGGATTTGGGTAAATTGTGAGTTCAGTTGCTTCTGTAGATCCGGAGCTTAATGGAGTTGGAGGAGGTAAACACAAAACATCATCATTATAAAAACCGATGGATTTACGAAGCAAACTCCTTGCCCAATAAACACCTAAACCTCCCTCAAGACCACAAGTTGCAGCAATTGCTTCAAGTCCTAGCTTTTGTGGGTTGGTAAATATAGGGTAATTGCCAGATTGTAGAGAAGTCATATTTTTTTCAAGAAACTGCGCTCTAGGTTTTGTACCATAATTCTATCAACAAATATATTGTAAGGATCTTTCAAAGTCAATGAATGCTGCATGGGGGCAAGGAATTATTTTGCCAAATAAATCTATAACTCTAAACCTAGGAATAATCAGTCAAAACTGAATTCAATTATTGTTTTTGAAATCTTTTGTTGAATTATCTTTTATCAATGCACTTCAACTAAAATGGTTCAAATCATTGCATAGTAACTAATTCGTAATGAAAGCTCAATGCCATACAATCCTTGTTTTTGATTATGGCGCTAACCCAATGAAATCCTGACGATACTTGAAATAACTATAAAGCCTATACAGAGTAGCAATAGCCAAAATCGAATATCTGATAAATAGTTCGTTTTAGATTCATGTGATTTCATGGTTTGTAAGTTGGAGTTATCAACCATAAGGACAAAACTGTGCCATCCTGCTTTATTGACAACACAAAGCGTGACATGAAAATCAACCATCAAAAAGTAAATTATTCTAATATCTTCAGGATATCCCGAACTATTTGAGGACCCTGATAAATGAAGCCTGTGTATATTTGAATAATATCAGCTCCGGCATCAATTCGTTCTTTTGCATCCTGCGCATTCAAGATTCCACCTACTCCTACTATGCTCAATTGTCCTTTGGTCAGGGCATGAATTTTATTGGTGAGATCATTGGACTTTTGTCTTAAAGGTGCACCTGATAGACCGCCAGCACCTATTTGCGCTAATTTCATAGAACTTATTGACAAATTTTGTCGGTCAATAGTTGTGTTGTTTGCGATGATGCCATCCAAGGACACGGCTTGAATGATTTCAAGTATGTCATCCAATTGACCTTCCGTTACATCTGGTGCTATTTTTAACAGAAGAGGTTTTGGGGTACTCAATTTTTGGTTGAGATTTTGAAGCTGTGACAATAACCGCGTCAGTGGTTCTCTTTCTTGTAGCTCACGCAACCCCGGTGTGTTGGGTGAACTGACATTGACTACAAAATAATCAACACTATCGGCGAGCATTTTGAATGAATAGCAATAGTCATCTACTGCATTTTCATTAGGGGTGTCTTTGTTTTTGCCTATGTTGCCACCTATGATTACGTTTTCTGGTTTTTTTTCAAGTTGCTTACACAAGGCATGAACACCCGAATTGTTGAATCCCATCCTGTTGATTAAGGCTTGATCCTCTACCAATCGGAACAATCGAGGCTTGGGGTTGCCTGGCTGCGGCTTTGGAGTTACGGTGCCAAGTTCCAATGAACCAAAGCCCAGTGCTGCCATTTCATGCATATACAAACCGTCTTTGTCAAAGCCTGCAGCAAGTCCCAATCTATTTTTGAATTTTAGTCCCCACAATTCAAAAGGGGTTGATGAAGGGATGTCTCCAAGTACCAGATTGATCAAAGATTTGCCTCCAGGCAATGAGAGTAAGACTCTTAAATTTGCAATTGCTAAATGGTGCGCCTTTTCAGGTTCAAATTGAAAGAATAAAGGCTTAACTAAGTTCGAATACCAATTCATAATTCACTTTATTCCTCAATTCTTAAATGGAAACGTTTCCTCAATTCATCTACTTGTGGATTAACTTCAACCAACTTATCGTATTTTTCTTTGCCACTCAGCGGTTTAGCTTTTTGTACGATAACCGGTGCCAGAGAGGTGTCAATTTCAATTTCTAAGTTCAGATCACTTCTTGAAAAATGCGTACGGATGGCTGGCATCAAATCTTTTTCTTGTAAGAGTATTTCCTTTCCGAATGTTGTGCCTACAGTGGCTACGATCAATTGATTTTCAAGCCTTACTTTGATCCCGCTTAGTGCTGCTTTGACAGAAGGGCTGGTTATTTTTAGGATCTGCCCTTCCCAAATGGATATCAATTCATCCTCTGTAACTTCCTTTGCTGGACTGTCTGATTTGATTTTGGCAATTGCCTGAGCCTCAAGATCGGCTAAAGAAAGGATGGTGGCAACACTTGAATTGGGTACAGTTCGTATGTAATCTGAATCTGTTTTAGGTGTTGGTTGTCTTAAAATTGATTCTTCGGCTGGAGTCTGAATTATTGGTTCACTGACTGAAAGCTCATTTTTGCTTAGGTCAGGAGTTTTTTTTTCCTGCGATTCAGTGGAACTTGGTGCCAGTCCAAACTTTAATTGATTCAAATAAACCAATTTCAACAAACTCATCTCGGAATGCAAGCGTTTATTTCTGACAGTTCTGCTATTGATATCGAAATGGTTGATTATAGCCAAACCATTCATCAAATAATTGCTATCAAATAAGCTTGCAGTATCCTTGTACCTCAATTTGATGTCATCAGTTAACTCAAGCAAAGCGACTGTTGCAGGGTCTTTGCAAAGTAAAAGTGACCTGATGTGGTCTCCCAGACCGTTCAAATAAGTCTCTGGCTCAAAACCCTTGTTCATTATTTCATCCAATAGCAGAAAAACAGCTGAGGCATCTTGTGACAACATGGCGTCACTTGTCTTGAAATAATAATCATAATCCAGGACGTTTAAGTTCCCTATGACGTCTTGGTATTTCAATTCTTTGCCGCTAAAACTTACAATCCTGTCAAATATGGACAAAGCATCGCGCATGGCGCCATCTGCTTTTTGGGCAATAACATGTAGGGCTTCCTCTTCAGCTGTAATACCCTCAGTGGCACAAATTATTTGGAGTTGCTTAACAATATCTTTTATTTGTATCCGCTTGAAGTCAAAGAGCTGACAACGGGATAAAATAGTAGGTAATATTTTGTGTTTTTCAGTGGTAGCAAGGATGAAAATTGCATGCTTAGGTGGCTCTTCCAAGGTCTTCAAAAAAGCGTTGAAGGCTTGCTGAGACAACATGTGTACCTCATCTATTATAAATACCTTGTACAAACCTTGCTGAGGCGCAAAACGCACCTGTTCAATCAAAGCTCTGATATGGTCAACACCATTATTGCTTGCAGCATCCAGCTCAATAATATTAAATGAGGCATTATCGTTAAAGGAATTGCAAGAGCTGCATTTATTACATGGATTGTATTGATCATCCAGATCAGTGCAATTGATGGTTTTGGCAAGAATTCTGGCACAGGTTGTCTTACCAACACCTCTGGGGCCACAGAACAAAAAAGCATGAGCAAGATGGTCAGTCTGTAAAGCATTTTTCAATGTTTGACTGATATGTTCTTGTCCCAAAACGTCATCAAAACGATTGGGGCGATACTTTCTTGCCGATACTACGAATGAACTCATGTGGAGGCAAATGTAAGGCTTTTCTCAGCAAAGAGGATATAGATTTTGGTCCGTATTTTTGCTTTCATTATTTTTCTGTTGGCACAAGTTCTATATCTGCCAAATTCATTGAGTTTGTAGAAATTCAATTTTATCAGGTCCATACCCGAATTAATTATTTAAAAAATATGTAGCTTTATGGTTCTTATTATATTTTGGTTAAACTTATAAAGATAAATTAATTATGAATGAAATTGACAACAGAATCGTAAAAATAGGAGTATTTTATGACGGCAATTATTTCTTAAACGTAAGCAATTATTATTACTATTCTCACCAACGCAGACAGCGAATCAGCATTTGGGGTTTACATGAATTCATCAAGAATAGAGTGGCAATGGAGGAGGGTGTCCGATCCAGATATTGCCAAATCATTGAAGCTCATTACTTTAAGGGCAGGTTGAGAGCAAAGGATTTGAGTCAAAAAGAGAACAGGCTTTATTTTGAGCGGGTATTTGATGACATATTAATGTACGAAGGGGTAACAACACACTATCTTCCAATAAAGTATGTAGCGGATAAGAAATTTGAAAAAGGGATTGATGTTTGGTTGGCGCTTGAAGCCTACGAGCTTTCAATTTACCGTAAATTCGACGTTGTTGCCTTAGTAGCTTGTGATGGTGATTATGTTCCTTTGATTCGAAAATTGAATTCCCTCGGAGTTAAAGTCGTGCTTATTTCATGGGAATATGAATTTATAACAGAAATGGGTGATACCATCAAACAAAAGACTTCCAATGATTTATTAAATCTCGCTACATATCCATTCCTGATGAATGAGGTTATCGAAAAGGAAAAGAACGAAATGGTTGATAACTTATTTGTGGAATCATTTGCCTTCAACCCTGAGGAAGAAAGTATAAATGAAGAAGAATACATCGCAGCAGATGGCACAACACGACTCAGCAACATCTTTAGTTTGAAAGCAGGATACGGATTCATAAAATATCCCAACAACAACTTGTTTTTCCATTTTTCGAGCATTACCAATGGAGACTTCAACGATATTCAGGTGGGAGATGAAGTTGAGTTTGAGTTGGGCAAGAATGACAAAGGGGACGATGTGGCCACCAATGTAAAATTGACTGGAAATTAATCTACTATAAAAAGTTCAGAAGCAATGCGATCCGCAATTAGTTTTCCTTTTCTGGTTAATGTTATGACACCAGATTTATTCATGGCGTATTCTTGATCAATCCAGTGTGTAATTTCAGAATTGAAATATTCGAATTGATCGGGGAATTGATTTTGTAATGCTGATAGTGGAACTCCCCAAATGGTACGCAGTCGGGTCATCAAGAACTCGTTGTATTTTTCTTGTGCGCTCAGAGTTTCAAGCGTTTCAGGAACAATACCTGTCTCGATTTGAGCAATATATTGGTTGTTATTTGAGATGTTCCAAGATCTGTTTCCGTTGATAAAACTATGTGCTGATGGGCCGATACCAATGTAGGGATTGCCAAGCCAATAGCTGCTGTTGTGTTGTGCATACATTCCATTTTTACAACTGTTGCTGATTTCATATTGTTCCCATCCTTTTGAATCCAAATGATCCATCAACATTTCAAATTGCTGTGCCATCATTCCGTCTTTTGGCGATGCGGAACCATTACTTATCATTTTAGCCAACGGTGTTTTGGCTTCGACAGTCAGAGCATAGGTAGATAGATGCTGAATGGGCAAGCTTTCAAGAATATTCAGATTTTCAGCCCACATTTTATGAGTAGTAGTAGGTGAACCAAAGATTAAGTCGATGGATAAGTTATTAAAACCAAGCTTGGCGGCTTCATGTATCGCTTTGTGAGCCTCTTTTGCATTATGGGCCCTATTCATCCATTGTAAGTCTGAGTCATGAAATGATTGAATTCCAATACTCAGGCGCGTCACACCTGCCTCCTTGAGTGACTTCAAATAACTGATATTCAAATCATCGGGGTTTGCCTCAAGGGTACATTCTTCAAGCGCACTCAAATTTGTATATTTGGCAATGCTGTCGATGATTCTTTTTAATTCTGGTCCACTCAACAAAGAAGGAGTTCCTCCCCCAAAGTAAATGGTATGTATAGTTTGGGAGGCAAGTATTTCATGCTTTAAAGCTATCTCATCAATCAAGGCATTGATCAACTGATCTTTGTATCGAAGACTCGTAGAAAAATGAAAATCGCAATAGTGACAAGCCTGCTTGCAAAAAGGTATATGTATATAAATTCCAGCCATATTGGGTATCAAGCAGTAAAAGTATTCAAAGCAATTCATTATCTTAAATATTTATTGCCACGCTTTAAACTATATAACTACTTTGTGTCGT
The DNA here is from genome assembly GCA_038326165.1 of Chitinophagales bacterium. Taxonomy (GTDB): domain Bacteria; phylum Bacteroidota; class Bacteroidia; order Chitinophagales; family Saprospiraceae; genus JAEUUM01. The sequence continues at coordinate 18,654 of JBBQJT010000052.1, read as the reverse complement.
TTTTTTGTCCAATGCGTTACAGGTTCATTTTTATTCTTGCTCTTTCTGCTACTGTACTTTCAGGGCAGAAAAAACAATGTCTTATCCTTAATACAGATGGCATAAAATCTGAGCAGAAGTGTTTTATGGACAGTATTGATGCAAATAGGTTTCTGCGATCGAAGATTGAAAGCAATGCGACCAATGGATTTCTTGAAATTTCTGTCGATAGCGTTACAATATTAACGGACACATCCCGATTAATCTTTATCCACCAAGGCCCAAAATATAGGATTGCACAAATGTCGTGGAAGTTGACAGATTCCCAAAAAAAGCAATTGCACTTAAAAGAAAAAGAGGTTTTAATCAAAAAAGTAAATATTCAAAAGCAAAGGCCAAAATTTAGGAAAAAGCTTAAAACTTTCTGGGAAAATGGTTATCCATTTGCAAGGATTTGGTTCGAAAACATCGATTTGAACACTGATTCGGTCACTTTGGATATCAAAATGGATTTGGGCCCAAGAATTTTAATGTCTGATATTACCATAGAGAACCCCAACTTAAAACTTCCTGATAAATTTTGGTACGGTATATTGAATTTTCAAAAGGGAAGACCTTGCGACTTGGCTTTGTTGAACCGAACAGATAACAGAGTAAGAGAAATACCATTTCTCGATATCGGCCAACCAAGCGAATTGGTTTTTAAGAACAACGAAGTCTCGGTTCGAATCTGGCCAATCTCCAAAAAAGCGAATCGGTTCGATGTCATATTGGGATTGCAGCCTACCAACACAATTGGCAACACCAGCAGAAGATTGGTTTTGACGGGACAATTAACAGCTGATGTCTACAATACCTTAAATTACGGGGAACGCCTGTTTTTAGATTTCAAGAGTTTTCAGAATGGAGACCAAAATCTTAATTTAGGCATTCAATGGCCCTTCCTTTTGGCCAGCAACATTGGCATGGATGGGCAATTTAGTATCTTAAAAAGAGACACCAGCAGCGTTGACATTCAATCTGGTCTGTCAGCCAATTTTCCAATCAAGGAGGGTTTGGGTGTGCGTTTGAATTATTTGAATAGCATATCGAATATTTTGTCAGTTCCAGTCAATTCAATCCTCCAAACTGGAAATTTGCCTGGTTTGTTAGATTTTCGAAGGAACTCACTGGGAATTGAAGTGTACAGGAACACATTGAATTTCATTGTAAATCCTAGATCAGGCTTGGATGCAAAAATTTCATTCCAAGCAGGAATCAGAAACTTAAAAAGGAATCCCAAAATTATTTCATTATCCAATGACAACAACCGTTTGGCGGCTCAATATGATAGCTTGTCAAGCAGCAAAAATCAGTACCGTCTTGAGTTTCAAGCAGACTATTATTGGAATTTTTCGGGCAACTTGGTTCTTAAGACCGGCTTGCGGGGAGCTGGTATTTTTGGCAACACGGTCCCACTTCGCAACGAACTTTACCGAATTGGTGGCTACAAATTGCTGCGAGGTTTTGATGAACAATCTATAGAAGTTAACCAATATGGTATGCTTACTTCGGAACTCAGATTGTTGGTCAGTCCATATTCCTATATTGGCTTTTTTGTAGATTGGGCCACATACGTTTCCAAATATGGACTTCAGGATATTCAAGAGCAAGCTTTAGGTTTTGGTGTAAATGCTTCATTGGAAACCAAGTCAGGTGTTATTTCTGTGGCGGCGGGAGTTGGTCGAAAGTCCAATCAGGCTTTTGACTTCAGATCACCAAGAATCCATTTTGGATATCTCAGTGTTTTTTGATCCATTTCATGATCTTTACCATCCAAATCGGTAAATTATCCCTGATGATTCTGTAATAAGGAACCGAAACCGTTCCAAATCCTGCGTTGAATTTAGCTACACCCGGAATACTTGATCCTTCAAAATCGAGCAGAAGATTTTTCTCGGCATTTTCCCAAATCACACTGTCCAGAATTTTATATCCGGCTTCATTATTTCTTCCTTCCTCCGTTGAAAAGGAAAGCAACTTGTAAATTCTGTTTTGGTCTTTACCATAAAAATCAGCGGCTAATAATTTGCCGCATTGATTGTACACGCCTCTTATAAATCCATTTTTGTGGCTCAAACAAGCGTCGATTAATTGTCCAATCAGATTCAGGTCTATCGATTTGAGGAGTTTTTTCTTTGCATAAACCGCTTTTAGTCCTTCTAAAAAATCAAGCTTTGTGACGTACTCGATTTTAAGAGCAGTTGCCTTTGCTTTTTTAATATTATTGGCAGTTGACTTGCTGAACTTTTGATGTAAAACTTCATATTTGGGTGATAAATCCAGCAACATATTTGGTCGTTCATAAAAGTTCCAGTTCCCTAATTGCTCCAATTCAATATTCCCTTCATTCAGCTGTAAATCAACAAAACTGTACTCATCTGGTATTTTGGATAAAAAACTGGATAGTATTTCTTGAGTGATTTCTGTATTAGAAGTGAATAAACCAAGTTGTTGACAAAGCATTGGTTGTAATATCCTTTTGTGTGTCAAAATATTTTTTCCGATTGGCAATGGAAAAATATATTCGTAGTCCTCTGAAACGATTGCCGACCAATTTGGGCTTACGATATCCAGATACCAACTGTAGGCATAAATACGCCCATTCTTGCTTGATTTTATGGTATTATCCCATCTTTCGGCAGCAATATCTGGTCTTTTTAGGATAATTAATTTCATCAGTTTTTGGCTTGTGCCTTGTAGTAATTAGATGGTAAAAATAATTGAATACATTGAATATACTTATTGTTATTGTTGGGCATAAAATTTTAACTTCATTAGTATTTTTTTAGACGTAAAAAAATAGTAATAAGGAACTAAGTTGAAATACCGATAATTAGCAATAAAAAAAAGCTTGTACAAACTGAATTGTACAAGCTTTTTTTTGGAATTTTGATTTACTAATTAAAGAAATCGTATCTGTTGTCTTTTATTTTAACTTCTTTCTTCAAAGAATCCATAATCTTAGGAGCTATTTGAGCTTTCATTTGATCGCGAATACCATTCTTAACGGTAAGGATATCAGCGCTTGTTCCAGCGCTTGATTTTCCAATAGGAGAAATGATAAAAGCAGCTGAGTTACCACCAATTGGTGCGGAAATTGCGTTGGTTTGTAGTTTAAACGCCGCAGCCAATACTTTTGGTTCGTTTCCAACTCCAGCTATAAAATTGCTTGCAAAATTTATAGCTTTTGCCGTATCGATTTTTCCGTTAATAGCTGTAGCAACTGAGTTCAAATCTTTACCACCAAACCTGCTTTTGATTACTTCAGCTTTCTTAGCGAATATTACTTGAGGCTTAATGTCTTCTTTGATGTATTCAAGTTTAGGCATTCCGGCAGGAATTATACCACTCAAACCAGCAATTATTAATTTATCGGTAAAGAAATCCTGTTTGTTTTTGGTTTGATACAGTACCGGTGATACTTCGCCTAGTTTGGCATCTGAAGTGAATGCCCATTTGATTATAGAGTATGATGCGGATTCAGCACCCAATACACCCAAATTGTATTCGTTGGCTTTAAGAGGAACTGAACGCAACACTTCAATGTCTTTGGAACCTTTAGTGGCAGCAATCATTTGTTCTACGCTACGATTTGTAGTAAGGAAATTATTTGCTTTGTCTTCAGCTGCATTGTTTGTCTCTTCACTAGGAATAATAGCCTCACGGAAGATCGAAAACTTGATGTATGGTTCGTTCTTTACAAATTTCTTTCCAGTTACTTCTACCAAGTGCACACCAAATTGAGTGGTCACTTTATAAATTTTGCCTTGATCAGCTTTTTCAAAAATCAAATCGTTAAATTCTTTTACCATTGCGTTTGGTGCTACATAACCCAAGTCACCACCTTTTTCTTTGGTTGCATCCTGGCCAAATTTAGTTGCCAACGTGTCAAATCTAGCTCTGCCAGTTTCAACAAGTATTTTTAACGAATCAATAGTTTTATTCGCTTGTGCCAGATCACTAGCTGATTTTCCTTGGATAAGGATGTGTCTTGAGCGCACTGAGTCAGCAAGTATTTTTCTGTCTAATATTTTGAACGCCATGAAAGCACCTTGCTCAATGTATGGGCCGAATATGCCACCTTTAGCTAAATCAAATGCTGTATCCTTAAGGACGCCTTCTAATTTATCTTTGCTCACAAATTGGCCAACCATCTGACCGTTGTTTGCGTTGACAAAAAGTGAATCATTGTTGACTTTGTTGTATTTTTCAATGATGCCGGATATTTTTTGTTTTGCCTCTGCACTGTCTTTAGCTGAAGGAACTACATCAAAAATCACGTATGAAATACGACGAGTCTCCTCATTTTGAAAGTAGTTTCCTTTGTTTTCTTTTAAATACTTTTCGTAATCTGCGTCAGTAAGTTTTACTTCAGAATCTGGCACAGTTTCGTAAGGTACTTTAACAAATGTGATATCAACGGTTTCGTTTCTCTCTTTATTAGTAACTTCTGCCAACCAATTAGGAGTATAAATTGATTTGGTGATCAAATTATTGAACTTCTCTTGAAGGCGTTCCTTGTATATTTCCTTTTCAACTTGAGCCCAGTTTCTACGGCCTTCATCAGGTAAGCTATTTCCTTCGATGGCCTTTTTGATTTCACCCAATTGATTCCTGTCAATTCGGCGGGTATTTGGATCCATGAATTTTTGTTGGATGATAGGACTTAGATTTTCACCAAAGGCAAGATCTTTCATCTCTTCTCTGGAAACACCCAAGCCTATTTTTTCTGCTAATTGGCCAATTATGATCTTTTCAACGAAGTAATCCCATACATAGCCATTTCTGCTAAAATCTTCACCACCACTATTTCCGTAGAGTGATTCTTTGACCGATTGAAATTCATTGATCGAAATTTTATTTCCGTCAATTGATCCCACATGGCCACCTGCACCACCAGCAATGCTTTGGTTTCCTTGAATATCCATTAAAATGAAGCCCAAAACGCCAAGAGCAATTAAGGAGATGATTAAACCTGTACGTTTACGAATTTGTGTAATTAATGCCATTATAAAATGTTTTTCATCTACGCTACTGATTAACAACAATCAACGTAAAATTATTTATTATATTTGTTTTAATATTTATGTGTGCTTCAAAAGCAGATGCAAAAGTAAGTACTTTACACCTTAAATTCAAGCAGTTCAGCTATGTACGCAGCATTTAGCGCTTGGTTGCGATATACAGCAGGAATAAATCAAGATTTAACAGCATCAGTTTTTATTCAAAGTCGAAGCAAAATTGAGTTATTTTCAATTTTTAAGTCCCAACAAACGCTGCCAAAGATCACCAAAGGCGGTTTTAATATCCTCAAGGTTTTCTGGCTGAATTACTGAGACTACTGATTTACCTTGTTCTTGGGTTATTTTATAATAAAATGGAAAGCTACTTTGGTTCGGTCTGTTTAATAAATTTGCCCTTCCGAACTTTGCATTATAGAATTCTAAAGTGTCTGCGGTTTGATTGGCAAAATAGTAATCTGTTCCAAACCATTTCAAAACTTCTATTTCATATTTTGCCGGATGCTTATTGATTTGATCTAAATTTCGCTGAATTTTAACGAAATCAATATCCTTGGTCTGATCCAATAAGGAATATTCACCAACATAGATTTTGGTCTCATTTGAAGCAACATGGTACCACAACACGGAATTAAAAAATGTTGGTGATGTGATAAGATGGTCAATTACCATTCCTTGCTTTTCATAATTACTTTTAAATATAGATTCGACGTAACATTTCACGCCAAAGGTAAAAAGCAGATAGCCCGTGCTAATAATCAATCCCATATTGTTGAATCGTGAAAAATTGGGGTTCTCTTTTTTAAAGAAAAGTGAAATAACCAAAAACAACAAGAAAGGCATTGTGTAAAGGGGATCGATGATTGACACGTTGTTAAAGCTGACAAGATAATTGGTAAAAGGTTGAAACAATTGAGTTCCATAGGCTGTGCAGCAATCCAATAAGGCGTGGGTGAACATACCCCAAAACCATAGATGCCACCATAATTTGAAAGAATAGTTGGACTTCTTGGATAGTTTTACAGATACCCAAGCCAATAGGAATGCCATCAGAAAATGAAAAAAGACTGCATGGCTATAACTTCTGTGGACAATAATTTTTTGGATTACGTCCAACCAAGGAGAGAGTACTACATCCATGTCTGGCAAAGTTCCAGCAATAGCGCCCCACAAAGCAGCTTTGTTGCCCATCTTTTTGCCGGCAATAAATTTGCCAACAGCTGCACCAAGTACTAATTGTGATAATGAATCCATTTTGATTGATTAAGCTATTGCATTTTTCTTCAATTGATATCTTTGTATTGTATGGCAAGTGCTTCAAGTTCGTGATAGAATTCGTTCCCATACTTTCGAACCAAAGCATCTTTTACAAATTCATAAAGTTTGGTTTTGCTTTTTTTCCCTTTTTGGCAAGCTGCACTACAGATAGACCATTTGTGGTAGCTCAGCAATTCAAAACCAGTAATGGCGTCCCTGTCTATTCTTAGCGGGTACAAATGGCAACTTATTGGTTTGTTGTAGTTTATTTTACCCTCATTGTAGGCAATTTCGATACTACACCTCATGCTACCATCGGGCCATGATCTGAGGTAAACGCAAGCACCATTTTTTCGCAGAGGTGTTCCTTCAAATTTTGGTTCACTGAAATAATGAGAAGTGCCATGATTTTTTAAAATGTCTTGGCTTTCTTCGGATAGTTCAGGAAGTAAAACTTCTAGAATTTCTTGATAATTTTCAGCTTCTTGCTTGGTCATTGGTCCTCCATAGTCACCTTCCCAGCAGCAAGCGCCTTTACAAGCCGAAAGTTCACAGGCAAAATATGCCTTGATTACGGACTCTTCTATTAGTTTTTCTTGTATTATGAACAAAATATGAGTGATTTGTGAAAACAAATGTCAATACATTTTTTGAAACGGCGGCAAGTTGTTTACTTTGTCTTCTAATTCAAAGCTAAGTTTTCATGAAATACTTAATAATTGCGGTTTGTTTGTTGTTCGCCAATTTGATAATTGGCCAATCAGATTCCAGAGCACAGGCAGCAAGCATCACCGAAAAAATGGTGGGCCAGTATAGTCTGACAATTGAACAAGCAGCTGAAATGCAAAAAATTCAAGAAAGAAAGCTCAACAACGAAATAAAAATTTCAAAGTATAAAACTACTGATACTGAGAAGTATTACAAAAAACGCAAATCCAACATGGATGGTACCAGTTTCAGTATCAACAAAATACTGGACAATGAGCAACGTCAGAAGTACCGTCAAGGACAATCAGTTATCAGAAAGCAACTTGCAGATATTACCACAGCCAAGGTTAAACAGGGTATGCAGCACAGTCAAGCTTACAATGCTGCGCTGGACGAAATAGGCTATTGATTCTTTTATTTTCTTGGAATTTAGGATAGATATTCAAAAGATATCTGGCCTTTGCAGGCATATTTCATCATTCATATCCTTAATGGGATGATGTTGTTATTATTGTTCCAAGATTTATTTGGTGAATTTTATCATAAAATGAGGATTTATTCTCAGTTTTGCGCCGTCAAAAGCAACAAACCGTAAAAGTTTGGGTTTATTGAGTGCAAGCATTTTATAATCTTTTATTTAAATAGCAAATGAATCAGGATTCAGTTCAGCAAGATCCACTTAAGAGTAAATTTTTTGAGAAGGCAAGATTGGTCTCTCAAAAGTTAAGCGATCTTAACAAGCAACACGGTGGTCTAAAGATAGATGAGGTTAGTTTAGCTCAGTTGGTTGGTGGCATGCGCGATGTACAATGTATGTTATGGGAAACATCTGAGCTAGATGCCAATGAAGGTATTAGAATCAGAGGATATAGCATCACTGAGTTAAGAGAAAAATTACCTAAGATACCAAATGGCACTGAGCCACTTCCAGAAGCACTTTTCTGGCTGATGCTGGTTGATGAAATTCCAACAGCAGAAGAGGCAAGATTCGTTACCGATCAATGGATCCGAAGAAGTCAGATTCCTGAGCATGTGTACAAGGTGATTGATTCACTTCCTATAGAAACGCACCCAATGACGCAATTCAGTATTGGCATTACTTCTATGCAGACTCAAAGTATCTTTACAAGAAGGCACCAAGAAGGCATGAATAAGAATGAATATTGGAACGCAACCTATGAGGATACAATGAACCTTTTGGCCAAAATACCAAGAGTGGCAGCATATATCTACCGTCGTACTTACCACGATGGTGATCATATCAAACCAGATCTTACCTTAGATTGGGCAGGTAATTTTGCCCATATGCTTGGTATTAAGGATCCAGATTTCAAACGTTTGATGCGTTTATACCTTACTATTCATGCTGACCATGAAGGTGGAAATGCTTCAGCACACACTTGTCACTTGGTTGGTTCAACTTTGGCAGATTCATATTTATCCTTGTCGGCAAGTATGAATGCATTGGCAGGACCCTTGCACGGTTTAGCTAATCAGGAAGTGGTATCTTGGATCTACAAGATGATTGAAATATTAGGCACTGACACTCCTACGGATGAGCAAGTTGCAGAATACATCAAATCTACCCTAGCTGGCGGCCGAGTAGTACCTGGATACGGACATGCTGTATTGCGCAAACCGGACCCTAGATTTTTGGTTCAAAAGAAATTTGCTGAAGATTACAATATCAAGAGCAATTTGATTGACATCGTTTGGCAGATATTCCGAGTAGCTCCACCTATACTTGAGTCTACTGGAAAAATTAAGAATCCTTGGCCAAACGTAGATGCACATTCAGGGGCAATCTTAGTTCACTATGGTTTGAAGGAATTTAATTTTTATACAGTTATGTTTGGTGTAAGTAGATCACTGGGTGTATTGGCAGCCCTTTGTTGGTCAAGAGCTTTAGGATTAGGATTAGAACGTCCTAAATCAGTGAGTTCAGAGTGGTTGGGCAATTATGTTCAATCCAAAACTTCACCGTCTAAGAATGGTAAAAAAGAACAAGTTTCATAGAAATAGACAACAAATTATACAAGAAGAAGCCCGGCATTTTTGTTTGGGCTTTTTTATTTTTGGTCGCTTAGTATAGGAATTGTATTTTTGACTCACAAAACAAAAAATAATATGAATTTTCCGGCAGAGTTGCGTTACACGAAAGAACATGAATGGGTTAAAATTGAAGGTGATATTGCTACAATTGGTATCACAGACTTCGCTCAATCTGAACTTGGAGACTTGGTTTATGTTGAAATTGAATCAATTGGTGAAACATTGAGTAAGGACGAAGTATTTGGAACTGTAGAAGCCGTTAAAACCACTTCTGAGTTGTTTATGCCAGTATCAGGTGAAGTATTGGAATTGAATACTGCTCTAAGTGAGACTGGAGGTGATAATCCTGCATTGATAAACTCAGATCCTTATGGTGAGGGTTGGATTGTAAAGGTAAAAATGACCGATGCATCTGAAATAGACGGCCTGATGGATAGTGTCGCGTATGCTGCTTTGGTGGGTTAATGCGTCGTTTTTCTTTTGTATTAATAGTTTTACTTCATATTGTGATACTCATTGGGTCAATTGTGCCACCAGGTTCAATTGAATTGATGGATTGGTTCCTTTTAACCAAGGACAAGCTGCTGCATTTTGTAAGTTATTTTGTATTGACTTGTGGGTATTTGCTTTATTTCAAATTTCATGAAATTAGCACTCAGTACAAAGTCTCCTTCGTCTTAAGTATTGTTTTTGGAGTGTTGATGGAATGCCTGCAATACTTGATAGGAGATGGCAGGATTTTTGATCTATCAGACATTCTATCAAACAGCATTGGATCCCTTCTTGCAACATTGATTTTTATGATAATTTTAAGATCACCGAAAATCAAATAGAACAACTTTTGCACTATTATTTCGTTGATTAATAATTGAAAACAATTACCTTGACCGCATCTCTTCGCACTTTATTGTTGTGTATGTCTTTACTTGCCTCAGTCAGGTCATGGGGACAAGAAATGAAGCTTGCTCTGCAATATTATAGCAATGGCGAATATGAAAAGTCAGCAAGTCTCTATAAGAAATTATGGGAGGGCGCTCCAAATAACGAAAACTATTTCAATTACTACATTGGTAGTTTACTGGAACTAAAGGATTACGTTGCTGCTATTGATGTTGTAAAATCTCAAGTAAAGAAGAATAGCAAAGATGTCAGTCTCCTTGTCACTTACGGCAATATATTATCCAAACAAGGCAAAGAGGAAGAAGCACAAGTCCAATACAACAAAGCAATAAGTGACTTGGGTGCTGATGATTTTCAAGTTTACAAGCTGGGTAACGCCTTCATGAATATACAGGATTACGATCATGCCATAGCTGTTTATGAAAAGGCATCTGCCAATTCCAAAAATGGCAACTATGTCAATTCTCTTGCTGATTTATATTATCGCAAAGGTGATATTCCCAAAATGATTGATGCCTACTTGTCAACTTTGATAGCGGAACCAGGCAGACTTACTTCAATTGAATCTTTCTTTCTAAATATCTTAGAAGAAAAGGATTACGAAGAATTAAAGCTCCAAACATTTGATAGATTGCAAGCCAACAGTGAAGAAACAGTTTTGATAGAACTGTTGACTTGGTTGTTTTATCATCAAAAGGATTATGCCAACGCACTGCGCCAAGCTAAAGCCTTGGATAAAAGATTGCAAGAGAATGGTGCAAGACCTTATCAAATTGGTGCTCAAGCACTTCAGGAAAAGAAATACGATGCAGCTATCCAAGCATTTGAATACATTACCCTAGAAAGGGGAACAGAATCTGCACTTTATTTTGAAGCCAGAAAAGAGCTATTGAAAGCCAGAAGATTAAAAATTACAGATTCAGCAATATACGCACCAGAGGATTTGGTCATAATTAGGGCTGAGTATGAGGCTGCTCTCAGCCAATTGGGTTTTACAGCATCCTCGGGTCAGTTGATGTTGGAATATGCTCAAATGCTCGGTCTTTACGTGAACGACATTCCAGCTTCTATCAAAACACTTAGACAGCTGGTAGACATACCCGGTTTGAATAGAAATGTTCAAGCGGAGGCTAAACTGCTTTTGGGAGATTTGTATTTGATAACCGACGAAGTTTGGGAGTCCACCTTACTTTATTCACAGGTAGATAAAGATTTTGCTGAAGATCCTTTGGGACATGAGGCCAGATTTAGAAATGCCAAACTATCATATTACAATAGCGATTTCGAATGGGCGCAATCTCAATTTGATATTTTGAAGTCTTCTACGTCCAAGTTAATAGCCAATGACGCATTGGATTTATCTGTTTTCATCATGGACAATATGGGATTGGATACTTCAACTGAGGCTTTGAGTCTTTACGCCGGAGCGGAACTCCTGTTTTATCAAAATAAGTTTGAACAAGCTTTCTTGAAATTGGATACTTTAAATACGAAATTTCCTGAACACAGCTTGACGGATGATATTTTGTATTTGAAAGCTAAAATCTACCGTAAGAGAAAACAATGGCCTGAAGCCATTGAAGCGTACATAAAGGTATTTGAAAAATTTGCTGAAGATATCCGTGCAGATAATGCCATGTACGAATTAGCAGATATGTATGAGCTTCAATTAATGGAAAAGGACAAAGCAAGAGATCTGTTCGAACAGGTGTTTACCAAGTTTCCTGGCAGTGTTTTTGCTACAGACGCCCGCAAACGATACCGTTCATTAAGAGGCGATAAGGTCGTGCAGTAATAATGCTGCTTAATTTGGTGCCTCAATCTTCTTAACTGTTGACCTAATAATAGGAACAGTAATGTTGAAATGAAATGTTTGACTCGAGAAATTAAGATTGGTTTTGGTAGTTTCTGCGAATCCGCTTAAGGCCATTCCCCAGTTGATATATCTTCCTTGAAAGTTCAAGGCCATAGTAGGGCAGAAGGCTTGTGTAACTGAATGATCAGCCAATCTGTTTCCAATTACATTGTTGATGTATTGGCTACTTCCCTGGGCTGTAAAAGAGTTTATTTTTGTTATTTTCCAGTCGAAGCCTAAATAAAATGTTGTTCTGGTCATCGTTGTAGTAAGATAAAGGCTTAGACTGCCTGTCTGGGCTTTAATTAATGCCTCAGAACTATTCTCTTCATTAACTTTTGATGAAATATTACCATATCCCATTCCTGTTACAATACCATACATGCCTTTCATTGGTATGTGGTACCATGCCTTACCACCAAATTCCAAACTGCTGAGATTGTGGTTTACTTCTGATTGATTGGGGCCAGGTGTAGATTTGAAGGAACGGAGTTCTCCAGTCCTTGTCTCTCCACCATAAAGTTCCAATGACAGGTTTTTGATCGGATTGTAGTTCAGTTGACCTGAATAGATTCCCTTACTTGTAAATAAACCACCATTTGCTATCAATTCCAAATTGTTTTTGCCCCAACCACTGGGAAAGCTCGTGATACTTGGCAAAATAATACTCTGACTAATTCCAAGATTGAGACAGCAGAACATAACAATGTAGCTGAAAGTATATTTCATAATTCAGGAGTGAATAAGATGTAAGAAATTGCCAATGAATACTTTATAATTCTTATTGCTTGAAAGGATCAGAAAATTTTGCCTGCTGCACAAAATTAACATCAGTCAATGTGTTTAAAAATGCAATAAGATCCTGCTTGTCTTGGATGCTTAGATTCATTAATTTTGGTTGACCATTTGACTTGAGTTGTTGACTCAAATTTGGGTGATTTTTTATCCCAGTTGAGTAATGTTCAACTACTTCTTCGAGCGATGAGAATCTTCCATCATGCATATAAGGTCCAGTCAATGCGATATTTCTTAAAGTAGGAACCTTAAACAAGCCATTTTCAGCTTGATGACCTGTTATTTTTCCGATTCCATTGTCGGTATAAACAACATCCAGACCATTATTGGCTTTCACCAGTATAGGTCTTCCAAAACCTACAGTATGGCATGACGCACAATTATTCACATATATTTGTTTTCCTTTGTTTTCGGATTGGGTAAAACTTGAAAAACTGTTATTTGACATAATATTCTCATAATCAAAGGAGCCGCCATTGCCTCCAGAGAAAAATTTATTTGCAGCTTTATCGAATTTGCTGTCGCAGGACATAAGTGAATTGATAAAATGAGTTAAAGCTTGGAGGACTTTTTCTTCCGAAACATACGTGGAGCCGAATGCAGTTGAAAATAGTGGCCCGTAATAATCAAGTTTGTTGATCATATCAGTAACATCTGACATTTTCATGCCCATTTCGTCCGGATTTCCGAAAGTTGCTTTGCTCTGTTCGGAAACTGTACCAGCACGGTTGTCCCAAAAGAATGGAATTCCTGCTGAGCCAAATGTTTCTGTTCCATAATAAGCAGCAAAATTTGCTACGGATCCCAAAGGAAATGAATTTCTTGCTGTTTGCCGACCTTCCACACCTGTACTTAAAGCAACATCATCACTGAATGCCAATTCTTGTTTGTGGCAACCTGCGCAAGCTATAGATTGATCTTTGGAAAGCTTTTTATCATAAAATATGACCCTACCCAATGTGGCCATATCAGAATTTACAGCGGAAGGTCTGAGAAAATCTGCAACCAAATGAACAGCTAATTTAGGCTGATAATCAAATGGTTTTTCAGGTAAATTCAAAGTTTTGGACATCATTTGATACTGACCGTCTTTGTAGTAATTAAAACTCAGTTTCGGATCTTTATTACAGGATACAAAAACACTCATTGACAAGCAAACCAGTAGAATTATGTTTTTCATAACATCAGGAATTTTAATTTAAACGGACAAATCATATACAAATTGTAGAGGATGACATTTGTATGACAAAGATGTACGTTCAAATTGGTATTCTCAAATATTTTTACAATTTTAACATAATTATTTATGAAACAAATACTGGTGTAATATTAATATATGAGCCTAATAACAGTTTTAAAATTATTGTTAGGTTATTAATTTAGAACTTAAGAGAAGCACCAACCATTTGATTTGATCAATTCAGCTGCAATAGTCCTTCTGAGATCTCGCACATTTTGAGGTGAATATTTGGTAAATCGTTTCAAGCCCATCAAGAATGTCTTCAACAAGTCCCCTTCTGCAAATGAACACAAAGCGTCAGTTCCGTTTTTTGCAATTCGGTGAGTCGTATCATTGATAAATAATTTAAGCATAGCAACGTCAGCTGCTTCATGCTCTAAATGTCCGTCAGATAGTTTTCTGTCAACTCGAAGTAGTAATGACTCGGCTACATACATATCCATAATGATATCTGCCACATTCATTAATATTTCTTGTTCCTCTTGCAAATTCAATTTGCCATCCATTTGCATTTTGACTGCTGATCCTGCTACCAGTAGTACTATTTTTTTAAAATCTTTTACAGCTTTGTATTCCTCCCCAAATCGACCAGTCACGGGTTCCATTGACGGCATTGAAGCCAATTCTTTTTGAACTTCCCACGCAGGTCCAACCAAATCAAGATGGCCACCCAATGCTCTTTTCAACATCATATCGACAATCAATAGCCGATTGATTTCATTTGTACCTTCAAATATTCTATTGATGCGGGCATCCCTATAAGCTCTGGCTGCAGGATATTCTTCTGAAAATCCAATACCGCCATGAATTTGTACATTTTCATCGACTATGTAATCCAACATCTCTGAACCATAAACTTTCAGAATTGAACATTCAATGGCGTATTCTTCCGCCGCTTTATTGATGGCCACTTCATAAGGAATTTGTTGTGACATCAGGCTATCTTTCATGTTTTCCATAAGATTTGATACCCTGTAAATCGTACTTTCGGTGGCATACAATCGAGTTGCCATTTCAGCCAATTTGTACTTGATTGCACCAAATTCTGCAATAGGTTTTTTGAATTGAATTCGTTCATTGGCATATTGCGTGCTCATGTTCATAACCTGCTTACAGCCTCCCATGCACATAACTGCCAACTTGAATCTTCCAATGTTGAGTACATTGAATGCAATTTTATGCCCTTTTCCTATTTCACCCAAGACCGCGTCTGTCGGAACTTGCACGTTCTCAAAAAATACTTGACGGGTAGATGATCCTTTAATTCCCATTTTAGCTTCTTCAGCACCAAGAGTTACACCAGGCAAATTTCTGTCAACAATAAATCCGGTGAATTTGTCACCATCAATTTTTGCAAACACAATAAAAACATCAGCAAAACCTGCATTGGTGATCCACATTTTTTGACCATTGATGGTGTAGTGTTGTCCATCAGCATCCAAAAAGGCATTGGTTTTTGCAGCCAGTGCGTCAGAGCCTGAGTCTGGTTCAGTTAAGCAATAAGCAGCTTTTAATTCTCCAGTTATAAGTCGTGGCAGGTATTTTTCTTTCTGAGCTTCAGTTCCAAAGTACAATATCGGCAACATCCCTATTCCTGTGTGTGCCGCATAACTGACAATCCAGCTGCTCGCTGCACCAAGAACCTCATTGATAAGTGTATTGGTGTTGGTATCAAGCTCTGTTCCGCCATAAGCAGCAGGCATGTGTGTTCCCAAAAGTCCCAAATCTGCAGCGGTATTTAACAATCCTACTGTCACGCCTTCTTCCATTTTTTCAACTTTTTCCTGAACGGGGTAAAAGGAGTTTTTCATGAAATCTTCAGCCATCTGTTTCACCATCAGTTGTTCTTCAGTAAATTGCTCAGGAATGAACATTTGGTCTGCCGGTGTATCTCGAATAATGAATTGACCGCCAAGTAGGACATTTTGAATAGCTGCTTCGGTTGACATGAAATAAGTATTTTGTAGATGAATTATAGTTTAGCGAAATTTCGCTACAAAGATATATAGAACTCTTCAATAATTCAAATTGTTGTCTAAGATATCGGTTTTATTTTTTGTTCCCTAAATTCTCAACATTGACTTGTTACCTTTGTTATTATCCTACAAGGATCATTTAATCATGAATACAGAAGATTTATTACAACGCGCCCTGCAATTGGAACATCTCAGTATAGAAGAGGGTGTATTTTTATTTGAGAATGCTACCACTGCAGAATTGATGTATGTTGGCAACAAATTACGGCAAAAGCATGTACCTAGCAATACGGTTACTTGGATCATTGACCGCAACTCGAACACAACCAACGTCTGTGTTGCAAATTGTAAATTTTGCAATTTCTTTCGCCGACCGGGGCATGATGAAGCATACATTACAACAATTGCAGAGTACAAGGAAAAAATAGAGGAGATGTTTTTGCTAGGAGGCGAACAATTGCTTCTCCAAGGTGGACACCATCCTGACCTTGGTCTGAAGTGGTATTGCGATTTATTCCGTGAACTCAAATCTATTTACCCCAACTTAAAACTGCACGCTTTGGGTCCACCAGAGATTGCCCACATAAGCAAGTTGGAACAATTAAGCCACTTTGAGGTCTTGACTGCATTGAAAGAAGCAGGCCTTGACTCATTGCCTGGTGCTGGAGCAGAAATACTCAATGATAGGGTCCGTCGATTGATTTCCAAGGGTAAGTGCGGAGGCCAAGAATGGTTAGATGTCATGCGAGCTGCTCACCAAGTAGGACTGACCACTTCTGCAACCATGATGTTCGGTCATGTGGAGACCAATTATGAACGTATGGAGCATTTGGTGCTATTGCGTCAAGTCCAATCAGAGAAACCAAAAGACGCAGTTGGGTTCATTGCCTTTATTCCTTGGCCATTTCAAGATGAAGGTACCTTGCTTAAAAAATTGAAAAGAGCGCGCAATCAGGTTTCGGGTGACGAATACATAAGAATGATTGCAATGAGCAGAATCATGCTTCCTAATTTTACAAATATTCAAGCCTCGTGGCTGACTGTAGGTAAAAAAGTTGCTCAGGTTTGTCTGCACTCAGGGGCCAATGACTTTGGCAGTATAATGATTGAAGAAAATGTAGTATCAGCAGCAGGTGCAGCTTTTCGCTTTACTGCGGATGGCATCCAACAAGCTATTATAGACGCTGGATTCATACCCCAACTGCGAGATCAGCAATATCAACCCCGTGAATTGCCCGAAAATGTGATGCAGCAGGTTTTGGATAAAGAATTACTTATTGTCGATTGATCAATATGCAAATATTTCAAGCTGTCCAGGAGGCAGCACAATCTATTCGGAATACCATCAAACGCACACCTCAAATTGGCATTTCAGCAGGTACTGGACTCTCGGATATTGAATCTGCTTTGACAGATGTGGAAGTGGTAGAATATCATGAAATTCCTCATTTTGCATTATCAACTGTTGAGTCACACCAGAATAAACTCATTTTCGGTAAAATTGCAGGAATAGAAGTGGTGCTATTGGGAGGCAGGTTTCATTATTACGAAGGATATGACATGAAACAGATTACATTTCCTATTAGAGTTCTAAAGGAATTGGGAATCAATACTTTGTTGTTGTCAAATGTATCCGGAGGCTTGAATCCAAATTTTGAGACTGGTGAATTGATGGTTATAACTGACCACATCAATCTTATGGTTGAACACCCACTTCGTGGCCCGAATGACGACAAATTGGGTTTGCGATTTCCAGATATGCTTGGAGCCTATGATGCTAAGATTCAGGAAGTATTTCATGAAATGGCAAAAAAAGCAACAATACAAACTTCAAAGGGAGTTTATATTTCATGGCAAGGGCCAAGTTTAGAGACTCCAGCAGAATATAATTTTTTAAGAATAATTGGAGCTGATGCAGTGGGAATGTCAACTGTACCAGAAGTATTAGTAGCTCGACATTGTGGTTTGAGGGTTGGAGCAATTTCTTTAATATCAAATATGTGTTTCCCAATTGAAAAGATAAAACCCGCTACTTTAGAATCAGTTTTGGAAATAGCCAGGGAAAGAGGACCTTTGCTCTCCAATATTTTCATCAACACAATTGAACAGTACGGCAAAATATGGTAGAAGGTCCAGAATATATTGAAATAATCGGCGCACGGGAACACAACTTAAAGAATATTGACCTGTTGATTCCACGCAATCAACTGGTTGTATTAACTGGATTAAGTGGCAGTGGTAAATCCTCTCTAGCCTTTGATACCATTTACGCCGAAGGTCAGCGAAGATATATGGAAACCTTCAGCTCTTATGCCCGTCAGTTTATGGGATCGATGGAACGTCCGGATGTTGAGCAAATCAACGGCCTCAGTCCTGTTATCTCCATTGAACAGAAAACAACAAGCAAAAACCCGCGGTCAACTGTAGGCACGGTAACCGAGATTTTGGATTTTCTGAGACTAATGTACGCCAGAATAGGTGAAGCACATTCACATATTTCAGGAAAGAGAATGGTCAGATTTACCGAATCACAGATGCTTGAAACCATTACCACCCAATGGGCATCAAAACCTATTTCCATACTGGCTCCCTTGATCCGTGGAAGGAAAGGTCACTACCGAGAATTATTCGAGCAAGTAAGAAAACAAGGATTTCTTAAGGTAAGGGTAGATAAAGTGATGTTGGACATTGTTCCCAATATGCAAATGGATCGCTTCAAAGTCCATGATATCGAAGTGGTGGTTGATCGATTGGAGGTGAATGAAAAATCGGCTGACAGATTGAGTTCTTCACTTTCTGTTGCTTTGAGGATGGGCCAAGGGGTAGTGT
>JBBQJT010000051.1:0-27664 GCA_038326165.1 Chitinophagales bacterium | reverse complement strand
CTATGTGCCCAATGTTTTCTCCCCTAATGGCGATGGCAACAATGACCGTTTTGGCATTTACGCTGATCCTGCTATTTGGACCGTTGAATACTTGGAGATCTATGGCCGATGGGGTCAACAAGTATTTCGTACTGCAGACATTCCTGCCAATAATCCTTCCCTAGGTTGGGACGGAACTATCAATAACAAACCAGCAGATGATGGCGTCTATGTGTGGCATGCGCAAATCCGCAATATCAATGGCACTGTCCAAATACTTGCAGGTGAGGTGATGGTGGTGAGGTGATATTTGTATTGAAGCTATTGATCAAGTCAAGTATTTTAAACCCAAAATCCGCGTTAGTGGATTTTGCCCTTTGGGTCTGACGAGCCAAAGGCTATCAGACTCTGAGCAAAGCTCCATGAGTCGACGAAAATCTTTGATTTTGTCGAGCCTAAACCCAGACAAATTTTTGGAATAAATTAACTTATGTCGATTCAGCGTTTAACGCTGAATTTGGGTTAAAAGCCTATTCAACTGGACAAAAAAAGCCTTCATCCGGAAGAATGAAGGCTTTGTAACCTAATCAAACAAACAATTATGCCGGCTTGTCGGTATTGGTCTCGTCTGTTTTTACAATTTCTTCCACTTTGTCGCCATCGAAAAAATCACTGATAGCGTCCATAGCTTTGCCACCTAAGTCAGCAGCTGCATCCATTACATCTTCAGCTTTATCCTTGATTTTTGCTCCAGCTTCTTGTGCATTTTCAGCTACTGCGCCAGCGAAATCACCAGTTTTTTCAATAATAGTACCGCCTACTTCTTTAGCAAGATCGACTGTACCTTCAGCAACATTGCCAATTTTTTCTCCCGCATTTTCGGCAAAGTCACCAGCTTTTACAGCCAAATCATTTGCCTTGTCCATTGCAACTGCGCCTGCATGCTTCGCAACATTCATTGCGTCACCCGCTACATCTGCTATTTTGGCTACAACTGCTGAGGCAATATCACCAGCATTGTCAAAGGCATCTCCTGCTTTGTCTAAAACATTTTCTCCAACTTTCATTGCAGAATCAGCAACATCACCTGCCACATCTAATACTTTGGCACCTGCTGCACTGGCAATATTCCCAGCTTTATCTACAACATCACCAGCTTTGTCAATGGCATTAGCGTCCATTTCTTTTGCAGAATTCTCTGCATTACTAGCTCCAGCTTTTAGATTTTGTGTCATTTGCTCTGATTTATTAGCAACAGCAGTAACATCAATTTTTGGAGCTGATCCGAAAAGTTTCTTTAAAAATTCAAAAGCCATAATGGGGAAATTTAATTGGTGAAGAATGTAGCGCGAGGGAGGCTTGAACTCCCGACCTTGCGATTATGAATCGCACGCTCTAACCAGCTGAGCTATCGCGCCAAAAACGAAGCGCAAATATAGGTATATTCATGGATTAATTCAGATAGACTCTCGAAAAGAATTTAAGAAAAAAACCTAAAAAATGGGCAACTGCTGCTTTGGGATTCTATTTCTGGTTTTTGATTCTCTGCAGTCCAGCTTTTGCTTTGGCATCCAGACTGTCCTTGTATTCATCTGGGTTCAGATTCAAGCAGATTTGATAAAATTTTCTGGAGAGTATCGGGTTCTTGTTCATTTCATGAAGAATAGCACATTGCAATGCAGAATTTGCTATCAAGTGACTTGTTGATTTGGGGTAATCGTCTATTAGCCGAGTAAAAAGGGCAATGGCGGTAGCATCTTCTTTCAATTTTTGATAACACCTCGCTTTGCGGTAGCTGTATTCTATCAAATTACAAGACGATTGATCACTTTTTTCCAACTCGGACAATGCCCTGTTATAATATCCTCCATCAAAAAGCAAACGGGCTTTGAGCAAAGGAATACATGTATTGTTCAATTTGACCGCTTCCTTTATCGCCGACTTGTCATCATCTGTATTGGCTGAGCCAATTGATTTGACATTGGCACAATAAGTATTTCTCTGTGAAATATTGCCTTGCAGGTGTGCGTGCCAAGCAAGGAGTAAGTTGCCTTCTTTGATGTAATTTTTGCCCTTGAATTCAGTGAGAAATTTTACGATATACTTATTGGCATCCAGATCCAAACGATTCAATTTGCAATGACCAAGAAGCAAGTTAGCTTGTGGCAAGGGATAAAATTGTTTTGCTATTGGCAATTTATGCAATATGTTGATGGCTTCGTCATTTTTGCCAGTTCGGGCAGCCACATTGGCTTGAAGAAAAGCCATCATGGGCCGATTTGCTGGATTGTAGGATTGGCTTGAAATTAGCTTCCAAGCATCTTCGGGTTCATTGTTGAGATGCAGAAGCATGAAGGTATATATGATTTTAGTTTCATCAGCAAAAAGGAAATCATGCTTTTGTGCATAGGTCATTACCATGTTGAGCTCTGCCAGACCTTGTGAAAGACTTCCTTCCATTCCAGAAAGCCATTTCAGACCTGACTTGTACTGATCGGGAACCATACCAATTAAGGCATGCATAATTCCTAAACATTTCAAATTTGGGATGAATTCTGGATGGAGCTTTTGATTCTGAGTCAAGAGTTGATAGGCATTGTAACTGTTACGAAGGCAACTCAGATTGTTGCCAAACTTGACTTCAATAGCAGCCCAGTGCAAATAAATCTCCGCTTTCATGTACCGGTAGTAAGGTGATTTAGGATCGCCTTTCTCTATCTCATTGATTCGGATTGATTTATTCTTTTGTAACTTATTGTACATGACTTGATCCTCAGAAGTCATAAGTACCATGAAATCAACATAATCTTCAATAAAAACAGCTGACAGCTTATTGGGATATTTTGTATATTGATCCTTCAGCAATTTTGATGCTTCAGCAATGCGCATATCCGTTATGAGCCTGTAAGCTTTTATTACTTCAGCGGAAAAAGAAAAGGTATAGACTTCTTTTTGAGTTGGAAACGTATTGGCGAAAGAAAGCGATGCTAAAAAGCAGCTTAAACTGCCTATTACCACTTTTTTAAATGATTTCATGCCAAGAAAGGCTATGAAGGACATAAGATTTTACGCAACTATTGGCTCGTTACCTACTTCCAGGATCTTTTCGTCAACCAATATTCTACCACAATACTCACATACTATGATCTTCTTGCGAAGACCAATTTCCAATTGAGTTTGGGGTGGAATCTTATTGAAGCAACCGCCACATGAACTTCTAGTAACAGTCACCACTGCCAATTTATTAGGAAAATTATCTCTAATTTTTGCGTAAGCCTTTAGGAAACGTTCTTCAACACCTTTGGCAGCTTTGTCAGATTTTTTGAGAAGGCGTTCTTCGTCCTTTACTGTTTTAGCAATGATGGTATCTAATTCAGCTTTCTTAGCATCAAGTTCCTTTTTCCTTTGAGTAACGCGAACATTAGTACCGTCAAAAATCTCCTTTTTAGCATCGAGTGTGATACCAAGTTCTTTGATTTTCTTCTCTACCAATTGAATTTCAAGTGTTTGAAGTTCAATTTCCTTAGTCAAAGCTTCGAATTCACGATTGTTCTTAACATTATCCAATTGTGTTTTATACTTCTCAATAAGAGCTTCAGAATCTTTGATGCCTGCATTGTATTTGTTGATTTCATCACTTAAGTCATCAACATTGGCTTTTACTTTGGACTGTCTCAGTTCCAATCCAGCAATTTCATCTTCTAAATCTGAAACCTCCATAGGTAATTCACCTTTTAGAGTTTCTAAATCACTTAGCTCAGAATCAATTTGTTGTAATTCGTAAAGCCTTTTTAGTCTTTCAGCGACGGTAATTTCTACTTTGCTCATTGTCAGAGATAATTAACAGGGTTTGTGACCAAATTTGTCAAATGGACTGCAAAGGTACTAAATCTTTCAGCAATTTTTTCTACTAATAAATCAATTGTAAATTGTTCTGATTCATAATGACCAATATCAGCGATAATGATTTGATTTTCAGCATCAAAGAATTCATGGTATTTAAAATCCGAACTTATATAAACATCGGCTTTTGTACTTTTTGCCTTCGAAAGCAAGAAACTTCCAGCCCCACCGCACAAAGCAATCCTTTGAACGCTTTTTTTATGGATTTTAGTATGTTTAAGGCTTTTGACATGAAATTTTTCTTTTACTAATTTCATGAAATCCATTGTGGGCATTGGGTGTTCCAATTCACCTACCAAACCGGAACCTGCCTGTTGCCATTCATTGTCCAGCGATAAAATTTCGTAGGCAATCTGTTCATAAGGATGAATAGCCCTCAAAGCTGCCAAAATTTGTTTCTCTCGATATACAGGAAAAATGATTGACAGTCGCGTTTCAGGTTCATTACTTCTCTCGCCAACCGTGCCTATAAATGGATTTGAATCTTCATTGCCTTTGTAAGTTCCCAATCCTTCAGTAAGAAATGAGCATTCAGAATAGTTGCCTATTTCTCCTGCACCTGCTTCAAACAGGCCTTCCAATATCTCGTTGGTATAATCAGGTGGGCAGTAGGTATTCAGTTGTTTCAACATGCCCCTTTTGGCCTGCAATATCTTGCAATTCTTTAAGCCCAATTTAGAAGCCATTTTGGCATTGACTCCGCTGATGATGTTATCCAAATTGGTGTGAATGGCATAGATCGCAATATCGTTTTTGATAGCTAGCTCCACCGTTCGTTGAACATAATTAGCACCGTTTAACTTCTTTAAGCCCGAAAAGACAATTGGATGATGTGCTATGATTAAATTACATTTTCTTCCAATGGCTTCATGGACGATTTCCTCCGTACAATCCAGACTCACCAAAATATTTGTAACTATTGAATGGGGCTTGCCGACTATCAATCCAGAATTGTCGTAGGATTCCTGAAGACTGGGATCTGCCCACATTTCAAGCCATGAAATAACATCAGCTATATGGGTCATGATTTGAGTTTGTGTATGATTTTTTCAATGATATTGGTGGTTGACAAACCTTGTAAGAATGAAAGCGAATGAACAGTTCCACCATTTTGGATCACTTCTTTAGAACCAACTATTTGGTCGGTGGACCAATCTCCGCCTTTGACCAACACATCGGGCAATATGCCTTCAATGAGATTGAGCGGAGTATCTTCATGAAATATGCAAACTGCATCAATGCATCCCAACGCTGCCAGTATTATTGCTCGGTCATGCTCACTTTGAAGAGGCCTATCTAGACCTTTCAACCTACTAATTGAAGCATCACCATTTAAGCCTAATACCAATTTATTGCCAAGTGTTTTGGCTTCTTGGAGGTAACTCACATGTCCTGCATGCAACAAATCGAAACACCCGTTAGTAAATACTACTTTTTGGTTTTGCTTTTTCCAAATTGCGACCAATCTTTGAAGATCAGGAAGCGCCAATATCTTGGCAGTATAAGAATTATGCTTGGGTTCCATATTTGTTATTCCTATTGTACCAAGGTAAAAATACCAAAAATAAAATCCCGAAAAGCACATTGCTGAACAACTGACCTGAGAAATATGCAATATTGGCAAAAGAAAATCCGTCACTTTCAGCGACACCGTAAATGGATAAGCCTTGGATAATCAGAAAATGATAGGTACCCATCCCTCCGGGGCTCGGTATCAAAAATCCCAAAGCTCCCATGGTAAATACAACCAATAAAGCTTTGATTCCAAGATGATTGGTTGGACCAAATGCCGGAAAACATAACCACAACATGATGATATACAGTGCCCAAATACTGATGGTATAGAACACAAACAAAGCTGGATTTTTTAGGGATTTGATGCTGCTGATTCCTTCCACCAAACCAAGAACAAATTTTCTGATTTTTAAAGCAATAGACAGTTGACTTTTCATGACAAACCACAAGAAAGCCAAGCCAGCAACAAACAAAACCACCATCAAGATCATCATGTTGGAATTGTCACTGGTTGAATCTTTGCTCACAACAAGCTGATTGATTTTCTTCAATATCAGATCGTATTCCAATAAAAAACAAGCTGCAACTATAAGTACAAAAACGATCATATCGGTTATTCGATCAGTAATAACCGTTCCGAATAACTTTTCAAGCGGAATATTCTCATATTTTGATAAAGTGGTAGCCCGTACAAGCTCCCCGGATCTGGGGAAACCCAGATTTGCAAAAAAAGCAATTACAATCGATCCAAAGCTATTGATGATTCTCGGCTTATAACCCATCGGCTCAATTAATTGTCCCCAACGAAGTGCGCGAACCAAATGACTCAACAAAGAGCAGAAAACAATCAATAAAATATAAAATGGGTTGATTTTCCTAAAATCTGAAATGAGCTTGTCAATCAGACTGCAGTCCGCTTCCGCTATACCATTAATTGCACATTGCGCGGAATAGGCCTTTTGCTGGGTGTAGTACAATAAAAACAATACTCCAAATCCAATAGATAAAAACAATAAGAGTTTTAGAATCTGCTTCAAAGTGCGGTGTTAATCAGATGATTTTGTTATTCTGATCTACGTAAATTGTTATTGGTTCATGTGTTTTTGCTTCTTCAATATCCATATAACCGTATGAAATGATGATTACGATATCTCCAACTTCTGCTTTCCTCGCAGCTGCACCATTCAAGCATACAACCCCACTTCCACGCTCACCTACAATGATATACGTCTCAAGGCGTTCCCCATTGTTGTTATTGACTATTTGAACTTTTTCACCTTCTTGCAAATTAGCAGCATCTAATAATTCTGCGTCAATGGTTATGCTTCCCATGTAATTGAGGTTAGCTTCGGTCACTACAGCACGGTGTATCTTGGATTTGAATTTTTCTATCAGCATAATGAGTGCAAAGATAGTGCAGTATTTAATGAAATGAAAAACCGATTAAAAATTGATACAAAATATGCGGAATTGGTATTTTTACTTTAACCAAGCTTCTTTGTAGATAGAAAGTCCTACCTTTCCTTCATCAAATTGAGCGCAATGTTGGAAAGCATAGTCAATTCGTTCAAATTAATAGGCAAAACCTTCCGACTTTCCTTAAATGGAGAGGAACAAGATTATACGACTGGCAGTATCCAAAAAGCAGTTTTTCTGTTGGCCGTTCCGATGATACTTGAACTGAGTCTTGAAAGTGTCTTTGCTGTAGTAGATATCTTCTTTGTAAGCAAGCTTGGTGCCAATGCGATTGCCACTGTTGGCTTAACGGAATCAGCAATTGCCATAGTTTACTCAATTGCAATAGGCTTATCTACATCTGCTACTGCTATTGTAGCACGTCGAATTGGTGAAAAAGATTTGGAATCTGCTTCATTTGCAGGAGCACAATCCATCATAATATCTTTGTACATTACCACCCTCATCAGTATTTTGGGCATATATTTCGCTCCTGAAATACTGGGATTGATGGGCGCATCCCCCGAAGTTATTATAGAAGGATCAGGATTTACAAGGATTATGTTGGGTGGTAGTTATGCCATTGTCTTGTTGTTCTTAATCAACGGAATTTTTAGAGGAGCCGGAAATGCTGCCATAGCCATGAAAAGTTTGTGGCTTGCAAGTATCATCAACATCATTCTTTGTCCAATCTTAATACATTATTTTGGATTAAAAGGGGCGGCTATTGCTACATTAATTGGTCGAAGTTCAGGTGTGGTTTATCAATGTGCTTTTCTGTTCAATGGCAAGGGAATTTTAAAATTTCATGCACAACATTTTAAGATCCATTGGAATGTGATCAAAAATGTAATTCACGTTGCTTGGCCTGCCACGCTACAATTTTTAATTCAAAGTGGAAGTTGGATATTCCTGGCAAGGCTTGTTGCAGAAACTGGTGGCACTGATGCATCTGCTGGTTACCAGATAGCGATTAGAAATGTAGTGTTTTTCATATTGCCTGCTTGGGGCCTCAGCAATGCAGCAACAACATTGGTCGGTCAAAATCTAGGAGCCAACAAAATTGATCGGGCTGAAAAAAGTGTAAGAATAACCATGAAGTACAATGTGATATTCATGGCGATGGTGATGGGAATTTTCTTGACTGTACCTGATTTTATCATGCGCCTTTATACTTCTGACGAAGCTATTATTTCTTACGGAGTTGAAGCACTTCAAATAATTGGCTGTGGTTACATCTTTTATGGAATAGGTATGGTCATGACACAATCTCTTAATGGTGCCGGAGATACTCGGACGCCTACATGGATCAATTTTATCTGCTTTTGGGTAATACAAATTCCTTTGGGCTATTTTTTAGCTGTGAAACTTGACATGAAATCGAGAGGTGCATTTATTGCAATACCAATAGCAGAAGCACTCGTTGCAATTATTTCATTCTACTATTTTAGGAAAGGAGATTGGAAAAAAGTAAAAGTGTAATTGTTACTTTTTACTGAGACGGATGGTAGTGATTAGGCCATCTCTGGAGTCCGTCAATTGAAGCAAATACATTCCCTTAGGGAGGTCAGCAACATTGATTGATCTTGAACCATTCAGTTCAAACTGTCTGATTTTACGACCAGCAACATTAAAAACGATGACTTTTGCCAAGTTGTCGTTATTGGTCTTAAAGTTAACAATATCAACAGCTGGATTAGGGAATATAGAAACTTTAACATCCTCAGCAGAACGGGAATTATCGCTTTCATTGGATTGCGCGAACAAGCCAAAACCGATAAATAACATAAAATAAAGAAGTAGAGTTCTTTTCATCTTGGTACAAAGGTATATCCAACTGGTGTCAAAAGCAAGTTTGAAGCAATAAATTTTTCATTAAGTTCGTTGGCTACTCTCTTACATTCCACTCTTGTAGCTTGTCGTTTAACTCTGCAAGGGTCAACTGACCTTGGTCACCTTCACCTTGTTTTCGGAGGCTAACCACCTGAGCAGCAGCATCTTTTTCACCAATAATAAGCATATAAGGAACACGCAACAACTCAGCTTCTCTGATTTTTTTACCTATGCTCTCAACGCGATGATCAATTTCAACCCTGATCTTCAATTTCTTGATTTGTTGGAACATAGAATTTGAATAATC
This sequence comes from Chitinophagales bacterium, assembly GCA_038326165.1. Classification (GTDB taxonomy): domain Bacteria; phylum Bacteroidota; class Bacteroidia; order Chitinophagales; family Saprospiraceae; genus JAEUUM01. The sequence goes on along the minus strand of JBBQJT010000051.1, from coordinate 18,672 downwards.
TGAAACTTTGTCGCTGATAGGCAAGATTTTGATTTGAACTGGAGCGAGCCAGAATGGGAATTTGCCCGCATAGTGTTCTAAGAGGAATCCAATGAATCTTTCGTGCGTACCCAAAGGCGCGCGGTGAATAATCAGTGGGGTTTCCGGTTCATTATTGCTGTTTGTAAAATTCAATTTAAAGCGCTTGCCCTGTGCAAAGTCAACTTGATTGGTAGCCAGCGTAAATTCTCTACCTATGGCACTCCAAATTTGCACATCTATTTTGGGACCATAAAAAGCAGCCTCATCTTGAACCTCTACAAAAGGAGTTCCTGTTGAAACCAAAACGTCCCTTACCATCAATTCGGTTTCTTTCCACAATTCTGGTTCGTCGATATATTTTTGACCTAATTTGGCTGGATCATGTAAGCTCAATCGCATCACGTATTTTTCAATACCGAATATCTTGAAGTATTTCAGATACATTTCATTTACCGCTCTGAACTCTTGTTCAAACTGATCTTTGGTGCAATAAATATGTGCATCATTCATGTGCAGACAACGAACGCGCATCAGTCCAAAAAGCTCTCCACTTTGTTCGTAGCGGTAACAAGTGCCGTATTCCGCAAGGCGCAAAGGCATGTCCTTGTAACTGCGAGGTTCTGCATCAAATATTTTATGATGATGCGGACAGTTCATTGCCTTCAAGTAGTACTTAGTGCCGTCCATTTCCATTGGAGGATACATACTTTCTTGATAATAAGGTAAGTGTCCACTTGTCAAATAAAGGCTCTCTTTGGCGATATGGGGAGTGACCACCCGCTTATATCCAGCATCTTCTTCGGTCTCCTTGGCTAATTTTTCTAGTTCTTCGATGATGATTGTGCCATTGGGCATCCAAAGAGGTAAGCCCGGACCCACTTCATCATCGAATACAAATATACTCAGTTCTTTACCGAGCTTTCTATGATCTCGTTTTTTTGCCTCTTCTAACATGATCAAGTGCTCATCCATTTCAGCCTGGCTTGGAAAAGAAACTCCGTAAATTCGGGTCAGCATGTTATTGCTTTCATCGCCTTTCCAATAAGCTCCAGATATATTGGTCAACTTCATCGCCTTGATGAGTCCGGTGTGCGGTATATGCGGTCCTCTGCACAAATCAGTAAAGGCGCCTTGATGGTACAAGGTGATGTTACCGTCTTCAAGATCCTTCAGGAGATCAAGCTTGTATGGGTCATTTTTATCTTGAAAGTATGTAACTGCATCTGCCTTGGTGATCTCTTGTCTTTTGAACAAATTATTTTGCTTACTCAATTCGATCATTTTCTTTTCGATAGCAGCAAGATCATCTTCGCCTATTGATTGCTCACCCAGATCTATGTCGTAGTAAAATCCTTTATCAATAGGAGGACCCACCCAGAACTTCACATTGGGATACAATGCCTCAATGGCTTCTGCCATAAGGTGCGCTGTACTGTGCCAAAAAGTGCTTTTGCCGTCATTGTCCTGCCAAGTGACCAACTGCAATGCAGCATCAGTGCCGATGGCTCTCGTGGTATCCCAAGGCTGACCGTTAACTTTGGCTACTAAAACTTTTTTTGCTAATCCTTCTGATATGGATTTAGCAATGGACAATGGGGTAGCATCCACTTCAAATTGCCTTTCGGCTCCGTCTGGAAAAGTAATCTTAATCATGAAATAAAGGTAAATTCAACTGTAAAGGTCTGCAATTTATATAAAATGTCTTGTACGTATATTATTGATACTTGTTTAAGATAAAATTTATTTTACCTTTCGCTGATGTTTAATGAATTTTTTTCTGTCAAAAAACTAACAGTTGCGGACTCCGAGTTTCTTATTGAATCGGCAGATCAAACTGATCACTTATTTGAGTCATTGTTATCAAAAGGAGATGACCACCCCGATGTCATAGATGAGCGAATTCCATATTGGGCAGAATTGTGGCCTTCGGCAATTGGTTTGTCGCAATGGTTGTTCAAAAGTGAGTATGATTGGAATCAAAAAAAAGTACTTGAAATTGGTTGTGGACCCGGATTATGTGGAATTGTAGCCCGGCATTTAGGTGCAGATGTTGTATTATCCGACTATGATCCCAATGCCTTATTATTGGCAAGCAGGAATTGGAAATACAATACGGACGATGAACTCAAAACCATACGTTACGATTGGCGAGATGCTCTTGAAGAACATTACGACGTGATTATTGGCTCCGATATCTTGTATGAGAAGCGGGCACACGCACCAATTTTTGCATTACTTAATGCAGTTTGTCCAAATGGTACAGAAGTAATACTCTCTGATCCCGGACGCTCAGCAACGCGTTCATTTTACGAACAATTTCATGAAAATAAAGGGATAACCATCCAAAAATATAGGGAAATAGCAAATGACAAAGCAATTGATATTCTGCGATTTAAAACTTCTTAATCGACATTCTGTTTTAAAGCTTAAATTTGTCAACTAATTAGGATAAAAGCATGATTAAAATCTTGGCCAATGATGGCATTCATCCCTTAGCAAAGATTGAACTTGAACACAGAGGATTTGTTGTTGATACGACTAAGGTAGCACAAGAGAAACTCAAAGAGGCTTTCATGGAATATGACGTTTTGCTCGTCCGCAGCGCAACCAAAGTAAAGGAAGCTGATCTGCCCATGAATCCAAGAGTTAAATTAATTGGACGAGCCGGAGTAGGCTTGGACAATATTGATCAAGCTGCCACAAAAGCTATCGGGATTGAAGTTTTCAATACGCCTGCCGCATCCTCAAAGGCTGTAGCATCATTGACCATGGCTATGTTGATGTCAATTTCACGAAATATAGCTGATGCTGCTCGTAAAATGCCTGAACAAGGTGCAAGCGACTTTTCCAAATTGAAGAAGGAACTTGCCGGAGGATTTGAACTTGAAGGCAAGAAAATTGGAATTATTGGTTTTGGAAGAATAGGTCAAGAACTGGCAAAAATGGCACTGGGTTTGGGTATGGAGGTCATGCCTTATGATGCAATTTATGAATCGGATCACGTTTTTGTAAAAATTGGAAATCAAGACATAAAAATTCCATTGACTGCCCGAAAAATGGAAGACATCATTCTGCATGCAGATATTATTAGTGTGCATGTGCCATCGCAAGGAGGTAGTGCTGTTTTGGGTGAAGCTGAGATCGAACGCATGAAAAAAGGGGTGATACTGCTCAACACTTCAAGGGGCGGAATTATTGACGAGGATGCATTGTTGCTCGGCATAAAATTAGGAATTGTAAAAGCCGCAGGACTTGATGTATTTACAGGAGAACCAAATCCAAGACCAGAACTATTGAACCATCCACAAATCCTTACAACCCCCCATGTTGGAGCCGAAACAGAAGAAGCCCAATTAAGAATTGGAATGGAAATAGTAGAGCGAATTTACACATTTTTTGGAGATCATTCAGGCGCTCTTTAGTCCAATCCTAAACCCTAAGTAGGGATTAACAAATCATTTGACCCAATTCTTAAAATTCTTGATAACTTTAGGAGGCTCTCTATTTGTTTTGATCTCTCCAATCAAGAAACCAAATGGTTTGAGGGGAGTAATGTGATCACAGATAATTTTAAAAATGGCGGCAAGAGGAATTGCTAAAATAATACCTGGAATCCCCCACACCATTTCACCAACTACTAGGGCTACGATTGTAAATAAAGGGTTGAGGCTTACTTGAGGCCCTAATATCAGAGGACCCAATACCCATGCTTGTGTTAACTGAACTGCTGCATAAGTGACTATTATTCCTGCCATTAATCCTAAATCGGCACCTTGTGTAGCAGCAGCCAACACTGTGATAGCTGTGCCCGTGATATTTCCTATAAACGGAACAATTTCGAGAAAGCCACACAATATAGCGAAAAATACTGCATTCTTAAGCCCCAATATTGAAAATCCAATACTATATAATATCCACAAACAAGCGATCATTTTACTCAATCCAAGAAGATATTGTTGTGACACATTTGCAGCACTCATTACCAATTGTTCAACTTCAGGGCGCTGCGACTCCGGTGACAGTTGTAATATAAATTGTTTGATATGGCCTCTATAAAAGAGCAATAAAAAAACATAAATTAGCGTCAGTAAAAATGCTGTAATAAAGCTGGCAAGTGAACCGGCAATATATTGAATCAACCAAGCAACTGAGTCTTGCTGATCTTTGATGATCTGGGTTTGTTCAGTTAAAGTAATTCCAAAGTGATTAAAAATGAAGTGCTGCATATCTGCTGCAATAGCCAAAGCTTTTTCCTTAATGAGCTCTAGGTCATTGGATAATTCGGTAATTTGCCAACCCAGTAAATATCCTAAAAAAACGATAATACATACCAATGTCAAAATACACAATAACGCAGCAAAAAATTTCGAAACTCGATGCCTTTCCAGCCTACGCGACATAGGCAAAAAAAGTGTTGCCAACACACCACCAATAACTATGGGTACTAAAAGGGTTTTTGCATAAATCAAACCTGCTATGGCTAGAAAAATCGATGCTAAATATTTTAATATTGAATTTATATTGATGGTTACCATATGTCTGTAAAGATATGCAATATTTAATCAAAAATACGGCTTGAAATTATCTTTAGCAAAATGAATATCAAAATCCCTTACAAAAAGCAACTCATTTGGAAAATATAGGCTTCAGTAATGACCTTAAATAGATGCCTATTCCCTTGGAATTCAGGTGATTGGTATCATAGTACAAGGCTAAATTCTCCACAACTTCCGAATGGTCCAGTATTTTAAATCCGTTCTTATTTAATGCCTGTTGCACAGCCTCCCACCCTGGATCTTTGCCCAAGAGGGTTGGAGGTATAATGATAGTTACTTTGATACCGAAGTCTTCAATATCCCGAATCAACTCAACGAATTTTTTGATATATTCTTTCATGACTACACTGTCTCTGCCACTTGGATAATTTACATCCTTCTGCTTTTGAACAAGATTAGGCTCTAGTGAGGTCAGACTGTCTAGTTTCGGATGGGGAATAATTTCGTTTGACATGAAATAAGAAGGTTTCAACTTAGAGCGTATGCCATTGAATAGTACTTCAGGTTCGGCACCAGACCTAAAAGATGCGTTCCAAACTTCCCAATTTAGCGGTTCATCTTCCAAGAAATAATTCATTTCATTCCATAACCGAGAATAAAAAACCCAGGGATCTAGAAAGTAAATGCATTCCTTAGCTGTATTGCCTCGTTGCTTAAAAACTTGCCAAAGTGCAACTGAAGGAACAACTCCACCATGACCTTCAGCCTTGCCGAGATTGAAACAACTCAAACCCAAAATTTGCTCTGTACTATCATGATTGGTAGTTCTTGAAAAGTCTTTTGCATGGCTTGTTCCAAAAATCAACATATCAAACGTTTTGTCTTTTGGGATAGAAGCAAAGGTAGCTGATGTATTCTTGCAGGTTCTTTCATAATTAGGCATAAAACGATCCACCGCCCAAAGTCCAATCACGATAATGAGAAGGTTCACTGAAATAAAAAGAGCAATTTGGAGCAGTAAAAATTTCATGTTAAAAAATAAAGTAAATGAATTGCTTTTCACCCCAAACTCCAAAAAGCAAAATAGACCACAATAAAATAAAGTAACAAGCCCAACGCAGATACACTGACTTTGGCAGCAAATTATTGAGGGTTTTCCCTGAATAGATCTGCCAGTCCACCCATTTTAATATCACAATTCCCATGAGTGCATAAAAACAGTCTTTGTAGAGTTCCTTGTGTCCATAATAAACGAAACTAGGTTTGTTGAAAAGCTCAACAATCGCTTGCCAAGCCCTATTCAAGTCAGGGGCAGCAAAGAAAATCCAACTGATGCATATCAAAGCAAAAACCCAAATCCTGCGCAACCAAGTCAATTTTGAAGCCCAATATGGCCATTTCAGCCATCGTTCTACCAAAATATAAACTCCGTTCAGGCCACCCCAAATCACAAACTTCCAATCTGCACCATGCCACAATCCACTGATTAAAAAAGTAAAAAGCAGAACCATTGCCATGCGCAACTTCGAGCCAGAATGGCCGCCCAAAGGAATGTACAAATAATCTCTGAACCAAGTACTCAATGAAATATGCCAACGACGCCAAAATTCCGTAACTGAAGTGCTTAGATAGGGCTGTTTGAAATTTTCCATCAAATCGATTCCCATTACTTTGGCACATCCTCTTGCAATATCGGTATATCCTGAAAAGTCACAATAAATGCGAAATGCAAACAAGGCGGTTGCCATGAGTATATGTGGAGAAGAATAAAGATGTGGATTAAGAAATACAGGATCAGAAACCAATGCTGCACGGTCGGCCACCATGATCTTTTTGAAGAAGCCCCAGAAAATAAGTCGCAATCCTACCAGCGCATTATCGTAATTAAAATCAGGAAGATTCTTTAATTGCGGCAATAGGTTCTGTGGCCTTTCGATTGGACCTGCAACCATTTGAGGATAGAACATTACATAAAGCGCATACCTGCCAAAATGATATTCTGGCGCCTGATGACCACGATAGACTTCAATATTATAACTCATTGCCTGAAAAGTATGAAAACTCAATCCCAAAGGCAAAAGCAGCTCAAGTAAGGGAAATCGAAGGTCCAGCCCAATCGCAGACAATAAACCATTGGCATTGGTAGTCAAAAAACCAGCGTATTTGAAAACTATTAAAATTCCAAGGTTGGCAATAAGACTTAAAACAAGCCACTTCTTAGCTTGCGTGCCGGTGCTTTTAGAAATTTTTATACCAGCAAAATAATCAATAATAATGGTGGTACCGATGACCAAAATAAACCACGGGACATAACACAAATAGAAAAAACAACTTGCAAGTAACAACCATATCCATCGCTTTGCAGCCGGTAGGCTAAAATAAACCCCCGTAACCACGACAAAGAAAACCACAAATGCCAATGAATTAAAAAGCATGCTTTAAAGGTAGTGGATTCAAATGATTGGGCAAATTTTTGAATAAAAATCTAACAAGCTGACTTTGGCTGCAATGCCATTATTCATCAGACTCCTAATCATAATTATATGCCTTACACCTACCCCTGAGCTTAGCTGAATTCGGCTACAATTTGGTATTTCATGAAAAGAGTTATGTCTAAACCAGATTGATCAGTACTTGGAAACAAAAAAGCTTTCCTACTATTGCAGGAAAGCTTTTGGTACTCAAGGCTTATGAAAATGAGGAAAAACTTACCTGATTAGGGTAATCTCACCACTTAGCTCTGTGAATTCTCTTGGGCTTGTTTCAACTTTTGCAAAATAGACATATACGCCTTGTCCGGCTTCTTTTCCGCCTATAGTGCCTCTCCACCATGATTCACTTGACTCTGCGGGAAGATTGTTGATGGCAAATACCAATGCCCCCCATCGGTCAAATATCTGAAGCTCTTTGATGACCGACTGTATCGACCTTGGATACAATCTCCAGTAATCATTGTTACCGTCACCATTGGGGCTGAATACATTCCCAGCATATATTTCCTTTTGTCGGATTATCTTAATCGTAATTTCATCGGTGTCCTCGCAGCCAAAGTCATCAACAATAGTGATTGAAATAATTGTGTCCTGAGTCAATACAAAATTGGCACTGCTACAACCATTGCAAACTGCCGGAGTCCATGTATATGAACTTGCGAGACCAAAGATGATATTGGGACTCAAAATGATTGGAGAATATGCATTGGCTGCAAAATCTGGGCCCAGATCAACTTGCGTTCCCTTACCCAATGGCAAATCTATGGTTTCGGAAGTTTCACAACCGTAACTATCAACTATTAAAATAGAGTAACTACCTGCCGATAGGTTTTCCCAGAATAAATCTGTGGTTGGCGCTGCGCCATTGAAGGCCACCGTATAAGGACCAGTGCCGCCTTTGATGGTTTCTATCAATATACTTCCATTGGTGGCAATTGCACAGCTTGGCTTTTCCAACATGAGCTCAGATATTATTGGAAGATCCTCCGATATCTCAACTGAAACAGATTGTAAATAAGTACAACCAAGAGCATCTTTTACGGTAAAAGTATAGTTGCCTGGAGCCAAATCGGTAAAGTTGGTATTGGTTCCAAAACCACTGTTATTAAAATTATAGCTGTATGGGCCTGTCCCACCCGACGTACTCAATATGTTGATGCTTGCATTGTCAGCAACTGCACAACTTGCGTCGCTGATATCTAATACAACGACATCAGGAAGCTCGTAATTGAGTCCGATAGCAATTGTAGTGTCGTATTTGCAACCCAATGCATCGAGGATTTGAATGGTATAATTTCCAACCAACAAGCCTGTAAAATCTGCTGCAGTGACAGGAGCTCCGCCATTCAAACTGAACGAATAACTTGGCAAACCACCACTCACATTACTCAATTGGATGGTACCATTTGGAGCAACTTCACAACTTGCGCCCAAAACTGCAACATTCATCTGATCTGGCAAATCTGGATTAATCTGCAAATTGATGACAGAATCAGACACGCAACCTTGAGCATCTTTGACCAAGACAGTGTAGCTTCCGGCTGACAAATTGCCGAATAATGGACCGCCAAACGGGCTGCCATTAATAGAATAAGTAAATCCAGGAGTTCCAGAAATTACTGAAATAATTTCAATATTACCATTGGCTGCAACATCACAACTTGGACCCTTGAGGGATACTTTATCGATATTAGGGCTTTGGCTATTTGGAATAACTTCAATGCTGTCCTTGGCGGTACAACCGTTGATTGGATTGGTGGTAATCATGAAATACCAACCGAGTTGATTGATTTGAGTAGAAACACCTGAGGTTGGGCCGGAAATATTGCCATTGATGGTTGTCCAGCTGAATTGGTAACCAGTTTGCCCCTGACCGTTTAAATCCAATGGCACCCCAGCACATGGAAGTTCCTGAGTGCTTGAGACAATTATAGCATCATCCGGAGTTATAATGTTTTCTGTTACATTGGTTGAAGCAGTGGCAGTGCAGCCAGTCTGACTATTGGTAATCACCAAAGTATATGAACCAATTGTGCATGCTAAATTATTGGGGACGTTCGATGGATTCTGCAAACAAGGACCAGCCCAGGAGTAAGCAAAGCCTGTACCAGAGTCTGAACCTGTGGCATCTAAATCCACCGAATTTACAATACAGGTAATTGGATCAACAGAACTCAATGCGATTGCAGGAGGTGTTGTTTTATCTAAAATTTCTATTGTGTCATAAACGGTACACAATAGATCATTGTCAGTCACTTCAACAATGTACTCACCAGGTTCAAAAACTTGAAATGTTCCGGTTACATCTATTGGAAGTTTTGTCTGGCTCAAATCGTACCAACTCAAGGTCAAATTGGGACTTCCCTTTTGGGTAGTCACTTCAATGGTTAAGGGTGCATTTTTACAATCGATAAAGTCAACTGTTTTAGATTTTGCGGTAATTTCAACTGAACATTCTTGCACAAAATAGGCATAGACGGTATCCGATGGCTGATCAATGGCTGAGGTCACCAATGCTGTTGTCAAGTTTGGGCTCATGGGCAATTTAGCTGATTCCCATTTGTCAAACTTCCAACCAGTACCTGCCAGTCCTTCAAATGATAAAGTAGTTCCTCCATAATATTTACCACTGTATGGGTAATTAGGAGGCACCAGTGTATTCACCTTGACATCATTGGGACTTCCTACTGGCAAAACTACAATGGTTACCGGGTAAGGACCTTTCAAAGTATAACAATCCACCAATCCATCTTCAATTTCAACGCACCTGCTTTTTATAAAATCCTCCATTGCTTTGACATTATTCAACCAGGCTGGCATGTTGCCACCCCATTTGTTGATCTGGCGCGGCATCTCTGGCTCCAATTGAGCTTTCATTTCATTTAATAACTGAACCATATAATCGCAGCTCAGATAGGTATTGTTAAGGTCAGCATATCGGTTGATATACATATCCCGAAATGACTTGTTGTCAAACAACTTGGTCAAAACATCGGTATGGTCTTGTGGGTCACCACTTTGAGGCAATTGCTCAATATCGCAAGGATCAGCAGCAGGAGTTGTGTTAGGAATTCCTGTGTAATTGATGTAATGACCGAATGTGGCGTCCATATCCCAGAGTGTATAACGCCATTTTTCTTTATTCCCGCTAGCATCGGAACCATGCCACCAGGCTGTATTCCAGTTCAGCCAATCCTTACAAACAGTGTGTATATTTATGATGAAATAATCAGCCAAGCTCAGTAAATTCAGTCGATCCGAAACGTACTGAAAATTTGCAGGAACTGTCATGTCATTGGCCAATATATAAGACCTGAGCGTGCTCCAATTGCTCAATGTTCCGTATTCTGCCCAGGTGGCACCCCATGTTTTTATGAAATCAATTTCGGTTTCATCCAAGTTGTAATAATAGTTCGTAAAATCTTTGTCGTCCACTTTTTCACGATAATCATAGACACCCCAGTATGCTCCATTAACATAGAGCACACAGAATTCATTTCTTCTAACATCTAAATCCATTCCAGCTCTTTCTGCAAGTGTTGCTACATATCCATCGCGCAGATGTGCTCCATTGGCAGCAGGATAATTATCATTTGCAGCAGCCTTCAATATCAGTCTTGAAAATCCCTTTCTTTTGGAACCTGGGAACAACTTACTATTGATTTCATCATCATTCCCAAATTGATCTCTGACGATATAATCTATTCCGCGTTGTGCGTATGCCCAACTGTCATTACCGTGCTTGTTGAATTCACCTGTGCTTTCATCTAAAAATTTTCCATTCTCATCAAATAGCTCAAAGGTGCCTTCAGGTGATATTTGATTGCCGTTCATCAAAGTCATGATGTTGTCTCCAGAAATAGAAATCACCTTGAGACTGTGTTTGGAACCGGCACCTATAAAGTAAGTATTCATTTCAATATGAGAAGGCAAGACGTTGGGATTGGTAGAGAAGGTTCTACAGCGCAACACCCTTGTAGCATTGATGTTAATTGGACCTGAGTACAAAGTAGAAGTCGGAGTTGGTTCACTACCGTCGAGCGTGTATCTCACAAAGCCTCCTGGCTCAGGCGTAGTAAGCGTAACCAACTGTGAACCAGCATAATAACCAGCAGCAATATCAAAATCTGGAGTTTCAGCATATCTCGCAGATACGCCTGAGTTGGCTGCACCAGGGCTTGGATTCACTGCAACTCCCCAAACGCCACCATCAGTAATTCGGGCAATTGAGTGATTTTTTTGGTTGGGCACATCTATTTCATTGATATCTATTATTACCCCTGAAGGATTAACTAGAACAACTGCCTCTGAGGTGTCAGTTTGTGTAATTTTGAAATTGGTATGCCAATTGGGTGCGATAAAAGAATTGAGACCAGATGCCACGAACACCAATCTGCCTTTGGCTGGTATAATTGTTCCAGCAGGTATCAACCATCTCTGTGGTTTGGTAGCATTGTCACTCAGATAATATCCAGCCAAATTGACTGAACTCGCTCCGTTGTTGTATAGTTCTATCCAATCTTCAAACTCGCCATTTGAGCACAAATAGTCGTCTGTATTGGCTGCAGAAAATTCATTGATAACTATCTGGGCATTCAAGCTAACAGAAAAAAATAGCAAAAGGCTAATTAATATTCTCATTGTATAAGGTTCTTAAGATATAAAGATAGTGATTTTGCTTGAAACGTTGTATTGAGCTAGTGTACGTTTTCAGTTAATATGGCAAGGAACAATTTGAATTTCATGAGATTCCTAGGCGAATCTACTGTTTTATAAATTGCGCAACTTGATTTGTATTCCCTAAAGTTAATTGAATTTGGTAAATCCCACTTGCAAGATCTTCAACATTGAATTCAAATATATGTTTATCTGCCTCCAACTTAGCGGACATCAAATTGCGAATTAATTGTCCATTTAGCGAGGACAAATTGATTGAAACAGAGCTCCTCTGGGCGATATCAAGTTCAATTCGTAATTGCGAACTTGTGGGATTGGGGTAAATATTACAACTGATTTGATTGTTGGCTGATAAAATACCCGTTCCAGTAGAAGTTTTATTGATTGTCCAGGTAACATTGCTATAATGGATACCACTGTGGTTGTCCACGCGCAATAAACTCGAAGTATCGATGATAGTTGCGGTTAAAAAATATTCTCCACTTTGCAACTTAGATTGGTCTATCTGAAATGAATCAAGATTTTCTGCAACGGAAACACCATCCAAATCCCATTTGATATTTAAGGTGTTGGGAATAGGTTTCATCAGTTCACTAAGCTTAAAATTCAAAAAATCCTCTGAGGAAGCAACGTCCAAATCAATTGGCTCGTAGGCAACAATCGGGTTGACTAGATCATGTATCGATTCAATAATTTGTTGGGTGCAAACTGCGCAAAAATCAGGTCCCAAAAACTGCATTTTGCATCCTGTGCTTGGTTTGTACCAACTTGCAGAATTTCCTCCACAACAATATTGATTTATACCTATGTTATCCGTTCCAACCCAGTTTTTCCATTTTACAAGTCCGGGATCCGTTTCTTTGGTCATATTAGGTCTTTCAACCAAATATTGATCACCGGCAAAATACTCATCTGCCAGATCAGCAAATGAATGACCTATTTCATGAGCAACTATTTCATTGCTTGAGGATGCTTTGGAGGATGTGGCCAATGACCCTCCTGATCCTCCATAATACGGCGAATTGGAAATAATTAAAACCTGATCGTAATCTGCCGCATTTGCTGCAAGCACGCCAGCAATATTCGTAAAATTGAATGGCACCAATAATCGGTGAATATTGTAAGCATCAAAAGTGCAACCGAGGAAGTTATTGGGATTGGATACTGGCACCGAAGCTGAACTGCAATCACTCGCAGTATTGGGATGTTTCGCTCCAGACTCGGCTGAAATGACCCGAACTGCAAAAATATTAAAGTAATCTACATAGTTAACCCAAGGCTTCTGTTGAAAAAGATAGCTTGTCAATGATTTTGCATCTTGCGAGAAAACATCTTGTTGGTCAGCTGTGTAGCCATCACCTAGTACGACAATATTGATAAATTTATCGGTGGAACCGCGAAGTTGAATGGTGTCCACCTCGAATATTTGTGCTATGGAAACACCAGGCAATCCTGTCAGAATCAAGAGTAAAAATGTAAGTATGCGCAGTGTTTTCATAATTCAAAAGATTTGATCAAATAAGGTGAGCGGTTTTTAACTACTTCATAGATGTTAAAAATATACTTTCCGTTGTTCAGCTGAAAACGGTGGAAAAATTCGCTATTCAAAACCATTGTATCTTTTACAACAAATTGATTTCGCTCGTCGGTGTATTCAAAATGCTTAAAAAGTGGGTGTGCAATTTTTACAGAATCATAAAAGTACCCATCTTGAAAAAAATCAAATCTTAAATAGTTGTCTGAGATTTCTTTTTGTTTCTTTGATTGCTTGATTTTACCTGTACTTTCTGTCTTTTTGATCAGTTCTACTTTTGTGTTGGCCAATGAAACATCCCGACTGGCATTGAATACCAAAAAAACAATTTTGTCTTTGGAGGGAACCACGACTTCGACTTGAGCTTTCTTAACAGTGCAAGCCAACAAAAATATAAGGCCAATTAACAAGTACTTCATTTTACGAAAAGCTATTCCATTCAAACAAAGTTAATCACAATTGAATCAGATTACGCTATTCTTTATGGATTAGGATTGGTTTTTGTAAAATGATAAAAGAAATAATTATTATTGCCCTCATGCAAAGTCACGGAGTAAATTGACCGGTTTCTTATTGGCTCGAAACAGATCACCGAGAAATCTGGTATAGTAATAATTGCTCCGAACCAATTCTGGTTATCATATATACTTATCAAAAAGGTGCCGTTTGCTATTTGCCAAACATCAATCTAACCAAAAAAACACTAAAACTCTACTTTTGAATTTTTACCCAATTATTGGATATTTGACAAGATCTTTTCATCCATTGGCTGGACGCTTGAAGAAAAGAAAGTAACTTTTGAGCCATCTGCACTGACCATGTATTTGGCAAAGTTCCAATCAGGAGTTTCACCTGTTTGGGCTTCAAGCCACTGATATAGGGGATTTTTGTCACTGCCTTTGACGTCAATTTTTTCAAACATTTGAAACTTTACACCATAGTTTCTCTCACAAAAAGATGCAATATCTTCGCTACTTCCTGGCTCTTGCCAAAGAAAATTGTTGGCAGGAAAACCTAGAACCATTAGTGTGTCGCCATGTAGTTCATGAAGTTTTTGTAAGCCCTCGTATTGAGGTGTTTTGCCGCATTTGGAAGCGGTGTTTACAATAAGCAAAGTTTTTCCTTTGAACTTGGTAAAATCTACTTCTGAACCATCCAAAGCTTTCATTTTGAAGTCATATATGGATTTATTCATAATATCAGGATTTTGGATTATTTTAGTTCTATTACAATATGTTAGCGTGGTAATGGCAAGAAACGTAACAGAAAATGATATGAAATTCATAACAAATTTTGAAAAATTGGTTCGTAAAAAATTAGAGTTCCGAGATTATCTTAGCATCCATAGGTGAAACTCTCGAGGGGAAAAATTGAACTGAACCATCTGATTTAACCAAATATTTGCAGAAATTCCAATTGGGGTCAGAGCCAGTCTTTTCTTTTAGGTATTGGTACAATTGACACTGATCGTCTCCTTTTACTGATACCTTCTCAAACATCTGGAAAGTAACGCCATAATTCTTTTCACAAAAACCTGAAATCTCTAGGTTGCTACCCGGCTCCTGTGAACCAAAATTATTAGCAGGAAAACCCAAAATGATTATTTTCTTTCCGTATTGTTCATGTAGTTGTTGCAATTCCTTGTACTGAGGCGTATACCCACATTTTGATGCCGTGTTTACAATAAGCAAGGTTTTTCCCTTGTATTGAGCAAAATCAATTTCGTTGCCGTCGATTGATTTCATTTTCAGCTCATATATAGATCCCAACCCGACAGTTAAGGATGCGACAAGTAACAATAATATTTTCATGATGAATTAGTTTTGTTTAACAACCTTAAACAAAGAAATAAGTTTAGAAGAAGACCTGTTAATTGAGGTTTCTATGACCTAATTTTCTTGGTCTTACTTTTCAAGAACAAAAAAGCTAAACCGAATACCAACAATGCAATTGCAACAGCATAAGCCCAATAATTTTTATTCTCAACAAAATCAAAACTTCCGTCTTGCCCTGTAAGAGTCAAACCTGCCCAATAATAAGGTGCCTTCCGTGCGTCTATTTCATTGCTTCTGATATAGGCGAGCTTCGCATCTCGCAATGAACGGGTCATGCTGTTGTGAGCGTTCAAATACTCATAAAAACTTCTGAATAATGTGGCAGAGCTCAATTCATTTACCTGCCACAACCCTGCCACCAAAGAAGCGGCGCCACCATAAGCAAATGCTCTTGTCATACTCTGAACACCCTCGCCTGAATTTATCAATCCGCTTGCTGTTTCACATGCGCTCAAGGTGACTAAGGAATGCGAAAAACTGGCATTCAAGAACTCCGTGGAACTTATAGTCCTGTCAAAAGCCTCAATTTGGGCATTTCCATTTTTGTCAATCGAACCGTGTGTAGAAAGATGAAGAATCGAAGCTGATGACCCAGCTTTGAAAAAATTCAAGGAAGTCGCTGAAGAACTTACGAAACTTTTGTCGGGAAGAGTTTTGTTCATTTCATCTAGACTGTGCCTCAAGGGTGGCAAATTGCGAATTCGCTGGGCATTTGTAAAAGGTGCAAATTGTGTTATGCTGGCATTAGGTTGGTTTGTTCTTACCAACTGATTGTTGCCCCATCCATAGTGAATGGAAGTTTTGCTCATCAACCAAGGAGCTGAATGGTATTTTCCTGTATACTTCTCTGTTATTAATGCTTCAAAAGGGATGGCCCACAAATCCGAATCTGCAAGGATCAGTGTATTTGCTTTGACTCTATTACTGAAATTATCAGGCAATAAGGCATTATACAAATAGAATGCTTGATCGAAATATGCTTTAGGTTGATTTAGCTGCCTGTTTTTATTTTTCACCAGTACTTTAAAATCATTGATCGCACTATCCAATTGTGCAGTTCTCGGAATGAAATTTACCTCATAATCTGTTTGACTGACCAAGCTGGCCAGAAAACCACCTCTAATGCAGGTATAAACCAACAAAGATTTGTCCTTTGGCAGATTGGATTGAACCCATTTCAAGTCATAAAAAGTCTCTATTTCAAGGCTGGATTTATATCTAGGATACTTTGACTTCAACTTGGCTTCCATAGATTCTAGCTCCCTTCGGCTGCGGTACAAATCAGATTGAATTTTTGCTGACTTCGGGGTATTTTTCTCAACTTGGGCTTGCCCCAGATTTTGATCCAATTGCAATAATTTGGCTTTTAAGTCCTTGAAGCTTTTGTGTTCTTGTTCCGAAAGTACATCCAAACCCATGGCTTGAAATTGCCTATTTTGATCCATCAAGGATCTGTTTCTCAGCTGTTCATTCCATGAAAACAATTGATTCAACCATTTATCTTTATTCACTTTATCCAAATCACTGAGTTTGAATAAATTTTCTGCGCCAAGGCTTTGGAGTACAGTAATGTCATAGGCATGAAATCGTTTGTCTGCATCACTACTGAGCGCTATTCGCAAATTGCTGGCAGCCTTGCGCGCAGCTTCAAAACAAACAGATGCGTTGATCCTGGTACTTAGATCAGGATTGTCTTGATTCAACAACAATTGACCTTTCTCAAAAAACAAGTAAATGATTTGTGATTCCAATGGCATCTGAATACCTGTTGGATTCTCAGTGATTCGCTCATCGTTGAATGTTGGGGAAAGCTGAATTATCCCCTTTTGATAAGTCTTTAAAGCCTCTGTTTTTCGGTTGATCTTCAATAAAAAATCACCCCATTCACTGTAAAGAATTGCCATTTCACGATTCTTTTCTTTATAATATTCTTTAGCTATTTTTTCAGCTTGACGGTAATATTTTTCAACCTGCAAGGAATTCGTAAGTTCGTATTCGTAGTAAGCAAGTGCGGTCAAAAGTCGAACTTGACTTTCTTTTTCGTCCGGATCTTTTAGATAATAATTCAGGGCATTTTGGGTAAAAGTGCGGGCTGTTTGAAATTGATTTTTATCTGCAAATGCTGGTGCTACATTGCCTTCAATATATGCAGAATCACTTTGGGTCAAAGAATGATAATTCCTTATTTCATCGTAGAGCTCTAGTGATATGTCAAATTCCCCCATATAATTGTGTGCATTGATCAATTGCCCATAACTATCAGCCAATTTTACTTTCCCTGTATCTACTTCGATGGATTGATTTAAATAATTGACTGCTTCAGCATAATTGTTTTGTCTGAGATATATTTGCGCTGCATTTTTTAGTGCGTAAGCAGGTTTGGCACCCAGCACTTGATTGGTACTGAATATGTCAATGGCTTTGTTGTAGTACTCCAATGACATTATAAGATCATCTCTCCTATTGTATTCGCGTGCTGCATAATTAAACACAGACGCTAGACTCGGAGAATTGGTCAAGTTGTGTAAGATTGCTATTTGTTCAGCAGAACGAACACTCGTCAACATCGAATCTGTGAACTTTAGCTTATCTTTTCCCAAGTAATAAAATAAGCGGACTTGAAGCTCCATCTTCTCAATATAACCGGCCCAATTGCCTTGGACTGCATCCAACTCTAGGGAATCACTAAGCTGAATGCCTGCCTTGATATAATCTTTTGAATCCAGTAATTCAGCAATTGATTTTCCACTCGGGGATTCAGAAGCAGTGTTTTCCTTTTGCTTGCAGGAAACAAAAAAACAAAATAGCAGAAAGAAAATAATTCTAATTACCACTGGTTTTTTTTGACTTTTTAGCTGCTACACTCCAGATTAAAAAGACCAAAAGAAAAACACCCATCAATATCTGTGCCCAGCGCCACCAACTCAATCCGTTGCCCCGACTGTGGTGAGGTATTTCGACCTCAGCTGAACAGCCTGTGTTGGGATTATAAACTGTTATAAGTCTTGAATCGCCGTCTCCAGGATTCTCAATTGTCACGGTCCTTCCATTTCTAGAAACTCTTGCACCCCTCTGACTCAGAGTTTGTCCATTGCAGCTATTACATTTAACATTCCAAACCAATTCATCGTTTGGCAGCATATAGGAATCAAGGACTTCAACATGACACTTGCCATTTCTCCAAGTATAAGACAAGGTCAAATTGCACATATCAACTGGCACATGAACCGTGGTCTCCTGAGCATTTTGACTAACAAGCAGCGCAAAATTCTGCTTCAACAATCTATTGCTAGGTTTAAAATTTAAACTTTTTGATAATGGATCGATAAGTGGTGATGTTGGGTACCATCTGAAAGAAGCTGAATTGGTGATATTTAAGCCACAAATCGAGCCTGCCTTGTTGAAATTATTCAGGTCAATTTCATTCTTGATGGCATCTTCGCAAAATACTTCCGCTCGGTGACAAATGGAATCTACTTCAACCCAAGGCGCCAATATTACCTTATCCTCAGGTCGCTTCTCTTTATCAGAGGGCTTGCCCTTTCGGTAAATTTTGGCTATTTTGGTTTTAGATTCCGATTTATCTAGCCATTTTATGACAGCCTCAGGCTCTATTC
>JBBQJT010000050.1:0-28411 GCA_038326165.1 Chitinophagales bacterium | reverse complement strand
GATCAGATGCCCATATGGGAACCAACATTGAACAATCAAGTCAATTTACGTATGCTAATCAAGCAAGGAAGTTGAATAAGTTTGCTTTTTCTCAAGCAGTAACATGTTTAAATCAAAAAATGACCAGCTCAATTTCATGGTCAGACGGCTCAGGAAATGGCTTGGATAATCTTTCAACCGCTAGTCCGCAAATTTACCGTCTCTTAACAGGGAGGTGGGTAGATGGTTCATCCATAATTACCCCTGGTGATGGATATAATCCAACAGTAGTAGGTCCTGCAACGAAATATATTTTTTTTGATCCCCCAAAATTAGTTGGCGGCTTCTCAATGTTGCAAAATAAAGGACCCTTGTATGATATTAAAATGGTAGGAGCATCAGGCAATGTAAAATTAGAATCTGGGGATTCTTATAATGTTGCTTATGCCTTCAGTTTCCACCAAGATGCTGATGCTACTGCTGCGGATGCTCATCTGAAACATGTTGACAAGATGTATGATGAGGTCCCGAAAATTCGCAATTACTACAACAGCAATTTTGAGTCTTGCAATCCACCTACATATTGTTCGGGTACTGAATGTGTGTGGCCGGGAGATATGGATAAGAACCTACAAGTAGATTATCGAGACTTAGTTTATCTGTCAGTAGGCAATGGGTCAAGTGGAGCCAAACGCAACAATATGACTCCATGGAATTGGTATCCACAGTCGGCAGAAAATTGGTCATTAAGCAGCCCGAACTCAAATGTAAATTTCAAAAATCTGGATGCCAATGGAGATGGGAAACTGGCATGGAAGGATGAGGAACTGGTCATTCTGGCGAACAAGAATAAAACTTCAAGCGGCGGGCCATTGAATAAACCTAAGCTCTCTTTTGGGCAAGGTATCAGTTTGGATAGGAAATATGTTGGTCTTGCTAAAGACACAATACTTAAAGGTGGTTCGACCGCACTTGTCAATATCAATATAGGATCAAATATAGATATTCCTGATCTTGCTGGTATTGCGTTCAATATCAGTTATGATTCTTGGGTATTTTATGATGACTACACAAGCTACTTGATGTTCAAAAACTTTCAATCTGATACCTCGGCATTGAATACCTATAAATTTACTGATATTTACGAAACAGAGAGAAGAGTTAACTTTGAGAGTGTCTGGGTCCGAAATGATTCGCAGGATAAGGATCCCAAGGGTATGATGTCAAGACTTTTATTAAGGCTGAGAGTTGAAGCCTTGGGCAATACAGGAGTGGACACAACTTGGATTGAAATATCGGGAATTCGTGCAGTGAAAACGAATGGGGAGATTGTATCGATTGGAGCAAAGTCTATTCCTATCTTGTACAAAAGTAAATTCTCAGTATCTACCAATGAACCCAACATCAGTGGAAACATACTTGTTTACCCCAATCCATTAACCAGTGATCGACTAAACATTGAAACAACGGAGACCATAGAAGCTTACCGAATCACAGATATGTTGGGCAGGGAGATTATAAACAAGCAGCTGGCAATTGGGTCAAACAGTATCGAGTTGAACATAATGCCAGGAGTCTATGGATTGGGATTATTGACTCAAAATGGCTGGATCAATCAAATGTTGATAAAACAGTAATTCAAGTACCTTAATTTACTATGGCTTAGGAATAAATAACTTAAGCCATGCTTTTTAGAACAGGTATGCGCTTTAATATTTTGATGGGTGTGAATATACCAAATACTCATTGTGCTGCATTGTTTTGTACCTTTGTGTCGTGAAACCAAGAAAGCCAAGTTCCAAACCAGCCCCCAAGTCTAATTCTAACTTTTTGCGTAAGTCCAGACCTGCTGACCTTCCTAAAATAGATGAGCACAGAAAGGAAAGCTACAGATTGAACCATTATCTTTCCATGAGTGGTGTTACCAGTCGGCGTAAAGCAGTAGAATTGGTTAAAGAAGGTAAAGTAACCGTCAATGGAAATGTGGTAAAAGAGCCTGGTTACGAAGTTTTGCCAGGAGACAAAGTTCTATTGGAAGAAAAATCAATAAGGCCAGTGGATAAAAAGGTCTACATATTGATGAATAAACCCCGTGACACCATCACTACCCTAGATGATGAAAAAGGCCGAAAAACAGTAATGGATTTGATCAAAACAAAGGTCAAAGAAAGGATCTTTCCGGTTGGTAGGTTGGATCGTGAAACTACTGGATTGTTGCTCCTAACCAATGATGGCGATCTTGCACAAAAACTATCTCATCCAAGCTTCAAGGTAAAAAAATTCTACAAAGCAACTTTGGATAAAGCGATGACTACCGAAGATCTTCAGAAGATTAAAGAGGGATTGACGCTTGATGACGGTCCTGCCAAAGTGGAAGGTATCGATTATATCGAAGAAGGCCTTGCCAATGAAGTAGGTGTAGAGATCCACATTGGTAAGAACAGAATAGTACGTAGGATATTTGAACATTTGGGATACCAGGTAGAAAGACTGGATCGAACCTATTATGCAGGATTGACCAAGAAAGATCTACCCAGAGGTCAATTTCGGCAACTTACTGAACGTGAAGTCATTATGTTAAAACATTTTGTCTAAATTTTCTGCATCCACAAGTGCCTGACACAAATCATACCATAGCAATAGTAGTGGGAGCAAGACCCCACTTTATCAAATGCGCCCCATTGATTGAGAAACTGAATCAATTTCATGACATTGATATTCAGCTGATTCATACAGGTCAACATTATGATTATGCTTTGAGTGGAGCTTTTTTTGAAGAATTGTCTCTACCTGAGCCCAACTTCCACCTGAATGTTGGTTCCGCAGCTCAAGATCAACAGATTGCCCAGATTTTGCTCAAATTGTCTGATGTTTGGCGTGAAATAAATCCTCAATTGGTTATCGTAATTGGAGATACAAACTCCACAGCTGCAGCTGCATTAAGTGCCTCAATTCACAAAATTCCGATTGCTCACTTGGAGGCAGGATTGCGGGAGTGGAACAAGCAAATACCTGAAGAAATCAATAAGATTGTTACGGATAGTTTGACGGATTTGTATCTGTGCCCAACACCAAGTGCAGTTAATAATCTAAAGAATCAAGGCATTACTAAGCAGGTTTACTTGACAGGTGAAATAACCCTCGATTTGTTGGTAAAGCATCATATTGACCCAAAGAAACTTTCAGATTTATTGTCGGAGTATGGTTTTTCACCAAAAGGATATTATTTCATGACCTTACATAGGGCGTCCAATACGGATTCTAAGGAAGCCTTTTATGAAATTATTCAGGCAATAAAGGAACTGAAGGAACCAGTCATTTGGCCTATGCATCCTCGCACAAGCAAAGCAGCCAAGGAATACAACCTGATGGAAGACTTAGTTGCCATTAAGCATTTGAAACTAATAGAACCGCTGCCATTTCACCCAACGCAGTTGTTGATATCAGCAGCCAAAATGGTTATAACTGATAGTGGCGGAATAATTCGTGAAGCCTACCATCACCACGTTCGAACGCTCATCATTGATAAGCAAACTGAATGGATCGAGATAGTAAACGAAGGTTGGGCCATCATTACTGGGCCAGATAAAGATCTGATATCGTACAATATTGCTAATTTCACAATACCGATTCGCCATTCCAATGTATTAGGGGATGGAGAATCTGCTGATCGAATAGCTAAAATCATTTATGAATTTATCTCCAAGTAGGAAAATACTGGTTCTTGCTCCACACACTGATGATGGAGAATTGGGCTGTGGTGCATCCATATCCCGATGGATTGCTGAAGGTCATGAAGTTTATTATGCCGCATTTTCGACTGCCGATGAGTCAGTACCAAAGGAATTTCCAAGCAATCAACTTGAAGTAGAGGTCATTGAAGCAACGGGGATGTTGGGTATTCATCCAGATCGATTGCACATATTTAAGTACGAAGTCCGTAAATTAAATTTTGTCCGTCAGCAAATTTTAGATTCCTGTATCGTGCTGCGCAATTCCATTCAACCGGATATTGTGCTGATGCCTTCAGGTAAAGACATTCATCAGGATCATGTTACTGTGCATCAAGAAGGCGTTCGTGCATTTAAGTTTTGCTCGATTTTGGGATATGAATTGATCTGGAATAATTTGAGTTTTGAGACTAATTGCTTTGTTACCATCACGAAGCCGCAACTTGAACAAAAAATAAATGCACTTAAAGCCTACAAGACTCAGGCGAGCAAACAATACATGTCAGCTGATTTTATCAACTCATTGGCAATAGTGAGAGGTACCCAAATAGGTGTTCAATACGCCGAAGCGTTTGAGGTGATCAGGTGGATACTTTAGGAGTTTCTTCAGCCACTTCCAGCCAAAAATTGTTGACACCAATGCCATTGATGATCAGCACAATTCCATCGTTGATCAATTCGAGCAAGGCCAGGAATGTCACGATGGCATGAATCCTGTTTTTGCATGATTTAAACAGGCTTTCACAATTCGTTTTCTTTCCCGGTTTTAATTTTGATTTTATAAAATCTTGTTGTTCAATGATGGTGTAGGGATAGTTATAAACCTTGTGTTCAATCTTTTTTTCTTGGAGATGAAGGTTGTTGAGCACTTTGGAGAAGGTATGCATCAACTTATAAAGCGTCAATGATTCAAGTTCTTCATCTTGATTGTTCAATTTGGCAATCATTGCCAGTTCCATTTCTGTATTTCCTCGCTTGAACAAGAGCATACGTTGGTCTTCCATATTCGAGAACTCTTTGACAGCTTCTTTGTATTGTTTGTATTCCAGAAGTCTTTGAACCAGTTCCTCTCTTGGGTCCACTTCGGAACCATCGACATTCAATTGTTTGCGCGGGAGCAGCATCTTAGCTTTTATCTTAATCAAAGTGGCGGCAACCAATATGAATTCACTTGCAAGGTCGATGTTCAATTGTTTGGCATCCCTGATATAATCCAAAAAATCATTGGTGATTTGAGCTATTGGGATGTTGTATATATCCAGTTCATCACGCTCAATAAAAAATAACAGCAGATCGAATGGACCTTCGAATTGCGGTAATTTGATATTGTAAGTGGCCGGAGTATTGGACATGTTACAAAGGTAGAAACTTCATGTTAGAAGCCCACCATCATTTTCTTTTGTAATAAAAAATTGGTTGATTGCCAGTTCCAGCAGCTTCACTGCAAGTCAAAAAACCTGAAGTTGAAAGGTTAAAGCAGATGGCTTCTCCTTTTGTTTCAAGCAATGTGGGGCCTCTAGAAGGTAAATCAGAAAGGAGTTGTTGGCTCAAAGACACTCCAGGTTGATTGATAAAAACAAAAGTAGTTGTTAGCGTACGTAAGAGAGTACGGCGACCATCTGCGCTGATGCATGCTGCTGTAAGCGATTGAGCGGGGATCGAACCCAAGGGCGTTAAATTTAACAAGGTGCCAGAAACCATGGCATCGATTTCAAAAACATAGCTGGGATCTGATTTCGAAATAATGATTAACTTGCTTTCAATGGGATCATACATTAAACTTTCACTATCGTAGCTTCGAGCATCAGTGTATGAGAAAGTAATGGAAGTTAAATCGTCTGTTCCAAGGCTTTTTTCCTCACCTGAGCTGAGTGTAGGTTCAATAATTTTATGTATTGAATAATTGGCTCGCTTAAAATCATTGTCTCCCAAATCACCAATAAACAAAGTAGGAGTGCCATTGAGTTTACCACATGAAATATCTTCAACATCGGTAAACGCAATATTTGTTGGCAATCTCAATTCGGCATATTTATTGCCTAGTGTATCAATTAGGAAGAGTTTTTTAATACTGCCATCATTGTGGATCCAATAAAGGCCTGGGTTCATGATTGAAGCAACCATTCCACTCATTTCATCTGCAAAATTACCTTGTAATTTTCCGGTTTGAACCCCATTTTCCCATTCTACACTGAAAGCAGTATTCAAATATGGGTTGGTGGTATCCTCACCACAAGTAAACCCAAAACTAATGACGACCAAGAATAAGAAAAGGTATTTCATGCGTACAAATAAATTAATTCTGAAAGTAAATATATAAAAAACTGGCAACTTAACCAAAATCCCTTTACTTTTGAATTCTGAACATACTAAAAATCCCTGAACTGATGATTCGAACAGTAATTGCTGAAGATCATTCTATCTTCGTTATTGGCCTAAAAAAAACCTTGGCCGAATTCACAGAACTTGATTTAATTGTTAATGCCATTGTAACCAACGGATTGGACTTGGTTCAAACCATTCAAGAACAGGAGCCAGACTTGTTGTTGTTGGACCTCAATCTGCCAGGCACCGAAGGACTCGATTTGATCCTCCCGTTGAAGAAGCTACGGCCCAAGATGCGTATAGTCGTATTGACTATTTACCATGATACCAAATTGGTCAGAGATGCATTCAAGAAAGGAATTGATGGATACATCCTGAAATCATGCAAACGAGAGGAGTTGTACAAAGGTATTCAGGATGTTATGAAAGGCAAAACATTCATGGGTGAAGGAGTATCGGCAACAGAAAGACCCAATGACGCAAAGCCAGGGATTGCAGCATATCAGGATTTATTCATGCGCAGTTACAACCTCACTGTACGTGAAATGGAAATATTAAAGATGATCAGTTCAGCAATGACGAACAAGCAAATATCAATTGAGCTATACATATCAGATCAAACTGTAGGAGTTCACCGAAAGAATATCATGCGCAAATTGGGCGTCAACAGCACAGCAGGATTGGTAAGGATGGTCTTGCAGAATAATATTGTGTAGGAGGAGTGGAAGAGTCTTGAGCTATTTTGAATTGGGGGTTCAGGTAAGGTTTTTTTTTCAATAGGTAGAATTTGTTATTAACCCAAATGCCGCAATAGCGAATTTTGCTTCTGAGCAAAGCCTTGTATATCGTTGATAATATTTGATTTTATCGAGGTTAAACTCCTACGAGTCCGACACGAATGTAGGAGTCGTCAAACCCAACTAATTTCTGCAACGAACAAAATTTCGTCAATTTCGCGTCAGACTCTGAATTTGGGTTTAATTTTCAATACAACAGGCATACATCCTATATTTTGAAAAACTTGAATTGATACTTGAAACTAAATTCAGCAATAGAAATGATCTAAAATTTACCATAATTATCTGCTCCAATTGCTTAATAGTAAGTTAGAAAAGTTGGAATCGAAAATAAATGACACTTGGGTTCACACCATAATAAAAATTTTGCCTAATTTGAGTTGAATTCAAATGGACTTAAAGCTCTCATCAACACAGATAATCCGAATTATGAAGGTTTTTTTTAGAAAATTAATTTTAGGCAGACCAACTTTAGATAGAAAACCCCCGGAGGGGGCCATTCAAAAGAGGATTCGAAACATTGAGGCTATTTTTAACAACGACCATGATGATGATATTGGTTTAGAAAAGATGCTAAGGTTGTTTTTGTCTATTTCTCAGCTCTTATTTTTGGGAACTTATGTCAAACAACTTTTTTACAAAAAAGGTATAGCCAAGCAGGAATTGGCCGTAGATATGTATGTTATAGTCAAAGTATGCTTTCCAATAATGATCCTTATTACCAATACCCAACAGAATCATTTTTGTTACTTTCTGAATTTGTGGTTTTTGTTTGAAACAATGCTTTACGTTCCTGCTCAAATATTTGCATCAGATCTTTATTCAAGACCTCGATCATACAGACGCTCTATGCTTTTGCTGTTCTTAAATTATTTTGAAATTGTACTTTGTTTCGGTGTTATTTACGCGCAAGGCCAGTATCTCAATAGCCCATTTGTTGGATGGTTTGATCCAATATATTTTAGTATAATGACCTCTGCAACAGTTGGTTATGGTGATTATTATCCAGTTACAACTTTTGGAAAATTCCTAGTCAGTGCTCAGTCTGTTTTGTTTTTGATATTTGTAGTGCTGTTTCTGAATTTCTACTCTAATAAGGTTGAGCACCATGGATATTTTGACCATAACAATGATCCTTTGTGAGGATTGGATTTCAATCAATCAGTTTGTAGCATTTCAATCTCTAAAATTTCATGAAATAAACATTACTTAAAGGATAGTATTTTCTAAGAAGGCAAGCTTCTTGAGGTAGTCTGTTGTGTAGTGCAAGCCTCTGCTTTCATGTCTGGTCATGGCACATCTGGTAATCAAATATCCAATGGTAATCAAATTGCGCAATTCGCAAAGTTGTGGTGAAATGGTTGTTTGATTATAAAGATCCTCTGTTTCACGATAAAGAATATATAATCTGTCCAATGACCTTTGAAGTCTTATATTGCTTCGAACGATACCTACATAGCTGCTCATAATTTCTTTGAGCTCTTTCAATGATTGGGTTATAAGGACCATTTCCTTTGGATCAGTAGTTCCTGCAGCATCCCAGTCTGGCACTCCCGCAATAAATTCTAAATGGTCAATGCTTGACAATATATCTTCACTGATTCGGTGTGCAAAAACCATTGCCTCTAACAAAGAGTTGGATGCAAGGCGATTTGCACCATGCAAACCTGTTGAACTACACTCACCACACGCATAAAGGTATTTGATAGAGGTATGTCCAAATTCGTCAACGCGGATGCCTCCACACATATAATGGCACGCTGGAACTACAGGAATCATATCCTTTGAGGGATCAATGCCCTTTGACAAACATCTTTCTAATATGGTAGGAAAATGTGATTTGAAGCCTTCAGATTCAATATGTCGGCAATCGAGATAGACACAATCATCACCTCTGGTTTTTAATTCGTTATCTATTGCTCTTGCTACTATATCACGTGGTGCTAGCGAGCCCCTTTCGTCATATTTTTGCATAAACTCTTGGCCATCGATGGTTTTTAGAATACCACCAAATCCCCTTACAGCTTCCGAAACCAGAAATACCGGATTGTCCCCATCAGGAGTGTAGAGTGAGGTAGGGTGAAACTGAACGAATTCCATATTTTCAATCCTGCCTTTGGCTCTATAAACCATTGCTATACCATCACCACTAGCTATCTTGGGATTGGTAGTACTACGATAGACTTGGCCACAACCTCCAGTTGCAATGATTGTGTATCTTGAAAGTATCGTTTCGAATTTGAGTTTTTCTTTGTCAAAAACATAAGCGCCATAACAACAGATATCTGGTGTGACACGGGTTACTTGCCGACCCAAATGGTGTTGGGTTATCACATCGAGGGCAAAGTAATGCTCATGAATGGTGATATTGGGCAGGCTATCTACTTCAGCAAGCAGGGTGCGTTGCATTTCCCAACCTGTAAGATCCTTGTAATGCAGAATTCTATTCTCCGAGTGTCCACCTTCACGTCCCAGGTCATAGGTTTTGTTTTGTGCTTGGTCAAATCGGGCTCCCCAATCGATGATATCTTGAACGCGGGCTGGTCCTTCGTTGACTACAATTTCTACTATTTTTTTATTGCAGAGTCCGTCTCCTGCATCCAGTGTGTCATCAATATGTTTGGCAAAGGAATCCGTATTGTTGTCCCAAACGGCAGCAATCCCGCCTTGGGCATATCGGGTATTTGACTCATCGTCCTCCGTTTTGGTCAAAACCATAACATTCAAATCCTTGCGTGCTTTTGCAGCTTTTATGGCCAGGGTAAGTCCGGCTATTCCACCTCCTATTACTAAAATATCCGTTTTGATCACTTGTAGCTATTTAAGTCATGTAACTTTGGCAAATGTATGGCAATTATATAAGGATTTTAGGATGCGAATAATGCTTAATACCAGATTTCTGCTTGCCAATGGTATGGAAGGTATTGGTTGGTACAAATATGAGTTGATTTCGAGGATCGTGAAAGCGCACCCAGAGCATGAATTCATTTTTTTGTTTGATCGACCATTTCATGAAAAATTTATATTCGCCTCCAATGTAATACCTTTAATCAGTCCATTTCCGGCAAGGCATCCTATTTTGTGGTATTTATGGTTTGAATATTGGGTTAAAAAACAATTGGCCAAATACAAACCCGATGTATTTTATAGTCCGGATGGCTATTTGTGTTTGGCAACTGAGGTGCCAACGGTACTCACCATTCACGATCTCGCTTATTTGCATGATCCAGAGCATATCAATTTTCTGGTGCGAAAATACTATGGTTGGTTTATGCCCAAATTTGCAGCCAAAGCTGACAGAATAATAACAGTATCAGAATTTGTAAAGCATGACATTGCAGAACAATTTTATGTCAATCCAGATAAAATAGTTTGTATTCACAATGGCGTCCGATCAGAATTCAAACAAGGAACTGCGGAGGAAATATATCAAGTCAGATCACGATATACAGGTGGAAAACCTTATTTCTTGTACTATGGAGCCATACAACCACGCAAAAATATCCTGCGGGTAATTACAGCTTTTGAGTTATTCAAACAAAGAAATACTTCTGACATGAAATTTATTCTTGCAGGCAGGATGGCTTGGCAATCAAAGGAAGTTGTCCTAGCCATCAAGAATAGCCCTTTTTCTGCCGATTTTATCCACTTAGATCATTTGGGTGACGAACTCCCTGAGGTGGTCCGTTCAGCCTTTGCCTTGGTGTATGTGTCTATTTCTGAAGGATTTGGACTTCCAATAGCAGAGGCTATGGCATCAGGCGTGCCTGTCATTACATCCAATGTGAGTTCAATGCCTGAGGTAGCTGGCGATGCGGCCTTGCTTGTAGATCCAGCCTCTGTAAATGAAATCGAAGTGGCCATGACCAGCTTGTATATCAATCCCAATTTAAAGGCTGATTTGATAAGGAAAGGTCAACTTCAGTCATCCAAATTCAGTTGGGATCTTGCATCTGAAGAGTTATGGGCTCAGCTTGAAGCCATCATAAAATAGCTAATTAATTCTTGAAAATACCTTGGGAAAACCGATCGGCTGTTCTAAGTGCAGGAATGACGTCAATAAAAAATAGAAATTTCAAGCCAAAGTTGACATTGCCCTGTAAGCCGTAAATCACACTTGAACCACTAAAATAATTGGGTGATTCGCTAAAGTTCGAACTAGAAGTGGTATTGGTAAAAAATAAACTGATACTTGAACCGGGGCGAAATCGGTATATCAAATTGAGGTCAATGGTATAAAAACGGAATAAATAATCATGGAGAGAGGAAACACCATTAAAATCAACACCATAATTGGTGGAGGCAAGCTTTCCAGTTTTTCCATTCCCATCAGGTTCAATTAATCTCCAAAAACTATTGTGTTTTACATAAGACCAGTTGTGACTGTACCTCATAATAAAACCAAGCTCTTCATTGAACAAGTATTTTGCTATAATTCTTGGCCTAATGGTGAGCACATTCCTTCTCGCAAAGAGCAAGCCACCACTAGGGAAATTCTGACTATTTGGAGCCCATGAAAATATTGATATTCTGCCTTCATCATTGTTGCTGTAGTTGACATTTACTTCAGGAAATATACTCAATTTATCATTGAGGTTCAATCTGAATCGGGCATAAGCATTGGCAATATACCTTTCGTTTTGCTTAAACCCTGTAAAATCTACACCTGCGTCTACAGCTACAGGCTTACTGTAATCTGTCGAAATCCAAACACCAGTATTTATACTTGCAGGTCGAAAGTAATAAGTTCTGAAATCGAACAATCTTGGTTCAAAATAATCGTGTTCACCTAATGGCTTAATGCGGAAGTTGTAGCCATAGGCAAACCAAGATTTTAACAATTGGAATCCATCGCCACCAATGGTCAATGAATTGAACGTATTCGGATCAAATAATCTTTCATGCAGAATGTATAAACTCTTGTTGCCTCTTATATAAGGTCCATGAGGCAGCTGTTTGTTGATACTTGCACTTGCTCTAAATGATTGAATATTGGATCGAAATTGAATGCCGAGATCATTGATGTCGTAATTGGGGGTTTGGGCTAAATAAGATGCACTCCAACGGTACTTTCCCGCCATTTTGGCTATTGAAGCATTGGCATTGTGACCAAACACATCCTTGCCAACAAAATATTTTTGACTCGTTACCCATTTGGCCTCAACGAGATATGAATTGTCTTTATTCAGAAAGCGACCATCTATTCCAGTTACGTTGGAATCGTAGGCACGTCCTTCTTGAAGCAATGTATTGTTGATCAGCGCTATTGAGGAGTTATTTGCCAATGATTGTTCCAATACCAATACATTAAAATTACGTCTAGGTTGAAATTCTAACTCTTCGGTATTGAATTGCATAACTCCTCTATTTTGAGTTGCATTGAGCAGACCTATTCCCAAACCAGAATTAGTTCTGCCAGTCAGCTTTGCAGAATTTAATAGACGCGGTTGTTGAATCAAACTGCCACCTGGGAATTCCGTTTCACCTATCCTTCTGGAATAAAATAAATTTCCTCTATTAAACAAATCGACTCCTTCCGTAAAGAAAGGCCTGAAATCGTTATACCTTATTTCGTATGGTGTCAGGTTAAAAACAAAAAAATCTGATTGAACATCATTGAAGTCAGGTATCAATGTCATATCCAATGTAAAAGCATCGGTCAGGCCCAATTTGATATCCATTCCTCCAGTCAGTTGGTTGTTGTAAATTGATTGGTCTCGAGAATTTCTTCTTGCAAGCGTTGAATATGGTGAAAGTGCCAGACGCAAAGGTGTTTTAATGCCTGCTAATCCAGTTAATTTGCCACATTGATTCAGTAGCCCTTCCAAGTTGGGATCGATCTCAAACCAAGAAGATGTTTCACGAACTCGACGAACTTCACGAAAAAAGTTGATATTCCAGCTTTGAATTTCCTTCTTTGGAAAACGTAATACAGCATAAGGGATTTTTATTTCTGCTACCCAACCTGTAGAATCAATATTTGTTTGACTGAACCACACACCATCCCAATCTTTATCGTTGCTGGAACCATAAACACGAGAGTCAATTTGTACATTGGCGGCAGTCAAGCTGATGGAAAACCCATTGATACCTGATTCAAATGGATCAAATAGAATCTCGAAACGATCAGCATTGTAATCCCCATCTCTTTCCGAATTTTGAGCCATGATTTTGTTTGGCTCCGGATCATACATTCGAGCCCCTATATAAATGGCCTCATCATCATATAATATTCTGACATCAGTACTGAACTTTGAAGGCTTACCGGGATCGGGAGCCCTCTGGATAAAATTTAAGGCTGGAACGGCATCTTTCCACTCCAATTCAGAAAGCCTGCCATTGATTTTTAATCTGCCAGTTGTTCGGGTTGCTACTGCTTCATTATTTTGTGCCTCGACTGGTGCCAGATACAAAATACCTGCAAGTGAGAATAATAAAGTAAATTTGAGCAGACTAATGTGGCGCATGGAATGGAAATACGGGTGCAAACATACCAAAGTTTAGTTTAGTTAGTTATAATATTAAGATGATGGATAAGTATTTTAAGACCAACATAGGAATTACAGCATTTGTTTTGGCAATGTTTCCCTTACTTTGCAATTGTCAGTCCGACGGATTTGATTTTTCAAGTCCATCCAAAACAATCACTCTGGTTGAAGAGTTGCGTGAAATATCCGGAATAACAAGGAGTGAAAAACCTGGAAATGTCTATGTTGTTCAAGATGAAATTGGCAAAATTTATGAACTGGAGCTGGCAACAGGAAAAGTACTCAATACCAAATTATTTGAGTCTTCAGGGGATTTTGAAGACTTGTGTTTGATTTATCCTAAAATGTATATTGTTCGCAGCAAAGGGGACCTTTATGAATTAGACTTAACAGAAAACTCACCTGCTAAAATATACAGAACTTTTCTCAATAAAGACTTTG
The DNA here is from genome assembly GCA_038326165.1 of Chitinophagales bacterium. GTDB lineage: Bacteria > Bacteroidota > Bacteroidia > Chitinophagales > Saprospiraceae > JAEUUM01. The sequence goes on along the minus strand of JBBQJT010000050.1, from coordinate 14,650 downwards.
ACGTTGAAGGATTGTGCGTCAGTGGAAATAAGTTACTCGTGGCATGCAAAGGATTCCCAAATCCTCAAAGTGGCGACCCTTTGAAGAGATTGGTCTATTCATTTGATCTGACTTCCCAAAGTCTTGATGTACGCCCGGTATTTGAAATCACCAAAGAAGCATTGATTGCACATTTGCGTAAATCTGGTGATTCTCCTGATATCCTCAAAAAACTGGAAGAAAAACCCTTGGAAATGGGAATAGGTCTTTCTGCTTTGGCTGTGGATCCAATCAGTAAGGATTATTATTTAATCAGCTCTGTTGGCAAATTATTAATGGTATTAAATAAGAATGGACAGATTACAAAGGTCAAACGGTTACCAAAGTCTGACCTGCCGCAACCTGAGGGATTGTACTTTGATGAAAAAGGAAATTTGTACATTTCATCCGAAGGAAAAAATGGTCCTGCAGTTATTCAAGCTTATTACAGAAACTAGCTCGTTATATTTTTTCTGGCTTCGATTGAACCAACTACCTTTGTGGAGTATTGTTGTAGATATATAAAAATTCAGAATTGAATATTATGAGTGTTATAGAATTAAAAGTGCCCTCAGTGGGTGAATCAATATCAGAAGTTACCTTATCACGATGGTTGAAAAAGGATGGTGAATTGGTTGCAATTGATGAAGCAATTTGTGAATTCGAATCTGACAAAGCTACCTTAGAATTTCCTGCTGAAGCCGCTGGCAAATTGCAATGGGTCGCAGCAGAAGGAGATGATCTAAAAATTGGAGCTCTTGTAGCCCGAATTGATACTACAGCTTCGGCCAGTTCTGCACCAGCAGCAAATACGCCAATAGCCAAACCTGATGAACCAGTTAAAGCTGAACCTAAAGCAGCTCCTGCTGAACCTGCAAAAGAATCCTACGCTTCAGGATTGCCATCACCAGCCGCTGCCAAATTAATGAGCGAAAATCAGATTCTGGCTTCTGCGGTTACAGCAACCGGTGTTGATGGACGCATTCGCAAAGAGGATGTGATCAGCGCAATGGCTGCGCCCACAGTTGCTGCACCAATAGCTGCTCCAGTCGCAGTTGAATCAACAGTTAAAGCAGCAAATCCAGCTTTTTCGCGCAATTTTCATCGTGAAAAGATGACTAGAATGCGAAGAACTATCGCTGGTAGACTCGTATCTGCTAAAAACAATACTGCAATGTTAACTACTTTCAACGAGGTTGATATGAGTGCATTGCAAGGATTGCGCACACAATACCAAGATCGCTTTGTTGAAAAATACGGAGTCAAACTTGGTTTCATGTCGCTTTTCAGTAAAGCCTGTGCAAAAGCCCTGATGGAAATGCCAATGGTCAACGCTCATATTGATGGTGAAGAAGTGATCTATCATGATTTTGTGGATATTTCGGTTGCCATAAGCACACCTTCAGGTTTGGTGGTTCCGCCTGTTCGCAATGTTGAATCCTTGAGTCTTGCCGATATCGAAAAAGAAATAAAGAGTCTGGCCGAGAAGGCTCGTTCCAGTAAGTTAAGCATTGAAGAAATGACTGGGGGAACATTCACCATTACCAATGGAGGAGTATTTGGATCTCTGATGAGTACACCTATTTTGAACGAACCACAATCTGCCATCTTAGGTATGCATGCTGTAAACGATCGACCAGTTGCAGTGAATGGACAAGTTGTCATCAAGCCAATGATGTATCTGGCAATGTCATATGATCACCGTATCATTGATGGCAGTACTTCAGTTACATTCTTGGTTAAAGTGAAAAAGTATCTGGAAGATCCAATGAGCCTCATGCTCGGATTGTAATCTTTACTGAAACGTTAAATGCTTATCGCTTGATAATATAACGAGACAAAATGAGTCAAGTTTTTAAAATAGAAATTTTATACATGAAATTGTGGGTTAACATTCGTTCAATAGCCATCATCACTATGTGTAGTTGTGCAGCTAATTTATCTCAGGCACAATCAGTTGACGAGATAAACCAAACCAAAGGAATTGAACACAGGCATTTGCCCAATAGTTCTATTCAGAAATTATTGCAAGCTGACAAAAACGGTATTTTATCAGTGAGAATCAAAGGTGGAAGTCTTTTGGTTTCAACTTCTTCTAAGTTGTTGCTGGAAGAATATGACAGTAAGTACGCCATCAAGAGATCCAAAGAGAGCCCTTTAAAATACATGGGTAAACGACTCAACTTTGAAGAAGCATTTCTGCTCAAAGAAAAGTGTTACCTCTTTACATCATTCCCCAATCAAAAAACGGGATTGACCTACCTATTCGCCCAGAAAATCAATAGATCCAATCTTACAGTTGATAAAAAACTCGTCTTTTTAGATGAAATGCCCAGCTCTAACTTCAATTCATACGAGTTTTCATTTTCAATTTCACCAGATAGCAATTTTTTACTTGTGTATCAACCTCGCAAGGGAAAGAGGAATGAGCCTGGCAAGTACAGCCTTCGCGTTTTTGATAGCCAATTGAAAGAAAAGTGGAGTCAAGTTATTTCATTACCTGGCCGCCTCAGTAACAGCAGCATAGACCTCGCTCGGGTTGATAATGATGGAAAAGTTTATCTTTTGGTAAAAGCGCTAACTGACAATCGTGTCAATAGTCCGGAGGAATCATTGAATAAGATTGTTGCAATCAATGAACAAGGCATGGTTATCCAAGAATTTCCGATCAAATTAAATGGCCTGATCATCAACGGAGCCAACTTCAAAATCAATAATCAAGAACAACTGATTTGTGCCGGGTATTATTCGGAACGTGGTATCAACTCCGTCAAAGGCGTCTTTTATATGACTATTGATCTAGCCAACAACAAAGTTATCAATACAAGCGCTCAAGCACTTCCTTTCGATGTTGTTGCCAGGTCTTTGAGTGAACCCAAAAGAAGTAGATTGCGCAACTCCACACAAGCTGATCGAATGGAAGTGAAAGATGTTAATCTTGACCACATTATTCTGCGAGGCGATGGTGGAGCCATGTTGCTTGGTGAACAATTTGACAGTTATGAAATTTCGGATTTCGACATGATGACCAATATTCAATACAACCGAACAGTTTATGAATACAATGACATCATTGCCGTAAGCATCAACAGCAGCGGGGCAATAGACTGGGCATCGAGGATTCCAAAGCAACAAGTTACCACAGATGACAATGGTCGTTATTCTTCCTACATGTATGAAGTTACAAAGGATAAATTGTTGCTGCTTTATAATGACAATGACCGCAATGTTGGTGAAGGCGAAAGACCCATCAATCCAAGAAATTTTGATGGTTATTCTGGTGTTGTGGCATACAGCATCATTGATAGTGAAGGCCATGTCACAAGCGGAGGATTTACGCGAAAGGAAGATGATGGTTTTATGATTCGTCCATTTTTATGCAAGCAAATAAGTCAGTCTAAAATGCTTGTGTTTCGAGAATTGGGAAGGAGATACTATTGGGGAACTATTTCTTTGAATTGATTTATTGCTTATTGAAGAGATAAATTTCCCCACTTTCATTGGTGAAGACTTTCGGAAGTTTTTCATGAGCAGTTTTGGCATATTCAGGCAGTTCATCCCAGTTCAATTCCGACAAATACATACTCATTCCATTGATAATGATATATTTGGTGCGATTGGAATTTTGATAGAAACTATTGTAATCTATGTATTGTACAAATTTAACTTGTGTAGAATCAAAACCTGTTGAATAATTTCCAATTCCAGTATTTACTGGGTCGGTGATTACTAATTTGTTGGACCCTTCTTGTCTTTTAACAAATTCGATCAATTCCTGTTGTTTGTGGTACTTGATGCCTAGGTTATACTTGGCGTTTTGATAATAAATTGACAAAAGGCCAATTGAAACCAAAAAACCAATCTTCCAAGATCTATTCATTAAATGACCTAAAAGAACTGCCAAAATCATTGGCGCGAAAAGGAACCATTGATTCTCAAATCCTTTCCATACACTCAAGGCCAATTGAGCGACTAAAATCAAAGCGGCTATTATTTTGTCTGTAATGCTTAATTGAGAAATGTACAACAGTCCAATCCCTAAGATGATAGCGCCCAAAGGTAAAATATACATAAAATGTCGGGCGTCATTACATAAAGGCACGTAGTCAGTGTAAGAAATTGTCATGAAATTAGCCAAAAACAGCAAGCTTATCCAACTACAAAAGATGAACTTCGTGGCAGCGGGCAGTTGGTAATTCTTGCGCAATAAAATGAGGAAACAAGCAGGTAGCAAATAGCCATTTCTAATAAATTCATACCAAAGGCTAGTCAGAACACGTTCGATTAATACTTTAATAGGAAGAACTTCGTAAGTGCATTTCCCTATAAATCTGTTGTTAAAGATAGCCCGAACTCTCGCAAAAGCATCACCTAGTATCACCTGATTTATCAACAAATAAAGCAACGTAATCGAACCAATTCCGATAATTACATATTTCCAATAATGCAAATTTCGTTTGCGTTTCAAATCCCAAATCCAAACCAAAAAGAAATAGGGATAAAATACAAGAAAAGTTTCCTTAGATAAGAAAATGAAAATAAACCCGATTAAAAAAAAACCTATTTCATTCCAATTTTTAGTGGATTTAATTTTTATAAAAGCAGATTGATAATAACTATAAAAACACAGTAAAAATCCAAACTCCGTAATAATATCGGGCATAGGTTTTTCAAGGTACATCAGATGCATAGGCATACAAATTAAGCCAATTGTAACCACGCTTTTAATCCAAAGGGGAATTTCATAAAGAAACGTCATTGCAATTTGTATGATTGCTATCAGAAAAATCATACTAACAATCATGTTGGCAAAATCAGTCACTCCAAATATCAAATAAGAAATGGCAAGTGGAAAGTACCCCAAATACCTGAAGGCATACAAATTTCCGTTGTGCTCGATGTGTCCGTTCGATAACATATGGGCCAGCCGACAATATTCCATTTCATCATAGCCAAAATATCCTCCATGGAAAAAGAAAAAGTGAACCAAAATTAAGAATAAACTTATAGCTATTACTCCTACTACTGTGTGTTTCGAATATGAGCTATATTGATCCATAATTAACCAAAGTTTGGTACTTCATGGCAAGATATGACTAATTGTGCAAGATTTATTGAGTTTCAAGCCATTAAAGCATTTGAAACTTGCGGATTTTAAGCTTATAGAATATCAAGCTAAAGGGCTGTCCTAATTACCGAACCAGATCTAAGATACGGCAAACCCGCATAATCATTTGAGTGTTTTGTGTCGGAAATTGCTTTGATTGTTAGCAAACTTAAAGCCTAAATTGCGAATTTAAATCTTTGCTTTTAGAAACTTTCCGGTGATGGATTCTTTGCAATTAACCAAGCCCTCAGGTGTGCCTTCGTACAGTAAATTTCCTCCATTTTTTCCGCCAAAAGGTCCTAAATCAATCACGTGATCTGCACATTTGATCAAATCCAAGTTGTGCTCAATGAACAATACAGAGTGTCCTTGTTCGATCAAAGCATTAAATGCCGAAAGCAACTTGTTCAAATCATGAAAATGAAGCCCAGTTGATGGTTCGTCAAAAATAAACAAAATATTGTTGTTCGCATTTTGAGCAGTCAAGAAGGAGGCAAGTTTTACGCGTTGGGCTTCTCCACCTGAAAGAGATGAGGAGGATTGACCTAGTTTCACATAACCAAGGCCAACATCCTGTAGACATTTCAATCTTTTATAAACATCTTTTTCCTTTAAGAAGAAAGGAATGGCTTCATCCACACTCAATTCCAGCACTTCAAAGATGTTTTTATCTTTGTATCTGACCTCCAATACCTCATCTTTAAAGCGTCTACCCTTGCAGGATTCACATATCAAGTGCACGTCAGCAAGAAACTGCATTTCAACCACTTGTTCGCCCTCACCTTCGCATGCATCGCATCTTCCTCCATCTACATTGAATGAAAAATGTCTGGCATCAAATCCTTTAATTTTTGACAATGCTTGTTCAGAATACAGTTTGCGGATACCATCAAATGCTTTAACGTAGGTGACCGGGTTACTGCGAGAACTTTTGCCTATAGGGCTTTGATTGACAAATTCAAATGCATTCAAACGCATGAAATCGCCAGTCAATTGATCGCTTTTGAATTGGGTTCTATTGTTTACAAAATCCTGAAGCAATGGCACCAAAACATCTTTAATTAAGGTGGTTTTACCAGAGCCAGATACACCAGTAACAGCAGTAATGGCATTGAGTGGTACTTGGACAGAAATGTTTTTGAGGTTGTGTTTGTTTGCGTTTTTAAGTAGAAGCTTGTTGATGATTACCCGTCTTTTAGGGATAGGTATGCTCAGGGTTCCGTTGATGTAAGACGCAGTCAAACAGGTCGAATTCTTAAACTCGGGGGTGTTGGTATTGCCGGCAAATTCTATGTGTCCACCGTTGATTCCGGCTCCTGGACCAACATCTACCAAAAAGTCTGCCGCCTTGATCACATCTTCTTCATGTTCAACTACAATCACCGTGTTGCCAAGATCACGCAGGTGACGCAATACTTTAATCAGCTTGCTTGTGTCATGCGGGTGCAAACCTACGCTTGGTTCATCAAGAATATACATGCTATTGGACAAATTACTGCCCAGCATACGGGTGAGATTGATTCGTTGGGTCTCGCCTCCACTTAAAGTATTGGATACCCGATTCAAAGTCAAGTAGCCCAGACCTATTTCTACCATCGTATGCAAACGTGCTTTTATTTCAATCAAAAGTCGCTCTGCTATTTGTTGTCTATGAACGTCTAATTCGAGATTATGAAAAAAATCATAAACTTGATCAATTGGAAGATCCAATAAATCACCGATTGGAGTTTGGTTGATTTTTATATAACCCGCTTCTTTTCTCAAGCGTGATCCATCACATTCTGGGCAATTGGTCCGACCGCGATATCTGGCAAGCATAACACGATTCTGAATTTTGTACAAATGCTCTTCCAGTTCTTTGAAATATTGACGTATGCCAACGAAACTTTTTGTTCCCTCCCATACCTTTTTGCGTTGTTCACGTGAGAGTTCTGCATAAGGAACGTGTATTGGAATCTCCTCCTGCGAAGCAGACTGGAGGAGCATGTGGTTTAATTCTTGCCCTTTTTCGCCTTTCCAGCATGAAATGGCCTGACCATAAAGGCTCAGAGATTTATCCGGAATGACCTTATCTTCATCAATGCCGAGCACTTTACCATATCCTTCACAGGTTCGGCAACAACCATAGGAATTGTTGTAATTGAATAATTGAGGGTTGGTTTCAAGAAATTCCATGCCATCGAGTTCGAATCTGTTATTGAAGTGATATGTCTTTTCATCTTCTAATAAGAGATTGCATTCACCTTCTGATTCACTGAAGCAGATCAAAACCGAGTCGGCTAATCTTTGCTGAGAGTCAATATCATCTGGTGTGGTGATCAACCTATCCACCAATACCTCCAAGTTCTCGTTGATGGTGTCATTTGCCTTGACACTAGGTAGCAATGTTTCGATATTGATGCTGGTTCCATTGGTCCAAAGCCTTTGAAAGCCTTTTTGCAAAAGAATTTCGAAAACAAGTTTTGTTTTTTTGCCTTCGTATCTGCGCAGGAGAGGCATTGTGATAAATAACTTCTTCCCTTCAGGAAAAGTCTTGTAAACTTCAATGACATCTGTGACGCTGTGTTTTTTGACGGGATTTCCGCTGATTGGGGAATAGGTTATTCCGACCCGGGCATACAACAATCTCAAATAATCATAAACCTCAGTCATTGAACCGACAGTTGACCGAGTATTGCCACCCGTTACTTTTTGTTCAATTGCAATGGCTGGACATATTCCTTTTATAAAATCTACATCGGGTTTTTTCATGCGACCCATAAACTGTCTAGCGTAGGAACTCAAACTTTCAACGTAGCGCCTTTGGCCTTCAGCAAAAAGTGTGTCCATGGTAATGGTGCTTTTTCCACTACCGGACACTCCAGTTACTACCACCAACTCGTTGCGTGGAATATTCAGGGCTATATTTTTTAGGTTATTTGCTCTCGCCCCCTTGATTTCAATAAATCTGTTGGGAGTGATTTTGCTATTTTTTGGAGGAATGGTAGTGATAACTTGAGTCATTGATATGAAAAACTAAACAATTGCAACATAATTCAGTTGCAACAATTGATTAAAGCTTGCAAAAATACAATCTGTTTCTACCATTTTATGCATTAAATGGATTCCCATAATCACACAACATCATCACTTTTTATCGTTAAAAGATTGTTAATAAACTTTATGATATTTGCATTTGAACAATACTTGATGTACTTTTATTTCACAATACAGGCGTTGCCTATAATTTATTAACAATTTTAAACTCTTGATACTATAAGCTGAAGCATTTACACTGATACCATTTAATAAAGAAATCCATCAGTCATGCAAGTAAATAAGCTTCAAGATCAAGACCTTATTGCTCTATACCTCAAAGGAGACCAAAGAGCTTTCGAAGAATTGTTGAACCGTCACAAAGACAAAATCTACACTTCCATTTATTTATTTGTTAAAGATCAAGCTCAAGCTGAAGATCTCTTTCAAGAAGTGTTTATCAAAATTATCAACACTTTAAGAGAGGGCAAATACAATCATGAAGGTAAATTCCTTCAGTGGGCAATGCGTATCAGTTACAACATGTGTGTAGATACTTTCCGCCGTAATAAGAGAAGAAGTAATATATATGCTACGGAAACATTTGACATTTTTGACGTCCTGCCTCAAAAAGACTTGAATGCCGAAGACAGCATCATCCGTGATGAGCAGCACAACAAATTGAGAACTGTAGTTGATAAGTTGCCAGCAGAACAAAGAGAAGTAATCGTTTTGCGTCACTATGCGGACATGAGCTTCAAGGAAATATCACAGTTGACCAATGTGAGTATCAATACCTCTTTAGGTAGAATGCGTTACGCACTCATCAACATCCGTAAAATGATCGAGGAAAAAAGCCAGGTGGCTGTTGCGTAATTACAACTTATTGGTTAGAACAAAAATGGCTTGCTCTTGTGCGAGCCATTTTTGTATCTGCTCAGTTCCAACAAGCGATATGGTTTCCAATATATTGGCCTTGAGGAAGGGTAAATCATATTCATTGCTCAACTGCTGGACGCTTGAAACGGTATCTAAGTTGACAATCTGAATGCCTTTGTTGTGAAATGCCTGATCATCACTGTAACTGCTGCCTCCTTTTCCCCTCAGGTAGCAATGACCACCGACGGATTTTACCAATTGGGAATTGCGTTCATCTTTATTTCCAGTAGCGTTGTAATCAGATGATGATAGCATCTCGGCAGTCAATCCAAAATCTTTGGCGAGTTCAATGATAAATTGTTGATTCAGCTCTGTAAGCTGTGTGCAAGTTGGTCCTGATTCTTCAAGTAGATCGAGCCATTTTTTTATTTCATGAAAAAAAGGATTTTTTCTGTAAGATTGGTTCATACAGGCAACATGCTTTGCCGTCCATTTGGAATCTTGTTTAATCTTCAATTCATTGATCAGTGAATGATCACTCCAGGCTTGCAATGGGATGGTGAGATATTCGATAGTTTCATCAAAACTGCTCTTTAACGAACGTCGGGTAGGACCTTTTTTATTGATTTGCACGTCGTTCAGAAAAATCCATTTGTTGCACAAAGCCAATTTCAAGAAATACCCTATCCAAGGTAGATAATTAGCTTGATGGACACCAACCACGGTTGCTTTAGGAGCAAAAAGTTGATTTAAATTCACAACAATCTAGGATAACAAACGCATGAGGTATTCGCCATAACCACTTTTAATAAACCGCTGTGCTTGCACTTCCAGTTGGGTGTCGTCAATGAATCCCATCATCCAGGCAACTTCTTCAATACAACCGATTTTGAGTCCTTGCCTTTCTTCTATTACTTCAATAAATTGACCTGCTTGCATAAGCGACTTGTGGGTGCCGGTATCCAGCCAAGCAACTCCACGTCCCAATAATCCAACCTTCAATTTGCCTTGTTCGAGATAATATTTATTCACATCCGTGATTTCATATTCTCCGCGTAGGCTTGGTTTTAGATTTTTGGCAACATCTACTACTGTATTGTCATAAAAGTATAGGCCTGGTACCGCAAAATGCGACTTAGGGTGTGTTGGTTTTTCTTCAATACTAAGTGCTTTGAGATTTTGGTCGAATTCTACAACACCATATCGTTCAGGATCTGCCACTTGGTAAGCGAATACAACCCCACCATCGGGATTGGAACAAGATTGAAGCAATTCGCTCATTCCGTTGCCATAAAAAATGTTGTCACCCAGAATCAAAGCCGAAGCATCTCCATTGATAAACTGCTCTCCAAGTACAAATGCTTGAGCAAGTCCATTTGGGACAAGCTGCTCGACATATTCGAAATGACATCCAATCTGACTACCATCCCCCAAAAGCTGTTTGAATTTTGGTAAATCGTGGGGTGTAGAAATGATACATATTTCTCTAATGCCTGCCAGCAAAAGCGTTGAAATAGGATAATAGATCATCGGTTTGTCATAAATAGGCATCAGTTGCTTACTTATGGCCATGGTGAGCGGATACAATCGTGTACCTGAGCCTCCAGCCAGAACGATTCCTTTCATGCTTTATTAAGAAGTTTCTTAGTAAAAAGTGCTTTTTGAATACGAACAATAATTTCTGAAGTTTTGTAGGGTTTTGCTACAAAATCTAGAACGCCATGTTCCAGCCATTGCATTGCAATAGACTCATCTTCCAGTGCGGTAACTCCAATTATAGGAATTTGGCCATTGTGTGCATGGCATGCTTCTACCAAATCTTGTGCTACATTGCTGTCCTGATCCAAATCTACCATGACCACAGTAGGTCCTTCATTGTCAAGTTCCTTCATGATGGCTTCAATAGTAGGGAGGAAGATTGGTTTCATTCCCGATTTTTGAAGTTTGAATTCAAGGGTAGTATGTAGCCATTCTTCGTGATCAAGCAGTAAAATTTGCATTTGGTTTTTGTTCAGTTGTAATAAAATAAACTCAAAGATAGCCAAACATTATAGGCTTGCCAAATTGTCTATCGCTTGGAGTATTTCATTGATCTGTTGATCCAGGTATTCAATGTTTTGTTTTAGTTCTGGACTGGCTTGATTTTGTTTGGAAGCTTGTTCTATTTGAGTTATTAATTGGAAGAATTCTTGATCAAAAACGTAGGAAACCGAGGTCTTCATTTGATGCGCTATTCTAAACAATTCGGGATAGTTTTTTTCATGAAATAGGGGAAGCATCCTGGGAATTTCAAGAGCTAACTCTGCATGGATAAGCTCCAGCATTTGAAGTTCAAAGGCTTTATCGCCATTGGCAAGATCTTTTAAAAGGCTGATATTAGTCTGAATGGTCATCACCACTATTTTAGAATGTTCGTCAATAGAATTTTCAAATCTTGGAAATTGAAAGGCTTGGTTATAATTCCATCAAAACCTGTTTGTTTCCAATTTTCCTCTTTCTCGGCAAAAGCGTTGGCAGTCATAGCTACAACCTTTGTAGCATTCCATTTGGAATTGGATTTTATTTTGAGTGTAGCTTCATAACCATCCATAACAGGCATTTGCAAATCCATCAGTACCAGTTGATAGATATTTAGTTCCATCAATTTTAATGCTTGAGCGCCATCTGTTGCGATATCAATTTCAAGGCGTGAACTTATTTGGTTCAAGCTTTTTTCTGCAACCATTCTATTTATAGGGTGGTCATCTACCAGTAAAATCCTACCGGTTAATTTAGAGGTATCTAAAGTAGACTCTACATGCTTTTTCTCCTCGGTTATCGGAATGCTGATTGGCAGCTTGACGTGAAATGTAGAACCTTTTCCTATTGTGCTGTTTACTTGAATTTCACCATTCATGGATTTGATAATACCGGAGGTAATTGACAAACCCAGACCAGAGCCCTCGTAGTTTCCCAGATCTTTTGCAACCCGAGTGAAGGGTTCAAATATTTTATTCAAATCCTGCTTTTTCATGCCGATTCCCTCGTCTTTGACATAAAATTCCAGAAAGGTCTGTGTTGAGGTTTTATGAACTGAAAATTTTACTTCAATAGTACCTTGTTCAGCGAATTTGATAGCATTCCCTGCCAAGTTTAGCAATATTTGTTGAAGTCGCAATTTGTCGATAGTGATTCTATCAGGTATTTCATGAGATACAGACCATTTTAACTTTAGGTTTTTGTTACCAATTTTGGCAAGAGCCAATTGTTCGAGGTCCTTCGCTATTTCACGAAAATTGATTGCTTCGGCCTTGATGTTCAATTTACCTTGTTGCACAGCAGTCAGATCGAGTACATCGTTGACCACACCCAAGAGAATTTCACCTGAAGAATGAATGCCTTGAATCAGTTGCTGCTGTTCGGTATCCAGAGAAGTTTCTTTTAACAAATGGGTCAAACCCAGGATCCCATTCATTGGAGTCCGCATTTCATGACTTACATTCGCAATGAACTGTTCCTTCATTTTCACCAATTCCTTGCTGACTTCTGCTTCCCTTAGTAGCTCCTCTTTTTGCAAACGATCGGTTATGTCTTGAACAATGCCATTTATTTCGAGATGATTAGCCAAGGCAGGATCAGCCCAAATCAAAAGATGCCTTGTGTTGCCATCAGAAGTCGTGATTTGGTAATTGTATTCGTTTGCTGATTTGTTTTGAATAAAGTCAAAAAGTAAAGCGAAGTTTTCTTGTTGCTTGACAGCCTGTGTAATATTGAGTGTGTCTGCCTTATTGATATCGAGCAGTTCATAAATCATATCGGAAGCAGTGAATTCTTGCGTACTTTTATTGAATTTCCAGCTACCTATTCGAGCTTGACGTTGTGTTTCATCCAACAAACTGAGTATTCCAAATCGCTCAATGGCAAAGAGTAAAGATTTGCCGAGAATATCAGCATTTAGATTGCCTTTATCCAGAAAATCTTGAGCGCCAGCGCGGAGAGCGGAATAACCCAGATCTGCATCTTGATTTCCAGTCAGCACGATGATATTTTGAGCCTTGTGAGGTGTTAGACTTCGCAGTTTGCTAATCGACGGTATTCCAAAAGCATCAGGTAGACTCAAATCCAGTAGAATAACATCAAATTTTTGATCATTTAGTACTTGACTTCCTTTAGTCAAGGTGTTCATGTGAACCAAATGGGTACGGATGTATTTGTTGTTATGGAGGTAGGCCTGAACAATCCTTGCATCGGCAGGATTATCCTCAATCAAAAGGACAGAATATTCCGTTTGGCTAGGATTCATTCTTCATTAGGAGCAATTCTCAATCCAATTATTTTAAACGCGGTGTAAAAATGAATTTTGCACCTAAATCACTAAGCACAAATAAACACAAAAATTCGCTTGGATCCTTGTAAGCCTTTATAAAATCTTGCACTTTATCATCCTGCACCAGTTGTTTGGTTGCAAATTCTTCCAATGTGGAGGCATTGATGGACCATCTTCCAGTTTCTTCTGAACGTTGGACAAAATTGATTCCCAGCTCGATGGCATCATGATGAACCACCAATATAGGATATTTGCTGACATCTTCATCCAATATCAAATCAACCATGCTTGCCATTTGCGGCATAAAATGCTGGATTTCTTCTTGGATCCTCAACAGGATATTTTGTTGTTCTTCTCGGTTCATGTTACTTCAACAATAGGAGAGCTACGCTTTCAATATGATAGGTATGTGGAAACATATCCACTGGTTTTATTTTTTCAACCTTGTACTTGTCGGAGAGCATCTTAATGTCACGCGCTTGGGTAGAAGGGTTGCAACTTACATATACTATTTTGGGAGCTTCAAGTTGCAATAAGGTTTTGATCACATCCGGGTGCATCCCGCTTCTTGGAGGATCAGTGATAACTACATCAGGCTTGCCGTGGCGGCTGACGAAAGTTTCACTTAGAACATCCTTGGTATCCCCGGCATAAAATGTAGCATTCAGTACATGATTGGTAGCCGCATTGATATTGGCATCGCGTATAGCATCTACTACTTCTTCTATTCCTGTTATTGACATACAGTATTTGGCTATATATAGCGCAATACTTCCTGTGCCGGTGTAAAGATCATATACATTTTCATTGCCATGAAATCCGCAATAAGACAATACCACATCATACAGACGTTTGGCCTGAATAGCATTGGTCTGGAAAAAACTTTTTGGCCCGATTCTGAAGCTCAAAGCACCCAACAATTCAGTTATAACTTCAGCTCCTTGATATAGCACCATGTCCAAGTCACCGTAATAATCATTGAGCTTGGTATTGATGCAATAGTAAACACTTGTGATTTCGTCATTCACTGCAATCCATGCATCCAATAAGGATTTTATAGCTTTTGGGTTGTCCTCGCCAAACACAACAATCACCATAATCTGACCAGCTGTTGTGGAGCGGATGATCAATCCACGAAGCAATCCCTGATGGGTTTTGTTGTTATAAAATGTTATGCTTTGTTCCGTGGCGGTTGCAAACATGGAAAGTCTCAACTGATTGCTTGGATCAGCCTGAAGATAGCAATGATCTATGGGCAGAATTTTATCAAACACACCAGGTTTATGAAACCCGATAACATTGTGTTCAAATTTTTCTGTCGTATT
>JBBQJT010000049.1:0-29176 GCA_038326165.1 Chitinophagales bacterium | reverse complement strand
GCTTTAAAAATTATCTAAAATGTCCAGGCTTAAGAAACGATTTAGCAAGGAGGAAAAACTTCAAATTGTCCAAATGTCCTTGGAAGATCATAATACTGTGGAGCAGGTATCTTCAAGATTTGGTATCCATGCCACTACTTTATACAGTTGGAGGAATAAACATGTTGGTTATTTGGCACTGAATAAAATGAAAAAATTTATAGCTATAGAGGCAAGCCCTGTCGCATCTGAGCCAATTTCAACTCATGGGATTAATTTAAAAATTGAATTCTACAAGGACTTTGATGCTATGGAGTACAGTAAGGTCGAATATGCAAACAATACAGATGTTGTAACCCGATTGAAGAATACCATCGGATTGATCAAAAAAGTTTTTGGTCAAAAGACAAGTACACAAATAAATGAAAAAATTATCTATTTCAAAAATTCACCTTCTTAAATGTCTTTATGGCTGGGTATAGCGAAATACTGAGAGCATTCTATCGAAATATCTTAGAATATCTAGCTCAAATCTACCAATACTAATAAGAATTATTTGATCCGTTGTTGAAAGCCACACTAAGATAATCCTGACGATCTTTCTCTTAAAATCGAAGATGTCAGGACTCAAAAGCAATTTAAAAGCAATTCACAACACATTAAAGCTTCAACATCGCGTGTCTGGAGTTGTTGAAAGCCACACTAAGATAATCCTGACGATCTTTCTCTTAAAATCGAAGATATCAGGACTCAAAAGCAATTTAAAAGCAATTCACAACAAAGTTCAGCTATGAAAATCAAATTTAGATCAACCTTTCATGTTTTACAATTTTTAAAACTACAATCGCTGTATTTGCCATAATAGTATAAAAATTGGTAATGAATTATTTAGGGAATCATTAGTATAAAGTATTGGTTTTAAACTATATAAATGAAAATGGAATCCAAATATTCAGGTTGGATGCTGGACATTCATCTTTTGAATCCAACTGGTCTTCTGTGCTTAGAGCTAACAATACTTTAAAATTCGAAGGTCTGTTGTTCAATCTACAAGGAGGGCTTTATGCATTGCCTTCTTTTTCAGACCAAAACATCTTAGCCTGTCAGCTGGCACCAAAGGGTGGATTGGCCTATTGAGTACCCGACATTGCGGCATACTACCCAAGTCGAGTTGACAGATGCAGATATTTTGGACATTGAGCGTTGGGAACAAGAGATTAAAGATATCATAGGCTCAGAAGACATACCGAAAATAATTAACAAACCGGTGTGCAAGCGTTGCAGTTATTATGAATTTTGTTACAGTTAAGCCAAGCTAAGTTATGGCAGCAAAAGAAGACCTCAGTATACCATTACTCCCTGGTAAGTACTACCACATGTACAATCGTGGTATCAACCGATGCCGGATTTTCTATACTGAAGAGAATTTTAGATACTTTCTAAAAAAGTATGCTGAAAAGATGACAGGGTATTTTGATACGTTTGCGTATTGTCTTTTGGACAATCACTTTCACCTCTTTGTGAGGGTGTACGATGCCGAAGCATTGATCAAAAGCGGTTTGGATGATTTTGGATCTGTTAAGCTTACATTTCACAAAGACTATGTGATGCCTTGGCTTCAACGTATGGGTTTATTGGATTTGGGTGGGTCTCCAAGATCAGGCTTGTTAGCAGGTGTAGGTGGAAAATGGGATCAAGTTGGTGATCGTGATCGGGATCGATACCAAGAGGGTCAAGGAGATTTGACAAATTTTGAAAATTTGTCAAACCAATATGCAATTATACAGTCTTTAAAACTCTGACCGTTAAAAAATCGTCATAAAATTAAGAGTCTATGAGTCTGACTAGAATGTAAGTATCGTCAGAGGAAACAAAATATTGACTAAGATCAATATTTTGTCGGGGCTTAACCTCGACAAAAACCATGTTTTTCGTTGACCCAAGGGGCAGAATCCGTGGTAGCGGATTCTGGGTTGAATCTGCATGATCGGAATAAATTCTTGACAAGTCCCCGATTTGATTTAGATCCCGATCTAATCATTAGGATCGACTATTACAAATTGACAGAAACAAAATTTACGAAACTATTACCTTTGCTCCCCTTATGTATAAAATTACACTATTTTGTGTCTTACTGCTTTCTTTTTCTGCTGCTAACGGCCAAGACATTGCTTTGCAACAAGAAATATATAATTGCCCTACCAATGCTAAACTTAATCATGGCACCCTGTACTTTTCGTTTGGATACAACCGAGATTGGTTCAGTAGAAGCGATATTCGATTCAAAGATGATGGACAAGGAAAGTACGATTTTGTGGCGTACAATCTTGAAGCAGCAGATCGCCCTGGTTTTGATCAAATTTTAACTTCCAATATTTCTATTCCACAATACTCATTTCGTATTGGATATTTTTTCAACAATAAGCACGATCTAGGTATTGAAATAAATTACGACCATGCAAAATATGTAGTAAAAGATCAGCAGCGATTTAGAATCAAAGGAATTGTCAACGGTAGCTATATGGATGCAGATACAACTATTGGAAAACCATTCCTGGCTTTTGAACATACTAACGGAGCAAATTTCGCTTCATTGTTTTTAGTCAAACGTTTTTCTTTGCTGCATGATAAATCTACTAATCATTGGCTGAGTTTATTGGCAAAGGCTGGTGGTGGATTTGTTTATCCAAGAACTGATGCGACCTTATTTGGTGTGCGCCGAGATGAAAAATTTCACGTTGCTGGTTATTTGGCTGGCGTCGATTTGGGCTTGCGTTATGATTTCTTTCATCACTTCTTTATTGAGAATGAAATTAAGTATTCCTTCGTTCATTACACCAATGCATTACTGCCATTTGGAGGAACAGCAAATCATCAATTCTATGCTTTTGAATACATACTTGCAGTTGGTGCTTCTGTAAATCTTTAGTTGCATGAAATATTCAAAAAGAAAGGAGCACTAAAATTTTTTACTTTCTGTGGTATCGCATAATTTTTGCATTAACCATTTTCGTAAGTAGTCAAAGGCTTTGAATTCTTTATTCCTTAAAATTGGTGAAAGCCACATATTTATTGAGCTTCTTGTATGGACAGTCGCTCTCATATTCCTAAAAATACGCTTCTATTTTGCGTGCAAATCCAAAATCCAGGTCAGTTCTGGATACCACATTTCACGAATATCCAATTCCTTATTGCGAATAAGCCACTCGTAACCTAAGCACAGTTGAAGATTGCCCCATCTGTTATTGATGTGATGCCCCAAACCAATATTGCCCCAGAATTCGTTATAAAATGCAAATTTATTGGGGCCCGAAAGGGTAATGTAGGGTTCAATATAACCTGTGGCGTACCAATTGACATTGAATATTTCATGCCTAAATCCTATTAAGTATTGGAACATATTGGTATTGCTGACTTTCAAGGTTTGTTTGTTCTCGATCAACCTTTGGTTCAGTCGAAGCCTGTGTCTGAATTTCCATTGGCCCATTGAATGCTTGATAACCAATTGCTGATAGGGCCGATATTCGTTGGTATGTCGGGTGTCAAAAGGAAAGTTGCTCGCATACATGAAACCCAATGAAAAAGTCAAATGCTGATTGAAATGATAGGCCGCATCAGTGACTAACTGCAGTCTGATGTCTCCAGCTGGATAATCCAATGTGCCAAATGTATAATCCTTCGGATTGATGCAATTGCTGATCACTTGTTGAAAAGTCCACTTATTGCCATGGTTTAGATTCAGAGTAATAACAGGTGCAAATCCTGTAAATCGAATGGCTTGAGCATCTACATGTTGGATTTTCAGTCCAATAGTGAGTATAGTAAACAGGGATATTAACTTGTAATTGATGCCCAAAGCTGGTAATTGAACTATGGGTTACGAATTATTAGGCCTTTTTGTTCTTGTGCAGCTTGTATTCGTGTTTGTTATTTTGAACCCAAATCCGCTTTGGTGTAATTTGCCCTCCGAGTTTGATGGGTCAAAGGATGTTGGACTCTGCTCAAAGTATTATGTTTTGATGAAAATCTTAGGTATTGTCTAACCGAACTTTCTGAGAGTCTAATATCATCTGAGAAGCTGACGGCCTCGGCAATTTTAAGAATCAATTTGTAAAATCAGTTGATTCTGCACCAGCGCTGTATTTTCTTTGAAAAACACTTGTTGGGTATGCCTTATCTTGAAGCTGCTGATATCGATGTATCAACAATGCTGCAAAAATGAAAACTGTGTTCTTTATAATGTATTGACCAACCAATGTTAAGCCATAAGGAGCATGGGTGAAAAACAGGTCGGGCAATATCAATGCAGGTGTCAAAGTACAAAGAATATGACCCAGCATTGCCATGATCACAAGGCATATCTGGATATTGAACAACATGAAAAACCCGATTGCAACTTCAAATACCGCAAGCATTTTTACTGCCAAGGTTCCGGATATCAATCCTTGTGTAAGCAATTGTATGGTGTGCTGAGCAAGATCTTCGGCTGGGCTGATATGGGGAAAAAACTTCAATGCACCAAACCAAATATAAATTATCCCAATGCTGATTCGCATGCAGCGTATGTAAAAACCAAGATCTTGTTTCATAGTGTTGTGTTCAGTTTGGATTGTAATAACACTACAAAAGTGTGGGAAATAAGCCTCAGTGGGTGTTTTTTGTTTTGAATGTGCTTTTATAATTGACCAGTAAGTCATAATTCTTGATTAACCTCCGGTCTATTTTCATAAAATGACTTGAATGGCTCTTGTAATGAAAAAAAACGCAGTAAGTTTTCCTACTGCGTTCTTTGGTGTTTCAAACTGTGACTGTATTTAAACTACTTCAGCAAGATCAATTTTCCTGTTTTGGATATTTCTGATGAGCTTATCTTCCATTGGTACAAACCTGTTGCAGGAAGTTCGCTGGAGTCAATCACAATCGTATTATTGCCTTGATTGAGTTCTATTTGTTTGACCAGGCAAAGCTGCCCACTAGTGGCAAATATTTCCAAAACAGCAATCGACGCTGCCGTATTCGATAATGTCCACATACTCGTTTGATTGAATGGATTGGGATATGGCCCTATCAACATGGTCAATTCTGTGTCATTCTTATTCTCTGGCTTTCCATGAAATACCAAATTGATTTTTCTTTTGTCCAATGCCTGATCAAATCCTTCCTGGTTAAATGTTTCATCCAGGTGGATTGCATTTTTGAGTTCAAGATCTTTATTGGCTTGAATTTGAACTCGTGCCAGATGCCTCCCAGCGCGAAGGGTTTGGGCAGTGCTCAGAAGTTTAAGAGATTGTCTTGCATGATTGATATCTGTGCCTGGCATTGGCATGGTTGATAATATACTCATGGATTCATCAATCCTCAAGCCAGCAAGAATGCCTTCCAATTCGGTATCTGACTGGTATGAAAGTTCTATCCATGCTATTTCTCCAGATTTTAATTCAAGATCTGGCAAAATGAGATCAAAGGCTTTCGAATCACGGGTTTCATTGCTGTTGTTCAATAAACCATTCATGCTCGATTGGTCGATATCTCCATATTTCATGCCTGTAAAATCTTGCAAAAGCATGTGGTAGCTTATATTCGGAATGTCAATATAGTCTTCAAGCGTATTTAAAGGTTTTTTCATCATGAAATCCTGATCGGTATTTCTGTAGAATTTATAACTCTTCAATCCTTCAAATGGGATGTTTAGACCCAAGAGTTGTTGTTTGATGTCAAGCAAATCTGCGAGATTGATTTTCTCATCTCCAGTTACATCTGCTGCAGAGAGTTTGTAAGGATCGCTAATTTTATCCTGCCCCAATTGGTGTCTCAATAAGATCAGGAAATCTTTTAAGTCAACTTCTTTGGTGAAATCCTTTTTGTTTTCAGGTGTTATTCGCAGGTGTGAACCATCTGGAACATGGGCAAACATGAAATATCCGTTTTCATCCGTAAATACGGAATGCGGTGTCCCATCCTGTTCGATAGTCATTTCATGATAAGCAAATGGCTCGCCAAAAGGATTTAGCAGTTGCCCTCCTATGAATCTTCCATTGGCAAACATAGAGCCGCAAACATTGAAACTGTCTACAACAAATACTGTTCCCATGCAAGTGGTGATATTGCCGCTTGCATCTGTTAAAGTGATAGTGAAGTTCTTTGGAGGCGGCCCCGTCGATTGACAAGTAAAGGTATCAGGGTTTGCAGCAAAACTAACTGGCCCACAAGCATCACTCCAAGTAAAAAATTGTTGAATAAATTGTTGAGTTATGATAAATAGCGAATCCTTTTGCTGGATCGAAACCAAAAAACTTAAATTTTGACCAACACAATTTGCCATAGGTGGTGTGACATCCCTTACGGTAATTCTCACTGTGCACGATGCTTGATTGTTGCAGGCATCTCTGACA
Source organism: Chitinophagales bacterium (assembly GCA_038326165.1). Classification (GTDB taxonomy): domain Bacteria; phylum Bacteroidota; class Bacteroidia; order Chitinophagales; family Saprospiraceae; genus JAEUUM01. The sequence goes on along the minus strand of JBBQJT010000049.1, from coordinate 22,805 downwards.
GTTATGGTGATCACATGGACGCCTATTGGATAGGTTCCTGAGATATTGCCACCATTGTTGTTCGCAAAGGGTGAATTGTTGGAAATGGTAACATCGGTGCAGTTGTCTAAGGCCGTTACTGGAGGAAATTGCAGGAATGCCGAACAACTATCTGGAGCCAAGTTTAGGGTAACATCGGCTGGACAATTCATCAAAGTGGGAGGAACCGTGTCCCTCACAGTGATCTTAACTACAAATGGCACGCTGTTGTTCTCGCATCGATCGCTTGCACGATAGGTAATCAATCGGTTGTATCGGTTTAAACAGATGTTATTGACCTTGGTATCACTGATTACATTCACCACCACACCACTACAATTGTCCTTGGCTACTGGAATGGTATTGGGAACATCTTTGTCGCAGGCTACTGTCACATCAAGTGAACCTGGTAAAGTTACCCAGGTAGGTGGCACAAAATCCAGCAAAGTAATGGATTGATCATCCGTAAAGTCAACATTGCTGCAAATATCCCTAACCGTCCATGTTCGCCTTATGAAATCACATGCGTTAGGTTGTGCGATGATTACATCTGAATGAAATATCAGAAAGATTCCACAGTCGTCAGTAACGGTTGGAAACCCAGTCAAGGTACTATCGGGGTTTAATACACAACTTATGGTGATGTCGGCAGGGAATAATATAAGCGGTGGAGTCAGATCTCGAATCAAAACGCGTTGGATACAAGTGGAAATGTTTCCGGAAGAATCAATAGCACTCCAAAATCGCCTGATCTCTCCTATGCCGCATGGGTTGAGCATACTGCTATCTTGAAAGAATAAACTGTCAATGCCACAAGCATCCAATGCCAGCGGTATTCCTGTGGTAACTGTGTCGGGATCTACGGTACAGTTGATAGTGATATCATTGGGGCATTGTATAATTGGGGCAATAGTATCTATTACGTTGACCAATACCATGCAGAAGTTCACATTACCATTGCAATCCTGAGCACGCAAAACCGCCATGACCATCGTGTCTACGAGTTCACAATCAAATTTCACAAAAGAGCCAAACAAAGAATCTGGTTGGCCCATTAATTTTACGTCGATGCTGTCCAAACAACAGTTGTCCGTAATTTGTAAATTGATGCTGTCGACCGACAGTGTTGCCATGCCCATTGAATCAAGAGCAATGGTGAAATTGTTGTTGCATATAATGAATGGAACTTCGTTGTCTATAACTTGGAATGCGAAATGACAACTGGTGCAGTTGAGGCAATCATCACAAATGACATAATTGACTTCATACCAGCCAGGCGGAATATTGTTGTAAGGCCCAAAACCCAATGCACCAAATCCGCTTCCTGATATTGAAACAGTAATAGAGTCCGGGTTGGTACAATCATCAGTTATTGGAGGCACTGGAAGATTGATGGTGGCAACACATTGCCCCGGTAAGGTATTGATCGTAAAATCTGAAGGGCACACTACTTTAGGTGGTGTTGAATCTATCAACTGAATGACTTGAACATGAGTTACTTTGTTGTTGTTGCAACAATCTAGTACAGTCCAAGTGCGCAGTATATCCCTAGATCCGCTGCAACGGAATAGTGTGGTGTCTTTGTGTGTGAAGAATATTTTGCAAGCCAGTATCAGAGGCAAACCGTTTGAATAAAGTGGTTCACCAAGACTATCAGGACTTAGATCTGGTTCTGCGCAATCAAGGGCATTGCCATTGGCTATAGTATAATTTTTTGGCCAGATGATGTTGTTGAGTCCTGGTTTGAGTACTGTAATTTTCTGTGTGCAAGGTTTTGAGAAGTTTCCACTTTTGTCTTGTGCTATCCAAGTTCGGGTGATGGTCCAAAAAGGGGTCCCTGGCAGTGCATCGCAATTCATGGCTGTGATAACTTCCCCTTGCGAAAATATTGTTGGTTTGGAGTCACAATTGTCAGTAACGCTAATTCCACCTAACGACAATGGGTCATTGGGCACATTGCACTCAATGCTTAGGTCTTGGCATGAAATAGTGGGAGCAAGTTTGTCTTCCACCTTCAGATAGCCCCAGCATTTGTTTCCGGTTTGGATATCGGTTACAGAGAAGGTTAGGGTCTGCCCAAGATAAGCACAAGTTACTGGATTGGGCACCGGTTTGTTGTCGGCATCCTTCAGCATAATTTGATAAAAGGGAATACATGCGGTTGAAGGATTGTTCATCAGATTGTAGATCGTGATGTTCGCAGCACCGGTAGTTCCAATACTGAGATTTACATTCCCTTTGCATACCAAGGGGCATTGAGCAAGGACTGCATTTTCATGAAAAGCGAGGAGGATTAAGCTTGTCATTATGATATGACGCTTAAATAAGCCAATAATAATTGGCCAAGTGGTGGTTTGTCTCATTTTATGTCCGGTTTGCAGGAGTATGAATGCCTGTGTATGTACCGGGTTATCGTCTTGTTGCTCCGAAGAACATATTAAGATAAATCAAATATTATACCAATATTTAATTTCATGTCAATTAACTATGCTCAATATCAGCGGGTTTTGATGTTTTACTCTCTATCAACAATGAATTTTGCCGTAGTTTTGAGCATCCATATTTATATTTTATCAAAAAGATCCTCTTAGTTACTCCGCCTTTTACCCAGTTGAATACTCCGTATCCGGCCACTGCCTATTTGAAGGGTTTTCTGAATACCAAATCCATCCCATCTTTTCAAATGGATTTGGGTATAGAAGTAATTTTAAGCTTGTTTTCAAAGCAAGGTTTGTCCAAGATTTTCATGAAAAGTGATACTATTAATTGCAGTGAAAACTCAGGCAGAATTGCTGCTTTGTGGCATCATTACGAGCAAACCGTGGATGATGTTGTGGTATTTTTGCAAGGCAGAAATCCAACCATCGCGCGCTTAATTTGCTCAGGTGATTTCCTTCCCGAAGCTTCCCGATTTAATCAATTGGACGATATGGATTGGGCATTTGGGTCGATGGGAATACAAGATAAAGCCAAGCATTTGGCAACATTGTACCTCGAAGATCTTTCCGATTTTATTCAAGAATGTGTTGATGAACATTTCGGATTCAGCCGGTATGCCGAACGATTGGGACAAAGCGCCAATGCATTTGATGAACTCTATACCCAACTCAATGGTAAGCCAACTCCAGTTGATGAAATAGCTCTTGAAATATTGAAAGAAAAACTGAATGAATTGCAGCCACAATTGGTGTGTTTTTCGGTGCCTTTTCCAGGCAATTTGTACGCTGCTTTCAAATGTGCACAATGGATAAAAGCTCATTTTCCTGATATTGAAATAGCAATGGGAGGTGGATTTCCTAATACCGAATTGCGAAGTTTGACAGACCCCAGAGTTTTTGAGTTTTTCGATTACATCACCTTGGATGACGGCGAATTGCCAATTGAATTGCTTTGTTGCCCAAGTATGCTTGCGCCCAATGAGCGGATGTTCAAAAGAACTTGGCTCTTAGAAAATAATCAAGTAACATACAAGAACAACAGCATCCGATGTGATTACAAACAGGATCAACTGGGGACACCTGATTATTCCGATTTGTTGCTGGATCGATACATCTCTGTTATTGAAATAGCAAATCCGATGCACAGCCTCTGGAGTGATGGCCGATGGAACAAATTGACTATGGCACATGGTTGTTATTGGGGCAAATGTACCTTTTGTGATGTCTCGCTGGATTACATCAAGCAATATGAACCCATTGCTGCAAAAGTTCTGGTCGATAGAATGGAAGAAATCATTGCTCAAACTGGAGAGAATGGTTTCCATTTTGTAGATGAAGCGGCACCGCCGGCTCTGATGCGTGAACTGGCCATTGAGATTCTGCGCAGGAGGCTCATTGTCAGTTGGTGGACCAACATCAGATTCGAGAAGAGTTTTAGTCTGGATTTGTGTACTTTGCTCAAGGAATCAGGATGCATAGCAGTATCAGGAGGTTTAGAAGTAGCATCTGACCGATTATTGGTACTTATTCAAAAAGGCGTGACAGTTGAACAGGTGGCTCAGGTGACCCGAAATTTTATGGATAACGGAATTATGGTTCATGCCTATCTGATGTATGGATATCCCACACAGACTATCCAGGAGACAATTGACAGTTTGGAGATGGTCCGACAACTATTCGAAGCAGGCGTACTGCAATCCGGATTTTGGCACCAGTTTGCATTGACCGCCCACAGTCCCATAGGTATGGCACCTGAAGAATATGGAATCAAGCCCAAGCTAAATCCCATCAGTTTTGCCAATAATGACATCCAGTTTGAAGATTCTACAGGCATAGATCATGATCAGTTTAGCTTTGGATTGAAAAAGTCCTTGTTCAATTTTATGCACGGCATGTGTTTTGATTTTGAATTGCACGAATGGTTTGATTTCGAAGTTCCAGATACCACCATCGAGCCCGATTTTATCATGAAATGTCTTGACAAACCTGATTTGGTTCAGCCAAAACCTTCTTCCAAATTAATATGGCTGGCAGGAACACCAATTGTTGCGCCAATCACCAAGAGCAAAAAAGGAGTTAGAATAGAGTATCTCGAATTACTTTTTCACGGTAAAACCCAAGTATATAGTATTGAATTAGAAAAAGCCAAAGCAGAATGGCTGATAACATTATTGAGCAAGATCAGCAAAGCCAGCTTCACGGAATCAGAAGTTTTGATGAACTATGGATCCTTTAGAGCTTCATTCGAAATGCAATTTCCAGATTTTGATATCTTTTGGCACTCGGAACCTATTGCAATATTGAGACAACATGGTTTTTTGGTTTTGTAAATCTTGGAGTTTATGGTTTATGGGTTTATGGGTTTATGGTTTATGGGTTGATGGTTTATGGTTTATGGTTTATGGGTTATGGTTTATGGGTTTATGGGTTTATGGGTTTATGGGTTATGAGTTTATGGGTTTATGGTTTATTCAAAATTTGGAGATCATTAAAAATCCCACTAATCATTAAATCACAAGAATTTTAGCCTGTCCTGACTGGACACACGTCAGGATTCAGACAAAGGGGCAGCGGCCGAGGCAAAGATTGATTTATTAACTCCTAAACGTTTAAACGTTTAAACGTCTAAACATCTATACAATAATTCCTAAAAATCTAAGCGTAGACAAAGGATGTTTTATTTAAGTTACTTGGTATATTTCTCAGTCGGAATAGGCTTTTAGAAAGTACCACCATACACCCTTCACAACTCAAAGTTCTAAAACTTCACCTATCCCCAAGGGTCTAAAATCGAAATTAAAATGGCCTGCTTCTTGTGCTTTTTGAATCAATCGGATAGGTTCTCCAATTGGCTCATCCGATAGGCTGTATGTTCCATAATGCATAGGAATCAAGGTTTTTGCACCTAAGAATTTTGCTGCCATGATTGATTCATTGGGATTGAGGTGCACACCTCGCATCATATAGGCAGGCTTATAGGCACCCACGGGTAGGATACTGATATCCATGTTGCCAAGGATTCGGCGAGCTTCATCGAAATGTTTTCCGGAAGCTGTATCACCTCCGAAGTATATTTTTTTATTTCCATCCGTAATGAAGAAACTTCCCCATAATTGAAGATCTAGATCCCAAATGCCTCGTCTATTCCAATGTTGTGCAGGTAAGTATGAAATGTCAATGCCTTGCGGCCAGTTGTATTTTTGATACCATCCCGCCTCTTGAATATTTTCACGCCATGCCTTTGGAAATAGTTTCGTCATCCCTAATCCGGTCATAATTTGAACTTTAGGATTGTTTTTAATGATGATTTTTAAAGTTTTAAAATCCAAATGATCCCTGTGGGCATGCGAGATTAAAATGTAATCAATGTTTACAAAGGAAGCAGCTTTGCAGGGGATGGCAACTTTGCGTGATTTGGTGAATATATTGAACCAACAAGGGTCGGTAATGATGCGCTTTCCATTTAATTGAATAAAAAAACTGGCATGACCCAACCAAACTATTTGATCTTTTGCAGTTTGAAGGAAGTTTTCATTTTCATGAAATGGTACCTGAAATGTATCATATCTTTTTTCACGGAACTGCGGATTGAAGCTGAATAACCATTTAGCCAAAGTGCCCCAACTTGGGAGGTAACGAGATTCATCTCCAATATATCTCTTCTTAAACATCGTGTTACCAGGATATTCAGGATAAATGGACTCAAGTTTAGGATTATTTACCAGTTGATAGTTCTTCAAGTCTTCGTTAAATTTGATGCAAAGATTGTTATAATTTATAGCTTCTTTTTAGCTTGCATGCCAATTTACTAATTATGAGCTTTTTCAAACCCCAAATACTTGTTATTCTGCTATTGAATTTTGTAGCAATGGAGCCTAATTTTTCTCAAGCTATGCCCAAAGGCGAATTGATGGACGAATTGCGAGGTTTAAAAGGCAAAGCATTTTCGCAAAAGGCACTCGAACTGTCTAATAAACTGATTATCGCGCAGAAATACAAAGCAGCGACCTTAATTGCGCACAAATCTTTCGAAGAGGCAAAGTCCAATGAATCGAGTGATTGGATGATTCGATCTTTACAAATGGAAGCTATGGCTATGATTGCTGAGGGTGATTACAAAAGAGATATTGGCTTAACAAATTTGATTTCTTATAAACTCAATGAAGCCGTAAAACTGCTCAACAAATCAAAGAACAATAGTTTATCAATTTTCAATGAGGAGCTGAAATACTCAGTTTCTAAGAAGTTGACAGGAAGAAAATTTGGTCGACACATTCAAGAAATTCAAACTTTGCTCAGAAAATTTGAATCCGAAGGAATTGCTTCGCTTAACCAGAAAGATATAAAATTTCTTTCTCCTTCATCACAAGTCTTGATCAATCAAACTCAAAGGCAAATTAAGCCTGTAAACTTACAAGGTCAAACTCAATCGGTGCAAAAATCTCAGGATGAATTGTTCAATACTACCAAGCTTTCAAAATCTGAATTGGAGTACCTTCAAAAGGAACTCAAACGCCAGCAAGATTTGGTCCAAGGCTTAACTGCTGATCAAGCTCGAACTGCCTTATTTCTAGAAAAACAGAAGTCTGTGATGGATTCTTTGTTGTATATTTCTACAATGGACTCTATGGCATTGTTGACCAAGAATAAAGAAATTAAAGAAAAAACAATGATGCTCAAATTGAATCAAAGCCAGCGCAATGGGGCATTTGCTGGATTGGGTTTGATTGCTTCAGTGGCCTTGGGTTTTTTCTTCAGAGCGCGCAGCAACAAAAAATTCGGTAATAAACTTCATGAAAAAAATCTCATCATCGAAGACGAAAAGGCTAGGAATGAAAAATTACTTTTAAATATTTTGCCTGTTACAGTAGCCGAAGAGCTAAAATTGCATGGAAGAGCCAAGCCACGCAATTTTGAAAAAGTTTCAATCCTTTTTACCGATTTTGTAAACTTTACCAGTATTTCGGAAAAGATGAGTCCCTCCGAATTGGTTGAACAATTGGATTATTGCTTTAGAAAATTTGATGAAATAATGCTGGAACACAATCTAGAAAAAATTAAAACTATAGGTGATTCCTATATGGCAGCTGGTGGTTTGCCTGTTGAAGATCAAGACAATCCGATTCGTGCTGTTAAAGCAGCAATAGCAATACAATATTTTTTGAATGAGTGGAAGGTTTCTAGCATGATTGCCAATAAACCATTTTTTGAAGCAAGGGTAGGTCTGCATTGTGGTCCGGTAACAGCTGGGGTGGTTGGGCATACCAAGTTCGCCTATGATATCTGGGGAGACACAGTCAATACTGCATCCCGTATTGAGTCGGCATCAGAGCCTGGCAAAATTAATTTGTCAGAACAAATGTTTGACGAAGTAAAAGATTATTTCAAGACAGAACATCGTGGACATTTGCCTGTCAAGCATAAGCATGAAATGAAAATGTATTTTGTTGAACTTTAAATATGCAATTACCAAGTTCTAAATCTTTTTTATCTAATACCAGTACTATTTACTTTGCTCCTGGCAGAGTTAACTTAATAGGTGAGCATGTTGATTATAATGGTGGCCATGTATTGCCATTTGCATTGGATAGAGGTATTTGTTTAAGTATAACTCAAGCGGGAAATTGGAGGTTCAGTAGCGAACAATTTATCGATGTTTTTGAAACTGTCAGGCTAGAAGATTTCAAGATTCGAAAGCATAAATGGTATGACTTTATCTTGGGTGTAGTTCATTGGTTTTATGCAAAAGGATATAAAATACCCACATTTCATATCACAGTTTCAAGCAATTTGCCAGCCGGCGCTGGATTGTCTTCCTCAGCCGCATTATCTGTTGCTGCAGTAATGGCCATGGGTGATTTATTGGGATTAAATTTTGAGGAGAATGAAATTGCAATCATTGCCCAGCAGGTGGAAAATGATTATGTAGGAGTGTCATGTGGTATCATGGATCAAATAGTCAGTGCTTATGGACGAAAAGATAAAGTGTTGCTGCTCAATTGTCAAACACTTAAAAAAGAATTTATCCCTCTGAATTTTAATGATTATGAGCTGATTATTTCTCATTCAGGTAAATCCAGAATATTGTCTGATTCTTGGTTCAATGTCAGGCAGCAAGAATGCCAAACAGCCTTACAATTCGCACAGAAATTTTATGCTATTGAAGCACTTTGCCAACTGGATAGCGTTGAATTGTTTTTTGATGTCCACGAGCCATGGGCCAAGCGTGCAATCCATGTAATTGAAGAAAATGCCAGAGTGGTTGAAGCTGCAAAGTTTCTAAAATCTAATGATCTTCAATCTTTGGCATTCAATTTGAATCAGTCACATGATTCTTTGAAGGATAATTATGAAGTTACTGGTTATGAATTAGATACCATCGTGGCAGAAGCTCGAAAGATTGAAGGTGTGTTAGCTGCCAGAATGAGTGGTGCTGGTTTTGGAGGTTGCAGTATCAACTTGGTTCACAGAGATGCAGTTGAAGGTTTTTATACAAAACTAAGAGCGGCTTATATCCCTTTGACTGGATTGCCCATTGAATTCTATAGGGCTGTTGCAGGTGCAGGAGCTCAAAAGCAAGAGTTATAATAATGTTCCATGTATTTTGCTTACTTTTGAGTAATAAAATTAGACAATCATGTTTAAAAGTGTCATGAAAAAAGTGCTTTGGGTTTTTGCAATAGCATTTGTATTGTTCCTAGCTTACAATATCTATTTTATATTTGGTAGTTATTCTGAAGGTGACCGCACTGGAACCATCATCAAGTTAAGCAAGAAGGGATACGTTTTTAAAACTTGGGAAGGTCAGCTTAACCTTGAGTTTTTTCCAGGCTCCGGCAAGAATAGCACGACTTCAAATATTTGGGATTTTTCAGTGGCCAATCAACAGGTCGTTGAATTGATCAACCAGGCAATGGATGAATCCCGCAGAGTTAAGTTGCATTACGATGAAAAATATTACCGTCTGCCTTGGAGGGGAGAAACCAAATATATGGTCACCAAAGCTGAATTGCTCCAGAAGGTAAACTGACAAAGGTGAGGATATTAATGGTGTGCCTCGGAAATATTTGTCGGTCTCCTTTGGCTGAGGGAATTCTCCAGCAAGAAATAAATGAAAGAGGATTGCCTTGGGAGGTGGACAGTGCAGGTACAGATGGATGGCATGCGGGTGAAGCACCTGATCAAAGAAGTCAGAAAGTCGCCTTGAAGTTTGGCATTGATATTTCAAGACAAAAAGCACGAAAATTAAGGATTCAAGACTTTGAAATGTTTGATGAAATTTGGGTTATGGACAATCAAAACATGAAGGATGTCTTGGCTTTGAATCCAGTTATTCCAGTTCGTTTATTGGGAAGTTTTGATTCAGAGTCCAATAATGTTGAAATACCCGATCCTTATTATGATCAACAATTATTTGAGCCAGTATTTCAACAAATAAGCAAATCGGTTAAAGCCTATTTGAGCAAGTTTTAAAATTTATTCTATCTATTTTCAATAAGCTTTGCGTAACATGTCAGCGTATGCATTGGGCAAAATACTTTCCTCAATAGCTTTTGCAGCTTTTTCCAAATCGTACTTTACACGAACAAATTCTGATTGGACACTATCTGGATCAAATTTATTGGTTGATTCATTGATACTAAGAATGACATAACATCCTCGGGGATCACCATCTTTAGGTTTTCCAATAGAACCTAGGTTAATGGCATGCCTATACTTAGTTTGGCCATCTGATTCATAAGCTAGAATCCTATGGTAAGGTTTGTGGGTATGTCCAAAAGCCATGATATCAGCATTGGCATTATCGAGTATTCGAAGCATACTTTTACCATCTCGGTCTTCGAATAAATATTCATTGATTTTTCTTGGACTTCCATGCACCAATAGGAGATTGAATGAAACATTGTTCAATTGGTATTCGAGATTGATATGGGCTGGTAGCGTGCGGAGGTAGTTGCGTTCTTTATCCAGAATAAGTTCATTAGTTAGTGCAATTGATACAGAACCCATTTCTTTTTCGAGATCTGTTTTGTAGGCACAACCGCAATCATCGGAATTTCTGCCAACACCGTAGTCATAATTGCCAGCAATGGTAGGGATTCCTCTTTTTCTAATTTCATTGATTACTTCATTGGGCCAAATATTGTATCCAACCAAATCACCTAAACAGTAAACGGCATCCACATTTTGTTTTGACAAGTCCTCGAAGAAAGCTTCCAGCGCAGGAAGATTGGAATGGATATCGCTGAAAAGTGCTATTTTCATGACAATTTTATGCTTTAAGGTAATACTTGTTCCTGATCCAAAAGGCAACATTGACCAAGGCTATTAATATTGGAACTTCCACCAAGGGACCTATTACTCCAGCAAATGCTTGGCCAGAATCAATTCCAAATACACCAATTGAAACTGCAATGGCAAGTTCAAAATTATTGCCAGATGCTGTAAAAGAAACTGAGGCAGAGTCCTTGTAGTTGGCTCCAATTGCTTTGGCAATAACAAACATCAAGCTGAACATTACAATAAAAAAGATTACCAATGGAATAGCAATTTTAATAACATCCATAGGGATTTGCACGATCATTTCTCCTTTTAAACTGAACATCACCACAATCGTAAAAAGCAAGGCAATCAATGAAAACGGTGATATGAAGGGCAGGAACTTTTGCTTAAACCATTGTTCTCCCATAATTTGCATGAGTATAAAGCGACTGAATACAGCGGCAATGAATGGAATTCCGAGATATATTCCAACTGTCTTGGCAATTTGAGCAACAGTAATATTGATCGTCAAGCCTTCAATTCCAAAGAGAGGAAGCATTATTTCAAGGTAGAAATATGCATACAAACTAAAAAACAAGACTTGCAAAATACTGTTGATTCCCACCAATCCCGCTGTTAGCTGCCTGTTGCCTTCAGCCAATTCACTCCATACGATTACCATGGCAATACATGGAGCCAAGCCTATAATGATCAATCCAGTCATGTATTCCGGATGGGTTTTCAGAAAAAGGATCGAAAGCAGAAACATTAAGAAAGGTCCAACTATCCACGTTATAAACAGAGACAAGAAAAGTAATTTCGGTTTTTGAAATACTTCCTTGAGCTTGGAGAAATCGACTTTGCACAAAGGTGGATACATCATAATAACCAGTCCAATGGCCAAGGGTATATTGGTAGTCCCAATTGAAAATTGATTGATTGTACTGTCAATACTAGGAATAAAATAACCTAAACTTATCCCAAGCAACATGGCAACAAATATCCAAAGTGTCAGGAAGCGATCAAGAAATTTAAGTTTTGTTCTCATACTCGATTAGCAGCATCCACCTCCTGGGGAACAAGTGGTATTTGGAGTTAAATCGATCAGATTAAATTTCATTTTTTCGGCTGGAATCCCGCAACTATCAATTGCAAGGCAATTGGTATGTTTGGCCAAGAGAACAAAGTTTTTGCCATTGAATTCTAAGTCATATTTGCCGATTGTTTCAGATTGATATTCCACTTCAATTTCCAAATCCTGCATGCCCAATACTTTTTCTGAAAGCCCGATGATATTAAGTAATTTTTTGGGCTTTAATCTGTGGTCAAAATCATTTGCATTCCATAACTGAAAGTTGGCAACTTTTTCATTCCGCACAGTTCCACCACAATCAATGAAATGTTTGGTAACCACACCTACTTCTGTTACATGAAAATGTTCGGGTACCAAAGTGCCATTTTGTAGTTCAAAAATTACCGAATCAACGGTTTGGAGTGTTTGCTTTATTTCTGATAGTTTCATTTTTTAAATAATTTGGATTAACAACAATTGTTTAGTTTGTGCTCCAATTTGGAGGAAAGACCAAGAAAATAACTTTGAATCTTTTGCAGTGCTTTTTTGTCTACACAATAACAAATGGCACTTCCTTCAATACTGCCTTTTATGAGTCCCGCATTTTTTAGTTCTCTCAAATGCTGAGATACCGTAGGTTGAGCCAAGGTTAATTGTTCGACTATATCACCACAGATACAGGTATCCACGCTTATGAGATACTCAATGATAGCAATACGAGCGGGATGTCCCAACGCCTTGGCAATCATAGCCATTTGGTTTTGGTGAGAAGTAAAAAGTTCTATTTTTGAAGCCCCCATATCTATTATTATATTGCAATATTACGATAGATTATTTTATCAGGTATGACAATCCTTGTTAATCTTGAGTTAAGGATAATTTTGATTGATTTATCACGTGTTTAAAATCAAATTTTTGAAATTTATAACAGCTTAAAGCTATTCTAGAAAAAGGTATCTTGATTACTTTTACGCCAAGGAACACTGAGGAAATCAAGCGACGAAGGTTTAACGCGCAGAAAGAAAGTGTACGTTCCTCGAAGTGGTTGCCAATTCATACCCATTTCCCAACAATGCAGATCTCGGTAAAATCCAACATCGGGATAAGTCAGCCTCTCTGCTACAAAATCGTAACCAATTCGTCCAACATCTATTCTCCAGTTCTGCGAAATCGGTATTCTACCTATCAATTCTAATGTATGGTCACTCAATATCACTGTATCTCCACGTGTGGTATTGAGTAACTGTATATTAAAAGTATGGCCCAAGGTAATGTTGTTGACCAATTCTTCTAAAGCTGATTGTTCACGAGCTGGAGTGTTTGGGTTTGGGGAACCAGTTGATTTCTTTTTTAGGTCTTTCAATTGTTGTACGCTTAAAGACGTAGCAAACCTGAAGCTCGCACCTGCAAAACGCAATAGTTGACCGTTCGTTTCACGATAAAACTTATTGATTGTTCTGCCATTTGCATCCCTTGCATATGGGTCAAAGGATCCAGATACAATCAAAGTGGTAATGCCTTTAAAAAATCGAGCTGTTCCATTGAAAGAGACTGGAGACCATTTCAACGAGTCTGCGTACAAATTATAGTTTCCATTAACTGAAAGGTTGTCAAAAATCTTGAACCGCTTTATGGTGGTATCTCTTTTGGAAAAGTATTTACCCTCAAAAATGTTTTGGATAGAATAATTGACCAATAGGTTTGCCTTCGAATCTGGTGGTCTTCCAAACAAGCCATTTTCGAATATGGTATATCTTTGAACCTTGTTTTTATCAGGTCGGTTGTCTGTATCTACAGTTTTGAACCAAGTTGGATTCATACTGTAGTCTGGTGCAAATGACAAGCTAGCATTGGGTTTCATAACATGTCGCAGACCTCTTAACCAACCCTTTCTCATTTGGACGGTCCCGAACAATTGGGTATTTACTGACAATGCAGCTTGAAAAGTTCTGAATGGAGCAAATGCATTTAAGGTGTCATTGATGATGTTGCCATAATTGGTTGTGTATCTTATGTCTGATGTGTCTCCATCGATGTTTCTAATATAGCTGGTATCAATGGTAGTAGTAGGGTCGAATGTTTTTCGGATGGTATTGAAATTCCACACTTCGCCATAATTTACAGAAGGAGAAATGTAGAAATACTTTAAGACACGGGTGTTGTAGCTGCTTGTAAATTTATGATCAACGCCGTAGCGCAGGTTTTGTAAACCTTCATTTTTAAAAATAACGGTATCAGGGCCTATCAAATTTGCTTTGGCATTACCGTTGTAGGTAAAAAATACCTTTTCAAACCATTTTTCTGGTCCTATCTGTCCGGATTTCTTTTTGAATGGATATATACTTCCTGTTTGGAAAACCATGTTTGGGAAGTTGATTTCTGCTTGATTATTTCGAGTGTTTTGGGAGTGTTGAAATCCAATACTGAGTTGCATACTCGGATTATCTACAAATCGTCGAACATAGTTGATGTTGGAAGAAAAGCTATTGGTTAGTACATTTGCTGCATCATTTCTATTTCTATTATTGAATCCATTTGTTTGGATGTCAACATTACCGCCAAAGTTGTGAAAAGGATTAGAGGCGGGATCTTGGACGTGTCTCCAAACAACATGAAAGGATTTTTCACTTATTATTTTAGAACTTTCGGGTAGTTCTTCACGGCGGTCAGCAAATTTCATGTTAAAGTCGCCATTGTACTTGTATCTTTTTCTATAGCGGACCGCTCCACCCAATTCATAAGATCCTCTGAAATAGATATCACCCAACAATGTCAAATCCATATAATCGTTAATGGGTATATAGTAGCCGATGTTTCTCAATCCAAAACCCCATCGTTCTGAGGTCTCGTAATCTCTTGGAATGATAATGCCTTGTCTTTTGTTTTTTGACAATGGAAAGAAACCAAATGGAAGAACCAAGGGGGTTGGAACATCACCTATGACTACTACCGATGGTCCAATGACTGCAATTTTGTCGGGAATGATCTTTTGTTGACTGCATAAAATACCATAGTGGGGAATTTTGGCGTCACAAGTGGTGATGATTGCGTTGCTTCCGTAGAGGATATTTCCTTTTTTTACAGTATCAGGATTGGCCTCAAATTTTACCTTTTTACTGAGTATATTAAGGTCACTCTCTTTGGTATTGCCTTGCTGGGCCAGACCTTTTTTGGTCTTGAAATTGTACTTAAGGCTGGATGCGTTGAATTTTTGTTCCTCTTGTGAAAAATTGGGAAGTCCAATATCGTTTTGCAAGCTGTCTTTTGTGCCAGAAGCACTGAGCACATTGGTATTGAAATCAAAAATAATATAATACGCTTTCAGTTCAATTTCCTTATATTTCACGACAGCATCCTTAATCAGGTGATATTGCTTTTTGTTGTTGTCAAGCCACATTGTGTCGGTGGCAGTAGCATCAATTTCGGCATCCAAGCTGTCCTTTGACATTTTTACCTGGTACACACTGACCAATACTGAGTCCTTTTTAGGAGCAATAGTATCTTGTTGTGCATTCAATTCACTGGAAATCAAGACACACCATATCATAAAAAAAGCTAATACAATAAACTTGTATTGAAATCTCATCATATCTTTATCCTAAGAAACTTAGCACTTTCTATAATTAATACCTTTAGACCTACCCATGAAAACGCATTTATTACCATTTAATGCTGCTTTGTTAACTGTTAATTTGTTCTTAATGGTTCATTTTGCCTCAGCGCAAGTCAGTGCTGTCAAAAATCAGGACAAAGCTACAGTCTATCATTCCAAACCCAAAACTTCTAACCGAGTAACAACAATAGTAATTGATGCCGGTCATGGAGGAAAGGACCCTGGAGCAACTCACAAAGGCTTCAAGGAAAAGGATGTTACCCTTAAAGTGGCCCAATTGACTGGAAAATACATCAGAGCAATATGTCCTGATGTTAAAATAATTTACACCCGTGACAAAGATGAATTTATTGAACTAAAAGAGCGTGCATCTATTGCAAATAGACAAAAGGCAGACCTCTTCTTATCGATTCATTGCAATGCAATGCCAAAGGACGGAGACATACACAGATTTAATGGAACCGAAACCTATGTACAAGATCCGAAAGTAGAAAGTTACAATATGGCCGTAGCTAAACGCGAAAACTCTGCTATTTTATTGGAAAAAGATTATGTAGCCAAGTATGATGGTTTCGATCCCAATAAGCCAGAAAATCATATCATGCTCGCCCTTTACCAAAACAATAACTTGGATCAAAGTATACGGATGGCTGAATCTGTAGAAGAAGAATTCAAAAATTACAGCGGCAGAAAAAGCAAAGGTGTAAAGCAAGCTGGATTTTTGGTTCTAAAAGCCACCACGGTACCTTCAATTTTAATAGAAACAGGATACATTACCCATCCAGAAGAAGGCCAATTTTTGAATACACAAGCCGGCCAAAAGAAAATAGCCGCAGGGATTGCAAGGGCTTTTTATCGATTTAAGAATTCAGTTGAATACGGGGTGGATATCAGTGAAGTTGAAAATGTACCTGACCCTATTGCTGCTACTAAAGAATTGGTTGAAATCCCTACCCAAATTGAAACAGCTTCAATTTCAAGAATTGTTTATCGCTTGCAGATACTATCTTCTCCACAACCAATTGATACTTCAATTATAAAATTGGATCTCAAAAATGAAGTATGTCTACTTTTAAAAGATGGAAGTCATAAATGTTATATCGGCAATTTTAAAAATTATCAAGAAGCAAAATCCAAACGCGAGAGTATTAAAAAGTCAGGCATCAAGGACGCGTTCATCGTAGCCTTTGAAGGAGACAAAAAAATACCTGTCGCAGAGGCAATTCAGAAGGAACAGAACTAAATCATGTTTGCTGTTGGGTTTGTACTTATATTTGTGTCTAATAAATAACAGCGTTCTGCATGTCAAACGAAGCAAAGCTGGGTATCCTAGCTACAGTAGCCATTTTGGCAAGTATTTTTGGTTATAAATTTTTGAAAGGGCAAAACGTCTTCAGCATCTCAAATGAGTATTATGTTGAATACAAAGATGTCCAACAACTCACCAAGTCTTCGCCTATTTATATCAATGGTTTGAAAGTTGGAGCAGTGAAGGATATTTACATCAAACCTGAGGATCAAAGAACAATCATTGTTGTTTTAGATATCAAAACATCTATTAAAATTCCCAAAAATACGATTGCATCTATTCAAAGTACCGGCTTGGTGGGTGGAAAAGTCATCACTTTGCAATATTCTGGTGTTTGTTCAGATGGCACTTGTGCAGTCGATGGGGATTATTTGAAAGGTGAGACCTTAGGACTACTGGATGTTTTGGTAGGCCGAGATCAATTGAACGATTATATGCAACAAATTAAAACAGGTTTGTTTAGTATTGTCGATACTATTTCCGGAAGTGTAGGTGATCCCAATTCGAATACCGTAGTAGCCAAGTCAGTGCGTGATATCCAGGTAATTCTTGACAATCTGAAAGCAACCACAAATGACTTAAGGAAGATTACAGATGCAAGCGCTTCAGTATTACCTAAGACATTGATTAACATTGATGCCTTGGTTTCCAACTTGAAAAACAACAATGACAAAATAAATATCATCATTGGAAATGTTGCCAGTTTTAGCGATAAGATCAATAAGACCGATATTGATGGGACCAACAAGCAATTGCAGTCTACTCTGACAGAGTTGAAAAACACAATTTCTCAATCTACAAATACTGTTGCAGAACTTAATAAAATTACTAAAGCAATCAATACCGGCAACGGTTCATTGGGTAAATTGATATACGACCCTCAACTCTATATTAACTTGAATAGAACTTCCAAAAACATGGACCTTTTGCTTCAAGATTTCAGGTTGAATCCTAAGCGCTATGTAAACGTTTCTGTTTTTGGAAAAAAGCAGAAAACTTATGTAGTTCCTAACAATGATCCTGCATTCCAAGACAGCATTCAGCTGAAGAACTAAAAGATATTTACTTCAGGAGTTAATTCTATACCATATTTGGCGAGGACATCTTTGATTACCAATTTTGCGGTTGAAATAAGTTCATCACCTGTTGCTTCTCCATAATTAACTAGGACAAGTGCTTGTTTTTCATGCATTCCTGCGTGTCCATTTCTTTTGCCTTTCCATCCACAATTTTCTATTAGCCAACCGGCAGGGATTTTCACGGTGAGATTGTCAACAGGGTAATGAGGCATGTCATGAAATTCTTTACTGAGCGCTTCAAACTGATTCAGAGAGATTTCCGGATTTTTAAAAAAGCTGCCTGCATTGCCCAATATCTTTGGATCGGGTAGTTTGGATTCTCTCACCCAACTTACAGTTTCAAAAATATCCTTTATACTGGGATTTTGAATATTCTTTTTGTCTAGTTCAACTTTTAATGCGGCATAATGACTGTTGATCTTGTGGTTTTTCTTAGTCAATTTCAATACCACCGTTGTAATACACAGATCTCCTTTATAGTTTTTTTTGAATATGGAATCACGGTAACCAAATTCACATTGAGCGTTAGTGAAACTTAAATTTTGCTGCGTGCTCAGTTGGATAGCGTTGACAGCGATTAAGACATCTTTCAACTCAACGCCGTATGCGCCTATGTTTTGAACTGGTGCAGCACCCATCAGCCCTGGAATCAATGCTAAATTTTCAATGCCTCCCAATTGATTTTTGACTGCCCAGCTTACTATTTCATGCCAGGACTCTCCTGCACCAAAACGCACATGAACTTCTGCTTCATTTTCATGAATAACATCATAGCCTTTTATGCGGTTAGCAATGCACAGATAGGGCAGGTCTTTGGTGAAAAGCAAATTGGAACCTCCACCCAAAATCAGAGTTGCAATGTTTTTATCCTTTGCAAATTTCAGAGCTTCAAACAACTCAATCTCGTTAGCAATTTCAGTAAAATATTGGCACTTTACTACAACGTGAAATGTATTATATGCGCTTAAATCAAAGTTACTCTGAAAGTTCACCCTGGTTGGAGTTTAATTTATTGATGATTCCGTGGCCCCAAAACCCTTGTTGAACTGAAAATGGAACTATTTCTCCAATTTTCAATTCAGCACTTTCGGCCCAAGTCATTCTGATTCTGACTACATCACCTTCCAATGACAAATAGACCATTTGATGGGTAGGCTCAATCTTTTCGGTTGGCATAGTTCCCATTGCTTTGCTTACCATTGGAATAAGATGCTCTATCTTAAAATTTATTGTTACCGTATCTTTTTTTATTGGCAATAAACTGTTTGACAATAAGCAAAAAGCCAACAAAATCAACCCAACAATCACTGTTGCAATGGTTATGGTTCGAAATTTGTTGAAAGCATTATTCGCAACACGTGACAACCAGATTCCAGCCGTTAATCCCATTATCAATGAAAAGGCCAATGAATTTAGGAATAAAGGTTTCAAGTCAATGGTCCGCTGTAGCACTGGAAAATTCAAAACCAACAGGACAATTAGGCCCAAAAAACTTATCGCTGCTGTTGTACCAATTATGCGTTGTTTCATAATTTCCGTAATTATAAATTCGGTTCGAATTGAAGTTTTGCAAGTTTAGAATAGAGTCCCCCTTCTTTCTTGTACAGCTCATCGTGCGTCCCCTCTTCAATGATGGTTCCTTCTTCAAGTACAAATATGCGATCTACGTTTCTAATAGTTGCCAAACGGTGTGCAATAATTATGGAAGTTCTGTTTTTCATCAACTCTTCCAATGCCAGCTGAACAATGCTTTCCGACTCTGCATCGAGTGAGGAAGTGGCTTCATCAAGTATTAAAATATCAGGATTCTTGAGCAATGCTCTAGCAATCGCAATTCTTTGTCTTTGTCCACCTGATAGTTTTATTCCCCTTTCGCCAACAACGGTATCCAAGCCTTCTGGAAATTGTAGAATGAATTCCATGCAATAGGATTTTTCAGCAGCTTCGATGATTTCTTCTAGACTGGCACTTGGATTTCCGTATTGTATATTCTCTTTGATAGTTCCTCCAAACAAAACAATTTCTTGAGGAACTACTGCTATTCTGCTGCGATAATCCAAAATAGGAATGCTATTCACGTCAATATCATTTATTGAAATGGTCCCAGAAGTCAAATCATAAAATCTCAGTAATAGCTGAACGAAGGTAGATTTTCCGGCGCCGCTTGATCCGACCAATGCAATTCTTTGTCCACTTGGCACAGTCAAATCAACACCACTTAGCACCTCGATTTCAGGTCGTGATGGATAGCTGAAGTGAATATTTTGGAACTTCAAATCTCCATGTAGCTTTTTGTAATCAGCGTTCAAATTAATTTTCTTTATTTCATGAAATTCGCTGTTTTCATTCAATAATTCTAAAAGTCGTTCAGACGAACCCACCGCGCGCATGAGTTGGGTATATAAATCTCCCAATCCACCTATTGAAGCGCCAATGATAGCAGTTATAGCGATGAAGGACACCAGATCACCAGGGAGCATGGCTCCTGTTTGAACCATTGTTGCACCTTCCCACAGCATGAAAAATATGGCGCCAAACAGCACTGCAATAACAAAAGCAATAAATCCTCCACGCCATTGGCCGTAACGAATAGACAATTTTACCACTCTGTCTATAGCAGACCCATATCTTGCTGATTCATAATGTTCGTTTGTAAAAGCCTTGACTGTAGCTATCGCACCCAAAGATTCATCTAGAATCACATTGGTCAATGCGAGCTCCTCCTGCCTTTTTTTGCTGAATTTTCGGATGAATCGGCCAAATACGATAGCCAAAACAACGATTACTGGAAAAATCAGAAACATCATGAGGGCAAGCTTGGGTGTAGTCCAAACCAGTACAATAATTCCCACTATTAGTACAATAATTTGGCGAATAAACTCTGCAACATGAAGGCTCAGAGCATCCTGCAATTGTTGAACATCACTGGTAACTCTACTGGTTAATTCGCCTACACGATTGTTCTCAAAGAAATTCATCGGCAGCGTTAAGATCTTGTCGTAAAGCGCCTTGCGAATATCTGCCATGCTTTTTTCACTGACATGTGTAAAAATGAGCACCCTTGAATAAGAAACCAAACTTTGGAGTATTAGCACTACAATGAGCCCCACACCCAGTTGAGTCAAGGTGATACCGTATTTGCCTTTACCAGTTGCTATATTTAAAAGCTCACCTGAGGTAACTGGAAAAATCATAAATACCAAGCTGGAAACTACCAAAAGCAAAAACCCAAAAAACATGGATATTTTGTAAGGTTTCAGAAATTTGTAAAATACAGAGACAGATTTAATTGAATCTATTGAAAACTTTTTGACAATTTGGGAGTCATTCAAAGAATCAGGTTGTCTTAAGGCCATATTGTTTTTTGATAATTATTCGCAAAAGTACCATTACATTTCATCAAGAAGGAAGAGTAGGCCAAAGTATTATGATCTCCTAATTTTATTCCCTTTCTTTAATAACAGAACCAACTGGCTTTTGTTATTCAAGTAACATCAATGGAAAATGTCCGTTCCTTAGTTCTTATATTTGCAAATTGAACAAACTATTCCGCAATGTCAAAGAAACTTAAGCCCAATCAAGCTCCAAAATCAGTAGCAAAGGAAAGAAAATCATCTGATAATGGTTTAAAAATGAAGTTGCTGTTGGGTGTTTTGTTGATCACATTTGTAGTATTTCTTCCTAGTTTGAAGAATGAATTTGTAAATTGGGACGATGATGTGAACTTGATGGAAAATAAGAACATTGGAGTTCTAGACATGAAAAGCGTTAAGAAAATATTCACGGATGATGTCATTGGCAACTATAATCCGTTGCCGATTTTGACATTCGCTATAGAACATCATTTTGTTGGATTCAAACCTTGGTTGTACCACTTTAATAATTTGTTACTTCACTTACTGTGTGTATGGATGGCGTTTAGAATTGCGTCGCTTTTGGGTTTGTCGCCATTGTTTGCTGCTTTTGTAGCCTTATTATTTGGCATACATCCAATGCGTGTAGAATCTGTAGCATGGGTGACTGAGCGAAAAGATGTATTGTTTGGTTTCTTTTATTTGTTAGCAATTGACCAATACATTAGAATGCGTCTGAGTAAGGTGAGCATTGGAAAATGGCTTTTGATATGTGTTTTAGCAATATTGGCTTTGTTTTCTAAAATTCAGGCGGTCAGTTTGCCTTTGAGTTTATTGGCCATTGATTATTTCATGAAAAGACCACTCAATTTCAAAATCGTACTAGAAAAAGCTCCTTTGTTTTTGTTCTCTTTAATATTTGGATTGGTAGGAGTTTACATGCTGAAGAACAACGATTCTTTGGTTGAAGCTACGAGCTATGGAGTTTTTGACCGATTGACTGTTGGGGCATATTCGTTCTTTATTTATTTAATCAAATTTATTTTTCCATATCCAATGTCTCCACTGTATCCATATCCAGATACATTGAGTTGGTATCATTTTGCTGCCATGGTACCTTCCACTTTGGTTTTGGTATTGATGGTATATTTGTATAAAAAGGGTGAGCGTTTTTGGTTATTTGGCTTGATGTTTTTCTTGGTGAATGTTGCATTTGTATTGCAGATTTTAGGAGCAGGTCAAGGTTTTTTAGCTGACCGTTTTACCTACATTCCATACTTGGGTTTGTTTATCAGCGTAGCTTTTTTTCTTGAGCGCTATGCCTCAAAGGAAGCGAGTAGAAAATTGGTATTTGCCAGTTGTAGTGCTTTTTTGGCTATAAGTGCTTTCATGAGCTATCGCCAAAGTATGATCTGGAAAAATGGAGAAACTCTGTGGACGCATGTCTTGAAATACGAAACAAAAACACCTCTGCCTTGGACCAATAGAGCAATGTATTACCGAAATTTAAAGCAATATGATCGAGCCTTGGCCGATTTCAATAGGGGCCTAGAACTCAAAAAGCAAGGCACAACTTACAACAGTATTGGTAAATTATATTTTGATCAAGGAAATGCGGTCGAAGCACTCAAAAATTATAATGAGTGCATCAAACTGGATAC
>JBBQJT010000048.1:0-29694 GCA_038326165.1 Chitinophagales bacterium | reverse complement strand
ACAGCACGTATATTGAACACACTCTCGTCCGACATCTTAACATTATCCACTTTTGCGTAATCAATCAAATCTTCGATAAGTTTGCCCATATATTTTACGCCTTGTATGATGTAATCCAAATATTCCTTGGATTTGACAGTTTTACTATCAACAGGCAGTTCCTTCTCCAATAATTGAGAAAAACCTGATATAGATCGAAGTGGTTGTTTTAAATCGTGAGATGCCAGATAGACGTATTGCTCCAATTGCTCATTGGATCTGATCAGGTCAGCGGTTCGCTCTTCAACCTTATGTTCCAAATGCACATTAATTTCACGCAAAGCATCATCAGTTTGCTTTAACTGGCTATTTTGCACCAATACCCTTTCATTCAAATATTTCAAATCAGCATTGAGCTGCTTTTGTCGATTAAACATTTTGTACGCATACCACAGAAAACATAAACTCAGCAATAGGACCAATCCCAATCCCAATATTTTTATATGATCGCCTTTGAGTCTACTTTCCAATAACTCTTTTTGAAGTGATTGTGTTTTTCGCTCTGTATCTAAAGCACTTTGCTCTTCAATTGCAGCAATTTCGTTCGCCTTTTCTTGGTTGAAAACTGAATCTTTGGCAGTCATCCATAATTCGTGATTTCTCAATGCTTGAAAGACATCATTATTTGCTTTGGCTATTAAATATTGGAACTTATAAGCAGATACAATATGGGATTTACTATCGATAGAAAGAGCTAAATTTTGGAATTGATTTGCAGTTATCTCTGCACTTTTGTAATCCTTGGATTCTATGTTGGATTTGGTCAAATAAAATAATGCATTTACTTGGCCACGCTTATCATTCAACCCTTGAAATACTTTTAAGGCTTTATTGAAATAATCACTTGCAAGCTTTTGATTACCGGTCCTTAAAGCAATTGTTCCTAGATGATTGAAGCAATATGCTATTCCTTCATTGTCCTTAATTTTTTCATAAATATTTAGTGATTCTTGAAAGTACTTATTGGCTTGATCCAAGCTATCCATCGCCAGGTAAGTATCGCCCACTACCATAGCTGAATAAGCCTTATCCTGATCCGAAGCGTCTATAATTGTTTGCCTTATGGTGTATGATCGTTTATGACTTTCAAGTGCTTTATTTAATTTTTTGGTCAATTTATAAACCACACCCAAACGATCCAAGGTAAAGCTCATGTCTTTTTCCTCCTTCAGCAAATCTTGATTTTTCAATGCTATGGATGCATGATAGATGGCTTTATCGTAATCACCTTTTAGGCGATAAACACCTGCCAAAGCCGATTGTATTCTTGCTGCCTCTCTTGCTAATTTATATTTGCTGGCTATCTCTAAACCAGTTTGATAAGCCTCAACCGACAAGTCATATTTACCCCATTTATTCAATGCGAATCCCTTGGTGCGATAGCAATCAGCAAGCTGCTTGTTATTTTTAGACCTTGATAATATTGATATGGCTTGATCGAAATTATTGAAAAATCCGGCCGAGTCTTTTTCGTTCTTAGCGTTTAGTCCCCTTATGATATTAACTTTTGCTACCCCTTCCGAAAAGTTTAACTGCTCACTAGCTTTGATGATTTCTTTTAACTGATTCTCATTGGGTGTAGTCTTTGCTCTTACTTCGTCTTCTATTTTACTTAGTGTATTATTTATTGCAGAAGTATCACCGTACTGAGCATATACACGATCAGCAACAGAAAGGAATAATACCAGCAAAATCAATGCTTTCATCGGCATTGAAACGTACTTTTGATTAAATATCAATTAGTAAATTTTATTTGTGCAATCTAAAGCTAATTGCACTATCCACATAGTACTGCACATCCTATGCCATTCCTTTCATATGATAAAATATTTATATGAGTTAAAAATTTCATAATTTCGCACCGACAACAATTTGAACAAGCACATTTAAGGTTATAATCACCAATTATTGAACTGCAATCTATCACCATGCGCCCCCTATTAATCACCTGCTTTTTACTGCTGGCTGAATTTGTTTTCTGTCAGGCTACTTCGGTTTTTACTGAAGCCAATCTCCACTACAAAAGGGGCTTGGAATTTTATGACCAAGGTATTTATGGCCAAGCAAGGAAGGAATTCACCGAAGCAAGCAATTTATTGCGCCCCCTCGAAGAACAGCCATCTCGTCTTTTGAAACTTTCAGCACAACTGCTAAATGCCAAAAGCGCAATACTTTCCAACGATCCTGAAGGAGAAAAATTAATTCTGGATTTCACAAGAACCCAACAACCAGATCCCTTAGCAACGACAGCAATTATGGAAATAGCTGATTATTATTTCAACGCTAAGAAATATAAGGAAGCAATTGGATTTTATGAAATGGTTAATCCGAGTGGTTTCAGTCGTGAGGAGCGAGCAGAATTGAGATTCAAACAAGGATATTGCCATTTTGGAAATCAAGATTTCAAAAAAGCCAGAACTTATTTTAAGTCTATTAAGGACGAAAAAAGCGATTTCTTCCTCCCTACCAACTACTACTATGGCTTGACCTCATTTTACGAAAAAGACTACAATGATGCCATTTCTAGTTTTCGAAAAGTTGAAGACAGTAAAAAGTATCAAAAGTATATACCTTATTATTTGTGTCAAATTTATTTTGCTCAGAAACGATACGATGAACTTATTGTATATGGTGAAAAGAAGTATAATGCTGAAGGAGTCAATGAGCGACGTGAAATTGGTTTATTGCTGGGTCAGGCTTACTTCGAAAAAAAGGAATATGCTAAAGCACTTCCATACTTTGAAGGCTATGCGCAAGCCTCCCCTAAAATGAGGGCAGAAGATTTTTATCAATTGGCTTATTCTCAGTATCAAACTGAACATTACGATAAGGCGGCAGAGAACTTTGAACAACTTCAGCAATCTGAAAATGCCTTGGGTCAAAATGCTTTATTTTCATTAGGTGATTGTAAAATACGCTTGGGCGACAAAAGTGCAGCTAGAATTGCTTTTCAAAAAGCATCTGAACTTCAATTCAATAAGGACATTCAAGAAGAGTCCAGCTTGCAGTTTGCAAAACTCAGCTATGAATTAGGATACGATAAAGATGCAATTATAACCTTGCAGAAATTTTCGGTAAGTTCCAAATATTACAATGACGCCCAAAATCTAATGGCTGATGTATTCATAAATACATCTAACTATGATGAAGCAATAAAGCTCATCGAAAGCAATAAGAATATCACACCCAAAATGCAAGAGGCATATCAAAAAATATGCTTACTCAGAGGAATGGAGCTGTTGACCAGAGCAGAGAATGCAAAAGCAAAAGAACTCTTTGCGAAGTCCCTAAAATATCCAACTGAGCTATCTTACAAGTGTCAGGCTTACTATTGGTTGGCCGAAATAGAACATCGCGACAAACAGTTCAACAAAAGCCAAGAGTGGCTCAATAAATATACAGCAAGTACCAGAAGTGGATTGGTCATACCTGAAGAATCATCAGCAGCAATGGCGGATTATCTATCGGGTTACAACAGCTTCAAGCAAAAAAAATACGGGCCTGCCTTAAGCTTCTATGATGCGTCCATTCAAAAGTTCAAAAAAACATCTTGGAAAAATGAAAACATACGCAGTAATATTTTTCCAGACGCAATTTTGCGAGCAGGTGATTGCAATCTATCAAAGAACAATTACAATGCTGCACTAAAATATTACGATGAATCAATAGACAACAAATACAATGGCTTTGTATATGCATTGTATCAAACAGCCTTAATCAAAGGACTGAAAGGGCTTAAAAAGGAAAAAATATCTGATCTTAATCTCCTGGTTGACGATTACCCTAATTCTGAATATTCAGACGATGCACTCTTTGAACTTGGTAGCACCAATCAAGATCTTGGTGACAACTCAGAGGCAAAAAGAGCATTCAACAGAATCATCAAAAACTTTAAAGCAAAATCAGACCTCATCAACAAGTCCTTATTGCGTTTAGGCCTAATTGCATACAATGAACACGACAATAAAACTGCTATCGGTTATTACAAGCAAGTGTTGGACAACAACCCAAGCAAGAAAGAAACAGCTGATGCACTCGGAGGCTTAGAAGAAATTTACGTTAAAGATCTAGGGCAACCTGATGAATTTATTGCTATAAAAGAGAAATCAGGATTCAGTATTTCAACAGCCACAAAGGATTCTGTAAATTATGAAGTGGCAGAAAATCTTTATGAAAACAACCAATGGGAAAAAGCTGCGCTTGCTTACACCAATTATATAACCAAATTCCCTAAAGGATTCCAATTGGTGCAGGCCTACTATCGAAGAGGTAAGTGTTATTTCAATACAACTGATTTTGATAACGCCTATTCTGACATGAAATGGGTAGTTGACAGAGGCAACAATACATTTATGGACCTCGCATTGGGGATACTAGCAGATGTAACTTACAAACACAAAAAAGATTATAAAGCATCATACAAATATTTCACCCAATTGGATGAAATAACAACAAATGAAGCATTGAAAACCGAAGCGCAAATTGGTGCCATGCAGAGTGCCTACAAACTCAAAGATGACAATGCGGTCAGACAATCCGCAGGAAAACTTACGAAAAACCCTAAGGCGGGTGCAAGCAACCTAGCTACAGCCAATTTTTATCTGGGCAAGCTTGAATTTGATGATGAAAATTGGGGCCAGGCAAATTCGTATTTCATGAAATCACTTGATCTCCGAGATGAACCTGGCAGTGAAGCAAGACACCTACTGTCTGTATCAAGTTTTGAACTAAAAAATTATTCAAAAGCCGAAGAACAAGCACAAGACGCGATAGGATTCAGCAAAGACTTCCCAATTTGGGCAGGCAAAAGCATTATTTTAGTTGGCGACATCAAGACCGAATTAGGTGATTATTTGGAAGCCTCAGGTGCCTACGAAGCAGTTATGGACAATTTTACGGAATTTCCTGAACTTGTTAACGAGGCAAAAAAGAAAAATGATGACGTCAAGCGCCTTCAAGAGAGCAAAGGGCGCATAGACAATTCAAATAATGGTTTGGAATTCAAAGAAGATAAAAACTAAGAGTCATGAAACGAATGAAATCACTCACACTCATCATATTTACTGTACTTGCAGTAAAAGTTTCGGCTCAGAAGGAATTGCCCAATACCAACGTAGAGGTTATTTCAAATTTTCAAGCTGAAATCAAGGATCAAAATAAAAAAGATCTTTTGCCGATAATTGAAGCTGGCAATCAAAACAAAACTGAACAAAAATACAGATTGACCAAGCGGCAATTAGAGGGGATCACTTACGAAGCACCAAAAATAAGACCTTTGGCAATGAAAGGTGAAAAGCAACCCAAAGCTTACAATGGCTTCGGCAAAATTGGTTACGGAATTCCAAATACTCCATACTTACATGCAGGGTACCACTATCAAAATAACGATAAATATCGAATTTTTGGCACCGCATTTCATCAGTCAGCCAACAACAAGAGCATCAACAATCAAAAGTTCTCTAATACCAATATTCAAATTGGTGGAAGCGTGAATACTGAAATGAACATCGGTGTGGATGCAGCATTAACATTACAAAACAACCTATTCAATTTTTATAGTGTTGATTCTCTTCCAAATGGGATTGAACCTCTCAGAAGATTTGGCAATTCTGGATTTCAAGCTAAAGTTTATAACACTGAAGAAACTTCATGGGGGATCAACTATGCTGTTGGTTTGAGATACAACAATCTGCAAACCAACTTTGATACGCGCGAAAATGATTTTGATTTAAACATTGGAATGACCAAGTATTTCAACGACAATCTTCCTTTTGACATTATAGTTGGTACGCATATCACGAACTTAAAAGATTCAACCTC
Organism: Chitinophagales bacterium; assembly: GCA_038326165.1. Lineage (GTDB taxonomy): Bacteria > Bacteroidota > Bacteroidia > Chitinophagales > Saprospiraceae > JAEUUM01. The sequence goes on along the minus strand of JBBQJT010000048.1, from coordinate 23,835 downwards.
TTCTGGGAACAACAACTTTTATATGAAACCCAAGTTGACTTGGACCAATGATATTGCCAGAATTGTTGTAGGGCTTAACCTTGTAGCTGTGGATGATGAATTCGCAGTATTGCCAAACATTGAAGGAATGATCAAAATATCTGGCAATTACATTGCACTTTATGGAGGTTGGGAAGGTGATGTCCGCAAGAATACATATCAATACTTAAGTGAATGGAATCCCTTTATCGTTGAAAGACAGGAATTAACCAACTCTAAGTGGAATCGATTCTACGGCGGATTAAGAGGCAAAATAGGAAGAATCAATTATCAAGGCGAAGCAAGTTTTAAGAACATTAACAATATGGCACTTTTTGTGAATGACTCTCTTCGACCGTGGGGTTTCAATGTCAATTACGATCAACTTCAAGTTTTTAATCTTAATGGCACATTGGATATTGATCTTGCCAAGGGTCTTAAGTTTATAGGCAATATTCAATACAATGTATACACCACTGATGTCGAAAGGACAGCCTGGCAGTTGCCGTCCTTAGAAGCAAACATGGGATTACATTTGACAACCATGAATGATAAAATGCATATCAAAGCAGAACTTTATATGGCAGACGGTTTGAGCTATTTGGACTACCAAACTGATAAAATTGAAAGCCAAAATCTATTGTTTGATTTGAGCTTTGAGGCGGCTTATCGATTTAGTGAAAAATTTGGTGTGTTCTTTCAGGTAAATAATTTGCCGAATAATAAATATCGCAGATGGTATAACACCCCAACCTATGGATTGAATGTTTTAGGTGGACTGACTGCAAGATTTTAAGGTTCAAAAGTTTATATTCCATTTCGCAAATGCTGAATTAAAAATTTCTGATTGTCTTTTATTGTTGGCCCATGTCAATGATGAATTTATTGCAGCCAATTGACCTAAATTCTTGTAATCGTAAAGTATGAAAATCATAAACTCTTAGCCAAATCATGAAGAGTTAAAACTTTATTGAAGTAAAAATCATAGATTTTTCTCATTTTTGGCTGGTCAAAACTATCAGATGAAAAAAATACTCGTAGCCAATAGAGGCGAGATTGCTCTTAGAGTAATGAAAACTTGTAGAAAACTCGGCATAAAAACTGTTGCTGTTTACAGCGAGGCAGATCGAAATGCTTTGCACGTTGAATACGCCGATGAAGCAGTATTTTTAGGCCCCGCTCCTTCTTCACAATCATATCTAAAGGGTGATATTATAATCGCTAAAGCAAAGGCCTTAGGTGTAGATGGAATACATCCAGGCTATGGTTTTTTGAGTGAAAATGCTGGATTTGCTCAATCAGTTGTTGATGCCGGCATGAAATTCATAGGTCCTACCCCACATGCTATTAACATAATGGGTAGTAAAATTAGTGCCAAAGAAGCCGTAAAAGCTTATGGCATTCCAATGGTACCTGGCATGGACAAAGCAATCATCAGTCTTGAAGAAGCCAATAAAATTGCTGAAATGGTTGGATACCCTATATTGATTAAAGCGAGTGCTGGTGGTGGTGGAAAGGGCATGCGGATTGTCAATCAGGCATCTGAATTAGCAGAACAAATGGAACGCGCGCAAAGTGAGGCCTTGGCGTATTTTAGCGATTCCAGTGTTTTTATTGAAAAGTTTATCGGTTCACCAAGACACATTGAAATACAAGTTCTTGCAGACCAACATGGCAATGTTGTTTATCTTTTTGAACGTGAATGCTCCATTCAAAGGAGACATCAAAAGCTGATTGAAGAAGCTCCTTCCGTAATTGTTACACCCGAAATTAGAGCAGCAATGGGTAAAGCGGCATGCGATGTTGCCCGGTCGGTTAATTATGAAGGCGCAGGAACAGTAGAATTTTTAATGGATCACCACCTGAATTTCTATTTCCTCGAAATGAATACTAGACTTCAAGTTGAACACCCCGTAACTGAAATGATAACTGGACTAGATTTGGTTGAATGCCAGATAAATGTTGCAGAAGGCAAACCACTAGAATTCCAACAATCCGATCTAAACATAAATGGTCACGCTATAGAATTAAGGATCTGCTCTGAGGATCCACTACAAAATTTTCTACCCGCAGTTGGATTTCTTAAGAAATTTGAACTGCCAGAGATCCCAAATGTTAGGTTGGATTCGGGCTTTAAATCTGGCATGGACATCCCAATCCATTATGACCCAATGCTGGCTAAATTAATAGTGCATGGCGCTAATAGAACTGAAGCAATCAATCTACTCATCCGAGCAATTGACAGTTTTGTTGTAGAAGGAGTTCCAACAACGCTTGATTTCGGCAAATTTGTTTTGGAGCACCCTAATTTTATAAGTGGGCAATTTGATACCAATTTCATCAAAAATCATTTCAAGCCAGAGGACATTAAAAACAAGTTGGATGAAAGTCGAGAGATAGCCGCACTATTTTCAGTCTGGCACCAGACTAGTTCTCTAGATAAAGTCAAAGAAATGAACTGAATCCGTTAATCTGATTTTATATTTTTTTGGATATCTCTAATACAATTGATCAAAAATTTATTGGATTGCTGAAGTGCTTCTAGTTCCTTTCTGAACATTTCATTTGGGTCCTTGGGTGTGGAAATATAAGGTGATATTTTCTTTTGCACTTGCCATATTTCACGAATATCATAAACAGGAACAATCCAAGGCTTATAGTTTTTATTCTCGTTATAAAATTTGAAAGACTTAGCTGCGCTCATTTGATTAATTACCTTACATAGGAAAACATCCTCGTTGGTTACAATCACATAAATCAGATTATCCTTTACACCTTTTAACCACAAGACAGGCTCCACAAATCTGGCAATCACCTTCTCACCTTCATAAAATATTGGCTCCATAAAATCACCACGAACTTCGAATCCACGGTGCTGTTTTGGATCCAGATTTGTGTCTGGCAATGAAATGCCATTGAGGTTCATCAGTGTTTGTTCAGTAAGAGCTTGCTTGGCATAATCCTGTTGAAGGTCTACAGGAATGTACAACATTTCGCGAGGTGCTGATGATTTTTTTACTACAATCAACTCTCTTATTTTATAATCTTTATCCTCTATAAAAGGTTCCGATTGCCCGGTAAATAGGAACAATGGGTTAAAATTAAATAACTCTATACTTTTCCTGATCAAATCAATAGTAACCTCCCGCCTTCCTTTCAGAATTTCATTCAAATTTTGCGGTAAAATATCTACCAAAAGCGCAAATTGTCGGGAAGATTTGACTTTCTTTGAAGCAAGCAATAATTTATGACAATCAATAAATCTTTTCGTTACTGGGCTGATCATAACTTCAAAGCAGCTTGAATTATGTTATTAAATGAATCTGCTTTCAATGACGCACCTCCAACTAAGGCCCCATCAATATCTTGCATTGAAAAGAGATTATCAGCATTTGAGGCATTCACGCTTCCTCCATACAAGATTCTTATTTGATCAGCTACTTCCGCGTTTATATTCTTATTTATAAATTCTCTTATCTCGCGATGCATTTCCTGGGCTTGCTCAGGGCTTGCTGTTGCTCCAGTACCTATGGCCCAAATTGGTTCATAAGCTATAACAATCTGCTTAAAGGATTCTGCAGGAATTTGGAATAAGCCTTGTTTAATTTGTTCCATCACAAATTCAATCTGCAAACCTTGATCTCGGATTTCAAGCATTTCACCACAACAGAAAATGACATTCAAACCTTGAGCTATTGCAGTATTCACTTTTTGAGCAATAATCTGATTATCCTCGTGAAATATTTGTCTGCGTTCAGAATGCCCGATTAGCACCCAATCAATATCCATCGACTTCAACATGCTGCAAGAAACTTCTCCAGTAAAGGCTCCATTATCATATTGTGAACAATTTTGAGCACCAACCGAAATTGTTTCGTCACAAAATTCATTTGCTAGGGACAAAAAAGGGGAACTTGGAAAAACTAAAACCTCAACATTTGAATCATTGGAACCAGATATATCTGATGCAAGATCACCAGCTTCTTGGTAAGTCAAGTTCATTTTCCAATTGCCAGCCACTAAAATTCTGCGCATAAAACTTAATTTTATTCAAAGATAATCTAAAAACTTAACGCAGTTTATTTGCAAAGAAAACTAAGAACACTCTATTTTGTTGCCATTATTGTAATTTCATGGAATTTGGTAAAATAAATGATTGGAGTAAAATAGATTTTGGATTGGCTAAGCAGCCCATGTTCAATCAGTTTGTGCTTTCAGATGAGAAGTCATCTTTACATCAAAGTCGCTTATACATTGGTGGAACAGCTTGGAGTGAACCTAAGTGGAAAGGAAATCTTTATCCTTTGGATTCTAAACCATCAGATTTTTTACAATTTTACGGACAACAATTTAATTGTGTTGAGGCAAATTCCACCTTCTATACCTTGCCCTCCACAGATTTGCTTCTAAAATGGAAATCTCAAGTTCAGAATTCCTTCAAATTTTGCTTCAAAGTTCCAGCTTGGATATCAAGAGATTCTCATTTGTCTATTGGAACCAGTAAATGGCAGGAATTTTATGAGTCCTTGGCATTGATTGAAGAAAATATTGGAATACTATTTATGCAATTACCAGAAACTTTTGACACCACAAAAGTCAAAGTACTTGAAAGCTTTCTATTGCGCAACAATTGCCCCTATCCTCTTGCGATTGAATTTCGACACAAAGATTGGTTTAAAGAGAAACTGGATTGGCTTGAAATGCTCAACGCTTTCAATATTACGACAGTAATTACCGATGTAGCGGGCCGTCGCGATGTGTGCCATATGGGATTAAGTACTAAAAATTTAATTATCCGTTTTGTTGCAAACGAATCAGATGAAGTCATTAAAACCAGAGTTCAAAATTGGGGAAAACAACTCAAAGTCTGGATCAATGAAGGTGCTGCAGATATGTTTTTCTTCATTCATCAAATGGAACCTCTTCGGATTAATTTTACAAGGAATGTAATCTTGAATGAATGGCACAAAATAGGTCTCAAATCAGAACCTCAAAACCATCTCAATCGTTTAAACAACCAACAAACCCAAATATTCTAAAAAATAAATATGCGTAAAAGTCCACGTACAGATCGAGATATAAGTTGGTTGCGTTTTAATTTCAGAGTTCTTCAAGAAGCAATGAATCCAGACGTCCCACTGTTAGAAAGGGTAAAATTTCTTGCAATATATTCTTCAAATCTTGATGAGTTTTACAGCATTAGGGTTGCGAATGCGCGAAACCTTTTAAAGGTCAATAAGAAAACAATTAAAGAACTTGATTTTGACCCAAAGCTTTTATTGAAACAGATCAAAAATATAGTTGCTGGTCATCATAAAATTTTTTCAAGGGTTAAGAATCAAGAAATCATCCCTGCATTAAGGGAGCATGGTATTTTTTTATTAAAAAGTGAAGAACTGAATGAATCACAACAAATTTTTGTAGACAATTATTTCTCTACACAACTTGTCTCGTTCGTACAGCCTGTTCTACTAGATAGAAATTTGGTTCAACCATTTTTGAATGATGCCGCCTTATATCTGTCTATTCAACTAAAAGAAAAACAACATAAAAACGAAACCAATAGTCAATATGCAATTGTAAAAATTCCTTCAGATTTTCTTCCAAGGTTCATTGAATTACCTTCTGCACCCGGCAGACATGATGTAATACTTTTGGATGACGTGGTCAGACATACCCTTCCGTATTTGTTTCCTGGATTCTCGATTATTGGTTCCTTCTCAATGAAAATCACCAGGGATGCAGAATTATATATTGAAGATGAATATTCAGGTGATTTATTGGCAAAGATCAAAAACAGTCTTTTAAAAAGAAATATAGGGCCAGCATCTAGATTTGTTTACGATAGATCGATGCCACAAAAAATGTTGGATTACATGACCAACCTGTTTGGTATTGCCCCCGATGATATTATTCAAGAAGGACGAGTCCACAACAATTTTGATTTTTTTCAATTTCCGACATTTGGAAAGATAGAACTCCTTTACCCTAAGCTACAACCCCTGGAAAATAAGGAATTGTTGGCAGGTGATATATTTAAAGCTTTAAAAAATTCAGATCACTTACTTTATTTTCCATTTCACAGTTATGAGCCTGTAGTAAAGTTTTTTGAGGAGGCTTCAAAAGATCCAGATGTCACCCATATCAAGGTAACACAATATAGAGTTGCTAAAGAATCAAGAATAATGGAGGCATTGATTGCAGCCGTTCAGAATGGAAAATCGGTAACAGTATTCATTGAAGTAAAAGCAAGATTTGATGAAGAAGCGAATCTGAATTGGGGAGCAAAATTAGAGAAATCTGGTGTAAAGGTTCATTATAGTTTTCCTGGATTAAAGGTTCACTCAAAACTTGCGTTAATCAGAAGAATGAATGGCAAAGAACCAGAATTATTTAGTTATATGAGTACCGGAAATTTTCATGAGGGCACAGCCAAACTATATTGTGACTTCGGTTATTTCACATCAAATCCCAACATAAATATTGAAGTTGCTAAGGTATTCTCCTTCCTTGAAACTGTTGATGTTCCAGACAACATGTTCGAAAATTTACTTGTTGGACAATTCAACCTCCGAAAAACCTTAGTCAGTTATCTGAATAGAGCAATAGAACTTGCGAAGGAAGGAAAAAAACCGAAGGTCATACTCAAAATGAATTCATTGGAGGATGATCAAATGATTGAAAAGCTTTATGAAGCCAGCAATGCTGGCGTTAAAATTCAATTAATCATTAGAGGAATAAATTGTCTCGTTCCCCGCGTTCCCAAATTTTCGAACAACATAGCGGGTATTAGTATAGTAGATAGGTATTTGGAACATACGCGTGTTTTTGTTTTTCATTTGGATGCAGATCCAGTTGTTATTCTAAGTTCAGCCGACTGGATGTCGCGGAATTTGAGTTATAGGATAGAGACGGCTTTCCATATTTTAGAGCCAAAAATAAAAAAAATAATTTTAGATATTTTAGATTTTCAATTGAGAGATAATGTGAAAGCAAGAATACTCGATGGCCTTACAGATCAGAGCTTTAAGAGCAATAATGAAATTTCTCTTCAGTCTCAAAATGCTATTTATGAATATCTAAAAACCATATAATTTATTTTTTTTTCTGCAAGCTCTTGTTTCAAAAAAAAGGAATGTGCTATATTTGCACTCCGAATGCGGAAGTAGCTCAGTTGGTAGAGCACAACCTTGCCAAGGTTGGGGTCGCGAGTTCGAGTCTCGTTTTCCGCTCCATGAGCCTTCAAAGAAGGCTCTTTTTGTTTGAAATAGAAGCATACTGCTTTGCCCGGATGGTGAAATCGGTAGACACGCAGGACTTAAAATCCTGTGGCCAGTGATGGCCGTGTGGGTTCAAGTCCCACTCCGGGTACCATTTTTATATTATTTAACATATTGTGTTTTTTTATTGATTGATACACACATTTCAGTACCAATTGAAAAAAAAATTGTTTTATACAAATATCTTTATTAGGTTTGTATTTTAAATGAAAGAACCTTCTTTCTCTTTCATTGAATATCAATAAGTTATAGTCCCATACACATCGCTACGAGTACTGACTTCCGATTTTAAAAATCAAATTGTTTTTTAACACATTTGAAAAATTAAATGGCTTTGTATTGTATAAATGAATTGAGTGATTACTTTTGCTCATTGGAATATCTGAATAAGTTAGATAAACGCTGTTTATTTGATTTTTTCAATACCTGAAAATCGAAAAATTATGAAACAAGCAGACACTGCAAAGAGAAAAACATCAACCACCAAACTCCCTTTTTCTATGAAGACTAGGATTACCAAATGGGTAGTGAAAACTTCCCTGTTATTGTTATGTGTAAGTGGCATCTTTTATAAGTCAAGCCTTACAGCACAACCATGCTCGTACGCTTACCAAAATTTACCCCTTACAGTAACGCTTAACTTGAATACACCGTCAACTTCGGTCAATCAAGCAACATTAACTCCAATACTCGGAGTAGGCGGAGGAGGTCCTTGCCAATTGTACATTTTCGATCCACTTACCTTGACATGGGGCACATCAATAACTATTGGTTGTAACGGTGGTGGTAATGGAGCTGGCGTATACAACGTAATGGCTGACGATAATGGTGTCATTGATGGAAATTCAAGTGCAATAGTTGCCGTTACAATTATTATAATTGACACCCAAGCACCAACAATAATTTGCCCGGCAAATGTTTCTGGAAATACTAGTGATGACGGGAATTATGATTGTATTCTTAACTGGAATGCAGGCGGTGGCGCAAGCATTGGAATGACAAATGTGTCGCCTCTTGCAGCAGCGCTTCCTGGCCAATATGGAGACAATTGTTCATCAGTAATTGCGTACCAGGTCGTTAATGGCGCCAGCAATAGTGGTTTTATAACAGGATCTGATGCTGGAGTTTTCAATTTTACTATTGGCACAAGTACTGTTACTTACCGCGTAACTGATTTTTCAGGAACTACTGCCACATGCTCCTTTACTGTGACTGTATCGGATAACGAAGATCCAATTTGGCAGGCAAGTTCTATAACTGGCTTGGCAAGTCAAGTAGCACAAAGCTTTACGCTCGCTACAGACACCCGAACTATTGTGCTAGACTGTAACAATGCCAATTATTCTTCCGATCTTAATTTCTTAATTAATACCTACTTGCCAACAGCAGCTGATAATTGTGATATCAACCCACTTGAATCAATTATTGATGTGGTAACAACTCCTTTGGCTTGTACATCTGTTCTCGGCATAAATAACAACTACACTCGCACAACAATTAGATACCGTGCAATTGATGCATCTGGAAATTTAATTGATTTGGTTGGTGCAGATCATTACACTCTTAACATTTTTACGTCAGATAATAAAGGGCCCAACTATGCTAGTGGCAGTGTGCCTTCTGGTCCAGCAGTTGAAATTTTACCAAATTTCTATACAGGTCCCGCTAGAACATTAAATGTTTCGGATTACTACAACGAATTATTGGCTTCAACACCATGTGGTATCAATATCGGTGGCTCAGCTCCGGTGAATGCTCCGATTCCATCCTTTATCGCTACTGCTACCGACTGTCAAAATATAACCTATGCGGGATGGATTGTAGTTAGAAACCTTCCTACACCGTTTGCTACTTTTCCTCTTGCGTTTTCAGGGAACAATCCTGCGCAAAATCCTGCACAATTTTTATCAGTTGGATCTTATGTTATTACATATTTTTCAAGAGATGCTTGTTTTAACTTTTCATCGTATCAATTTCAAGTTAATATTGTTGATGATGTAGATCCTATTGTTACGGGTTGTCCTGCCAATATTGTCAACATTCCAAATGAAGCAGGAAGCTGTATTGCTACTGTAGCATGGACAAGACCAATCGCAATTGATAATTGCAGTGGTGCATTAATAGCAAGCTCCAAATCATTCATAGATCCTGATGGAAATGTATTTCCAATAATTACAGGTGGTGGAGCTCAAGATTTTGGTGTTTTTCCAGTAGGAACTTCACAGGTAAATTATGTTTGGACTGATGGATCAGGTAATACCTCAACTTGTCAATTTACAGTTACTGTAGTTGACGTGGAAGCTCCAACTCTAACTTGCAGCGGAAACCAAGTCCTGAATAGCATTTGTATAAATGCTATAGTTCCAGATTATAGAGGTTTAGCAAATATTTTTGACAACTGCCAAAACAATGGTTTTACAGTAACTCAAATACCTACTCCAGGAACCTTGGTAAGTTTAGTCACAACTTTGGTAAATGGATCAACATTCCAAGTAAGACTAATAGTGAAAGATGCTGCAAACAATCCTAATCCGGATCCCGCAGGTGGTGCGAATGAATGCACATTTATGGTTACCTTAAGTGATCAAGATGCACCAATTCCGACTTTAGCATCATTGCCAACAATTAATCCAAATAATACTACTTCAGCATCTTGCGGTTCATACGCATTAACTGCGCCAACTGCAACTGATTGTAATGGAAATTTGATTTATGGAAAAGCTACTATTTCAGGAGCTACATTCAACGCGGGACCACCTCCTATATATACATTGAGCCCCAACAACTATGTTATTACATGGATCTATGATGATGGAAATGGAAACACGGCAACTCAAATACAAATAGTTCAAGTTACAGTTGACAACACAACTCCTGTCTTAAATTGTCCTACCAACAAAATTGCCGTCACTGCTCCTGGTGTGTGCACAGCAACTTCAATACCTGGTGTTACAATGATTGATGTAAGTCCACACATCGGTGGATTATTATTATTTCCTGGAGCTTTGTCACCAAACCAAGGAATAGATAATTGCGACATCACCCAATTTAGCTACAGTGTAGCTGGAGCAACAACAGTAGCTAAAACTGTTGGAGCCAACGTTGGGGGTGTTATATTTAATGAAGGGATTAATACCGTCACGTACTTTGGTAGAGATGCCGTAGGACTTGAGGGTACTTGTACATTTACCATTACGGTAAACGACAACCAGCTACCAACTTTTACCTGTGGACCTAATGTTTCATTGGGAACAGGAGATTCCTATGATGTAAATAAGACAGATTGTGCTGTTAACTTGTCAAATGCAGATGCAAGTTTTAATATTTCAAATGTGAATGATAATTGTGGTATTCAATCTGTGTCTGTTGCATTACAATCCGTTAATCCTGCATCTGCGGTATATACGGCTGGACCTAGTGCTTCAAGCCTTGGTGGTTCAACTTTCAATATTGCTGCTACTCCAACTAATCAAGCAACTTTCACATTAAGATGGACGGTTACTGACGTTAACGGCAATGTTCAAACATGCGATCAAACTATTTTAGTATTTGACGATACTGATCCTGTAATTATATGTAAAGATGAAGATGTTGCAGCAGGAAATAATCTTAGAAGAAATACTTCGGCTGATGGTATTACAGGAGATTGTATTTATGTAGTTAGTGGCGCAGAATTTGACCCAACTTCAACTGACAATTGTGATGCAAGTGTCACTTTAACACATAATTATGCTGGATCACCAAGCAATATGACCCTTGCAGGTGCGAGTTTCGATGGCGGTACCACAGTGGTAACATGGACAGCTACAGATAATTATGGCAATATTTCAACTTGTCAAATTAACGTAATCATTAGCGATGATGAAGATCCAATTTTCGTTTATTGCCCGAATAATGTCGTGCTACCAAATCTAACTGCTAATTGTTCAAACATTGTAACATGGCTAAGGCCAAGTGCAGTATTTGGACCAGATATTATTGATAACTGTGCCAGTGCTTTTGATTTGTCTGTAATAGAAACTATAAGTAATGCTTCAGTTCAAGCCGCTATCACAAATAATTATCCTTACAGTAATTTCATTATGAATCCTATTGGAAATTTTCCTGTAGGTATAACAACTATTACCTATACGGCAGAAGATTTGTCTGGCAATACAGCAACGTGTTCTTTCTCAGTTACAATCCAAGATGTAGAACCACCTGTTTTGGCTAATCCAGGCACTTTATTATTGCCTTCTATTTGCCCAAATGCTTTAGTACCAGATTGTGTAGCGAAAGTTAATGTTTTTGACAATTGCCAAGCGACGGTTAAAATGACTCAAGTTCCTGCAGCAGGAACTCCACTAAGTGTTGTTTTTGCAGGAAATCCTGGAGGCTTAGTAGATGGTGGGACATTTCCTATTACCATTACTGCAATGGATGCGAATGCGTTGGGCTTGATGACATCTGTTACATTTAATATGGTATTAGATGATCAACAAAACCCTGTACCTAACATTGTAGGTGCAACTCTACCCCCTGCAAGTTCAAGTTGCGGAAGTTTGACCTTAAATGCTCCAACTGCAAATGATTGTGGTGTTACAATATTTGGTATACCAAACACAGGTATGTTTGTAATAGGTAGTAACCCTCCAAGATACACCTTTGGGGTAGGAAGCTTTAACGTAATATGGACCTACATCGATGGTCAGAACAATACTTCTTCACAATCTCAATTGATTTCAGTTACTCCTGATATCACGGCACCACAATTGGTTTGTCCTGCTGATATTACTGTTAACTCACCATCAAACGCCTGTAGCGTAACAGGAATCACATCAATGAACGTGTCTCCAGGAACACTAAATGCTCTTGGATTAGGACAATATGCTGATCTATGCGGGGTTGTTTCTGTAACTTATTCAATATCAGGAGCTACAATTGTAGCAAAGAAACCAGGAACAAACAACACAAGTATTTCCTCTGAAGTATTGCAGAGGGGTGTCAATTTTGTAACCTATTTTGTAAGTGACGCTGCAGGTAACGAATCTACATGCTCAGCCAGAGTTACCGTTCGTGATGTTACAGCTCCTGTGTTTAGTGGAATTCCGGTTAACGTTACTGTAAATTGTGAATCAGTTCCAACAGCACCAGGTATTGGTGTAGTTGGTGGCGTGAATGCAACCGATAATTGCGCACCTACTCCAACTATTACATTTAATGAAGTTTCAACCAAAGGCAATAATGCCAATCTTTGCAGTTTTTACAATTATACCATAACAAGAACGTGGACAGCAACTGATGCTTCTGGAAATGTGACTGTTGCAACTCAAACAATAACAGTTAAAGACGATAAAGCACCAGTATTAAACGCTTCATTCCCTACAGTTTTCACCGGAGTAAATGATATTAATCTATGTACGAAGCTGGTGAATATCATTGTAAATTCTGCTGATGTAACGGATAATTGTGCAGCTTTTGGCAACTTAACCATTACCAATACAAGTATTTACGGACCGGGCACAAATGTTGCAACTGGTAACTACCCTGTAGGATCCTATACTTTTAAATTTACTGTTTCTGATCCGTGTGGCAATGAAACTACTAGAAATGTAACAGTAACTATTACTGATACACAGGCACCAAATCCTGCATGTGTTCTCAACGTGGGTGTTCCCATAGGAGCAACTGGCTCAGTAACATTAAACCCAGCATCATTCAACGCTGGAAGCTTCGACAATTGCCCTGGACCATTGACGTTCTCTTTAAACCCAGCAACAGTTACCTGTGCAAATGTCGGCACTACTATTCTGGTCATACTAACAGTTACTGACGCAGCTGGTAATGCTGCAACGTGTCAAACATTTGTTGAAGTTCAGGACAATGTAGTTCCTACATTCACAAGTTGTCCTGCAAATATCACAGTTAGTTGTACCTCTTCTTTGGATCCTGCACTAAATCCTGCATTAGGAAACCCAAGCGTTACAGATAATTGTAAAACTATTGTAACGTTTGCTGATGTGGCAATTGCTCCAGCAGGTACCAATTGTGCAGCTATTTTAAGAACATGGAGAGTAAGAGATGACTTCAACAATTCATCTACATGCGCACAAATTATTCAAATTTTGGATAACACGCCTCCTACATTCAATGTTGTTCTGCCAGCAGATGTCACTTTGGCATGTGGAAGTACTGTGCCCACTGCTTCAGCAGTTACAGCTACTGATTTCTGTGATGCTAGTGTCGCAGTCTCATTTACACAAACATCTACAAAGACTAGTAACAACTCTTGCACAGACTTTAATTATGTTGTAACCAGAACTTGGGTTGCCACAGATGATTGCAACAATAAATCAACACATACACAAAAGATTACTGTTCAGGACATACAAGCTCCAGTTTACAGTAATGTTCCGGGGCCAATAGTATTGTTTACCAATAACTTCAATTCTTTACTGTGTTCTGCTCCTGTCACTTTAAATTTATCTAATAATATTACGGACTGTCAAGGAAGCAGCAATATTACGGTTACAAATTCCTTCAACAGTGGCGGTGCAAATGCCTCAGGAACATATCCTGTAGGAGTTACCAACGTAGTGTTTACTGCAACAGATAAGTGTGGTAATGCTAGCACAGTGGTGGTGATAGTAACGGTAGTTGACAATTCAAATCCAATTGCAAAATGTGATGACCTTTTGAACGTAACAATAAACAGTTCAGGTTTCGCTACTGTGTCTCCACTAAATGTTGATGAAGGCAGTATTGACAACTGTACTCCAAGTAATCAACTTGTCTATTCATTAAGCAAAACATTATTTGATTGTACAACTCTTGGTAATAATTTGGTTACTCTGACAGTTGTTGACCAACAAGGAAACTCAAATACTTGTACTTCTATTATCAATATTTCTGGAAATAATTTAACCACAATAACCTTAACTTTCTCCAGTACCAATGCATCCACTCCAATTGCAACCGACGGTTCGGCAACAGTAGTAGTGACTGGAGGTTCTGGAAACTTTAGTTATCTGTGGAACGATCCTAACATTTCTACAACTCCAACTGTGAATGGACTTGCAGCTGGCACTTATAATGTAACAGTAACAGACAATGCAACAGGCTGTAAAGGATTTGGATCAGTAACTGTTTTGGCAAATACACAACCAAGTAGCTTTACAATATCTGGAAACATAACAACCCCTAATAATTTACCAGTAGGACAGGCTCAAGTTGGTCTAACTGGAAATACTATTGGTTCATTTACAACTACTAGTAATGGCAACTTCAACTTTGTAGTACCAAATGCAGGAAATGCGATTATTACACCTAAAAAGAATATCAATCCTGTAAATGGTGTAACTGCATTAGACTTAGCGATTATTCAACAACATGTATTGAATCCTGGTTCAGGTGCATTAACTACTCCATATCAATTGATCGCTGCAGATGCAAACAATGACGCTTCAATTAACGGAATAGATTTGGCAGTGGCTCAAGCAGTAATTTTGAACAATATCCCTAATTTCCCTAATAATGAATCTTGGGTTTTTGTACCTAAATCTTATGTTTTCCCTAATCCATTGAACCCTTTTGCGCCAGTATACCAAAAATCATTGACTTTCAACAATGTTATGAATAATATTACTGGAGCCAATTTCTGGGGTATTAAAGTTGCTGATGTACAATACAGTGCAGATCCTTTAACAGCAACAGGGAATGGTAACGAAACAAGAGAGTATGTTGCAGATATGAAGTTCATTGCAATTGATCAAAATGTTAAGAAAGATCAAACTTATACCATTAATTTTAGAACTCAAGACTTTGAAGATATTCTTGGTTATCAATTCACTTTAGGTTTTGATCCTGAGTACTTGGAATTAGTAAGTACATTACCAGGTGATCTTCCTGGCATGTCTACTGACTATTTTGGCACAAACAGCAAAGATCAAGGTTTGATGACGGCTATATGGTTTAATAATAACTCTGTAAGTTTAGATAAATCAGAAATAGCATTCAGTATTAAGGTGAAAGCCAAAAAGTCTGGCAAGATGTTAAGCAATTTGATATCATTAAACGATAAAATCACTTCAATTGAAGCTTACAATGGAAATAAGCAAGATGTTAATATTGGTTTGAAATTTATCGATGATGAAATTTCTAATCAAACACCAGGCTTTGAATTGTATCAAAATGAACCAAATCCTTTCCAAAGCACAACAGCTATAAGATTCAATATGCCACAGGCTGAGCCTGGATTCATTGATATCCTAGATATGAATGGTCGCTTGATATCGCGTTTAGAAAGAAACTTCACAAAAGGTATGAATCGTGAAATTATCAATTTAGATGGCGTACCATCAGGCATATTATACTACACGGTAAAATCAACATCTTTCTCTGCAACGAAAAAGATGGTAATAATTGATTAATAGCTTCAAACAAAGACTAGGGGAGATATATCCCCTAGTCTTTATTTTACTTTAGAAATAAACGTCCCAAACTTACCGTACTCTCAGATTTTCATATTTTCCAGCATTTACTGAACCCAATTTTACCGTTATACGAGTCAATAGAATCCTTGGCTTTCGGGAATTTTAATTTCTGAACATATTAAAACAAAACATTATTTATAAATATTTTATAACAAATGTTTTGAATAAAACAAGAGCGTTGAATTTCATGAAAATACAATCATCATTGATGAAAACCAGCTGGATCAAAGCCTTAGTGCTAAGCCTAATTTGTTTGAGCACTCTCAAGAGTCAAGCACAAACAGCCAATTTAATAATGCCCAATTTTACTGCAAATTGTGGGGATCAAATTATTGTTCCTGTTACATTAGGAGTAAAAGATTTTGATGCATATCAAGCAATAGATTTTTCGCTTTTTTGGAATACCAATGCATTTCAAGTCATTAATGTCACCAATATCATTACTGGTTTTAATGCAGCATTAGGTCCAAATAACCCACCTCCTTATACCAATGGGAGTTTAACATTTTCAGGATTTAGTTTTTCACCAAAAAACTACCCTGCAGGAACATTATTATTTAATCTCGTTATACAAGTTGTCGGTGGAGGAGTAGCAAATCCAACAATAAGCTTTAGTGACCTTCCTACCAAAATAACTGTTGGTGGTGTTGTGAATGGTGTACAATTTCAACCCATTCCAAAAATAAACAAAACTAATTGTGTTGTAACAATAACCGATAATACCCCTCCTGTTCTTGTGTGCCCAAATGACCTTACCGTTTTTGCACCTGCGGGATCAGGATCTGGTGTAGTAAATAATATATACCCAATTCAAGCTTCAGACAATTGCGGAATAGCATTTTTAGGTTATTCCTATTCTGGAGCTTCAAATGGAAATGGTTCAGGGGATCCAAGTGGTACTGTTTTTAATGCGGGAAATACCACCCTAACCTATACTATTAATGATGCAAATAATAATTTTTCGACTTGCAATTTTGAGATTACCGTAATTGATACTGCGTTACAGGTTTTTACCCTTAATTTACCAAAAGATACTTTACCCTGCGCCACGACTCAATTTTTCATTCCTGTTACTACCAATAATTTCAAGGATATAACTTCTCTTCAATTTGGGATGACTTGGGATGAAGCCTTGTTGAGCTTCGTTGGAATTACAAACTTGAATGATTCTTTGAATTTGAATTTGGCCAATTTTGGACCGACGCCTTTTGACAATGATTCCTTGACGGTTTCATACACATCACTGTTAGGGGGTATAACATTGCCACAAAATGACACGCTTTTTGTTCTTATTTTCAACAATGCAAATGGGTCAAAAAGTGGGAACATCTCATTTATTGACTACCCTGGTTTAGATATAGAAGCAACACAGGAGGCAATTCCTGTTCCAATTTCAATTCCTGTGGCAATTCAGAATGGAAGTATAACGCTTATAGACAAGATAATACCAATATTGGTTTGTCCACAAGACACTTTTTTAAAAGCAGGATTGAATCAATTTACAGTTGTAGTGGGAGGATTGACCCCTATTATTGCAACAGATAATTGTGGTACTCCTACCCTATTTTATGAATTTGGTGGAGCAACAAGTGGTTTAGGCCAAGGAGACCCCAGCGGTTCGACTTTTAACTTGGGTACAACCAATGTTTTTTACACCTTGGTTGATAACAATGGTAACAGTGCATTTTGCTCTTTTGATGTGATACTTCTAGACACCGTATTGAGATTAATACCAACATTTGGCCAAATAGTTTGTAACCAAAACAAAGTAAAGATCAACATTACTGCCAAGGATTTTACGGCTTTGTACAGTTTGCAATTTGCTATGCATTGGGATCCTGCATTTTTACAATTTGATACTATTGAAAATTTTGATCCACAATTACAATTAACGAATTCCAATTTTGGCCCTAACACTATAATTGATACATTAAATTTCACTTGGTTTGATTTTAGCGGATTGGATTTGCCTGACGGAAATACCCTCTTCACATTGGTGTTTGACTTAATTGCGCAACCAGGAAGCCAATCTCTTTTTGAAATATTGAGTTCATCTACAACTCCAATTGAAGCGAGTACCATAGGTGGGAAGTTACTAGGCGTTGTAGCCTTTAATGCACTATTGAATATTAGTGATACAATTAAGCCTGAATTATTATGTCCAAATGGATTAACTGTCAACTTACCCTTTAATCAACAAGGAGCTATAATAAATAATATTGCCCCGTTATCTGCGACTGATGATTGCGGAATTGCAAGTCTCAACTACAATATAACTGGTGCAACTAATTCAGCAGGAATCCAAGATGCTAGTGGAACGAATTTCAATCTAGGCCAGTCTTTGGTCACTTATACAGTGGCTGATTTTGGAGGCAATTCTGAAACCTGTTCCTTTGTTATAAATGTCGTTCAAGATACTTTTCTATTATACGTAGATACTTTGAAAGCGCAATGTCAGAATAGTATAATAAAGGTTGATATTAATGCTAAAAACTATCTTTCAATTGCTAGCCTACAATTTGGGTTAACGTGGGATGTTGGAATCTTACAATTTGATAGTGTAAGTAATTTCAATCCTAAGTTGAACCTAATCAATATGCCAGACCCTTCGGCAAACTTTGGACCATCTCCTACAATTGATTCTTTAACTTTCGTTTGGTCAAATTTCCAAGGCGTCAGCTTACAAGATGATGAAACATTATTCAGCCTATACTTTAAAGTCATTGCAAATATCTCAGGGAATACCTTTGTAAACTTTATAGATTATCCAACTACACCAATTGAAGTTGGAGCTGCAGGCAATCCGCCTTTCGTAATACCATACAGCATATTGAATGGTGTGATTGACATTGGCGACGATATTCCTCCAGTAATAACATGTTCGCCTGACATAACAGTTGAAACCAACTTTAATTCATGTCTTGCAAATGTAGTATTCAGTCCAGCCATTGCTACCGATAATTGCGATGCAAATGTTGAAGTGATAAGTAATGTCCCGTCTGGATCAACATTCAATTTGGGAATAAATCTCGTAGTTTTTACAGCAACTGATGATGCAGGAAATTCATCAACTTGCAGTTTTACTATAACCGTTGTAGATAATGAAAATCCAGTTATTGTGTGTCCTCCAAGTTTTAGCACCGAAAACGATCCTGGAAAATGTTTTTCAACCATAGTGTTACCTGGTCTTATTGCAGCAACAGATAATTGCGATCCAAGCCTTACAGTCGTGGCAAACCAACCAAATATTAAAAATTATCCTGTTGGAAATACACAAGTGATCTATGCTGCAGTTGATAATTTTAATAATACTTCAACTTGTACATTTATAATAAATGTTACTGATATTGAATTGCCTGAAATAATTGAATGCCCTTCAGATACTACTGTGGCTCCAACGATTCCTATCAATAACAATTGTTTTGCTGAAGTTAATTGGAATTTACCATTGGCTACTGATAATTGTCCTAATGTATTATTGGGGTCCAATTTTACCCCGGGAACTCTTTTTCCAGCAGGAACAACAACTGTAACTTACATTGCAACTGATATTGCGGGCAATCAAGCTACTTGTAGCTTTAATATCAATGTATTGGTATTCAATGGCGGATTCAATGAGTGTCCATCAGATATAACTGTATCGGCACAAGGTGATTCTTGCAAAGCGCAAGTATTTTGGACTGAGCCTTATTTCATTGATGCATGTGGTGATACCTTAGATGTTTTTTCAAATTTTGGCCCGGGTGAAGTATTCTTAGTTGGTACGACAGAAATAATTTACATTACGGTTTCTAACTCAGTTGTACTAGACACTTGTAAATTTTTGGTTACTGTTGATGGCAAAATACCTCAAGTATTTGATTGTCCTGGTGATTTAAGTTATGTAGCAGATTCTAATTGCTCTGCAATAGTAGATTTTGCAATTCCTTTTGGCAATGATGTTTGTGGAGATACCATTGTGTTCACCTCAAACGGAATAGTACCTGGAGATACATTGACAGCTGGAATATATACAGTTATTTATTCTGGATCAGGTTTTCCATCTTGTGCATTTAATATTGCAGTTATTGATGATCAAAAACCTAGTCATGGTCTTTGTCCACCAGATCAGTTGATAGACGTACCCGATACCGTTTGTGGAGCATTTGCTACATGGACAGAACCTTTGTTTACTGATAACTGTGATCAAAATTTAACCATATTCAACAATATCGATTCAGGGGAATTCTTCCCAATTGGATCAACGATAGTTACTTACGTGGCCATTGATGACTTTGGAAATGTTGATACCTGTAGTTTTGAAGTCTTCATTAGAGAAAGTATTCCTCCAGTATTGGTCAATTGTCCAGATGATATTACCTTGAACTCCTTAGCCAACGCTTGTGGAAACTTTGTTTTCTTTAATTTCCCGACAGGTACAGATAATTGTGATAAAGATGTTGCTATCACTTCCAATTTTCCTCCTGGCTTCTTCCCTGCTGGCGTGACAATAGTCATTTTTACAGCAACAGATGATGCTGGCAATACTTCAACCTGCAGCATTACGGTAACCATTTTGGAAGTTCAAGCTCCGGTGTTAATATGCCCAAGTGATGTTACAGTTGATGGATTTGGAAATGTAGTTACAGATCCTTCTAATTTTATAGCAGATGTTTTGATCAGTGCTTGCAACGAACCAATTTTATTCTTCGAAACTTTTGGAGGAATAGATAACTGCTCACCGTTTGTACTAGCGAACCAAATATCCCCAACAACACCAAGTAGCGGAAATCCATTCCCTCCAGGAAGCTATGATCTTATATTTCAAGCAACTGATTTGCAAAATAATTCTGCAACTTGCGCTGTAAATATTTTAGTAGAACCTTATCAACTATTTGCTAATGCCTCAGCTTTTGAATCTTGTTTGCTGGATACCATCACATTCTCTATGGCATCTTTGCCTGGATTAGTAACTTACAGCTGGGAACTACCAGGTGGTACAACGGTACCTGGTCAGATCATTCAAGTAGCTATGAACAGCCTTCAATCTGCTGGTCAATATATTGCTATCGCAAGTCTTGATACTTGTGGTACAGTTTATTCAGACACTATAAATATTAGTATATTACCTCCACCTGTTGCATCTGATGATATCGCTACTGTTGGAAGTATAGATACCCTATTCAATTTCAATATGTTGAACAATGACATTTCAAACAACAATTTAGTTACTGTGGTCTTGGGAACATCAAGTGTAGGTAGTTCAATTTTGAATCAGGATAATACCATTACTTACATTCCTACTGGTTCCTTTTCGGGAACGGCTACTGTGGGTTATTCCATTTGCTCTGTTATTTGTCCCAATGTGTGTGATAGTGCTACAATTGTAATTGATGTCTTTGACAATAAAACATGTAAAGTTCCTACTGTAATCACTCCAAATGATGATGATTTGAACGACATATTGTTTATACAATGTTTAGATTCTGGGTTGTATCCTAAAAACAGATTGGTAATCTACAACGAATGGGGTGACCAAGTATTCAGTGCAGCACCTTATCAAAATGATTGGAGAGGCACATTGGAAGTCATCGGTGGAACTAATTTGCCAGACGGAACTTACTACTACTTGTTCTTTGAGAGTGAGACCACCAAGGATCAACAAAGTGGCTATTTAACCATTATCCGATAATCAATAACCCATGCTCATCATGAAAAATTTCACTATGAAATACAGAGAAATAATAATGATCCTTATAGTCATAGGGTTCATAAATCAGGTACAAGCTCAACAAGAAAGGCACTATACCCAGTTCTTTGCCAACAAGCTTTCTTTAAATCCTGCTTATGCAGGTGAAGATGGTATAGGAGCAATCACTGCAATGTATAGAAATCAATGGTTAAAACTTGAAGGTGCCCCAGTATCCCAATTAATCACACTGAATACGCCAATATTTAACCCGCGTGTTGGTTTTGGTCTTGCTCTCGCACATAGCACTATAGGTCTTTTTGAAACTTTTGACGCTTCAATGGCTTATTCATACGACTTGATAAATAGACCAAACAGATCCCTTAGAATAGGTATGCAAGGTGCTATTAGAAACTTCAGAACAGACTTCAGCAAAGAAAGAATAGTCAACCCGAACGATCCCTCAATAGTAAACGCAGTTGCCTCTCAGTACAATGGGAACTTTGGAATGGGTTTGCATTTGTCGATTGATAAATTCTATTTTGGTATTTCTTCTCCACGTATTTTGAACAATACTATAGGGTTCAACGATGTTGCAGAAACTACTGCACAAGAATTGGCTCATATATATTTGATGACAGGCCTCACAATTCCGCTTAATAGGAATATTGATGTTCAAACAAATATACTCGGAAAATATGTAAAAGGCGCTCCGTTCGACATGGATGTAAATGCCAATTTACTTTTTAATGAAACTTTTACTATTGGAGCAGGATATAGAATAGGTGGGGATTCTTTTGGAGATGCAATCAGTTTCATTACCCAATACTTAATCGGTAAAAAGATCGGAATTGGATTTGCTTATGATTACACCCTTTCGGATATAAATAATGTGGCTAATGGTAGTATTGAGGCCCTAGTGAGGTATAATTTCACGAACAATAAGAACAATCTACACAACCCAAGATTTTTCTTCTGATCCATAAACCCATTAACTGAAACATCAACTAGAAGAAAAAATAAATGAGAAATACACTAGCATATTTAGTACTGATTTTTCTTGTACAGTTCAAACTTCAGGCTCAAACTCCTGATACTATACAAGGTGTAATTATTTTAAATGAATTCAATATTAATACACCAAGTCTTGAATTCAGCCCATCCTTTCATGAGGATGGTATTGTATTTATTGCATCTGCCGATTTAGGAAAAGGTATCAAATCGAATGATACTAGAATTCGAAAAATCGCCATGACTATTTACACCTCCAAAAGGGGCCAAGATGGAAAATTAGCAACTCCTACATTATTCTCAAAAGCACTCACTTCAAAATTTCATGAAGGTCCCCTTACATTTAATCCAAGTGGAGATGTTGTTTATTTTACCCAAAACAATACTAAAGACGGACGAGCAATAAAATCAAAGGATGGCATAACCCGTTTGAATATTTATGAAGCAATAAAAACCGGAGAAGAATGGAAGGACATCAAATCTCTACCATTTAACAATGATGATTATGATTGTGTGCATCCTGCTATTAGTCAGGATGGCAATACACTCTACTTTGCTTCTGACAAACCAGGCGGATCTGGTGGAATGGATCTTTGGATGTCAACAAAAGCATCTGAAGGATGGGGTGAACCAGTTAATTTAGGTCCAAATATCAATACTGGCGGAAATGATGTTTTTCCATATTTTCATTCAGATGGCAATTTGTATTTTGCTACAGATGGACGCAAAGGACCCGGAGCTTATGACATGTACTACACCATATTAGATGGCAACACATGGAGTGACCCTATTGCTCTACCCTATCCATTCAATACAAGCTCTGATGATTTTGGTCTTATCGTGGATCAAGAGGCGAGGAATGGTTATTTTACTTCAAACAGAAGCGGTGGACGAGGAGAAGATGATATTTATAGTTTTATTGCAATAGACAACTTCAACGATCTATTGAATGGCTCAAGTAAAAAAAGGAAGAACAGAAAATATACTGTTTATGTATCTGATAAAGTAACAGGAGAGTCAATCGAAGGCGCTACAGTATCACTTATGAATATGAGTGAAATGACTTTGGCCAGTGTCTACACTACAACTGATGAAAATGGGAAGTTGATCCAAGTTCAACCTGATCCCAATAATCCTGAATCATTGGTTCTAAATGTAAATGTAGATGCCAATGGTGAAACGAAAACTACTGACAGCGAAGGAAAATCTGAGTTTAATGTTGCTAAAGGCTCATTACTCGCAAGAGCAACAAAAGCTGGTTACAAAACCAAACAAGTAACTACGTCAGAAACAGAAACCAGCAATGATCTGCTCATTTTATTAGAAAAAGGAGGTAATACAGTTAGGTTCAACGGTCTTGTCCTTGACCATAACAGAAATCAACCAG
>JBBQJT010000047.1:0-29845 GCA_038326165.1 Chitinophagales bacterium | reverse complement strand
AACTGACATCAATGGCTGCAAAGCTTCCGACAACATCAATGTCAAGGTGGACTCACAAGTTAAAATCTATGTGCCCAATGTTTTCTCCCCTAATGGCGATGGCAACAATGACCGTTTTGGCATTTACGCTGATCCTGCTATCTGGACCGTTGAATACTTGGAGATCTATGGCCGATGGGGTCAACAAGTATTTCGTACTACAGACATCCCTGCCAATAATCCTTCCCTAGGATGGGACGGAACTATCAATAACAAACCAGCAGATGATGGCGTCTATGTGTGGCATGCGCAAATCCGCAATATCAATGGCACTGTCCAAATACTTGCAGGTGAGGTGATGGTGGTAAGGTGATATTTGTTTGTTAGGAGAAAGAAATTTCAAGAATTACAATAAATTGCTTTAGCCTCTACGCGATAGATTTTACTACATTTACACCCAATAAGCTATCAACCTTTGAATTTTAATCCCGACCAACAACAGGAATTGGTGCAACTGGCAAATGCCCGTATGCCCTTTGGCAAATATCAGGGAAGGTATTTGATTGATTTACCTGAACTTTACGTGGTGTGGTTTAAAAATAAAGGATATCCTGAAGGCAAAATAGGGAAACAACTGGAAATGATTTATGAGCTGAAGCTCAATGGATTAGAATATCTGCTACATCCTTTAAAAGCCAATCCAAAATGATAATTTTGTTCAAAAATAAAATGCCTTCTGAAATTCAGAAGGCATTTTGAAAGTAGCCCGTAGGGGAGTCGAACCCCTCTTGCAGGAATGAAAATCCTGAGTCCTAACCGATAGACGAACGGGCCATTTTTGCTAGCGACTGCAAAGATACACACTTTACTATTTCACACAAATACTAAACGAAAAAAAATTTACAATTCTTTATTTCATGTCCAAAGAAATTGGATCAAACAGCAATAGATACTGTATTTATCCACATAATAATTTAACCCAAATCCACTCAAATCAAAATGTTACCTTTACATTTTACCAAATATTAGTATCCACTCAAACAGATCTTGATTTGAAACGTTTAATTGGTGTATAAAATTAATAGCATGAAAAGAATAGCAATAAATGGTTTTGGAAGAATTGGAAGATTGACTTTCAGATTGCTCATGGAGAAAAATGATATAGAGGTTGTAGCTATCAATGATCTTACCGACAGCAAAACTTTGGCGCACCTTTTGAAATATGATAGCGCGCAAGGAATATGGAACAAACTGATTACGGTGGATGCGGAAGGCTTCACCATCGAAGGCAAAAAGATAAAAGTAATGGCAATCAAAAATCCTTTGGAGTTGCCATGGAAGGATTTGAAAATCGATGTAGTCATTGAATCTACTGGCAGTTTCACTGATTCTGAAAAAGCCAAAATGCACCTCCAAGCTGGGGCTGAAAGGGTGCTGATATCCGCTCCAGCCAAAGGAAATGTGCAAGCAATTGTACTCGGGGTCAATGATGAAAAAATTTCAGACAATAGCCGCATTTATTCCAATGCATCTTGTACCACCAATTGTCTTGCTCCTTTGGTTAAGGTGTTGGATCAGAATTTTGGCTTCAAGGAGGGCATCATGGTCACTGCGCATGCCTATACTGCGGATCAAAATTTACAAGATGCGCCCCACCGAGATCTTCGCAGAGCAAGAGCTGCTGCAGTTAATATTGTGCCTACTACTTCAGGTGCAGCTGAGGCCGTAGCTGAAGTCTATCCACAAGTCAAAGGCAAATTAACAGGTAAGGCCTACCGGGTTCCAGTTATTACAGGAAGTATTGTTGATCTTACTTGCCTGCTGAATAAAAAGGTAAGCGAGGAAGAAATTAATGCCGTCTTTCAAAATGCGGCAAGTACTGATTTCAAAAATATCATCAGCTACAATACGGATCCTTTGGTCTCTAGCGATATCATTGGCAATCCGCACAGTGCCATATTTGACGCTCCGCTAACCAAGGTGATTGGGGATATCGTAAACATCTCAGCGTGGTATGATAATGAGGCAGGATACAGCAATAGATTGACTGAATTGGTTGGCAAAATCGCTGAATTACCTGACCCTATTGATTGAGGCTTGCTGCTTTAGGTAAATTTTTGCTTCATCCCACAATTTATCCATTTCACTTAAGCTCATTTCTAAGAGTGGCATAGCTGCATGGGCTTCGATGTACTCAAATCTTGCCTTGAATTTCTTATTCACTTTCTCAAGGGCTAATTCAGGATCAACATTGATGAACCTTGCATAATTTACCAAGGAAAAGAATACGTCACCAAATTCATCTTCCATGTCAGTTTGGACACCGGAGGCAACTGCTTGCTTCAACTCAGCTATTTCTTCTTCTACTTTGGCCCAAACCTGATCAGCATTTTCCCACTCAAAGCCCACTTGCTTGGTTTTTTCTTGCATGCGATAAGCTTTAATTACTGCTGGCAATGAATTGGGGACGCCTGACAATATTCCTTTTTTACCTTCCTTTAATTTCAATTGTTCCCAATTGCGCTTTACTTCGTCTTCATCGGCTACTACAACATCGCCATAAATGTGTGGATGTCGCTTGATTAGTTTTTCACAAACATCATTCAATACTTCAGATATTTCAAAATGACCATCTTCAGATGCGATCTTGGCATAAAATACAAGGTGCAGCATGACATCTCCCAATTCTTCTTTGATGTTGGCAGTACTTCCTTCAATGATTGCATCAGCCAATTCATAGACTTCTTCAATGGTGAGATTCCTAAGTGAATCCATTGTTTGCTTGCGATCCCAGGGACATTTTTCACGCAAATCATCCATAACATCCAATAATCTGCCGAAGGCTTTCTGTTGGACATCTCTCATAAAATACGATTTAGAAAGTGTCCTTTCTTTTTTACTTTGGCAAGGAGGTAGTCCCTATTTTCATTAGTGTAAGGAATAGCCAGATCAATCCGATTCCTCACAACAATTCCGCTGTCATAAAATATTTCAAGCTTTGCGGGATTATTGGTTATTAGATCTATTTCATGAATATTTAAATCTTTCAAAATCTGAATAGAAGGCGTAAAATCTCTTTCATCCTCCTGATGGCCGAGTGCGGTGTTGGCTTCAAAGGTGTCTAAACCTTCATCTTGCAGATTGTAGGCTTTCAACTTTTCAATCAAGCCAATACCTCTCCCTTCTTGTCTCAAATAAATCAGAACTCCACCGTGTAACTTGATGTATTCCATTGATTCATCCAATTGTTCACCACAATCACATCGGAGTGAATGAAACACATCACCAGTGAGACATTCCGAATGAATCCTAACGGTAACAGGCTTCTCAAAATCTGTATCAACATTCAACAACACCACATGGGGCATCTTATCATCCGCTAGCTCACTGAATGCATAGACATGAAATTCACCATAACTCGAAGGAAGTCGCGATTCTACTTGTCTAACCAATTTTATTTTTACCATTGTCATAAAAACATACTTTCCTTAAGCTTGTTCATTTTACTATTCTACTTCTATCCATTGTCCTTTGACAGAGGAGTTCACATTGTTGTTGTACATGTGCTCACAATAAGTGGCAGGAAGATAATACCTACCTGGATAAGTAGCAGTCAAACGAACTTGATAGCTTCGTGATTCACCCTTTTGAAGCGGAAAAAAATAACGGACTGCGTCGTCACGAATATCCTGATAGTCGAATGCTGAGTTGGTGACGCTGCTACTGCCAGCGTTGAGCCTTTCATTCATGATCTCCCAACCTGATGGCACACCGTAATTCAAGGCCAAATTTTTGTAATTCATGCCAAGTGAGCCTGGATTGTTTACAGTAATGGTAGCAATAATATCAGTACCTCGTTTTAGCTTAGTAGCATTCATTGATGCGCCTTTGGCATCTTTATAGACTACCGACATATTCAGATTCTGATTACTAGTTGATTCTTTGCCAGGAGCAGCTTGACCTTTGCTTACTACCTTAAAGAATGTTAGGGAGCCACCAAGATTCTTAACGGAAACGGAACTGGATTTGCCATTCCAAGGCAATTGGATAAAGGCTATGGGATCTTTGGAGTTATAATTTATTACTTTTCCGCCTGGAAGGTTAAAAGCAAAATTAACTGGACCACCCATTTTGTTGGTGCCTACGTATTTCAACACATTGCTCAAGGCGAAGCCCAAAGCTTGCGTGTCGTAATAATTATCCGTATTCAACTGATTACAAATGCTTTGAAATACTTGTAATGCTTCAGATTTCTTACCTGTAGCTACATAGCACTCCAGCAATATTGCGGCCTCGCGAAGATCTGAACCGAAAGAATCGTAATAATATTCTTTAACCAGTTTGCGGTTTGCAAGCAGTTTATTGACCATTTCATTTCTGCCTACACTTGCATAGGCAGCCGCGAGTAAAGCAGCAGAATATCGGTCTAAGTCTTTGTATTCTCGCAATGAATTCATAGCTCCGAGGTTGGGGCTTTGAGCTTTGGCCAATACATAAAGTCGGTACGCCTGATTGTAAGCCGATCCGTAAGAATAATAACCGGAGTTGTATTGATTGATGTCCCAATTGGAGGCAATCTTTTTCATGTTTTTCAACCACTTATCGTACATGGACGTGGGAACATTGAATCCTTGTGCCTTTGCTTCAACGAGAAAATGTCCTGCGTATGCACTTGACCAATGATCAACTGACCCACCTGGCCAATAAACAAATCCTCCATCCGAACTAGCGAAATTCTTGAGTTTATTGATTACGCTATTGATATTGTTCACCATTTTAGTATTGTACTTTTGGTCTGCTTTAACCAATTTGGCAAGATACAATTGAGGAAACACGGAGGATACGGTTTGCTCTAAACAACCATAAGGGTATCGAACAAGGTAATCCATTCGCTTCTCCAGATTCATAGGTGGCAAAGTAGTCACCTCAAGTATTGCAGAATTGGTTCCTGTCATTCCTACAGGTTCGAGCTTGAGATTTCCTGATTTGGTACCACCCAAATCGATAGTTTCAGTTGTAGTTTGGTATGGATTGGCATTGCGGACTACAGCTAAAATTTTTTCATAACTTTTCTCTCCGTTCCCAGTAGCGCTGATAACCAGTTCAATATTGCCAGGAACATCAGGCGCTTTTAGTGTAAAGTAACAAACTTTTTCGTCAGGTTTTGTAAAACTTAAAGTTTGATTGCCCGTCATTGTTTTCATCAACGATTTGTTGTCAGTGACGCTTATACTCACATTTTTAACCTTTGGATCCATGACAAACACATTGACAGGAAGGCGAATTTCTTCACCTGGAGCAATGACTCTTGGGAAGCTTGCAAGTACCATCAAAGGTTTCTTAACAGGGACAGTAAGTTCAGAACTTCCTGTTCCGCCCGCCTCATTAATAGCAACTACCATTGTCCTAACTGAACCAATGTAGTTGGGCACTTTAAAACTGTGTTTGGCCTTGGCACCTGCACCCAACTTGAATGGACCGAGATGCACAACCATTGGTTTGAAACGGATTGATTTTTGGCGTTCTAAAGTTTGTGCCTTGCCTGCATCACCACCGATACTGAGAATGTTTACGCCATTTCCAACAAAAGCCCCCATGATTCGATCAAAAAGATCCCAGGTTTTTACACCCAATCCTGTTCTGGCATTGAAAGCTGCATTGGGATCAGGAGTTTTAAAATTGGTAATATCCAAAAGTCCTTCGTCAACTACATCAATGGTATATGCCATTGGCTTTCCATTGGTTTCTGCCACATCAATTGTAGCCATAGCTTCAGGCTTCAACTCAGGAGCCATCTTCAAAGTTGGGTTCAACTTGGTTGACGGATCTACTACAAGCAATGGAGTTATACCGTACATGCGTGCTGGCAAATCATTGACCTTTGCTGTGAAGGGCTGAATAATAGTAACATGGACATACACATTTGGAGCCATGGATTTATCAGCGATAAAGTCAAATGCATTGTCACCTTCCTTGGCTTCATTCCAAATGGTTTTGAGGACTTTGCTACCGTTTTCCAAACTTATTAAGACCCTACTTTTGACTGGACAATTGACCTTCACGGAGACTCTTTCACCTACTTTTACTTCTTCCCTACTCAAAGCAACCGGAACAATTGAGGCAGCTTTGCGGGTGAGATATTGGTCATCGTTTTCAGGATAACCTATGTATATAAACATACCTGAGGTGTGTCCGCTGCGGGTGTCCGTTGTTTGCACATAATATCTACCCCAAGTACCTTCCTTAAATTTCACACTTGCAAGCCCATTACTTCCTGTTACAACGCTTTGGTCAAATACTGGGGATTCGGATTCAGCTTGCTCATAATTGTAGTAGTAGTCGTCACCTTCCCACCACCATCTCCATGTTGCTTTGGAGATTTTAATATCAATATTTTGGCCAGCTGCCGGTACTCCCGAAGCAGAAAGAGACATTACGGAAATAGGTATATTCTGATCTATGCCATAAGTGTAATAACCATATGAGTTCTTAGGAATATTAACACCTACATAGTGAGAGAAAGGATCGTAAGTCATTTGAGCATTTCCTTGACTGAAGTCACCACCTAGTTCGACAACCTTCATTTTGTAGTACATATTCATTCTGCCCGGAGGTTTTGAATTGTTGCTTGGGGAAGGATGCGAAATGATACTTTGCCCCAATTCATTCAATGTTCCATCCAGAACAGTAATCCACTCAGGATTGTATTTGCTCTTTTCATTCATGAAATTATAAGCGGGATACTTTGGAAACGGCTCATTGATTGGCGTGTATTTTACTTCAACTTTGGCGGTTAGACCTTTGGCAGGAGCTCCATACAACCAGCTTGACTTGAACACTGTTTTTATGTTACCATCCAAATAAGTAGGTTTTCTTCCCCCAAAATCCAATTCCATTCTTAGCCTATTCGGTTTAATGGTTTCAATTTTAATGGGATAAGTAAAGCTTGCGCCTCCAGCTTTGACAATAGCCTTCCAGGTACCAGTGGGATCTTCAGGTTTGGTTGCAACGTACAATGGGTAAAGATTAGAATAATTCTTGGTAGCTACCATGCTGACTCTTTGGACCCCTCGTGGGTCATACAATTCAAAGCTAATTGGCAGATTATCAGGTTGCGGATTATAAACATCGTTGAGCATGAAATTAAGAAACAAAGAATCGCCTGGTCTCCAAACTCCTCTTTCGCCATACATGTAGCCTTTCATCCCCTTTTCGTCTGAAGTTCCAACTATATCAAATTGGCTGACGTCCAAAGATTTGTTATCAAATAAAGTCAAATAGGATTTCATGCCATCATGATTGGCCACAATTGCGTAAGGTTTGGTCTTGCAAATGGTCACCATTGAACCATCACTTCCTGTGGTTCCTTTAGACAATTGCTGCAGTTGAAAATCATAAAATGATAGATCAACACCTGACATAACCTGCGCTGTAACCAAGTCAGTTGTAATGACCAATAGTTCGCCATTCTTACCATATTTGGCTGTGATGCCGATGTTGGATGCCAGCACCGAACTTCGTTTGAACAATTCAGGGCGGTAGTATTCGTATTTACAAGGGTTGTTGCGGTCTTCATAATTGTAACCATCAAAATACCCATAGTATCCGTAATAGGAATCCATGATACTTCGGAAGTCAGGATCCTCAAATTCTGAACCAGCGGAACCATAATACTCCTCCTTTTTTATTATTGGCTCTGATACATCCTCTTGACATGAGTAGGAACTGTATGATTTCTTAAACCCTATTCGAATTTCATAAATGGCAGTAGGGTCAGGCTTCATGATTTGAGCCAAATCAATTGCGTATGTATTCCATTTGGACAATTGATCAGTGGTCTGTTGGTCAGCGAGTGAAATTCTAGTTTGCAGAATTACTTTTCCTACCCTATTTATTTCGTAGGAATTATCAGATTGCAGATAATTCAACACGTTGTTGCTGTAGATTTTAAATATTTCAACATCCACTGCTGTTAAATTTACGGCTTCAAATGGAAACAACAACTTATCACCCTGTGGCAGTATCATATTGTCATTGGGAACTTTGACAGCAGGCTTTATATCTTCAATTTTAACAGAAATGGTCAGTGGCTCCGAAAGTGTTTCATTTCGAATATTTCTAACTGCCGCTGCAATGTTGAAAATCAGATTTCCACTGAATCTATTAGCTGGATAAATGGACAAATAATTAGCTGTCATTCTATAGGTAAAGGGAACTTGACAACTCACCAATCCCGCCAAATCCTGAGAGGGGTCCAAGGAGGAGTTAAAGTAAATGCGAACCTCTTGATCGGCTTCATTTACAACTCTTTGACCTGTAAAGTAAAAAGTATTCAGCTTTGGAATCAATTGTTCAGATGACTCATCACCAGTAACATTCATGACTCCAGAGTTCAATTTAGCAATAGCCTTCCCCTCTTGATTTTCTTTGGCAACTACATTGACATAAAATTTGTGTGCTGTGTGGTTTTCGGCATGGTTCCAACGAACTGCGCCTTCGATACCCGTGGTATTAAAACTCAAAATTTTCTCAACTGTTTTATCGTCAGCGAAATCATTGGTTAGTAGTTCACCTGAAAAAATAAACTTATTGCCATTTTGCTCTTCTAACTCAAGCGGAAAAGTGGTCAATTTTACAAATTGTTCTTTTACTCTAAAGTCAAACTTAAATTCATTTGCTTCCTTGGGCAAGCCTTTGATTAAGTCACTTACATACAATGTTGCAACATAACTTTCCCCTGAATCTAGTTTTTTGGCAGGCTGAAAAACAAGTGTGCGTTTGTTCTCCCACACCTGTGTACCGTTGATACTTGGCGAAAAACTAATGACTGACTTTTTCAATTCCTCTCCAACTTCTGAGTCAGTGACAATATCTGAGTTGAATTGAACTTTTATTGGAGAAACAGAAGACAACATACCACCAGAATAAGAGCCTATATATTCTTTGAGAAGATCCGCATTCTTAAAACTAGTTGGGACTTTCTTGCATGCAAATTGAATGAATCCTAAAAAAAGGACCAATAACAGAAGGTTTCTCATTTGACAATATTTTGTCTCAAAGTAAGGAAATTTATATGGTTTTATCACCATAAAATGACAAAATACTGGTAAATTATTGTGTGTTGCGTATGACCAACTTTCTGGTGAAACTTAAACTATTTTCTTTGGGTGGAATAGAACCTGATTTTAAAAATTACTCATACCCAAAAAGAGATCTGGCCCAGAAAAAAGAACAATCATGGTTATTGGGTTAAAAAGTAACATAAGCAAGATGAAAGTGTGGAGCGGAACAAAAATAGTCGAAGCCACTAAGTTAAGAATGCAAAGAAATTAGCTATCCAGTTGAATTCTGAACATTTGATTGATATTTTGATTACTCTGAGTTTATAGCCATTTCAATTTAAGTCCTACAAAAACACCTCATATCTTCAACAAAAATGGAGTACCAGATTTAACTGGTACTCCATTTAAAATTGAAGATAAACTATTTTCGTTTAAATCTTGCTCTTTTGAATATCCAAGTAAGTTTGATAATTTACTTTGTAATCTTCTTGAACTTTCTTCACTACTTCAGCTTTAAATTTTGGATCAGTTAGCAATTTATTTAATCCCGGATTTCTTTTCAAGTCAATTTTCTGTGCATCGTATTGAGCTTTCAGATAAATTAATGATTCATCCAAAATGTCATCACTTAATTCTGATGGCATTTCACTTAAGATTTCCTCATCTCTTGTTTTACCAATAGTATCAGTGCCTCCATTGTTGGTTACCACACTATTTGGATTGTCTGTAGTGGTAATTGTTTTTCCACTTTCTAAAGCCAACATGCGCGCTTCCAAAACAGAAATTCTCTTGTCTTGTTTCACTGCCAAATTTGCCAAATCGTTGCCGTTGATTCCAATGGCCATATTTACCAAACTGATACCTCCTTTTAGAATAACGGAAGACCAAGCAACACCTACTATTTCACGGTATTGTTCTGGTTTTATTTCATCCGGTGACACTGCACGGCCAACACCATCGTTCAATCCTGAAGGGATGATATAGTCACCAACTATTACATTTCCTTTTACTTTAACTGGTATTTGACCCATAAAGGCAACCTTTTCATACAGTTGTTCCTGTCCACTTACAGGCATATTACCGAGAACAGCTGGTTTTGTTGAGATTACCATAAACTGCTTCGCTTTGGCTGTGTATTTAGATATTTTTCCACCATATACACCGACAATATCTCCAGCGATTATTTTCTCACTGTGATCTGCTCTTTCCAACCATTCTGCATAATCTGCAGAGCCTGATTCATAAGTTACACCAATATCTGTAAGTTCAAAAATGTTAAACGCTACAATATTTGCAAGCGATAGTACAAGATCTGCTGCTGCCATTGCAATACTTGAACCACTGACACCACAAGAAACAACTAATCCTGCTACACATGTTGGAATAAATGAAAGTCCAATTGCAACACCATTTTTTATATTCTCGGCAACAAGAAAAGCTTCGTTGTAAATAAATTCTGGGTTGCTGGTATGTTCAGACGTCGTTTCACCTTCAATTCTTCCAACGGCATTTCCTGAACCATTAAAGAAAGTAATGAAATTATTACTATTGTTAGGAGTACCTGCATTCAATCTAATTGCAATCCCTTGATCACTTCCTTGAACTCTCAATGGGTATGCACCATAACTATTGTCTCCGCCTCCTACATTGGTAGCAATTGTTACTTGGCCATTTGCTGCCAAGGTATTGTTCAATGTTGTAGCACCTGTTACTGTCAAGGTATTTCCTAAGTTTGTGGCTCCTGTAACACCCAAGGTATTGTTCACTAGGGCGGCTCCTGTAACACCGAGTGTACCTGCAACCAAAGTATTGCCTGTTGCTGCATTTACATTGAATCTATTGGTATTGATGTTGAAATCGCCACCTATGTTTAGATTCTTAGCAAGTCCCAAACCACCACCAATTATGACAGCACCATTATTGATTGCTGTTGATTGCGTTGTATTGCTAAAATTAACAATACCTAAAAAATTAGCATTTCCACCAAAAGTTGAATTTCCTGCAACATTGAGATTTTGGCCAATACCCACACCACCGGCTACAACCAATGCACCTGTATTGAAGCTAAATGAGCCTAATGTTGGATTATCGATCGATACCATTTGCTTGAAAGTAGAGTTTTGATCAACCCTCAGAGTACCGCTTAACACTGTTGGCGCAGCATTGTTGACGTTCAAATTTGAGTTCAAATCGGTAATTTTATCAACTTGCAGACTTCCTGTTAAAATAGTCGATGCCATGTTGTTTACGCGCAGACGCGCATTCAAATCAGTCTCTTTGTCCACTTGCAATGTGCCAGTCAATATACTTGGAGCCATATTATTGACACGCAGACGCGCATTCAAATCAGTCTCCTTATCTACCCTCAAAGTTCCGGTTAATATTGTTGGTGCCATGTTGGCTACGGTCAAGCTAGAATTTAACAGCGTAGCTCCATCTACTCTTAAACTACCGGTTAATATACTTGGTTGATTGCGCTCTACTGTAAAGGGACCATTTACCACAGTGGATCCATAATTCTGATTCAAATTAACAGGACCATTAACTTGAAATCCTTGGTTAACTTTCAGAGCTTTGGTTGTAGTGATAGATCCATCTGCCAGAATACGCAAGCGTTCCGTATTGTTGGTTACCATCACCACATCAGCTGAATCCAGAGTTCCAAACTTATTTATAAATGGATTAATACCCAGATTGCCTTTGGTATTCCATATCATATCCACTGTAGGTACGGGTGCTCCTCCTCTATCGATTTCTTCTAATTCTTCCCCTGTGATATAACCAGCATCATTTTGAAATTCTGAAACTTTCGTTGGCTTTCCTTTTAGATCTTTGTATTCTCCCGAAAATCCATTCTCTACATCGCGTGCTTGCAATGCATAAGGTACACTCAGCAATTGGCTATTGCCAACTGAAGTAAAGTCACCTTTGCCTTCCAAATCCATAAAGACATGAATGTAATATGAACCATTAGCCCAATTGATCTTGTCAAATAAACCTTTAGTTACTTTGCCACGTCCGATCTCGAGATTTACCAAGCCAAACTCATTGGATATTGTAATGTGATCTTCAGAATAAACAGAATTACTTTCTTTTTGGTCCTGAGTCAATACAATGCGCAAATTGACTTCTTTGTTGGCAATAGGTTCTCCACGATTGTCTCGAATTACTGCTTGATACTTGAATGCGCTTGGAACTTGTGCTACAAGTCCTGTTATTGTTAGAATGCATATTCCTAACAAAAAGGTAAACTTTTTCATTTGGGGTTAAATTTTTATGATTTTGAATGTATTGGCTAGTTTGTTCTGTACAAATATTCTAAGGTGATAAGTTCCCTGAGTAAATGTTGAAATATCAATATTCTGGGATGCTGTAATCCAATTCCCAATAGCTACTTGCACGCTGCGATTGTCAACAATTTCATACTTGACCTGACTCAAATCCAATTTCTTGGATTCTAAAATAATATAAGCAGCGGATGGATTGGGATAGACTTTGATTCCAAAAGCATTATCGGCTTCTTCGGTCAATGCGATGATTTGAATACTTGGC
This sequence comes from Chitinophagales bacterium, assembly GCA_038326165.1. Lineage (GTDB taxonomy): Bacteria > Bacteroidota > Bacteroidia > Chitinophagales > Saprospiraceae > JAEUUM01. Next base: position 17,252 of record JBBQJT010000047.1, on the reverse strand, counting down.
TGTTGAAATCCCTGAGTCAAGGTTACTTGGTCATTAGATTTGGTATCAACAACAGCCTCTCCAACTGTCCAACTGACTGATTTATCTGCATCTTTATGGTTTGAACCAGCTGATGAGATAAGGTCTTGGGCATTGAGGTCAAAAAGGACCAATGACAGAAAAAACGAAATAAGCAATAATGGTGGTTTGAAAAGCATAGCAGTTGATTTAGTTGTTATGGTAAATTAAGTTTGGGGTTATCATCAAAACATGTTGTGGTCATATTTTGAGGTTTTTGGGCTAAACTAAACACGACTCCAGTAATAAATTCTATTACTCGGAGAATGCCTAAAAGTACAACTTTAAAATTCATTCAAAAACTTTATAAATTTATTCGTTATTTAAATAGCCTGCTATTAGAATTATCAGTTCTCAGGTGCAAATATTCGATTTTTATGAATAATTTTCTATTCCATGCTAATTAAGTTAACATGAAGTATTTAACACTATACCGTTGAAATCCTATGATCAAATTATCAATGATGGAAGATTTGGAATGAATTGCAGCCAGCTTTTTTAATATCCAACAGAATAATTAAAGATGCTCCATTTAAACCTGGCAAATTAAAAATATGAATTCAGGATAAACTAAGTAACTATAATATCTAATTCCAAAGCCACAAATCTTAATAGCCACTTATTTGTTGAAATGTTTAAATAATTACATAACTGTCCAAAATCGAGACCTTAATTGATAAGTGATGATTCGAATAATTGATAACTAATCAGTAATTTGAAGGTCATTTCATGTCAAATTTATACTCATGGACCTGCCTTCGTACAAATTACTCTAACTTTATGATCGCAAATAATATACCAGATTGACCCAAGAAGAATTCAGAAAACTTGCATCAAGCCTACCTGATTATCCCGGAATATACAAATACATGGATTCTGAGGATACCATATTGTACATAGGTAAAGCTAAAAATATCAAAAAAAGACTGAGTTCTTATTTTACTGGCTCCAATATTATTTACAAGACCAAAATCATGCTGAAGCATGCTCGCAGAATCGAATATACCATCACTGATTCTGAAACTGATGCTTTATTGCTTGAATGCACACTAATAAAAAAATTTCAGCCCAGATATAACGTAACCTTAAAAGATGGGAAAACTTACTCCTACATCTGCATTACCAATGAGCGGTTCCCAAAAGTGATTTTTACCAGAAAAGTAGTAAGAGACGGGTCAATTTATTTTGGACCTTACACCAACAAATGGAAAGCCAACACCCTGCTTGATTTAATAAAAAGATTATTCCCCTTGCGCAGTTGTGGTTTAAACTTATCAGAAATCAATATCAGCAGAGGAAAATTCAATGTTTGTCTTGAGTATCATATTAAAAATTGTGATGGGCCGTGTGTAGGATTCGAGACTGAGGAACAGTACAAGGTAAAAATTGAGCAGATCAAATATATTCTTAGGGGTCACTTAGCACAAGTCAAGGAATACTTGATGAATGAAATTCAAAATGCGGCTGCATTTCTAGACTTTGAAAGAGCACAATCCTTGAAAGAAAAAATGAGTGCTTTTGAAGACTACCAGGCCAAATCAACTGTCGTGTCAACAAGTATCAGAGACGTGGATGTATTTGCAATGGAGAGCAATACTGAAATGTCCTATGTTAATTACCTAAAAATTATTGATGGGAGTGTGGTGAATACGCATACGCTTGAAATAATCAATAATCTAACTGAAGATAAGGAAGAGATCCTAAGTTTTGTGGTCGACTCTCTGAGGGAGCAGTTCAACAGTATTGCACCTGAAATAATAGTTCCATATCCAATTGTCTTTCCAAATCCAAGTGTCCAAATAACGGTTCCTAAAGTTGGTGACAAAAAGAAACTGCTCGAAATGGCACAAAAAAATGTCCGCTATTTCATCCTTCAACAACAGCAAGAAGCTCTGAACAAATTAAAAAAATTGCCTTCTACTGAACGCATCTTAAAAACATTACAACAAGATTTGAAATTGAATGCGCTGCCTTTACACATTGAGTGTTTTGACAATTCGAACATACAAGGAGCATTTCCGGTTGCCAGCTGCGTGGTATTCAAAAACGCAAAACCTTCGAAAGCAGATTATCGTCATTTCAATATCAAAACAGTAATTGGACCAAATGACTTCGCTTCGATGGTTGAAGTTGTCACTCGGAGATACACACGAATGATTGAAGAGAAAATGGATTTGCCACAGTTAATCATCGTAGATGGTGGAAAGGGACAATTGAGCGTCGCTACAGAGGCACTTCGCCAACTTGGCATTTTAGATAAGGTAACGGTTATAGGAATTGCAAAAAGATTAGAAGAAATATTTTTTCCAGGAGATTCCATTCCAATATATATCAACAAGAAATCGGAATCCCTTAAATTGATTCAACAATTGCGCAATGAAGCACATCGCTTTGCAATTACATTTCACAGGGATCAACGATCCAGAAACTTTACCAAAACTGCCCTAACTGACATACCCGGAATTGGTACAAAAACGGCCGAAGTATTGCTAAAAGAATTTGGTTCAGTAAAAAAAGTTATGGCCGCTTCCAATGAGGAGTTGTTGATCCATATTGGCAAATCTAACTTAGCTAAAATCAGGAGCTACTTTGAGCCAGAATAATTCAATTTCCTCGATAAAATTGAGTAAAGCTCATTAGAACGGCATCAACTTGTTGATATCCAATAGGCCAATTACTGGATTCAAGTGTTTTTTTAGCAAGAGCAAAAGTTGTTCGGCAAGCTTCTTCTGATCAGGGCTTTCTACTACTTTTTCAATAAACTGATTGAATAATTTGGTACATTCTTTTTTGTCAATCAATCCCTCCTTATATTGTGCAATGCTCAAATACCATTTGATAATCGGTTGATAATTGGGTGAAGATTCATTTGGGCGATCTCGTTCTATCAACTTGTTGGACTGGATTACTTTCAACATTTTATCATATCGGGACTGTTGAAGTATCGATTCCAAATATGCTGTAAAAAAGCTATGCCATCTGTATCTAAACACTTCTTTCGAATAAGCTTTTAAGAAGGTTTCGGCATAATTCTCAGCGTTTTTAAACTGAGTATTATTCATCAAACAACGCATGTAATATGCTATGAATCCTATTTTGTTATGAAAACTTGGGGTCAATTTCATCATAGGATAAGCTACTCGCATCAATTCAAGAGCTTCCTTATTCTTTTGCAATCGCAGCATTACTGCACACAAGTTATTGACATAATGGATGTAGTCGTTATTGATTTCTTTGACTGACAAATATCCATAATACATAGCTTTTTCATACTCTTTGAAGGCGCTGTGAAGTAACAGTCGATTGCTATAAAAATTCAACAATATCCGCCTGGAATAAAATCCACCTTTTAAAAGCCACTGATCCATCAGATCGTAATGTGCTTTAAGTGGTTTTAAGTCGCGGTAATTGAAATGTATAAAGGTCAATCTGATCAGAGCCATGTACCTCAGGGAGCCTTCGATTTCAATATCGTAAAATACTTCAGTCAATCTATTCTCCCATTGATTGGAAGCTGTAGTTTCATGATTATAGTGCGCTATTATATCCTGAGTAGCTTCATGAATTTCATGAAAAACTTGCTTGTTTTTATTGTAGAGATTTTGATGCAGCACTATGTATTCATGTACTGTCTTATGTTCAGGATACCTCAAACGGATCAGCAAAAATTGCCTATATTGAAGCAATAAGTCATAAAATTTCGTGAAATAATAGATTGAACTGGCATCATTACGCATCCATTTCTGGATTTTTTTCTCATCAGCAACGCTCAGATTATCAGACAGAATCTCCTTTTCTGTATGATTGATCCAATCAAATGCTGCGTCTACATCAATTTCATTCAATTTTTCCTCAATCCAAGATTTCAGATGGGAATACTTGCGTTTGTCATACTCCAATGGCATTTGATGAGCTTTATTGGGTAGCTTGGCAGCAATATCCAATTCTTGCAATAAGGCAAGTCGTTCTGGATCTTGTAATTGTTGCACATTTAGCAAATAGGCCGTTTCATGAGGTAATAAGGTGTCAACAAATTGACTGAATTTCTTAAGTTGTACCTTAGCTGTCATACCTATTGCTTCAATTTTACTCTGGTGGATTGAGCATTTGCCACAAAGTATCCTTAAGCTCTACTATTCCCTTTTGAGCGACGGATGAGATAAAAAGATGGGGAACTTTTGCAGGAATATCTGGAGTAATTAATTCCTTCAAATCGTCATCTATGAGATCCAATTTAGTTATTGCCAACAATCGTGGCTTGTCTAAAAGTTCGGGATTGAACATTTTAAGTTCATTTAGCAATATCTCATATTCCTTAGAGATATCATCAGTGTTACAAGGAATCATAAACAAAAGAACTGAGTTCCTTTCGATATGTCTTAAAAATCTATGACCTAGACCTTTACCTTCATGCGCATTTTCAATAATCCCAGGAATATCAGCCATAATGAATGATCGATGATCTCGATAAGACACGAGGCCTAAATTGGGTACCAAGGTGGTAAAAGGGTAATCACCTATTTTGGGCTTAGCTGCCGATAATACTGAGAGCAAAGTGGATTTACCTGCATTGGGGAATCCTACGAGTCCCACATCTGCCAGCACTTTGAGTTCCAGTATTTTCCATTCTTCTCTTCCTGACTCTCCAGGTTGAGCATAATCAGGAGATTGATTGGTAGATGATTTAAAATGGGTATTTCCCAATCCTCCTCTTCCACCGGGAGTAACAATTATTTCTTGACCCTCATCTATTATTTCTGCTTCAATTTGTCCAGTTTCAGCGTCTTTGATAACCGTTCCAAGTGGAACCTGAAGAATAACATCCTCACCGAACTTTCCATATTTTGTATTGGATGCCCCATTTTCGCCATAACCGGCTATAACATGTTTTCTATATTTCAAGTGCAACAATGTCCAATGCTGGGCATTACCACGGACAATAATGTGTCCTCCTCTGCCTCCGTCTCCACCGTCCGGGCCACCACGAGGATTAATAGGGTCACTTGCATAGTGCCTGCTGCCTGCGCCTCCTGCTCCCGACCTACAGCAGATCTTCACATAATCAACAAAGTTTTGATCAGCCATTGGTTATTAAGTAATAAATAAAATCGGAAAATTCCGTTACGCCAAACTATTGATGGATACTTTTAGTCGTTCAGTAATATCTGAAACCTCACCTACTCCATCAACTAAGTTGGCTTTGCCTTGTGTAGCATAATAATCAAAAACAGGACTGGTTTCACGCTTATATATTTCCAACCTGTTGCGAATGATTGATTCATCGTTATCATCTGCGCGACCAGAAGATTCTCCTCGGTGAAGAATACGACTTATCAGAATTTCATCTGCCACAGCTAGAGACAACAAGCCATTGATATCTTGGTTTATTTCACTCATCAATATATCCAGAGCTTCAGCTTGAGCAATAGTACGTGGAAAGCCGTCCAATAAATAACCTTCAACTTCTGGATTGGCATTGATCTTATTGTGCAACATTCCTATGGTTATTTCATCAGGAACAAGTTCGCCTTTAGACATGTAAGATTTGGCCAACTGCCCCAAAGGAGTATCATTACTAAGCTCATATCTGAATAAATCACCTGTGCTGATGTGCAAGAGATTGTATGAATCTGCAATAAACTCAGCTTGTGTTCCTTTTCCGGACCCCGGAGGACCGAATAAAATTAGGTTCAACATGTTATACTATATATCCGACTGATTAATAGACAAAATTGTGCCAAAATTGATTGGTCAGTTACGGATTTACTCAGTTTCCAATAACGTCTCGTGCTCCTGCCAATTTTGGAGCCCAATATGCATCTTTGCTGATATTTGTTTCAATTACACCATTGGTATTCGTGCTGTGTATTACATGAATCCCACTATTATCAATATTTGTAACCAAAGCTACATGAAATATCCTTCCGCCCGGAGATCTTGCGAAGAAAACGAGATCACCAGGTTCCAAATCATTGATACTTTTGGAGTTACCATCAAAAATTTGAGATGAAGAACTCGCACTCAAGTTCACATTATGTGTTCCAAATAAATATCCTGTAAAACCAGAACAATCAAATCCAGTTTGAGGTGATTTGCCTCCTGATCTGTATTTTCTCCCTAAAAAATGTTTACTCAACTCAATGATATTTAGTCTCAACTCTTCTTTTGAAGACAGAGAGGACTTCAATGGCCATGTATTAATTGATGTATTTGTGGAGGGGTGCGAGGTCGCTGTATTAGGTGCTTCCCTGAAGGCAGAGCAAGATACAAATACAATCCACATTGCTATAAAATAATTCAAATTCAAAGCTTTTTTGTTTAGTATGTTCGGTAATTAGGTCTCTTAGAATAAACGTATTAACACTTTCATTTATTCTTATCCCTCAAAGAGAGCGAAAAATACACATTAGTTTAAAAATGCATATCCTTTTTAGTCATTTTTTTTAAAATAAATTGTGACTATCACAAATTCATATAGTCCCACAGTTAAAACATCCCACTTAAATCATTACAAATTCATCTGCATCACTAAGAAACTGATATTTTGTTCTGTATGAAATCAAACTTTCCATATAAAGTGTTGGCACGACAACTTCGTCATTGTTCAACATGTTCCTAAGCATATTGCCTTCAGGGTTTATGAACTGGCTGTCACCGGCATATTCAAAGCCGTTTCCATCTTGCCCAATTCGATTTACACCAATGGTGTAGGATTGATTTTCAATTGCCCTTGCTTTGAGCAATTGGTTCCAATGATAAGATCTAACTGAGGGCCAATTTGCTACATAAATAAGAAGATCATAATCATTCTTGTTCCTTGACCATACTGGAAACCTTAAGTCATAACATATCAAAGGACAAATCCTCCAATTGTTTATTTCAAATACCAGTCTCGTTTGACCGGCTGTATAATGTTCATTCTCCCCAGCTAATGAGAATAGATGTCTCTTATCATAAAATTCATGGCTGCCATTGGGTTTTGCTACAATTAGTCTGTTTCGAAACAAACCGTCAACATTAAGCATTAAGCTCCCCATAATTACTGATTTGAGCTTATTTGCCCATTCCAGCATCCAAAAAACCGTGTCACCAGGATAAAGTTCAGCATGACTGGTATCCATACTGAATCCAGTTGTGAACATTTCGGGCAATACAATTAAATCTGTCGCATCTGACAGACCAGTTAGTTTCTGGTTAAGTAATAGCCGATTCGCTTTGATGTCTTGCCAAACCAAACTGGTTTGAACGATGGCAACCCTAAGGTCACCCAATGTATTTTGATTCATGGCTTCTGTGAAACCTCAAAAGTACAAATTAAATAGTCCTAATTTAATGCCAAACAGCTTTGAGAACCCTGCGTTAACAAGTCATTAACCAGCCTGGTTACGAAGTGCACGAGGAATTTCAATTGATGCAATTGGAATCGCCCCTGGATTCATCACGGCTACTCCTTCAGGAACTTGTAGGTCTCTTACTCTGATAGAGTGACCCAATTCCATTTTAGAAATATCCGCATTAAGTGAAGGAACCAATTTATCCAAAGTGGTTCTTACTTTGATTTTTCTTATTTTTTGAGTGAATTTACCACCCAATTTCACGCCTGGAGATACCCCACTGAAACGCAATGGAACTTCAACATTAAATGGCTTAGTGCTTGTCAACTCCAATAAGTCTATGTGCAACAATTTTTCAGAAACCGGGTGAAATTGAGCTGCTTTCAAGATACAAGGATATACCTTGCCATCTAAGCTCAATTCTACGATTTTGAAATCTGGAGTATATAAAACATTTTTTAAATCAATTGGATTGATGTTGAAATGAACAACATCCTGACCTCCATATATAACACCAGGAACTATCCCTGAACGGCGGGAAGAACGTGCATTTGAAGATCCTTTAGTGTCTCTGAGTTCAGCTTTTACTGTCACCTTTTCCATAACTGGCAGGGTATTAAATGATTACTTTTTTAAAAGAGAGTGCAAAGGTAATAATTGCGAGGCAAATTACCAAAATTATTATTTATTTTTTAAGACCCTACTCTACAAACAATGCTGAAATGGATCGATGCTCGTGTGTATTTCGAATGGCTCTAGCAAAAAGCTGTGCTGTGCTTATCACTTTTATCTTTGGTGATGTTTGTCTCATTGGGATGGTATCACAGACATACAACTCTTGAATACTTGATGCTTCAATATTTTCATATGCCTTACCTGACAATACAGGGTGGGTAATAAAAGCTCGAACTGACAGCGCTCCTTGTTCCAATAAAACATCGGAAGCTTTGCATAAAGTTCCGGCTGTATCTATAATATCGTCAACCATTATTACATGCTTACCTTTTACATCTCCAATGACAGTCATACTTGCAACTTCATTGGCCCTTTTGCGATATTTGTCACAGATGACCATTTCACGTTCAAAATATTTAGCATAGGTACGCGCACGCTTTACTCCACCAACATCAGGGGAAGCAAAAACCATATTATCAAGATTCAATTGCTCAATAGCAGGGATAAAAATGGCCTCGCTTTTTAAGTGATCAACTGGCATATCAAAAAAGCCTTGAATTTGATCCGCATGTAAATCCATTGTCATTACCCTATCAACACCAGCCGCTTCCAGCAAATTCGCCATTAATTTAGCGGAAATTGGCACCCTCGGTTTATCTTTTCGATCTTGCCTAGCATATCCAAAATAGGGTATTACAGCGGTTATGTAACCTGCAGACGCTCGTTTGGCACCATCAATTAAGAGCAACAATTCCAATAAATTGTCAGAAGGAGCAAAAGTAGATTGGATCAAGAATACAAATGTCCCTCTCACCGATTCATTAAGAACAGGCTGCATTTCACCATCACTGAATCGCAAAACGGTACTGTCGCCCAAGCCGTAACCATAGTAATCAGCAATTTTTTCAGCCAATGGGCGAGAATTAGTACCTGAGAATAATTTTACATCCATGATGAGATTACTTGATTTGATGCACAAAGTTAACTATTTAGTGCACCATACCGAATATAATCTTAACAAATATTACAACAAATAATTATATCAGAACATTACGGGATTTTTTTTGGTTTTCATTTGTCAATTTTTAAACGCTCCACTTCATTAGAAACACTTTCCAAAGTGATGAAAAACATACTTTTTGAAAAAATTCCAATTTGCAATGCAGCGTTTTGCTAACTTTAGGTATTATTAGATAGTAACTAATTAGCATTGAAATACCCTATATTGATATTAATAAGCTTTGGTTGGTTTGATCAAACTCACGGTCAGGAAATCCCTTCCACTTTGACAATTCCAAGCAATTCATTCGGATTTGAGATATTGGCCTCTGTTAAGCAAAACAATACCAATACCTTCCGATTAGGGGCAATTGGCATGAAAAAAATATCTCCAAAGTTTCAGTTGCGTTACGGCCTAGGAATTTCAACTGACCGATATTCAAAGATTGCATTTTATAGGGCCCAAAGTGGAATAAATGCCTTGCTTGCAAGAGACACAAACTATATAATCAGTGCAAGAAGATCAAGTTTCCTCTATTTACAAATGGGTTTCGATTACCAAATTGGTCGACACCGAGTAGGGTTAACGTTCATGCCATCCTACTGGCTTGGATACACAGGTACACTAATAAAAATAGGAAATCAATTCGGTCTTGAAATAACTGAGGGTTTCATTAGCATAAATGGTGTTGACGCATACAGTCTAAGTTCAGGAATATATTACTTGTATGAATTCAACGAATGGGCCAGTTTATCAGCAGAGCTAATCAGTGCGCAAGCAATTAAGAACAAGTTCAACTGGTCAGGTAGCTTATTAGGCCGGAACGGGATAAATCTAAATATGGGTTTCGTATTTCATTTTAACTGAGAGCACAATGAATTATCTTTTAAAATTACTGATCGTTTTGAGTGCTACTTCTTTTATTGCAAGCTGCAGCAAGGAAGTAGATCTACCATTTGACCCAAAGTTGAAGAACGAATTTTTTAGCACGTTCGAATTGGCTGGAAAAGAAGTACTGATAACCGTCAACAGCCAAAATAATACTTTCTTTTCATATTTCAATCACTTCGAGCCACAAAAAGGATTGTATAGCTTCAAGTCAAAGGTAGCAGAATTTGATCCCTTTGGAATGCCATGTCCAGATTGCAATATCTTCACAATTGAATTTTTGGGAGTGTTTGACCCAACAAACCAAAATGCATTAAGTTATCTTCAGCAATACAAGGATAGTTTTGATTTAAAAAGCGAAGTAGTTTCTATTGAGTCAATTTTAAATATCTTTCAGGGGTGGAATACAATTATTCCCAATTCGGAATTTGAATTATTTTATGATGACTTATTGATACCATTTCCGTACAACATTGTACTTAAAAGCCTTGATCCACTAAAATTAAAACTTCGTTTAAAGGACATAAATACGGATCAGACAATAGCTGAAAAAAGCCAAATCATTGACTTAATAAATCCCTCAAGGTTTCCAAGTTTGAACAATTCCTTTTACGGAATTTTCGGTGCATCACTTGATTCATGCCAATTTTTTTTACCCTTTATTTCAGAAAATCCAGAATTCACTCTAAATTGGATTCCAAAGTCAATTGGCCCTTTGGGTAAACTCAATATAAACGACACTTTTCTGCCCAGTTTTGTAGGAATTGAAATCAAGGATAAAAATAAAAAATTGATCTCGAATTTCTTAATAGGCAAAAAATATCTTAATCCTATCAATTCTTTTATTTCATTGGACTATAGTTATAAAAATGACTTAGTGCAAGCTAACGGCTATTATAACACAAAGATAGAGTTACAAAAAAATGGCAAAATCTACAACAACCTTTTGGGAACACAAGTTGCTGGATCAGAATTCAAAATCCAAGATATTGATATTTACAGCGATCCATTTACTGGTGAAACGATTCGAACAAAAATAAAATATTCTTGCCGCCTTTTCAACATCAATGATCCCAATGATTTTATTGACCTAAAAAATGGGATTGCTTGGATGCCTTTTAACTTATTTTAGGTAGCACTCATTGATGAGGCTATTGATTGAGCAATTGGCGATCTTCGTCACTGATATGTAGCTTACCAAAGACTTTCCAATAATATTCCTTATTCATCTTGTCGTAATGAATGAGCGTTAAATGATATTGGTAGGATTGGAAAATGTTCAAAACAACACACACTACTATGGTAAATAAAAGTGCTGATTTGTAAACTAGTTTCATTCTATTGTTTACAAACTCAATGAGACTTGCCAAAGGAAATGCAAGTAATGCCAAGGACTGCAACATAGCTCGGCATCCAAATGAACCACCATAGAACCAAGCTTTCCAACTAAAAACGATGTAGATATTCAAAAGCAAAAGTATGAATACTGGTTTGACATAAAATTTCCAATGTGATTCCTTCATCGAATATAAGAATCCTAAAAATCCTACTAAAGCAAGAGGAGTATATACAAACCAACCTTTTCTATAGCTAAACAGGCCCTTGTAGATATGAGGATTTAAAAATTCAAATTTCTCATAGGTATAGGAATAATACACCCACTGTCCAGTTAGGTATTTCCAATAGACGAGCTGAATAGAAGTCACCAACCCCATAACTATTCCAAAACTCAGAATATACTTGTAATTTTTAATGCAAAAAGGCCACAAATCCTTCCAACCTAACCAAAGAAATACAATCAATAATATTGTAACATCAGTAGGTCTTGTTAATATTGTCAAACCAGTTAGCAACCCAATGATTATTGCCATTTTGTGATTGGGAAATTCAAACCATTTTCCAAAATAATACAATAGTGCCGCATATAAGAAAAACAAATAATTGTGGCTCATTCCCTGTTCATAAGCACCATAGTAATAAAAGTTGGTTCCAAAACCAATAGCCAATAAGACAATTGTAACGGTTCTTTCTTTAAAATAGGACAGCAAAAATGCCCTTAGAAATAATAAGCCCAACAATGAAAACAGTATAGTCGAAAAAGTCATAGCCAATTGGTAAGGTATGGAATAACCTTCATCTGGATGATCGCCAGACCATTTACAGTAATAATGTGCTATCAGAAACAATGGCAATTGAAATATTGCCACTCCACAAGGATATTTTATAATTTCATGACCTGTTGCTGGATGTTTGTTTAGGCCGTAGCGTTTGATCGATTGTGTTGGACTGTATGAAATGTCTATTTGATCGTAATAGTAGTGGTGCTTTAAGTCGTTGTTTATAATTAATCCTGTCAGATAAAGATTATAACCGGATTGATCCCATTGTATCAATGTACAAGTCTTCCATCTACCACAATTTAATGCGGTCGCTATAAAAATTAGGGTAATAATTATGCAGGACCAGAATGAATATGATTTTAATTTGGTGGGCATTGATTAAAAGATTTAATTCAAATTCAGGCGAATATAGTTTGTAGTGTCCCCGAAACCAAAATAGTTTTTTGGAAATTCGGAATAATCCCAAGTTCCAAATTTTGAAACAAAAGTTTTATTTTTGTTAATGGCCCATTCCAATTCTCCTGGTTGTTCTTCGATGCTCACCGAAATTGTCCTTCCATAAATAATATTAGACAATACCCAATTCTCATAACTTATTCCCCAATCCATTAATACAGTATCCTTTGGAACCTGAGCCTTGGATATGAATACTTTGTCATGTTTTGAAGCAACTGCTTGGCTTAAGACTTTCTTATTCCAGTCTACTCTTTTGGTAAAAGTACTGTGTCGTGCATATATTTGAATAAGACAGCTTAAAAACAACACCGCTACAAATGGCTCAATCCATTTAAAACCTAACAAAAGTGGAAGTACATTGGTGACGAATGAAATAATAAAATAAAATGAGAGCAATAAGTACATGCTTTCGATATAAAACTGATCTGCCCCGTCAGCATAAGTTACATTCAATAAGAATAAATATGCAGAGCTGAATAGGCATAAAAGAATCAGTTTTTTATAAAATTTTTGATAAAGCAAAGAAGCGACTGTAATCAATACAAATAATCCAAAGATCCAATAATCGAACAAGATCGTTTTAAGGAATAGTTTATTACTTGGCATAGTCCAGTATTTGGGGAACCAAGTGATAAAATTCTTTAAATTACTATAGGATTGAGAATCGTACCAATTTTTAAAAAATTGTTGTTTAATAATTAGAAGACATATAAAAAAAAGAAAATCACCCCAGTAAACTCTATTTCCATTGCGATTGTCAACTGAGTCATTGAGCCAATAAAAAACTAATGCAAATAATAAGAGAGGATGGCAAAAAGCAATTGTGACCAACAAGAGGAATTTGAGGCCAATAATCCAATAAGAATTTACCATTCTATTGGCCTTCCTGCTTACTCCTATGTAAAGAAATGTATAAACTATACCTTGTATTAACTCTGACTGGATCCAATAAAAAGTATAACGGGACATCAATATAGAAAAGAGTATTAATCCTAAAGCCATTCCTTTTTCCTTTAACCGTAACCCAAGCAACAGGAATATACCTAAAGGAAATAGGACAAATGAAATACTATAAAGCTTACTGACCCAGACAAAATTCAACCCGGCTTTACTGGCTAATAGTGGGTAGATCTGAGTTATAAAGGCACCAAACCGATTTACTTGAATGGCCCAATTGTTGGTTTTTAAAACAAGGAACATTTGAAAGGATGCATCGAGAATTGCAATTCTTTCCAGATAAAATATTAATGCGAAACTGAGCAAACATAAGTAGGCAAGCCCCCCCATGCTCAACAGTCTTTGCTCTCTTGTAATTTTCACAGTGGTAAAGGTATAAAAAACTTTAAAGTTAAGACTTGTTCTAGATTATACCTTTTCAATAACAACTGCATAACCTTGACCAACTCCGATACACATAGTTACCAATGCATATTTGCCATTTGTTTCATGCAATTGACGAGCGGCTGACCAGAGAATACGTGATCCTGTCATCCCCAATGGATGCCCCAATGCAATAGCACCGCCTTTTCTGTTGATACGTGGGTCCTTGTCTGACAAACCAAGTGTTCGCGTGCATGCCAGAACTTGTGACGCAAAAGCTTCATTGACTTCTAAGATATCAATTTGGTCCAAACTCAAACCTGCTCTTTTTAATGCAAGTCTGCTTGCTTCAACTGGTCCTATTCCCATTATCCTAGGTGCAGTTCCTGTAACACCAGATGCTACAATCCGAGCTTTTGGGACAAGCTTATTTACTTTAAGTCCTTCACCAGAAGCAATCAGCAATGCAGCTGCGCCATCATTCAATCCCGATGCATTTCCTGCAGTAACAGTCCCTCCCTCTTTTTTGAAAGCAGGCCTAAGGCTAGCCAAAATTGCCATATTTGTTTCAGGCTTTGGGAATTCATCTTTGTTAACTATATAAACAGATTTTCCCTTCGTGACCTCTATTGGCACTATTTCTGAGTCAAACCATGATTCCTCTTGCGCCATTTTGACCTTCTGCTGGGACCAATAAGCGAATTCATCTTGGTCCTCGCGTGAAATCTTATGCAACTCTGCTAGATTTTCAGCAGTTTCGCCCATGGCATCAGTTCCATACATCGTTTTGAGTTTGGGATTGATGAATCTCCACCCAAAACTTGAATCATAGAGCTGTGTATCTTTTCCGAATGGTGTTGATGTTTTACCCATTACCCAAGGGCCTCTTGTCATATTTTCGACACCGCCAGTAACAAATAAGTCACCTTCATTGGCTTTGATTGCTCTGTAAGCTTGAACTGCAGCCGACATACCAGAAGCACAAAGACGATTAACTGTTTCTCCGGGAACTTCCTGTGGCAAGCCAGCTAGAAGAAGTGCCATTCGAGCGACATTCCTATTATCCTCACCAGCTTGATTGGCACAACCCAATATTACATCGTCAATTTTATTGAGATCAAGATGGGCATGTCTGGATACAAGAGCGTGTATTGCGTGGGCTGCAAGGTCATCAGGTCGTGCATATGCAAGTGAACCTGCAAAGGAGCCAATGGCAGTTCGAATACCATCAACAATATAAGCTTCATTCATAAGTGAATTAGTTTTGGCATAAAATTCTGCACAAAACTAAGTTCAACCGTTCAAACTAAGAATTTTAATTTCAACTCGTTGATTTTTCTTTCTGCCTTCAACAGTTTTATTGGTGACATAGGGCTGACGCTTACCATATCCTTTGTATTGCAATCTGGTCTGCTCTATCCCGTTTCGGATTAGAAATTCATATACCGATTTTGCCCTAGCACTAGAAAGTCTGTCACAATATTCATCTGGTGGAACATCATTGGTATGTCCACCTATTTCTATGACCAAATTAGGATTGTTTTTCATAAAACTAACCACCTCCTGAAGAACTGGAGCTGCCTTTTGACTTATACTTGAGGAGTCAGCCGCAAAAAACAACTTATCCAAACGCATTATTTGTCCTTCCTTAAGATCTTTTGAATTTACTTTTGCCAATGATTCTTCAACTGGCTTGGGCACTATTGGCGGTTCGGTTTTGAGTGGCAAGGGTTTAGCTTGTAGAGGTTTTTGCTTGAGTAAAGGAGTATCTTTCTTTTCTACATTGGCCATTTTTTCATCACATTGGACTGGGAAAATTGGTGACGCATTGTCCAAAAGCAAATTTCCGTTGTATTGAAACAGTGTTCCAGTTTGGTAAAACGCTTCAAATGTGATGTAATTTACACGAGCTTTAGGAGAAAATTTAAATTGATATCTGATCCATCGATCGTTGATAACGATGCTTGAAGTTGCTAATAATTCAGTTCTTCCGCAAAATGTATTACCTCCCCAAATGCGCAACTGGCAAGGATTGGTAAAAGGTTGCATTTTTAACTGATTCACTTTTGTGGCACTTACATAAGTTGTTGACCTGCATAGGTAGATACTAAATCCATAACATTGACCCGGCAACAAGGGCTTAATTAGCCTCTGACTCACACTTTCCCAAGCATTATTGTCTCTTACAACCATCCCAAGGAATGTTTTTCCTTCTTGAGCCTTTTGTGTAACGCCAAAGTAAGGTTCTATTCCCACAGAAGCAGGATGAATATCAGGAGGGGTCTCACCGGGAAACATTTCAGCTCCACAATCAAACCAACCAATAACTCTTGAGCCTCCTGCTCCACTATGAGGCTTGTCCTCAAACGAAGGGTTGGTTAATAAAATATTTTCATCATTGGTGTCAGATCTCCCAATTTGAGCAGAAGAAGTCAAGCTCATTATGCAAAATAGCAAAATGTGCAAGCCAATGAAGAACTTTGATTTTCTTTCATTTTTCACGACACAAAGAACGATAGTATCCGACAATTTGGTATAATATTATTATCAAAGTTGCTTTCTAATCGACAAATACTATTTAAAAGCATTCAATCCTGTTACATCCATACCTGTAATCAACAAGTGGATATCATGAGTGCCTTCATAAGTAAGTACGGTCTCAAGGTTCATCATGTGACGCATAATAGGATATTCATTGGTGATTCCCATTCCACCATGTATTTGTCTTGACTCTCTTGCAACCTCCAAGGCCATGTTTACATTATTGCGTTTTGCCATTGATATTTGAGCTGGAGTAACCTTCCCATCAATGGCAAGTGTACCCAATCTCCAGGTCAGCAATTGAGCCTTTGTAATCTCAGTAATCATTTCAGCCAATTTCTTTTGAGTAAGTTGAAATCCACCAATAGGTCTTCCAAATTGTTTTCTTTCTAAGCTGTATCTCAATGCCGAATCGTAACAATCCAATGCAGCGCCTATGGCACCCCAGGCTATTCCATATCTTGCCTTTGAAAGACAACCCAAAGGACCTTTCAAGCCTACAACATTTGGCAACAAATTGGCTTTAGGAACTCGAACGTCCTCAAAAACCAATTCACCAGTTATTGATGCACGTAAAGACCATTTTCCGTGAATTTCAGGTGCCGAAAAACCTTTCATGCCCTTTTCTACGATTAAACCTCTAATCTTTCCTTCTTCGTCTTTGGCCCACACAACTGCAATATCTGCAATTGGACTATTTGTAATCCACATTTTAGCTCCATTCAGGATATATGAATCACCATCATCAACAATATTGGTGGTCATTCCTTCCGGATCACTTCCATGATCAGGTTCAGTCAATCCAAAACAACCAATAAATTCACCATTGGCTAATTTTGGAAGGTATTTACGTCTTTGCTC
>JBBQJT010000046.1:0-29853 GCA_038326165.1 Chitinophagales bacterium | reverse complement strand
GGGGACACTGAATCCAAATATTTCACCTTTAACCAAACACACAACTCTTCTTCCGTTTCGACCATAGAGTTATATTTTGAATTATGAGTAATGCTACAAATATAATCTCTTTTCAATGGCAATTGCTTAACGCAGTATATTAATCATTGCTAAATGTTGTGAAATGACAATAACACATAACTTTGAAGCCAAGGTAGTAATTTTGAACATACATAAGTTTTGTTCTCATGCATACCAAGCTTACTTTAACCTACTCATCAAGCGTGAAGTAATCATTAGGAAATCCATTTCGGTAATTATACCAACCAACTCTCCATCTTTAACAACAGGCAAACTTCCAATTTTATTGGATCGCATCAATTCCATTGCTTCTATTATGCTTGCAGTTGGCAGAATAACCAAGGGTTCCGAAATCATGATATCACCTACCACAACGGTGGAGGTATCGTTCATCTTAGCTCTGCGTGCATAATACCTCAATATCAATCTTGATGTCATTAATCCAATTAAGTTGCCTTTGGTATCTTCTACAGGAGCATAATTAATTTTACGCCAGTCCATCATATCTGCTACCAACTCTACAGGATCGTCCTTTTGACAGGTGAATAAGTCGGTTTCCATGAACTCTGCAACTTTTAATTGCCCCGGATGGTAATGTGTTCCATCATCAGGTCCTGCTATTTCCCATTCGTGCACTGGTATGTTGTTTTTTTGGTTTGAAATAATAGCTGAAGTAATAATATTGGTTGCTTCATCAGTGGTAGTATGAGGACGTATCTTAGAAAAAGATCGCAGCATCCATCTGGCTCCGCTGGTGTGTTTCTTGGCCCTTTCTTCAATTACTCCCAAATATTTATCAATATCAGCCGAATTGACTTTGTGTGCTTTAAGTCCATCCCTCGCTATCGGTAAAAGCTCATTGATAATGAGGTCACAAGCTGAAATTTTCTTATCCTTGAACCATGTAAATTTTGAATCCACCCCAAACTTGGCTGCTTTGATAAAGTTATCCCGAACATCCTCATAGCTCATCTCTTTGGTGATGTCATCAAGGTGCTTTTCCATTCCCACCATACTACCCAACCAAAATGCGGCGTTGGCAGTTTGGTCTATGACACTTGGCCCGGCGGGAAGTACCCTGTTCTCGATTCGCAGGTGTGGCTTACCGTTAGGACTGATACCGTAACATGGCCTGTTCCAACGGTAGACGGTCGAATTATGCACTTGCAATGCCCTCAATTTAGGCGTTATCCCGGATTTGATCAATTCCAATGATTCTTCCTCGATTTCAGAACTTAGCAAAACTCTGAATCGTGAAATATCTTCTTTATAAATTTCAAGAATACTGTCATGCAACCATCCACTGCCAAAATTTACTCGTGGACTGCGCTCACGCAGGTGGTCGTGCGAGGTACGGGTATCAAGTGCTTGTTGAAACAGCGCAATACGTGATTCATGCCAAAGTCTTTTTCCAAATACCATGGGAGAATTGGCCGCCAATGCCATGACTGGGGCCGTCACAGTTTGTGCAATATTGTACATTTTGACAAAGTTCTTAGGACTTACTTGTAAATGCACCTGAAATGAAGTGTTGCAAGCTTCGAGCAATGGTGAATCGTGTCGTACATGGAGTTCATCAATACCATTGAGACGCAATTCGAAGGCTTGACCAATCAATTGCTTTTCAATAGATTTCATCAAGGCAAAGTAACGGTCCTTTGGAGTTAGGTACTCCAGATCCAAATGGTACTTCTTCAAAGTTGGCAATATGCCGGTCAGGACAATATGGGCATCATACTTTTCGAGGGCCTTTTGAATAATTTGAAGGTAGCTCAGGTTCTCTTGTTCCAATTCATGAAAGCATCTGCCCGTCAATTCCTTAGGCATGAAATTGGTTTCAAGATTGAATTGAGCCAATTCAGTTGTCAGCCATTCGTGCTCTTTGAGTTCCTCCATGATTTTCATGTTGATCATGGCTGGTCTAAGCGTCTTGTTGTCAACTAAGCACATTTCCTGCTCAGCGCCCATTCGAGTGATATCAGACTCAAACCAATCCTCATCTAGCATGATGCGCATTGCCTCCATATCAGTCAATAAATGTCTGACAAATTGGTACATTTGTTCAGAATCTGCAGATCTATTGATAGTTTGTTCTCCCATAATGATTGGTTATACCTTCACAAAGTACAATTTTACGCTTTCAAGTTGGAAAAACACAATTATATCGGTGCTTGGTTTAAAATAAAATCACAATGTTTACGTATTAGAATGACATGAAATCCTCTTCATTAAATTTTAGTTGGCTATTTCTACTGTTTGTGGTTGTCTCGATGAGCCATTTGGCTTGCGATAAGCAGCCGGATGTATTGTTCAAAATACAATATCAAGAACAGTTTACCATACCTGCAGGATTGAATATCATTGAGACCCATTACTTTCTGATCAATAATATTGTTTCAAATTATGAGGCAGAACTTGTAAATTTTGGTTTCAAGGATGAGCAAGTCGGTACTTTAAAACCCGCATCTGGCTTTTTACTTTCAATAGATGGAGGATTGAATTTTAATTTTATTCAAGAGATCAGTATAATGCTATCATCTGATAATACCTTTAACCAAGAAGCATTTTACACCATTCAAGTGCCCTTTGATGCAGGCAATCAGATCAATTTAGCTGGTGCTTTGCCTGATTTCAAAGACATTCTCAAAGAAGATCGATTCAATGTTCGCATTGGATTTCGACTGCGTGATAGTCCACCTGCTACCATGAATTGCAGACTTACCATGCGTTTTGCGGCACAGTAATTTATTTCATGAAATAGTTAATTCAAGGTTTTATCTACCTTTGCTATTTCTAGTAACAAGCCATGTCAAAACGTCTCAAGCAGTTAAAATTTGAAAGTATAGCAGGATTCCCTAATGTATTAGAAAATCCTGATTTTCACCACCCTCAACTCTATTCCAACCCCACAACCCAAATTGATTATAGAGGAAAATGGGCTACTGAGCACTTTAAAAACAACAATCCAATTGTCTTGGAGTTGGCTTGTGGTCGCGGAGAATATACCCTGGCATTGGGTCGATTGGTTACCGATAAAAATTTTATTGGGGTAGATCTAAAAGGTAACAGGATATTTCAAGGTGCCAATAAGGCCTTGAAGGAAGGATTACCCAATGTAGCATTTCTACGCACCAGAATAGAGCTGATTCACCATTTTTTTGAAACAGGAGAAGTGGATGAAATATGGATTACTTTTCCTGATCCCTTCCTAAAACCCAGTAAATCCAATAAAAGGCTGACCTCTCATTATTTTTTGGGACTTTATGCCTACATTCTTAAGTTGGGTGGCAATATCAATTTAAAAACAGATAGCGATTTGTTGTATAATTTCACAGTTCATGAATCTGCTTTACATCCTCGATTTGAGATGGTTTGGCACGAAAGTGATATATACGGAAACAACAAGGCAGATGAAATATTGCAAACCAAAACCTATTATGAAGGACTACATTTGGCCAAGGGATTAACCATAAAATTTGTGCAACTCAAGCTAAAAAATGACAGTCATGGATAAATTTCACGACAGTTATGTACATCAGGGATTGCGCAAAAAATTGATCCAAATCCTCAGAACTAGAGGAATAAGTGATGAACGCGTATTGCAAGCCATGTCCGAAATACCGCGGCAACATTTTGTAGCTGCTGGGCTCGATCGAATTGTTTACGAAGACAGAGCTATACCCATAGATGCTGATCAAACTATCAGTCAACCTTACACTGTAGCCTTTATGAGTCAATTGCTCAAAATTGAAAAACGCGATAAAGTCCTAGAACTTGGCACCGGAAGTGGATATCAAGCCATAGTACTAGCTAAATTAGGAGCTTCAGTTTATACAGTTGAAAGACAAGAATCGCTCTTCAAAAAAACTTCCGCAATGTTGAAAGAAATGGGTTATTCCGGCATTCGAACTTTTCTGCGTGATGGATCTAATGGCCTTTCAGATCAAGCTCCATTTGACAAAATCATTGTCACAGCAGCGCTGGATGAAGTTCCGCAAGCCCTATTGGAACAACTGAGGACCGGTGGATATCTAATTGCTCCAGTGGGCCAACCCATTCAGGAGTTGCAATTGATCCACAAAAAAGCCGAAAATGATTATGCTATAGAGCGTCATGGAGATTTTCGTTTTGTCCCCGTATTATCAGGTATTAAACGCAACAACTTTAATTAATTTAACATTATGATTAAG
Organism: Chitinophagales bacterium; assembly: GCA_038326165.1. Taxonomy (GTDB): domain Bacteria; phylum Bacteroidota; class Bacteroidia; order Chitinophagales; family Saprospiraceae; genus JAEUUM01. Next base: position 25,603 of record JBBQJT010000046.1, on the reverse strand, counting down.
GCCTTTGATTTACAATTTGGAATTGACTTGGGTGGCACAAAAATTGAGGGAATTGTTATGAAAGCACAGGACCCTTCACAAGTCTGGTTTCGGGAAAGGATTGCTACAGAAGGTCATTTGGGTTATGACCACATTTTAGGTCAGATTAAGATTTTAGTTGAAAAAATGATTGATGCTGCCAACATAAAGCCATTGTTTATTGGTCTGGGAGCACCGGGAATACTTGATCCTAGTTCTGGCAAAATGAAAAACTGTAACACAACTGCACTTAATGGAAGAAATCTTAAGGAAGATCTAGAAGCCTTAATGAAAATCCAATTTATTATAGCCAATGATGCCAATTGTTTTGCATTGGCAGAAACAAAATTAGGTGCAGGCACCGATGAGTCAAATGAAGTGGTGTTTGGTGTAATAATGGGCACTGGAGTAGGAGGCGGAATCGTAGTAAATGGAAAGTTGGTTCAGGGAAAGCATGGAATAGCAGGAGAATGGGGGCACAATTTTTTAGATGCTTCAGGTGGCAAATGTTACTGTGGTAAAGCGGGTTGTGTTGAAACTATCTTATCAGGACCAGCATTAGAGAAATATTATTACAGCTTAACGGGAATAGTTAAACCTCTAGCTGAAATAGTCCAAATTTCCAATAAGTCAGATGATGCAGCCAATAAAACAATGGAAAGATTGTATCATTTTTCTGGTAAAGCATTGGCGAATGTGATCAATATTATTGACCCAGATATGATCATTATTGGAGGTGGAGTTGGCAATATTGATTCCTTATATGATGAAGTTCCCAAAGCAATTTTGCCCTATTTATTCAATGATGAATTAAATACAAAAATAGTAAAACCAAAATTAGGTGACAGTGCCGGAGTTTTTGGGGCAGCTCTATTGATCTAATTTTATCCTTCAGGATTTGTATCGTGCTTTTTGATGATAAGATCGATATCAGCGATAGTCATTTCAAAGATATCTGCCAATAGGCTTGTAGATTTTCCTTTTTTATAGGCATTTATTATCGATGTCTCGATTCCTTGTTCAACACCTTTTTTGATGCCTTGATCAATTAGCTGTTGCCCTGTGCTTTTTGATTTGCGAATGCTTCTGGACTGCGAAGATGTTATTAATTCATCCATTTCCTTGGGGTTTAATTTGCTATAATTAAAGATATAAATCAAAACCATTTTTACAAAGTTCTCATTTTCTTGTGATGATTCAAAACTTTCAATTTTTTCTAAAACCAACCCCATGTTTTCTAATAATTTACGGGTATCTCTAAATTGTTGAAAACTCAAAAGGGTCAAGACAAGTTTTTCAGTTTTAAGATTTGATATCTTTTCCATTGATTCCCGACCCATATCAGTTAGGATAAAATTGAATGAAGGAATATGAGCCATCAATTCAGTAGGTATTTCACCAAAATAACTCGCAAACGAATTCATTTTCCATGCTTTTAAGCCATGATAAAAAATAATTGGAATGACTGGTTTTAGTGTTTTTGTTTTCTTGTCCTCCAGTTGAGTTTCCCATATTTGTAGCATATACCTCAATAATTGCAGATGCGGAAATTTCATTGGGTAACTCTTGTGTTCAAATAAAAAGGCAATCTGAATTTCTTACGAATCAATGGGGCAAATCCACACCAGATCGGAGAAATAATTGCGCAATTCATTGGTTACATAGCTACTATTTGACAATTCCAGTCTGTTAAGACCTAATTGGGCAGTCAATTCAGGTGGCAAATAACTGCGTATGTAGCCTGCTGCAACATCAGGATATGAAAAAGCTCCTTTAAAAAAGCTATCATGTGTGTAAATTAACTTGTCTTGAGCATTGCCATCCATTTCTGCACTTTTGTACATAGACGCAAAAAGGAAAAATTCCACACTGAAAACTATAAATCAAGATTATACAAAAGGAATATATCATAGAATCATCATCATTAGACGATTCCTTACAATTCATATCAATCAACTTGGTTCTTGTGACAAGGACACGAAATCATGATTTTAATTCCTTAATCATGCATTGGAAATTATTAATGCATTTTTTAGGTTGAAAGCTAATTCATGACTGTGGAGTTCATAATCTAAATACGAAGCTTCAAAATTATCTGTGTAGATCTTTTCTTCTATTTATTGAAATTCTTATTGCGAATTGTGCGAACTTTATCCCATGTTATCAACTACAGCTTTAAGTTACAGCTATCATAATTCGGCGACAAACTTCAATTTCGAACCCATACAACTGGCAGATGAGGAGGCTTTGTTGATATTGGGACCATCTGGTATTGGCAAATCAACTTTGTTGCAATTGCTGAATGGCATCCGAAAGCCATCAAATGGCTCAATATCCATCAACGGAACAGAAATTACCCAGCTGAGCAAAAATGCACTTGACAATTTTAGAGGAAAAAATATCAGTACGATTCCTCAAGTACCTTGGTTCATACGCTCTTGTAGCTTAATGGACAACTTGAACGCCACTATTTATTTTAGCGGTAAAAACCAATCCTCGAATAAAATCAAAAGCAAATTGGATCAATTGGAAATAGGTCATTTGGCCAATAGGCTTCCCAGCCAAATCAGTTCCGGCGAATTGCAACGCTTTGCAATCGTTCGGGCATTGATCAATGAACCAGTTTTAATATTGGCAGATGAGCCTACATCTGCACTCGATGATGCCCGATGTACCGAAACCATCAAGCTCCTTAAAGAAAATTCCACCCAATCTGGAGCTTCTTTGATAATTGTCACGCACGATAGCAGAATCATTTCATCATTTTCTCACCACATCAAATTGAGCTAAATGTTGACACTCATCAAAATTGCATGGCGCAACACATTCTACAGACCTTTGGGCACATTATTGAGTGTTTTACTGGTCGCATTGGGCGTTGGACTTGCTTCTTTCCTGTTGCAGTTCAGCAAGCAGCTGACGGACCATTTTGACCGCAACCTTGCAGGCGTTGATCTAATCATTGGGGCCAAAGGCAGCCCACTTCAAAGCGTGTTGTGCAATCTTTACCATGTTGACCTCCCAACTGGGAATATCAAAATAGAGGAAGCAGCAGCTTTTTTACGAAAAGAACATCCCTTAATTGCTCAAAGGGTTCCACTGCTCCTGGGAGATAATTACAAGAAATATAGAATCGTTGGAACAAGCTACGATTTTTTGAATTTGTACAGTTTAGAATTCGCTACAGGTCGAAAATGGAATAAGCCATTTGAAACGGTATTGGGATGTGAGGTTGCCGCTGACTTGGGTCTGAAAATAAATGATCATTTCCGTTCTTCTCATGGACTGGTAGACGACTTGGATGAGCATCAGCATGAATTTACTGTCACTGGCATTTTGAAGCCTTCAGGAACAGTTGTTGATCAGTTGATCCTGTGTGGTCCCAAAACTGTTTGGGAAAGCCATGCAGACAATACCGAACATGAAGATGGACACGACCATGAAGGAGAAGTGGGTCATTCAGAATTTCATGAAAAAAATCTACCCGATACCCTTGCAGAGCAATTCTCTGAATTTCATGACAAAGAAATAACTGCACTTCTCATAGTTTTCAAAAATCGCAACTTCCAAACCTTAAATTTTGGTCGAAACATCAACATCAATACAGAAATGATGGCATCAAGCCCTTCCATGGAACTGAGCAAGTTATTTGCATCATTGGGCATAGGTCAAGACGTATTGAAATGGTTATTGATCGCCTTATTGACATTGGGTGGCTTGAGTTTATTTGTGTCTCTGCTTCAAGCACTGAAGGATCGCGCATACGAACTGGCGGTGATGAGATTAACAGGAGCCAAACCCTGGCAATTGAGCTTCATAATATTACTTGAATCCTTGATCGTAAGTATACTGGGCGTTTTAGCTGGGTTGTTGCTTGCACATACAGCCTTGATTTTGTTTGCTAGATACGCTACTGCGGAGTATCGTTATCGCTTCAACGGATGGACCATTGATCCACAAGAGTACCTATTGATAGGCGTTATGCTGGCCATTGGCGTTATTGCTTCGTTAATTCCTGCCTGGAAAGCCTATAAGACCGACATTGCCCTTACCTTAGCATCAAAATAAAGAAATTGAATTTGAGGATTGCATTTTCTATCGTTTTTGTAATGCTTCTTGGCGTGAAATATTCAAACGCTCAGAACGACAATGTGTGGAAGACATTGGGCAAGCTGACTTACAAAAAACAATATGATAAGTTGTTGGGCTTTAAAGTTGACGTTCCCGTATTCAGTCAGGATATCAAGAACTTAGAAGGCAAAATCGTTGAAGTGACAGGATATATTGTGCCAGTAGAAGGGTACAAAGGACACAAAGAATTCATATTCTCGGCTTACCCGTATAGCATGTGTTTCTTCTGTGGGGCTGCTGGTCCTGAAACTGTCATGGAGGTCTCAGCTAAAGAAGCCGTCAAGTACACCGTAAATCCAGTTGTGCTTAGAGGCAAACTGAAACTCAATGACAATGATATCAACAAACTGATGTATTCGATATCAGAAGCGGTATTACTGCCTTCTAAATAAATCATGGTTAAGAAAGAAGAAGCTTTTCAACAACTGCCCAAGATTTGGACTCCTGCGCTAAAAGGTTTCAAAGCCTGGCTCAAACTTGAAAGGTCTTGTTCTGTGCATACCGTAGAGGCATATTTGAGGGATGTGGTTTCTCTGATATACTGGATTAGTGAGCACACGGATATTTCGAATCCCGAAAACATACATCAACAACAAATCGAAACCTACATTCAGACCATAGGCATCAATGGACAAAGTGCCAACAGCCAGGCTAGAAATTTATCCGCAATTAGGACTTTTTTTAAATACTTGAGCATCGAAGACCTTGTTAAGTCCAATCCCGCAAAAATTGTTTCAAGTCCCAAAACAACTCGAAAACTTCCCGACTACCTCACAGTGGATGAAATCAACAACATACTCGATGCAATAGATATGAGCAAAACATTTGCCTATCGCAATAGAGCTATGATTGAAATACTGTATGCTTGTGGTTTAAGAGTATCAGAAATGACTGGCCTACGAATGGATCAAATATTTGTAGATGAAGGGTTTATAAGAGTAATTGGCAAGAATAACAAAGAAAGACTTATACCCATTGGTCAGTCGGCCTTAAATTGGATTAACCAGTATATTCAATATGAACGCAAAACCTATTTTGAACTTAAAGAAACAGAAGGTTGCCTGTTTCTAAACAAAAACGGCAAGGGCCTCAGCCGCGTAATGGTTTTCCAATTGGTAAGGGCGCTGGCGCAGAAAGCTGGGATAACCAGAGACATCAGTCCACATATTTTCAGACACTCATTTGCAACTCATTTGGTAGAGGGAGGAGCAGACCTCAGAGCAGTTCAAGAAATGCTTGGACATGAGTCAATATTGACTACTGAGATCTACACACACCTCGACACACACTATCTGCGTGAAACAGTATTGCGATTCCATCCAATATATCGTTAAAGAGTGGATACATCCCACTAACTTTGCAATTCTATGTACGGAGCTAAAAACAATATATTTATTTATTTAATTGCAGCATCAGTAATTACATCGCTACTTTTGCTGAGTGGTTGTGCCAATCCCGTAGCGCCCACAGGTGGCCCAAAGGACACCAGTAAGCCCAAGATTGATTCTTTAAAATCCAGCCAAAATGGTCTTTTAAACTACAAAGGACGTGGATTTGAGTTGCGCTTCAATGAGTTCATACTTTTGGACAATATTGCTTCACAACTCGTGGTTAGTCCGCCACTTGAATATCCATTAGAAGTCAAACCAAAAGGAAAAGTAATCAAAATCAAATTTCATGAAAAAGAGATTTTGAAAGAAAATACAACTTACACCATTCAATTCGGCGAAGCAATCAAGGACATCACAGAAAAAAATCCAGCTTCCGATCTTAAAATCGTTTTTTCTACTGGTGATAAATTGGACAATGCCAAGTTAACTGGAAGTGTACGAACTGCATTCAATAATGAAGCCGTTGAAGGTGTGATAGCACTATTACACAGCAATACTGTTGACACCTCATTCAGGAAGAACAAGCCTGATTATTTTGCTCGCTGTTCCAAAGAAGGGACCTTTACCATCGATAATATCCGTCCTGGTCAGTATATCTTTTATGCTCTAAAAGATGAAAACGCTAACTACAAATTCGACATCGCTACTGAATTAATAGGGTTCAAAGACTCAGTCATCATAACCGAGGACACCAGTTTAACCATACAAACAGTTTTAATTTCAAAGGACGACCTTCCACCGTCATTGATTGACAAAAGCTTGAGAAACCGAGGTGTCATGAAATTTTTCTTTTCAGGAAAAGCTGCTGAGATAAAATATAAGATTCAAGCTGAAGGAGTAAAATACATTTCACAAATTGACAAGGATACCCTAACCATTTGGTATCCAAAAAACATTAAGTCTGCACTAAAGGTAGAGTTAGATAATGGCATAAAAAAAGATACTGTTGTTTTAGATACCACTAAATTCCAAAGCATTAAGTCTGTTGATAGACTTTTGGTAAGAAGTTTGAAAAAATTTGGACCTACTTCCTTATCAGTTGGTCAAGAATGGAATATTGCATTCAATAATCCAATAGTATCCATTGACCCGAGTAGAATAATAACTTCAAGAGATACCAGTATTTATAACACTGGCACTTGGATGACCGACAGCTTATTTCCGACCAAATTGCACTTATCTACATTGAAACAGAAACCCGGCAATATCAAATCGGTTTTTCTGCCTGGTGCTTTGGTTGATTTTTATGGCAATAAGAACGATACCATAGTCGTTGATGCCAAAATAAATACAGTGGAACAACTAGGTAATTTTAATCTGAGTATCACAGGAATGGACCTAAGTGAGCAATATCTAATAGAACTTACAAATGCTTCCAATGAAACAATAGACCTAACTGAAATTACTGGTGTCAGCATCTGGAAGAAATTGATACCTAATTTGATACCAGGCGTTTATCAGGTTACAGTGATTACCGATAGCAATAAAAATGGCCGTTGGGATTCAGTTAAACTGAAAGAAAAAAAACAAGCAGAAACGGTGTTTAAGAAAAAATCAGAACCTTTAAAACCCAATTGGCAATTGGATTTCAATATCATTTTATGACAACAGGTAAACAAATACTCAGGGCAACCAATCTTCTAAAAATATACGGTCAACGAACAGTTGTGAAGAATGTATCGATTGAGGTGAATCAAGGTGAAATAGTAGGTTTATTGGGCCCCAATGGTGCCGGCAAGACCACTTCATTTTATATGATGGTTGGATTTATAAAACCCAATGAAGGCAAAGTTTTTTTGAATGATAAGGAAATTACTGATTTGCCCATGTATCAACGTGCCAAAAAAGGAATTGGTTATTTGCCTCAGGAAGCATCTGTATTCCGCAAACTCACTGTTGAAGATAATATCAAAGCAATTCTTGAATTTACGGGTTTAAGCAAAAAGGAACAAGCAGAAAAGCTAGAAAGTTTGATTGATGAATTCAGCTTACACAAGGTGCGCAAGAACATGGCCGACACCGTGTCAGGTGGCGAACGTCGCAGAACTGAAATAGCCAGAGCCTTGGCTTCAAATCCCAGTTTTATTCTTTTGGATGAACCATTTGCAGGTATTGACCCAATAGCAGTTGAAGATATACAAGGCATAGTGGCCAAGCTAAAAACTAAAAACATTGGAATTTTGATCACTGACCACAATGTTCAAGAAACACTTTCTATCACCGACAGAGCATACTTAATGTTTGAAGGAAGTATACTGAAAACAGGCACTGCTGAAGAACTAGCCGCTGATGAAGTGGTGCGCAGAGTTTATCTGGGCATGAATTTTGAACTCCGCCGCAAACACCAAGCTGAATGAGAACTTATATTTGTTTGTTGCTCTTGGGTTTATTGATGGGTTCTTGCAATCACACACCAAACAAGATTAGCGCAGAGGAACGTTATATGATTGATACCATGAGCGAAAATATGCTCTTGAAAAACAAATTCTTATGGGATCTAAGTTGCAACAAAAAACAAGATAGTCTTGTCGCAATTTCAGTTGATTCCCTCATGAAAGCAACTGTTATAAAAATCAATACCAAAATTAAAAAGGAACAATGATCAAGCGTTACAAATGGTGGATCATCAGTTTGTTGTTGATTTTGTTTATTTGGCAATTGAGACAATCAAAGTCCATCAATACTACATTGGTGAATGCCAAAGTAACTGATATTATCAAATACGAGCAACTGCAACATGAAAAACAGTGTAAGATGCAGGCACTCCAAACTGCATCGCACATCGTTGACTCTATTTTAATTGCTGAATCTTACATCACAAGTTTTGATACAAGTGGTAGACCAAGTGCACCTGTAAGACCTGGGGCCCAAAAGTTTAAATCCAAATTGGATGATGTGCCATTGAGGCCATTGTGGGACACTGAAAAAAAATAGTCCGTGGAAGCTACTTTTATTCCTCAACTTCAAAATGCTGCCAACCTCTTTTATTGATGTCGTGAATTTTTCCGCCTTTGGTGTGCAGCTTGATTCCATCTTCCGGGGACACAATTTCACCAGCAACATAAATGTCAGGCAAATACTTAACTTTATCCATATCAGCTGGATCAATGGTGAACAAAAGTTCATAATCTTCTCCTCCGTATAACGCGCAAGTGATGGGATCCATCCCAAATTTGAGCGCTTGCATTTCGGAGTCGGGATGAATGGGTACTCCTGACTCTTCGATATAAGCTCCTACACCCGACGCTTTACAAATATGCATCAATTCGGAAACTAATCCATCTGATATATCTATCATTGAAGTAGGTACCAGTGTTTGCTCTGCAAATAACTCGATGATATCAACCCTGGGTTCGGGTTTCAGCTGCCGCTCTATCAGATAGTTTTGACCCTCCAAATCTGGTTGTATTTCTGGCTGGGAAAGGTACAATTGCTTTTCGCGCTCCAATATCTGTAACCCGAGGTAGGCGGCTCCCAGATTGCCTGTAATACATACAAGGTCGCCCACTTTGGCTCCCGATCGCTTGCTGATTCTGTCAGGTAAGGCATGCCCTATTGCGGTTACGCTAATGATCATTCCTTTGTTGGATGAAGAGGTGTCACCACCTACCAAGTCCACCTTAAAGTTTTTGCAAGCGGCGTAGATACCCTCATAAAATTCTTCAATGGCTTCGACTGAGAAACGATTTGAAAGGCCGATTGAAACGGTAACTTGTGTTGCCAAGGCGTTCATTGCACAGATATCAGAAACATTCACAGCAATAGATTTGTAGCCCAAATGCTTCAATGGAGAATACATCAAGTCGAAATGGATTCCTTCAACCAGCAGGTCTGTACTGACTACCACTTCATGATCAACTGGAAAACTCATTACTGCGGCATCATCGCCAATCCCAAGTTTACTGCTTTCATGTTGCAGTGTATTGGGGCTTGTGATCCGTTCAATTAAACCGAATTCACCTATACTTCCTATTTCTGTTCTTTGCTGTTCTGCCATTGTTGTAATATTTCGTTGTTGAACAAGTTCCACAATGATTCATTGGGAAAAGGCGCTTCATAATTTGCTGGACCATGAGGCATTTTGTCATTCATTTCAAGCCTCCATGCATGAAGGTGGATACCTCGATCCTCATTGCTCCGCTTATCGCCATATTTCACGTCCCCTTTAATAGGACACTTGATTGCAGCAAGTTGGGCGCGGATCTGATGGTGTCTGCCCGTTTGCAAACTTATGGCCCAAAAGTGATACTTATCCGATTTGCCAATGATTTCGTACTTCAGCTTTGCTTCCTTTGCTCCTTTTTTGTCAGCCGTTGAAACAAAGGATTTATTCTTAGCTGTATCATGAAATAAGTAATGAATCAACTGGCCGGAATCTGATTCTGGACGGCTGCGTGTTGCGGCAATATATATTTTATTGATGCTACCATCCTGAAGTCCGTCAGAAAGAATCTGAACTGCAGGTTTCTTCTTGGCCAACAAAATAAGCCCAGAGGCTGGACGATCAATGCGATGTACTGGGAATAATGTCCCCTTGGTAAACTGTTGAACCAGAGAGAACAGGGATCGATCACCTGTTTTGTCATCTTGAGCACCCATCCCTGTCGGTTTATTACAAACTACAAATTGGTGATTGTTGACTAAGATCAGGTCTGATATTTTGGATTGCTGGATTTCTTTCATTCTGGGTCAAAGTTCGCTAAAGGATAGGACTTTGTTGAAAATAATAAATAACAAGTGAGTATGGCTAGCATAAAATCACTTTAGTTTTACAAACCGAAAGCGCTTTAATTAAGAAAAGGTTTAAGAAAAATACGTCAGCTTTGGTGTCTAAACTTCCTTCTTTCCGAATTTCACACCATTCTTTCTTAGTGCCTGAACGATATTTTCGGTGTTGCGACCTTTGATAGGAACAAAGTCTTGCTGCACGCACCAAAATCTAACTTCAATTTTTAGGAAGGATTCCTCAGCATCGATGATTGCTATTTCAACCTCATGGTCCTTTAATATACCAGAATCAGCATCCAAAACTTCTTTAATCCATTGTGTGGTATCCGACAGGTCCGTATCGGGAGCCAACAACATGGGGATCATAACTCTCAACTTGCCTTTGGCACTGTGATTGATGATGGGGCCTGAAGTTACTAAGCCATTGGGGATGATTATTTTTCGTCCTTCGGGAGTTGACAAAACTGTATTGAATACTTGAACCTCATCAACAATTCCATGATTTCCACCAATGGTGACTTCGTCTCCGTATTTGTATGGCTTAAAAACCAAGAGCATGACTCCACTGGCGAAATGCCCCAAACTTCCTTGCAATGCCAAACCCACTGCCAATCCAGCTGCTCCAATGATTGCAACAAATGAGGTAGTTTGGATGCCAAACATTCCTGCCACGCTGATCAATAAAATTACCTTAAAAATTACATCAACTAAAGATCTTAAAAACGGAACAACCGTTGGATCTACATCTCTGCGCAATAAAACATGACTTATCAATTTTGTAGCTCTGTTGATCAACCAAAGGCCAATCAATAATGTGACTATTGCCATTGCCAATTTGGGCATCCATGTAATCAATCCCTCTAAATAGTGATTTAAAACTTTATCCATTATGCTCGTTTATCTACCTGAGTAAACCAGCAGAACACTCACATCAGATGGACTGACACCACTTATTCTGCTGGCTTGTCCAATGGTTCTTGGTTTGATTTTTGCTAATTTCTCCCTTGCTTCACTGCTCAAAGCACTTATTGATTGATAGTCAAAGCTGTCTGTCAAACGGACATTTTCTAGTCGTGTCATTTTTTCAACCATGTCCTTTTCCTTTTGGATATAGCCTTCATATTTCATGTCAGTTTCAGCCAATTGACAGATTTCCTTGTCGTACTTTGACATAAACTCTTTGAGGTCTGGTAGCAAATCAGTCAAATTTGATAAGCCAATATGTGGCCGACTTAATATTTGGAACAATTTGAACTTTTGATCAATTATAGCTGAATCCATAGAGGCTAAAAATGGATTGATGATATCGGGTGATACGCTGTTTGTCTTGAAATGCTTAACAATTTCATCAACTGCTGACACTTTGTTGGCAATTCTCTCCAACCTGTCATCCAGATTTTTCATGCCAAGATCAGCTACCCTTTGGGTTAAGCGCAAGTCAGCATTATCTTGTCTCAACAACAATCTGAATTCTGCCCTACTTGTAAACATCCGGTAAGGTTCATCAGTACCTTTGTTGACCAGATCGTCTATCAGGACACCGATATATCCTTCACTTCTATTTACAATAAACGGATCCATTTCATTGATACAGAGATGGGCGTTAAGTCCTGCCATATAGCCTTGGCAAGCCGCTTCTTCATATCCAGTAGTACCATTTATTTGACCTGCAAAGTACAAGCCTTTGACCAGTCGGGTCTCCAAACTCATTTCGAGTTGCGTAGGAGGAAAATAATCATATTCAATGGCGTAACCCGGACGGAACATTTTGACATTCTCAAAACCTGGAATCAATCGCATGGCCTTGAACTGTATGTTCTCAGGAAGCGAAGAAGAAAATCCGTTGATGTATATTTCGCAAGTTTCCCAACCTTCTGGTTCGATGAATAGCTGGTGTCTTTCCTTATCAGCAAAACGGTCTATTTTATCTTCTATAGATGGACAATAACGTGGCCCACGTCCTTGAATTCTACCATTAAACATTGGGCTTTGATCGAAACCAGTTCTGAGCATTTCATGCACAGCATCATTGGTATAAGCAATATGACATGGTAATTGCCGATTGGGTAAAGGAGTTTCGGTAAAAGAAAATCTTGAAATTTCTGCATCACCATCTTGCACTTCCAAAAGATCATAATTCAGCGAACGACCGTCAATACGCGGAGGAGTGCCCGTTTTCATTCGGCCAGCCTCGAAACCCAATTCCACCAATTGTTCGGTGATACCAGTTGAAGCTTTTTCACCTGCACGACCGCCACCAAATTGTTTTTCGCCAATATGGATAATGCCATTCAGAAAAGTACCATTCGTCAATACAACCGCTTTGGACTCAATGTCCATACCCATTGCTGTTCTCACACCTTGTACACGTCCATCTTTAACCAACAGACTTTGTACGGTATCCTGCCAAAAATCAATATTGGGATGCGATTCCAACATGATCCTCCATTTTTGAGCAAAAAGCATTCGGTCACTTTGAGCGCGTGGGCTCCACATAGCAGGACCTTTTGAGAGGTTCAACATCCTGAATTGAAGCATGGTATGATCGGTGACAATCCCACTGTAACCACCCATTGCATCTACCTCTCTAACTATTTGACCTTTGGCAACACCACCCATTGCAGGGTTGCATGACATCTGGGCAATTGTTTGCATATTCATGGTCACAAGCATCACTTTGGAACCCATGTTGGCTGCTGCCACGGCGGCTTCACAACCTGCATGACCTGCACCGACCACTATTATATCGTAATTGTTGAACATAATCTATTGAAAAAGAGACGCAAAGGTACGTCAGAATTGATTGTGAATAAAGAGCAAACCATTTTGGATGGTCGTTTTTAAACAAAAGCTTGAATATTTTATTTAGTTTTTTGACAAAATCATGTTTTCGAAACTAACTTTGAAAGTCATAAAATACTAAAATTCTTAAATCATTCGAAAATGGAAAGGAAGGAATTTTTGCGAAAAGGCTTATTGGGTACTGGAATTTTTGCAGCTTCATCTGCATTGGGTGGACTTGTTGCCAACAATATTGACGAAATTAAAGCATTAGAAATAATATGATTCAATCATATACCAAATACCAACTCTAAACTCATGAAAAATACTGTATTGCACAAAGCTGAAACCCGCGGCCAAGCCAATCATGGTTGGTTGGATGCTCGACATAGCTTTAGTTTTGCCAATTATTACAATCCTGAACGCATGCATTTTGGGGTATTGAGAGTCTTGAATGACGATCATATTGCTGGTGGATCTGGCTTTGGCACACATCCTCATGACAATATGGAAATCATCACGATTCCCTTAGAAGGTGCTTTGGCGCACAAGGACAGTATGGGCAATGCTGCTGTAATCCAGTCAGGTGACATACAAATGATGTCAGCAGGAACAGGAATACAACACAGCGAGTTCAACAATAGCGAAGATGAGCCTATTAAGTTGCTTCAAATATGGATGTTCCCCAACAAAAAAGGAGTTACCCCAAGATATGATCAAATCAGCTTAAGCCCTGGTAATCGACACAATAAATTGGAGCAAATCCTTTCTCCAAATGCAGATGATGCAGGTGTTTGGGTATATCAAGACGCATGGTTTTATCTTGGCAAATTTGATGAAAACACTACAGCAGAATACAGCATAAAAAAATCAGGCAACGGAGTTTACGCATTTGTCATCAACGGCAAATGGAACATCAATGGACAAGACCTTGACCGTAGAGATGGGTTTGGAATATGGGATATTGATAAATTGACTATTACATCCAAAAGTGCTGAAGCAGAAATCCTAATCATGGATGTCCCAATGCAAACTGTGTAGGCTTTAAGCTTTAGTCGGTATTTTATTGGTATTTACAGCAAATATCTTAAACTCCATTTCATTTAAATAAGATTCTGCGATATTGTGTTTTATCATACATGGAAATGAGTTTAATTCTAAATAAATAAAATATTTATATCAAATATTTTAATCATTTATTATTGATAATTCAATTTTAGTAATATCATAAAAAAATATATCACAAAATACTTGCAATTCATTGAGCATGGTGGTACATTGGTCTAAATCATTAAAATCCTCCAAATGTGCAAAGCACCTCTGCACCTCTGCAATTAGACATTGTTTGATTGCTTTGTGTTTCATGTATTTCTCACCTTATATGCAAGCACAATCATTCCCTGACTCCAACTTGGTTTATGTTGGACAAGTCATGGATAGCACCATATCACGAAGTAAAAAAGCTATACAATTAAAAAGCGCTGCAACAGTCAGATTCGTTTCTAACTCCTCTGTTTTCCTTAATTGGGTATTAGACGCTCCTGCTACCAATTTTAAAGTTTTTTATAAGCTTTCTAGCCAAGCAGATTTTCGGTCCGTATTGTCTTCAAATAATTCTATGGTAATCAATGGATTAATAACGGATGCGGTTTATGATTTACGCATTGAAACCTTCCCAAATGATACAAATTTCTCCATGGTTTTAGGCAAATTCAATACTTTTCCTCAAAAAGAACCAGCAGAAGTTTCGGGTAATTTGTACGATAAATTGGCAAATTGGTTTTCGGCCAATACTCCAAATCTGCTATTTTGTGATATGATCAACTCTTTATCTAACAACTACATAGAAAAATTATCTTTTTTGCAGGCTTATGCTTATCGCAATCAAAAATTCAATAACCCTGGACCAAATCTTAATGTAAACAGGTATGTGCCAAATCTTGACGGAGATTGTCTTTACAATTTTAGAACACAAGGTTGTGGATGTGTTGTGGCAACTGTGGGACGAAATTTTGTAGCTCCTGGCTCATATTCAACTATTCCTGGGGGCCCTCAAGCAATTGCTCCATTTTCTGAAAATTTAACTGTTAAAGGAAGTTCAGATAAAACATATACTCACAGACTAGAGGCAGGGGTTGCCCATTATGCTTCACTTCATCAGTCCGAACCTAGTGGAGGAATGTTTTATACCATGTCTAATTTACCTTTACCCGGCGATCCCAATAGTGATGGTTTATTCACCAGCTCCCTCAGATTCCAATTGGGATGCTCAACCGCCGCTGGTTCCCCAACAAATTTACCAATATCATGTCAATGTGCAAGACCTGTAGAGGTCCACTATGACTATAATGCTCGTACTTCTGTGAAAGCAGAAGCCAGAAAATGCCCCTGGACAAGAGGGGCAGGTGCTGAGGTTAATGAAGTCGCGTTAATCACATCAAAAACGAAAAATGGACCTCTTACTGTCATAAATGCCCAAACTGCAATATCTGCAATAAAATTTAACAGTTCTTGGAATGCCGCATTTTGGGTGAATGTAGTGAACTTAGCAGACGAGGTAGCCAAAGCCTATATAAAACTACAAGCTGCATCCAATGGTAATATTTCATTGACACCTGCTGATATTTCTATTGCTACGGGAGTAATAAATTCATTAATCACTACCCCCTATGTAAATAACAGTGGCAATCAAGGGACAATAGTTACATCAAACCCATTGATCACCGGAAATTATAACACCAGCTTAACCCCCAATAATCCTTTAGCTATTGACATGTTCAGTGGTTATTACCTTCATACACAGGGCTTTGGTTGTTATCGTGCACATGCCAAAACCGCTTCAGATTACTATCTTGTAGGTGTTGTAGAAAGCGAATTACCAGATGATCGCAAAAGTGAATGTTGTTCTGACAAATTTGCAAATTACGTTGCAGGCAGTTTGGGCCAATTGTCGACCCCCAATCCATTTTGGGCAATTCCTTATAAGCCTGACTTATCGCAGTCCAACACAATAGCCAGCATACTAGGTCAACTAGGTCTATTTCTTTCTGAATTTGGTTCTTGGAAGGGCTTGTCTACAGTTCCTGGAGCCGGCTTTATCGCTCTTTCAAGGGAGTATGATCTATTGAGTGGTCCATCATGTATAAGGCCTACTGTTAGAATCTTAGAAGGAAATAGAAATTACTTGCTCCAAGAAAGTTTAAAATCTGTTGCCATCACACTCAATGACTTCAACGAGATCAAACTATCAAATTTAATTCTACCTGCCGATAGTGAGGTTAATTTGAATATCTACAATACTATGGGTCAATTGATAGAATCCATAAAATTGGATGCTTATTCAATAAACCATCCAGTGGCTGTCAAAAATAATGTCCTTACCTCTGGACTTTATTATGCTGGCATAACAGTTAACAACATTACAGTAACAAAACCAATTTTAAAATTTTAATATCATGAAAAGTAAGTTTTTTGCCTTTATAATGATTTCTGTTTTTTGCTTATTCATTCAATCTTGCGACAAAGATAAGGAATGCGAAAGTTGCCAAATACCTGAAATATGTATAAATGGTATTTGCGAGACTAGGCCTGAATATTTTAAATTAGGAAAAACATTTGTTACTAGGGCAGGAGCTTCTATAGGCATCCCCAACCCCAAGTCCTGCCTTGACACCATGATAATGGGATGGCCTTATGGAGTTACGCCGATCAACCAATATACAAAAATTAACCTTTTTGTTAAATTAAATGGTGGAGGGCTAATGAATACAAGCCCTTATTGTTTTGCAACTAAGGGTACCAATACCTACAGACTTGGTTACCTTGATGTAATTTGTCGCGACGATGCTGGTGAAGATTATTTTATGATTATAGATTGTACCCCAAGCCCAGATAGTATCAACACCACTTTTTATCTTGTTCCTTTTAGCGATGGTACAAATTTATCAGATAGTACCAACATCACTTTTTACAATTTTAAATAAAAAACTATCGAAATAGCGAAAAGAAATTACCTGAATCCAATAGCAACAATCATTATAGTCCTTTTTGTGGGTTATTTATTTCCTGCGAAAAGGACAACGATCGCAATTTAGCATTTCTACAATTTGGTTAGCAAACAACTATATTGCTAAGTCAACAACTGTTGGCTCCTTTGGTCAAAATGACAGCAATTACTGTTTTTCTTTAACCATATTTCATGCTTTTTGTATTCAGGCATAACTTGGGCTACTACTGACCAAAAACGATTTGAATGATTCATCTCCTTGCGGTGAGCGAGTTCATGAACTATTACATAATCAATAACTTCAACTGGCGCCAATAGGAGCCTTGACGAAAAGCTGAGATTGCCATTGGAGCTGCAACTCCCCCATTTGCTTTTGTTGTTGCGCATGTTGATTCCGCTTATTTCAGTTTGAAATGCTCTGTCATTCCAAAAATCTACTCGGCGCTCCAGATATTCCATACAAAACTTAGCGATTAGATTGCCCAAAAGCTTGTCCATCATTGGAACTGGATTGTCGATGATACTGCTATCAATCGTCATAAATATTTGACCTGCATCGCGTTTTGCAGTATTTCTACCTGCATTGGAGAGATACTTTATATTGACTTGAAATGTAATACCAGCCAATATCAAAATAGATCCATCTTGCAGAGGAGTTGGGGCTGTTAACTCTTTCCATTTGGGATTCAAATGTATTTGCTCCTTGACCCACGTACCTGCACGTTCAACATGCATATTCATATCGGACTTAGAGAAATAGAGTGGAACACGCAGGATTGCACCCTTTGCCCGCAAAGACATTGACACTGAACTCCTCTTTTCACGATAAACCTGCAAGGGTATATCAGGACCATCAGTCATAGCAATTCCGAGTTTAGCTATTAAGGGCATGCTTATCCTTTCTTTCCGGCATATTCTTTCATCAAATCAACTAGCACTTGAACACTTGATTGCGGCATTGCATTGTAGATGGAGGCTCTGAAGCCACCTACAGAGCGGTGACCTGCTATGCCATCAATGCCATTTGATTTGGCCAAATCACCAAATTCCTTTTCCAATGTCGGATCATTCATGACAAAACAAGCATTCATCAATGATCGATCAGCAGTGTTTACTGTGCCTTTGAACAAGGGATTGGCATCTATCTCATCATAAATAATCTTTGCTTTTGATTCGTTGATTTTTTGAATTCCAGATAATCCACCCTGTGCCTTGATCCAACGCATGGTAAGCATGGAAACAAAAATCGGAAATACGGGTGGTGTGTTGTACATGGAGCCATTCTTGATGTGCACCCGATAATCCAACATGCTCGGGAGGTGATGCGACACCTTGCCCAATAAATCCTTTCGAACTATTACAAGTGTTGTACCCGCCGGACCCATATTCTTTTGAGCTCCAGCATATATCAATCCAAATTTCTCTACAGGTATAGGTCTGCTGAACATATCGGATGACATATCGCAAACGATACATTGTTCAATATCTGGCCAAAAATGGTACTGTGATCCAAAGATGGTATTGTTGCTAGTAATGTGCAGGTATTTAGCATCTTTGGGCACGGAATAATCTCTGGGAATATAATTGTAATTGGAATCCTTGGAGGAGGCCAACACGTCGATATGAGCAAAATGCACTGCCTCCTCGATGGCTTTAGATGCCCATACACCAGTATCAATGTATGAGGCACGATCATCCCGATTCAGTAAATTCATTGGTGCCATAAAGAACTGCGTACTCGCACCACCAGTCAAAAAAACGACACCATAATCATCATTGAGGCCAAGCAACTCGCAGACCAAAGCCTCGGCTTCATCCATAACTGCCATAAATTGCTTACTTCGGTGGCTGATTTCAAGTAATGAAAGACCCATCCCATTAAAATCTTTGGCAGCCAAGGAAGCCTCCGACAGAACTTCTTGAGGCAAAATACCCGGACCAGCGCTGAAATTGTGTGTCATAACCAATTAAAATTTATAGTACAAAGGTAGCTTGAGCAAGTGAATTGCAGCATGAAATTACTGAAAAAACAAAAGCCTTGATCAATTATATGAACAAGGCCTTTGTATTGTATGCAAATTATTTTTTACTATATTTCAGGATCGTTTGGATCTTCAGATGGTTCGTTGGCATAGTTATCTGAATCGCCTGAACTCATGTCATCATTGTAATCGTAATCATCATCTTCAACTACCAGATCATCATCCAATGGGAACAAGTCAGCATCTTCATCATCAACAGATGGAGCTTGCTTTTTACTTCCCGCAGTTTTCTTGACGACCTTAGTTATGATCCTGCTTGAAGTCCTAGAAGTTGATTCCGCTGAACTTTCTCTATCCAAAGAATCGTAACTATCGAGAACCATGCTGGTAGGTGCTGATTCCACTATTTTCTCTTTCTCAGTATTCTTTGCCTCAACACTCTTGGTAGCATGAGGAACCAAATACAAACGTTTTTTATCAATCAAGTCACCAGTTGCAATACAAATGCCGTAAGATTTGTTCTTTACACGGATCAATGCATTCTCCAAATTTTGAACAAACTGACGTTGTCTAGAAACCATTTGGTTCAACATTTCAAGTTCAGTATGCAAGCTACTGTCATCAAAATAATCTCCGCCTTGCTGGTTGCTGCTGTTCTCGTGAACCTCAAGTATTTGATCTCGCATGAACTCAAGTTCTTTTCTTGCAGATGCTAATTTGTCTTTTATCAATATCTCGAATTCCGCTAATTCAGGATCGCTATATCGGGTGGTTACTATTCTTTCCATAGGGAGTAAATAAATTTATGGGTTAACGCGTGTTAGTATATTGATAATCAGTTACTTTACGCTTGAAATTATTATTTAATTCTTGACAAAAAATCAATGTCTCAGTTTAAGGGCGCAAAGATAATACTACTACGTATTCAAATACAAGTTTATTGCTGAAATTCAGAATAACTAATTCCTTTCAAAACGCAATCTATTCCTTTGGCCAAGCTCAATGACAAGGTTTCGGGCATATCCTTAGCAGAAAGCCAGACGATATCCTTGAACTTGTGTGGTTCTTTTACGCCAACCTGACCTTTTTGGATAGGGTAAGTAAAGAAAAAGACAATTCCTGCTTTTTTATTAATACTGGTCATTTTGTATTGAATATGGCTGAGCACCAATTTTTTCTTATTCAAAGTCAGGCCCACTTCTTCCATGGTTTCTCGAACCAATGCATCAGCAGGAGTTTCACCAAGAGAAACTGTACCACCAATTAAGCCAAATCCTCCGCCGAGTTTCTTACGGCGCCTCAGGGCCACGACGTGGTTGGCTTGTTCTAAAATCAAACGAACGGTAAATTTTACGTCTGAGTTTAGTTGTTGTGTGCTAGATTTATTCTCCATTGTTTTATTAGTTGAAATGGCGAACGAAAAGTACGTAAGGTTCACCAAATATGTTGCTAAAGTACGTAAGTTTTAACTGTTTCTTGTTCCAATAAAAATTTTGATTACTTTTGGACACTCAGCAAAACTACATAAGATGGAATGGCAGTCACTATTCAGACGTAAAACGGTAACACAAGTATTAAAAGATGCCGAATTAAATTATGAAAAACATGGAATGGCAAAGGTGCTGAGCACGCGTGATTTGACATCTTTAGGAATTGCAGCAATTATTGGTGCAGGAATATTCAGTACGATAGGCCGCGCGAGCTTTAATGGTGGCCCTGCAGTTTCAATGTTGTTTGTAGGTGTAGCAATAGCTTGTGTCTTTACAGCATTGTGTTATGCTCAGTTTGCAAGTATGGTACCAGTTAGTGGAAGTGCCTACACTTATGCCTACGTGGCATTTGGAGAATTTTTTGCTTGGATAATAGGATGGGCTTTGGTTCTGGAATATGCAGTGAGCAACATGGTGGTTGCTATTTCATGGTCAGAATACTTTACGTCCATGCTGAGCGGATTTGGCATTCATATGCCTGGCTGGCTGACCATCGATCCTGGCACTGCTCGGCGAGCTTTCGAACAAATGAGCACCTTGGCTCCTAGTGATCCTGCTATGACCAGTTCCCTGCAAGCGCAAGCCCAAGCATATTCTGATGCTCCCGTGTTAGGCAATTTTCACTTTATAATGGATTTGCCGGCTGGTTTGATCACTGTTTTGATAACTTGGTTGGTATTTATTGGCATCAAAGAATCTCGCAATGTCAGCAATGCACTTGTAGTATTAAAACTGGCAGTAATTCTCTTGGTTATCTGTGTTGGAGCATTTTATGTCAAACCTGAAAACTGGTCTCCGTTTGCCCCAAATGGTGTTCAAGGAGTGCTTTCAGGAGTAGCGGCGGTATTTTTTGCATTTATCGGCTTCGACAGTATCTCGACTACCGCTGAAGAGTGCAAAAATCCTCAGCGAGATCTACCGCGTGCCATGATGTATTGTTTGCTGATATGTACTGTGCTGTATGTCATCATTACATTGGTATTGACAGGTATGGTAAACTACACGGAGCTAAAAGTAGATGACCCACTCGCCTATGTATTTGCTAAAATTGATATGAATTTTATGGCAGGTGTTATTTCAGTCAGTGCAGTGGTCGCTATCTCAAGTGCCCTTTTGGCTTACCAATTGGGACAGCCACGTATTTGGATGACGATGAGCCGTGATGGTTTGATATGGCCTAAGTTTAGCGCCATTCACCCCAAATACAAAACACCTTGGTTTGCTACTTTGGTTACGGGAATCATTGTTGCCGTACCTTCTTTATTTATGGATATGCAATTTTTTGTTGATTTGACAAGTGTCGGAACTTTTTTTGCATTCATCATGGTATGTGCCGGAGTGCTTTATCTCGATGAGAAGGGATTGACCAAAGACGCTAAATTCAAAATTCCCTTTATCAATGGTAAGTATATCATTGGTGGAGTTTTTGTTATAGTTGTGGCCTTATTTTGGCGTGAAATTCCTATTCACTTTAGCGAAAAACCACTTTTGATAGTGTTTTGGTTGACTTGGTTGGGTCTTTCTATATTCGGGTATCGACTTAATTTTTCATTATTGCCAGTTTTGGGAATATTGACCAATCTTTACCTGATGACAGAGCTTGGATGGAGCAACTGGAAGATGTTCCTCATTTGGCTTGTCATAGGTTTGGTTATTTACTTTGGTTACAGTCGGGGCCATAGTAAATTGGCTCATAGGAATAACTAAATACCCAACTCCATTTGGAAACGACAACCGAATCGATTGGTTTGCTCATTGACAATTGAAGTTTGTTGATCGTAGAAAATATCAGATTGGATCTTAACCCGATGTTTACGCAAGTATTTACTGAACCCAAATCCAATTTGAGTAATATTTTTTTCATTGGGATGGATGGAATTGGCAGGAGTCAAAGTTGAATATCTTACCGCAAACTCCCAAGCCTTCGTTGTACAATAACTAAGCTGCTGATGAAGTCCTTCTCCTGCATAAACGTACCGAGTCAATGTTTTAGAACCATCGACAAATGTAGTGAAAGGTGTTTGGTTGTTAACCATTATTCGGTTCATGTATTCCAAGCAATAAGCCCATCCGATGTATTTGAAAAGAAAATCAGAATTTATTCCTGTAAAACTTCTTGGCTGGTATAAAAACTGTCCCAGAGTACCTCCTGTTCGAATGGCGCCTTCATTAAGATTTGCACCAAATGCAATTGAAATTTTTGGCTTTGGTTCTCTAAGCAAATCTCCTTCGAAATAATCCCCTCTATCAGTAAAGGCGCCCAAAGGTAAAAATTCAACTCTACCAGTATAAGCAACCCCATCCTTGGATGGCAATGCATTTCTACCCTCACCTGAAGTCAATGCTGCCTTTAGCAATAGTACCGTTTTTTTAATAGGTATTTTGAGATTGGTAAAAAGCCCAACGTCTCGATCCAAGGTTAGCGCATTGTTAACAATACTTCTATCAGCAAATTGTAATTCACTCGATGAAATAACACGCTGTCTATTACCGGGCAACTTTCCCTGTCCCATTGAAATTGTCCAATTGGGTGTAGCGGCATAGTGGATCATTGCATCCCTTAATACATTTGGAACATTGGAATTGTCCCAATCCATATCTGCCCTTGAAAATGATAATTGAATCTGATAAGTTAGTCTTGGATCAAGCATAAATCCATCCAATCGAAGCCTTATTCGGCGTATTCTAAAATCAACTTCCTCCGGGGTATCTTCTCCTTCTTTGAATGTAACCCCTGCTCTGCTTTGAATTCTGAAGCGAAAATTTATCGAAAACAAACTATCTGGCATTACAATACCAATTCCAGCTTTGCTAACAAATTTAGGGTTTGTGTTTTGCCCAAAGAGTTCGTTTTCTTGAATGAGAATGAAAATAACAACAATTAAGTTAAGTAAAATTTTATGGTGCTTCATAGGGGTTTGTTTATTCCACAAAGAAACAAAAACTTTACAATTTCTTAACATTGGAAAAAAATTGCTTTTGTGTATATGATTACCTTTGGCCTTTAATTTAAATCATATTTAAGTAGTAACATCATGTTTCTCAACAACTTACTTTCTTTTTTTCTACCTAAAAATAGTAATTTCTACCCATTATTTGATGAAGCTGCTGAAAATGTTGTGAAAACTGCAACAAAATTGGTTCAATTGGTTGGCACCAAAGACACCAACGGTCGAATATCCATCATTAAGGAAATAGAAGATCTTGAACATGTTGGGGATGGTTTGCTGCACAAGATTAATTTTGAATTGAATTCCAATTTTATTACACCATTCGATCGAGAAGATATTCATGAACTGATCATGGCCATTGACGATATCGTGGATTATATACATGGATCAGCCAAAAGAATGCAATTGTATGATTTGAAAGAAATACCAGAAAGTTTTGTCGCCTTGGCTAAAGTCAATCTAAAAGCTACGGAACATTTATATGTTGCGATTACCAATCTTAGAAATATCAAAAATAAAGATTTGATCAAGAATGCATGTATTGCAATCAATACCGCTGAAAACGAAGCTGACGATATATTTGATGAGGCAGTAGCTGAATTATTTAAAAACGAAAAGGACCCTATTGAGTTAATTAAACACAAAGAAATACTAGCAGCACTTGAGACTGCAAGTGATAAATGTGAAGATGCCGCCGTAATAATTGACGGAATTCTGGTTAAAAACGCATAATTCTAAGTATTCACTATCAATCTTTGCTTAATGTCTCTTCTAATTACCGTTATTGTTCTAGCTCTCATTTTTGATTTCATCAATGGATTTCATGATGCAGCCAATTCAATAGCTACTGTTGTGAGCACCAAGGTTCTTTCACCGGGACAAGCTGTACTTTGGGCTGCTTTCTTTAATTTTTTAGCTTATTGGGTTTTTCACCTAAATGTAGCAGATACCATTGCAAAGACTGTTGACACATTACAAATCAATTTGGTTGTTATTTTGGCTGGTGTCATTGCCGCAATTATATGGAATTTATTGACCTGGTGGTTTGGCATTCCCTCAAGTTCCTCACACACTTTGGTGGGTGGTTTCGCAGGTGCTGCTGTTGCGCATGCAGGATTTGGTGTCCTAAATACAGCAGTCATGCTAAAAATCATCTCGTTTATCGTATTCGCACCTGTCATTGGGATGTTAATCTCATATCTGATTTCTTTGTGGTTTCTTTACAGTACCAAGAAAACAAATTACACAGTCAAAATAATAACTTTAGGAGTAATGGCATTTATGAGCTATTTATTGTTTCATAATTTTAATTATTCTGAAAATCAATCTTTAGGAGCATCCATCAAGGAATTTCTTAGGGATAATTCAAATCTAAAATGGTTGATTTTAGCAGCTATTGTTTACCCAATATCTATTTTAGCATTGCTTCTGGGAGATATGAACGTTTCACAAACACAATATTGGTTTAGAAAATTTCAATTGGTTTCCTCAGCGGCATTTAGTTTGGGACACGGTGGCAACGATTCTCAAAAAGTGATGGGTATTATTGCTGCAGCTATCATTGTCTACATAACAGGAAATCATATAGATGTCAATACCATCCCCGATTGGTTGAATGTAGATTATACACTAAAAGATGGCAAAATCAAGATCAATGACATTCCATCTTGGGTTGCGCTCTCTTGCTACACCGCCATTGCTGTTGGAACCATGAGCGGGGGTTGGAAGATCGTAAAAACCATGGGCAGCAAAATAACAAAGGTCACTCCATTCGAAGGGGTGGCAGCTGAAACAGCAGGAGCGATCACACTATATTTGACGGAACACTTCAAAATACCGGTATCCACCACTCATACTATAACAGGTGCAATAATTGGAGTTGGCATTACCAAAAGAGTTTCTGCGGTGAGGTGGGGAGTTACAGTCAATTTGCTTTGGGCCTGGGTACTAACCATACCAGTTTCGGCTGTAATGGGTGCACTCATTTATTTTCTTTGTTCCTTGTTCCACCTCGCTACCAACTAATTGACTAGGAACTTTATCACAATGTTTTCTTTAGCTGTTTGACGTGAAATAAGGTAAATCCCTTTGCTCCAATCACCTGTCTGGATAAGTAGATTATTGG
>JBBQJT010000045.1:0-30011 GCA_038326165.1 Chitinophagales bacterium | reverse complement strand
GGGTCAAAGCCGTCTGCCGCACCGGAAGCAATCCAAGTAGAACCAATGGGTGTACAACATGCTGTATCCGGATTATTGAAGGGCCTTCCACCTGGTAAGAAAGTAGCGATATATCCATTGCTGAGTATTCTGCCTTCACTTTGCCAAGATCTTTGCCCACCACTTACAGATCTATCATGTGATGAGAGGCTTAATCTTAGCGTTTGGTTACCCACTATAATAAGATTTTTGACACCACCCATGGCAATTGTTTTTTGATTTTGGGATACACAGCTAGCAGGAACCACATAAGGTGTTTTGATGATATTTTTAAGTTGTGCCAGTATTAGACTATCTGTAAGGGCTAAAGGTATATTTCCTGTGGTTTTATCTGCGAGAACTTTCACAAGGGAAGCTGCCAAATCGACCCAGTTGTTCCAATAACCAGGAGTTATGATTATATTGCAAGCCGTGGCAGCTTTAGTCAGTGTGGCATCCAGAATCTTAAATTCACCTGTTGCTTCGTTGTAGCTTGTAAAAAGACCGTAATCCTCGACGACATTGAAAGCCTTACGGTCGTAAAGCCATGTGCTACCTTTTTCTTGTGAAGAACTTCGCACTTGACTTACATATCGAAAATGGGCCCTCATATTTCTAGGACACTGACACTCAACTGGTAAATCCTGCGCGTCATTGCAATACCAATTGAGCCGAATTCTGGATATATTTGTACCTGTGTAGGACATACTGTCCACTCTAACAATTCCTTTAACACTTTTGAAGCCTTCTGTCCATTGTTGGAAGTATTTACCAGCACCATAAGAATCTCGGGCAAACCAGGATCGAGCATTTTTGCCAAGACTTATTTTGTTGTTGCCATTACCTACTTGAACTGGAAAGATTAAGCCAGCGTTTGTCGAAACTTGTTTTTGATTGCCATCAATAGCACGGCTTAAAGTTGCCACTTCTCTGCAGTCGCAAGGGCGCTCACCACTAGGAGTTACCGGTGGCAACATATTTTGATAGATATCAGGAATTAAAGCGTCTTTGAGGAAGTATTGTTGGATAAAAGCAATTCGCTCCAACATGGGTAAATCTGGTCTGATGCCAAGGTAGGTATAAAATGGAGTGTTGGAGTGGTTTTTGATTTGGTCATTTAGGGCATCCATCATTTTGTCAGAAACAAAAATAGCAGGCTCGGTGGGTTTGGATGTATTAATGACATAGGCTTCACCTGAAATGCCACATGAATTTGTTGCAACCACAACATATTGGTTGTTAAGTGCCAAATTGTTGAGTACAAAAATATTGTTCCCTGGGAATAACTGATAGGGAACCGTCATCGATGTTAATAGATTTTGAAGTGTGAAAGTAGAAGGGATGAAATCACCTCCAAACTCAAGTAACACCCTTGCTGAACTCTGATACCTCACTGTGGCGGCATTGACCACCATTGGATATCTGCAACTGTCAGCAATCCTAGCCATATCTTGCGGTTCGTAGCTCATAATGGTGTCCAAATTTACTAAGTCGTCATCGCCAAGATCTACTTGTGAAAAGGCTGATGAAGTAAAGAGACATAGAGCCATGGTGAATACAGTAATGAAAATGTGTGAGATAGCTTTCGGGTAAAGGAAGAAATCAAATGTTACTGTGCTGTGCTGTGCTGTGCTGTGCTGTGCTGTGCTGTGCTGTGCTGTGCTGTGCTGTGCTGTGCTGTGCTGTGCCGAAGATAATTCGGCAAGATAGGAGTTTTGTTTGGATCTTTCATGATTAGAACGGTTAGTGATAAAATAAAATAGCCACTGAATTAATTGGTTAAAGTAAAATGTAACTGATACAATGAGGTGAACAAAAGCAAATATACAATGTAGATTCCTTATTACCAAATAAATGCTGCACCGAGTCAAAGATATTTTTTGAATTTCAAACAAATTAAACAAAACGGATTGATAGCGAATTAATTCCAAATTCAGCGTTAGGGGGCTGAATCAACGAAATTTTGGTAATTACCAAAATTTGTCTGGGTTTAACCCCCTGACGATTTTTTAAACATCAAGGCTTTAAAGTCGTAAAATCAAATATTTTCGTGGACTTCTGGAGCTTTGCTCAGAGGCAAAATCCACTAATGCGGATTTTGGGTTAAGCGAATCTGATCATCATAAATACTCAAATAATAAAAAGAAGAAATGATTTTTAAGTGATATGTCGAATCATGAAAATAATTCTCAAATCACATTAACCCATCCCATCTAAAATCAGGACCCTGTTATTTAGTGTCGTGGGTTCGGTTCAACTAATTCATCAGCCAGAATACAAGTAAATACCTACGGATTGCAGTTTTGACAATACATGGGTTCCTCGCTTGACTTATTATTTGGATACTTGACTTCGGACGAATATTTACAAGCTTGGCATTCGTAAATATGGCTCAATATGGAAGAAGTTGGACTACCGCAATTACTGCACGGCAGGCCTTCTTTGACATCTGTTATCCCGTATCCAGGATTTTCACAATTTGGGCATGTAGATTTGAGTCTGATAGCAAGCTTGGTGGTCGTCTTTTCAATTTGCTTCATTCTTGTTGGATTATACATCGCTCTCATATCTGTTTCGACGTAGACACTCCCGTACGCAGCCATCATTTGATGGAATGCAGAAAACAACATTTTTTTGTCAGCAACACCTTTAATCAGCTTGTCCGTATTTTCTTTGCATGGCTTCAGAATTACACCGTGTGATGGAAAAAGAATCATTTCTAAAAAATCATTCAACTCCGATTCATTTGAAACATAAGAGCCATTAAAATTGGTTTCAGTGGTCATGTTTCTTACCACTACTTCCAAAGAGTTCTTTTGATCAATAAACAATAAAACTTCATCATCGACTGAGAGAAATGGGGTAGATGGATGTGGGCCAAAAGAGCCTTCGCTTGCAATGGCCATATCACAATTTGATAGCTTCATTGCCAATTCACATTTTTTTCTGGCAGTTTCGATTGGATCATATTCCCGCTCTATTTCCCCTGAGAATGTACCAAACTGATCAGAATCAAATTCATCGACCAATACTGAGATCATCCCAAGCTCTTTTTCAATAATAGGCGCTATTACCAATTCTTTATGATGTTTGGTTGCAATTACTACTTTTCGCTCTTGGAATATATTCACTTAGCATTCAATTAAAAAAAGGGCATTTCATAAAAATGAAATACCCCTGATCACGGTTCATTTATTTCATATCACTTACTGACCTTGTCCAAGAGAGAATCCTGATTTGCCATCAAATTCGTAAAGGTTCTCTGTTTTGATAATATCGATTTCATTTTCCAGACCTGTAGATAATAAATTAATGATCTGCTCTTTGGTAAAAGTATTTCCCTCGCTGGGTTTAAAGCGGCAACGCCAGTGATCCGTGCAGAAAGTTTCTTCAAATCCTTCTGGCCATACTTTGATACCTCTATTGGTTATCATTGACAATTTGGCTTCGGCATTGTTAAGGGTTTGAATTTTAACAGCTAACTCATCAGGTTTAGTACCGTTCCAGTGTACAAACAGATCTACGCCTACCAAGTCTTTTTTGCTTGCAGGTTTCTTAACGTACTTAGGCAGGTTCAATGAACTTCCCTTTGAGAAGAAAACAGGCTTTAATGTTTGTGGTTGTTTGCCTAAGTTGGCTATAATTGCTTCAGCGAATTCTTTGGTTCCCACTTTTTGAGAACTGACTCCTTCTTTAAAGATGTCATAGGTGTGGATGCCATCTTCAATAGTCCTTAACCAAGCATTTTGTACCTGCTCAGCTACTTCGGTTTGTCCCAAATGATTCAACATCATCACAGCGCCTTGCAGCAAGCCTGATGGATTGGCAAGGTTTTGTCCAGCTCTGCGAGGTGCGGATCCGTGAATTGCTTCAAACATTGCGCATTCTTCCCCAATATTGGCAGAGCCAGCAAGTCCAACGGAACCTGCAATCTGCGCCGCAACATCCGAAAGTACGTCACCATATAGGTTTGGCATTACTAACACATCAAATATTTCAGGTGTATCAGCTAGTTTGGCTGCGCCTATATCAATGATCCAGTGTTCATTTTCAATTTCTGGATATTCTTTAGCGATTTCATCAAATACCTGATGGAAAAGACCATCAGTTTGTTTCATGATATTGTCCTTTGTAAAGCAGGTTACTTTCTTTCTGCCATAATGCTTTGCATATTCAAAAGCATAGCGAACAATTTTTTCACAACCCGGACGACTGATCAATTTTAAGCACTGAATTACTTCATCCGTTTGTTGGTGCTCAATACCTGCATACAAATCCTCTTCATTTTCGCGGATAATAACCACGTCCATAACAGGATGTTTGGTATCAACAAAAGGGTGCATGCTAACGCAAGGTCTAACATTGGAATATAAGCCTAGAAATTTTCTAGTTGTAACATTTAGACTTTTGTAACCACCACCTTGTGGCGTAGTAATAGGTGCTTTTAGGAAAATCTTGTTTCTGCGTATGATGTCCCAAGATTCTTTGGCAATACCTGCTGTGTTGCCTGCCAAATAGACCTTTTCGCCAACTTCAATTTCATCAATTTGGAGATCTGCTCCAGCCGCAAGTATAATATCTAAGGTGGCATTCATAATTTCAGGTCCGATACCATCACCCTTTGCCACTGTAATTCTAGCCATAATGTCTTCTTTAATTTTATGCAAAATTGAGGATAAAAATCTTAAAACTTCATTTATATTATTTATGATAATCATTAATTAAATTTATGAATTATTCGGCCAACACTTTTTTATTCAGATTCAACTCACAGAGGAGTATTGTATATTTATCGAAATTTAAAGATCAGTAATTGCATATTATTTACCTTTACGAATATGAATTTACGCAGCTCTTTTTTCTTCTACTTGGTATTGTCCTTTGGTTTTTACCTTAAAGCTCAAACTTCCAGCTTAAGCATCGATCAAATAATGATGGGTGAAAAATATACGGGTTATTCGCCCAATAATATTTCATGGTCTTTGGACAGTAAAACTGTTTATTTCGATTGGAATCCTGAAATGAAAAACCAAATGCAGCCCTTCAAATTAACATTGGATAACAAGATTCCAAGACCAGTGCCTCTCGAGGAACAAAAATTCCGACAGCCTCTAGGTGGCGTTTATGATGTTGCAAGGAAACGCTATGTTTATGAAAAGGAAGGAGATATATATCTGGTAGATCTCGATAAGAATTCCGTTCGACCTATCACATTCACAAATAATTATGAGTCAAATCCAGTATTTGTAGATCAAGATCGTAAAATTGCTTTTGAATCAGGAAGCAATATTTTTGTTTGGGATATACTCAGCGGAGAAACGCGACAATTAAGCAATTTTACGAAGGGAAATAAGAAGCCAGAACCTAAGAAATCGCTTCAAGAGGGACTTCTGGAAAGGCAGCAGTTGGAGCTCTTTGGTATTGTCAAAAAACAGAAAAGCAATATACAAGAACAAAAAGCGCTGAGGGACTCTTTAAAAATCCGAAAGTTGAAGGAGTTTTACTTTGGGGACAAAAATATTCAGAATCTTACTCTGAGTCCAGATATGAAGTCCCTATATTTTCGACTCGAAAAACCAGCAGACTTCAAAGTAGCTGATGTACCCAATTATGTGACTGATAATGGCTTCAGCAGAAATATTCCAACCCGTGAAAAGGTTGGCGGCAGTCAGGATACTTATGAATTGTATAGGTATGATTTAATCAAAGACACTGCAATACTATTTGATCGGACTCAACTATCGGGAATTTTCAATTTGCCCGAATATTTGAAGGATTACCACGAGCAAGATTCAAGTTTTACCAATATAAGAACTATGCCCAAGGATGTGATTTATCATGGTCCTTTTTTTAATGCCAGTGGGAGAGCAGTATTGGATATAAAATCATTGGATCATAAAGACCGTTGGATCATATTGCTTGAACCAGGCGAATTGAAATACAAGATCATCGATCATCAGCATGATGAAGCTTGGGTAGGTGGACCGGGTATTTTAGGCTGGATTGAAAGCCCCGGAAATGTTTTTTGGTATGATTCTGATAGAAAAATAGCGTTCCAATCCGAAAAAACTGGCTATTCGCAGTTGTACAGTTATGATCTTGCCTCTGATATTGTTGAAAATCTAACAAGTGGTAATTTTGAAATATTGGATGCATCTTTGGCACCCAATAAGTCTTCATTTTATGTGACTTCCAATGAAGTTTCTCCTGCTGAACACCAGTTTTATCATTTCATGCCTTTGGAAAAATCATGGAAACAAATTACATACTCGGCAGGAAATCATGAAGTTGTGCCATCTCCAGACGGTAAATGGCTGGCCATACGGTATTCCTACAGCAATAAACCCTGGGAGTTGTATCTGATGGAAAACAAAGCAGGGGCAAAAGAACTGGCAATAACTGACTCACGTACTTCGGATTTTAAATCCTATCAATGGAGAGAACCGGAATTGGTCAGTTTTCGGGCAAGTGATGGGGCTATGGTTCCCGCAAGATTATACAAACCCACAAATCCCAATGGAGCAGCAGTCATGTTTGTGCATGGTGCCGGTTATTTGCAAAATGTGCACAAGTGGTGGAGCAATTATTATAGAGAGTACATGTTTCACAATAAGCTTTGCGATGAAGGTTATACAGTCATAGATATAGACTACAGGGCGAGTGATGGTTACGGGCGAGATTGGCGAACTGCAATTTATAGATATATGGGCAACAGAGACTTGGATGATTATGTGGATGGCGTGAAATATCTATCAGAAAATTGTGGTGTAGATCCTAGCAGGGTAGGGATTTATGGTGGAAGTTATGGCGGATTTATTACCTTAATGGGCATGTTTACGCGCCCAGGTGTTTTCAAGTGCGGGGCTGCATTGCGTTCGGTAACAGATTGGGCACACTACAATCATGGATATACTTCTGCAATATTGAATACTCCCTTGGAAGACAGCATTTCCTATAAAAGAAGTTCCCCAATTTATTTTGCAGATGGACTACAAGGCAGATTGTTGATGCTGCATGGTGTTTTGGACTTAAATGTACATTATCAAGACATCGTCCGCTTAAGTCAAAGACTGATTGAACTTCGGAAAGAAAACTGGGAGTTGGCATCCTTTCCTGTTGAAGATCATGGATTCAAGGAACCAACAGGCTGGGCGGATGAATACAAAAGGGTTTATAAATTATTTCAAGAAGAATTGTTAAAAGAATAGCATGCAGTTGAATCCCAAAAAATGGAAATTTGCAGTGTTGGTTTGGTTGGCTATTTATCCATTGATTACCCTGGTAATGATCTTTCTAGGGCCTGTTTTAATGCAGATTGCAGTGCCTTTGCGTACCTTATTGATAACTTTTATACTTGTTCCAACTATGGTTTATGCAATTATCCCTAGTATCCAAACAAATTTTCATGATTGGCTGAGGAAATAATCTACAACGATCTCTTTTCAGTAAAACAATCTTGGTTTCTTTTGTGAAGATGTTTTTAGAAGAGTTCCGAAACTAGGCCTAAAAAAATTGTGGACTGAACCATCAATAATTTCTATCTTCACCTCAACAAAAAGCAAAAAAATGGATCTCAAAGACAAATCGGTCATGATAACTGGAGGTAGCAGTGGTATTGGTTATGAAACTGCAAAGCTTTGTGTAAAGCGGGGTGCCAAAGTTATGATAATAGGCCGAAATGAGTCAGCTTTGCAACTTGCCGCAGCAAAGCTTGGAGCAAGTTATTGTGTTGCCGACGTAAGCAAGGAAGAAGATTGTCAACGCATGGTCAAGCAAACATTAGAGCAATTTGGAGCATTAGACGTCTTGGTCAATAATGCAGGTTTTGGATACTTTGCACCACTTATTGAGATGGATTTGGATAAAATGAAAGAAGTGTATGCTACCAATGTATTTGGGGCAATGCTAGCTGCAAAATATTGTGCCCTTCACTTTGTGTCACAACAATCCGGTAACATTATTAATATTTCAAGTACTGCTGGAAGAAGCGGATTTGCTATGGGCAGTGCCTATAGCAGCAGTAAATTTGCCCTGACGTCAATGACAGAATGCTGGAGAGCTGAACTTCGAAAGCACAACATCCGTGTCATGCAAGTGAATCCCAGCGAAGTTCAAACTCAGTTTGTTCCGAATAGTGGTGGAGAAGCAAGACCCTATAATGAGACAAAATTACATGCAGTAGATATTGCCCATGCGATTCTTATTATGCTTGAAATGGAGGATCGTGGATTCATCACAGAGTTAACAGTATTTGCAACCAATCCCAAATAGTGACAGATCCGAAGGTCAACGATTATTTGCAACAATTGCATGATCCATTACATTTTGAGCTGATTAATTATTTCCATGAAAAATTGACCCTTGACTATGGTTTACGTTCCAAATTGAGATATGCTATCCCATTTTATGACAAGAATCATTGGATTGTTTATTTGAATCCAGTTAAGAAAAAAGGAATCGAATTGTGTTTTCTGAAAGGACGTGAAATGTTTGATACCATGCACTTATTGAATTTCAAGGAAAGAACTATGGTAGCAGGATTGGAATTCCTAGAGCCGAAAATAAATTTTGCTTTTGAAGATTGTATGGAAGAGGCATTGCGATTGGATGGAGAATACAAAAAAAAGAAGGTGAAAATTTAAAAATAGAATCATTACAAAAAAAGCAATTATGAGGTATTTGTCTTTTTGCGTAAATTTGAATTGATAAACTAAAATTATGTCTAAACTATTGATGTTTCTTCCTTTGTTGTTTACGGCTTCTTTGTCAAATGCCCAAAATGCATTGCTGTGGAAGATAACAGGTGGCAATACCAACAAACCGAGTTATTTATTTGGAACTATCCATTTGATTCCAAAAAGCGACTTCTTCATTCCTTCAGGAACTGAAAAAGCACTTGAATCATGTCATACCTTGATTGGCGAAATGGATCTGTCTGACATGAGTGGCCAAATGTCAGGAATGATGGCAGGTATGAATATGAAAGGTGATACAACCCTTAAAATGCTGCTTTCCGAGCAAGAGTACTTAAAATTGGATTCCTTTTTTACTTCCAAATTAGGCTTTCCTCTCACCATGTTCAATACCATGAAACCGCTGCTTTTGAGCGCCCTAATTGCACAAGGAATGCCCAATGAAGCTGAGGAAATGGAAAGTTATGAAATGTGGTTTTTTGACAAGGCAAGAGCAAGCAATATGAAAACTCGAGGCCTCGAAACTGCAGCTGATCAGTTGGGATTCATCGATTTGATTCCTTACAAAACTCAGGTTAAGCAATTGTTGGATGCCATGGAAGGTGAAGAGGATGGAACCGGATTGAAAAAAATGATTGGAATGTACAAAGCTCAAGACTTGGACGCACTTCATAAGGAGATAAGCGAATCTGAAGGTGCCGATTTGATGGAGAAGTTTTTACTCAATAATAGAAATACCAATTGGGTAGGCCTGCTTCAACCAATATTTAAAGAGGGTCCAGTTTTTGTTGCGGTTGGTGCGGGACACCTTCCAGGACCCAGCGGGTTGATCGAATTGCTCAGAAAGGCAGGATATAAAGTTCAGCCTGTTAAATAGTTTATTTTTATAACTCTAAATATTTTACGTCATGAAATTCTTCCTTTTCAATCTTTTTTTATTAGCGACTGCAGGCGTATTGGCACAAAATCAAGCACCTCAGATCTCCAATGTCACTGTAAATGCAGCAGGTGCCATTTACACCTATAGTTTCTTTGCAAATGATGCGGAATCTGATCCAATGGAAATTGAAGCAAAATTGTATGATGTTTCAAATCTGGAAAATCCATTGCCTATCAATGTAATAATAAGTGGTGATTTGGGTTCAGGACAATTGAATGGCGGCAAATCAATTTCCTTTGATGTCAGTGGACTGCCTGCAGTTAAAGTCATGATGGCGTTCAGCATCAAGGACAATCAGCTTTATGACATTGCAGAAATAATTGCAAAAGTGGATTCCAATAAAATCAAATCCGATATGGATTGGATCGAGGGAATACGACACAGAACTACTGGAGTTGCTCATTTGGATGAAACCAAAGATTCGTTGAGAGTACGTTTCTCAGAAGTCAATAATTTAACACTTTCTGAACAGAATTTTGCCTTTAGTGGTTATGCCGCTGCCAACTTGGTAGGATACAGATATGGAATGAATCGAGCGACCAGATCAATCATCAATGACGCGCATTACGACTCAATCAATAATTCCCCAGGTGCTGATGACAATGCTTCGGGAGTGGTGGGCGTGCTTGAAATAGCTCGTGTATTAAAGGATTACAATTTTGAAAAATCATTGCGGTTTATTGGTTTTGATTTGGAGGAGTCCGGATTATTGGGCAGTATCAAATATGTGAACGACCTAAGCGCAAAGGATACAATTGATGGTGTTTACAACTTTGAAATGATCGGATATTATAGTGAAATGAACAATAGTCAAACTACCCCAGCTGGTTTCAATATTTTGTTTCCAGATGCATTTGCCTATCTTCAAGCAAACAATTTCAAAGGAAATTTTATTACCAATGTTGCAAATGCAGGTTCTACGGGAGTTGCATCATCGTTCAGCAATTCAGCGAATACTTATGTGCCTGATTTGAAGCTAGTGAATTTGGTTGTGCCAGGAAATGGTTCTTTAGTTCCAGACTTACGCAGAAGCGATCATGCACCATTTTGGGATGATAATGTGCAGGCAATCATGATAACAGATGGGGCGAATTTCAGAAATCAGAATTACCACCAACCTACTGATACAAAAGAAACGCTCAACATAAATTTTATGACAAATGTTATAAAAGCTACTTTGGGTGCAATGATTGCAGACGCCAATATCATTCACGGAGATGTACACCATGAAATATTTCAATTGACTTCATCTACCCAGAATGAAACTTTAAAAGGTATTTTGGTAAGTCCTAATCCATTTCGGGAAAATTTGAATTTGCTTGTTGAAAAGCAAATGGCTGATGTAAAAATTAGTTTGTTTAATTTGGAGGGAAAGCTGATGTATCAAAAAAATATAGACTTCTTGAATTCGGGGAATTTTCAGATCGATACCAAAAATCTGCCAGCTGCCAATTATCAAATTTTGATACAATCTGGCATTAGGTCAACAAGTTTTCAGGTAATTAAAGCGCATGAATAGAAGAGATTTTTCTAAGCATTCGCTTGCATTGGGTTTGGGGGCATCTGTGTTGCCAAGCTATTTGACAGGCAATGATTTTATCAGTCAAAGACCGTCAATTGGAGACAGAAGATTTACCAGTAAGGCAATCGAAAAACTGATTCTGAAAGTAGGAAATGACATTAAAAAGCCAGAGCTCAAATGGCTTTTTGAGAATTGCTTCCCGAATACCTTAGATACAACTGTCTTTTATGAGGAGAAAAATGGACTGCCTTGGACCTATGTAATTACTGGAGATATTGAAGCCATGTGGTTGCGTGACTCAAGTGCTCAGGTGCATCAATACCTGCCTTACATGAAAGAAGATAAGGCACTGGAGCGAATGATTGAAGGCGTAATCCGTAAACAAACCAGCTGTATTCTGAAGGATCCTTATGCCAACGCATTTTACGATGACGACCAAAAGCAAGGCTATTGGAAAGATGACGTAACAGACATGAAACCAGGTCTTCATGAAAGAAAATGGGAGGTTGATTCCTTGTGTTACCCCGTTCGATTGGGATATAACTATTATAAAAATGGTGGTAATACGAGCGTATTTGATCAAGAGTGGTTGCAAGCCATGCGAACAATTGTAACTACATTTCAAGAACAGCAGAGGAGAGACGGCAAAACCAAATATAAGTTTCAACGCAATACCTCATGGCAAACAGATACTCTGGCAATGGGAGGACTGGGGAATCCAACCCGTTTTACAGGAATGATATGCAGCAGTTTTAGGCCATCAGATGATGCAACAATCTTTCAATTTTTAGTGCCAAGCAATTTGTTCGCGGTGACAATTTTGAACTATATGGTATTGATGGTAGCAAAGTTTTATCCGTCTGATCCATTGATAGGTGAAGCCAAAAGACTATCGCGTGAAATTCAAGATGGGATTGAAAAGTACGCCAAAGTAAGGCATCCTTTGACCAAAGAAATGGTTCTGGCTTATGAGGTGGATGGATATGGGAATGCCTCGTTTATGGATGATGCAAATGTTCCAAACCTTATTTCAATGCCATACTTGGACAGTCTCAGGCTGGATGATCCGGTTTATGAAACGACGCGGAATCTTTCCTTAAGTTCACTTAATCCATACTACTTTAAGGGAAGTGCAGGAGAAGGAATAGGTGGGCCTCATGCAGGTTTTGATATGATTTGGCATTTGGGTATCATAATGAGAGGATTAACATCTCGTTCTGTATCTGAAACATCGTTTTGTTTGAATAGTCTGGTTGCCACCCATGCAGGGACTGGATTCATGCATGAAGCATTTCACAAAAACGATGCTGATAAATTTACAAGAAAGTGGTTTGCTTGGGCAAATAGCCTTTTTGGAGAGTTTGTAGTTCAGATATGGAAAAATCATCCCAACTTATTGGTGGCTTGATACTTAATTTCATGAAATAATAACTGCTGCACCGTACAGCAAAATACGGAGAATCTACTAATATAAGATATGAATACATTAATCATTATAGTCTTTGTAATTGGATACCTTGCCATAGCGTTTGAAGATATAATAAAGTCCAATAAGTCTGCTTCGGCCCTGATTACGGGAATACTTTGTTGGGTAATTTACACCATGCAGTCGGGAAATCCTGAAATGGCAAATCATCAATTGATGGAGCATTTGGGTGGATTGGCTGGTGTGCTTTTCTTTCTATTAGGTGCTATGACCATCGTAGAATTAATCGATTCGCACGATGGATTTCAGGTCATTACCAACAGAATTAAGACTAAAAAACTCACACAACTAGCATGGACTATTGGACTAATCACTTTCTTTTTATCTGCGGCTTTGGATAATTTGACCACAACAATAGTCATGCTTTCATTGATGAGAAAAATTTCTGATGAAAGAGATATTCGCTTGATGTTTGCTGGAATTATTGTGATTGCTGCAAATGCGGGAGGAGCTTGGTCACCTTTGGGAGACGTTACTACTACAATGCTGTGGATTGGTGGACAAATATCAGCAACCAATATTATGTTATCGTTAATTATTCCTTCTCTTGTTTGCTTTGTAGTGCCACTCCTTATCATTAGTTATCAATGGAAAGGAAAAATCTTAAAGGAATTTACTCCGATCATTCCAGAAACGACAACCAGCGTTAGGGAACAAAAGCTGGTGTTTTGTTTAGGGATTGGTGCATTGGTGTTTGTGCCTATTTTTAAAATGGTTACCCATTTACCTCCATTTATGGGTATGTTATTTGCACTTGGAGTATTGTGGACGGCAACGGAATGGATTCATAGAGGCAAAGGCTCTGAGGATAGAGATTTTTTGAGTGTTGTGTATGCGCTTCGTAAGATTGACACTCCTAGTATATTGTTTTTTCTGGGAATTTTATTGGCTATCACTGCATTGGAATCCGTTGGAGTACTCAAACAAGCTGCTTTATATTTGAACGCCTCCTTGGGGAATGAATCAGCAATTGCTATCTTCATTGGTTTGCTTTCTGCGTTAGTCGATAATGTGCCGTTGGTTGCAGCAGCGCAGGGAATGTATCCTTTAGCTGAATATCCCCAAGATCATTATCTATGGGAGTTTTTCGCTTATACAACTGGCACAGGAGGCAGTATATTGATCATTGGTTCTGCTGCTGGAGTGGCTGCAATGGGTATTGAGAAAATTGGATTTATATGGTATCTTAAGAGAATCAGCTTATTGGCTCTAGTAGGATTTTTAGCTGGAGCATTTGTATTTATTGGATTGTCAAATTGGCTAAATTAAATTATTTTAAAATTTAGTGACCTTTCAGGGCAAATCGAGTCCAAAACGTGTTATTAAATTTTACGAAAATGCAACTCAAAGAAATTACTAACCTGTTGTATTGTCAATTAAAACGTGTAATTTTGACCATCATTTTCAAAAAACCCCACCAAGGGATTTCTTAAACAAATTATCAACTCAAATGAGAAAGTTTTTTATTGTTTTAATTGTTGTTTTCACAGCGACTTTTGCCCAATCTCAATCAAAATGGGATTTAGCCCTACAGCTTGGAGGCATGGGCTATCAAGGTGATCTTAACCCAAATCCTTACATGGATTTTAACACACTGCAATTCGGTTATGGTGCATTTTTACGCCGAAATTTTAACCAAAACTTAGGCCTCCGCTTGAACTATGCAGGAGGAAAAGTAAAAGGAGATGACTTGAATTGGTCAGATGAAAGAAAGGCAAGAGGTTATAATTTTTCAAATTCAATAAATGAACTAGGATTGCTCTTAGAGTGGGATATACTAGGACACAGAAGATACAGAGAAGATGGTACCTTCAGAAAAGTGTTAAGCCCATACCTATTTGGTGGTGTGGCTGGTGCATTCACAGGTGAGGCAAAAGTAAATTATAATGATCCGGCTTTCCCCAATCGTCCTAATATGGCCGGTGAAGAAGTAGATATTAAGGCAGACAAGCCTACAGCAAGCTTAGCAGTTCCATTTGGTCTTGGTTTGCGTTATGACCTAAATGAAAGATGGAATCTAGGTGCTGAATTTGGACTTCGTCCAGTTTTTCAAGATTACTTGGACGGTGTTAGCGAAAGTGGAGATGCTGCAAATGATGATTGGTACAGCTTCGCAAATCTAACATTAACCTATCGATTTCTTCCCAACGATAGAGATAAAGATGGTGTTTCTGATAAGAAGGATGCATGTCCTGATGAAGCAGGTTTGGTTCAGTTTGCAGGTTGCCCTGATAAAGATGGTGATGGCATAATTGACAAAAATGACGCTTGCGTTGACGTACCAGGTTTGGTTGAATTCAATGGTTGTCCTGACTTAGATAAGGATGGAATTCCTGATAAAGATGATAGTTGTCCTGATGTATTTGGACTAGCTGCAATGAAAGGTTGCCCTGATGCTGATGGTGATGGAATTACTGATGCCGATGACAAATGCCC
This sequence comes from Chitinophagales bacterium, assembly GCA_038326165.1. Classification (GTDB taxonomy): domain Bacteria; phylum Bacteroidota; class Bacteroidia; order Chitinophagales; family Saprospiraceae; genus JAEUUM01. The sequence goes on along the minus strand of JBBQJT010000045.1, from coordinate 14,916 downwards.
CAATGTAAAAGGAATTGCTTCAATGAAAGGTTGTCCAGATTCAGATGGTGATGGAATCACAGATGCTGATGACAAATGCCCTAATGTAAAAGGAATTGCTTCAATGAAAGGTTGCCCAGATACTGATGGAGATGGAATAACTGATGCAGATGACAAGTGCCCTACTGTTGCTGGAACTGTTGCTAATAACGGTTGCCCTGAAATCAAAGTTGAAGAGAAGGCTGCCTTGGATTTGGCTGTTAAGAATATTCAATTCGAGACAAATTCTGATAATCTAAAAGAATTATCTATTCCTATCATCAATCAGGTTTCTGATATCTTGGCTAAATATCCTAATTACAATGTGAACATTACCGCGCACACAGATAATGTAGGCTCTGATAAATTCAACATGGCTTTATCTTCAAGACGTGCTGCGACATGCGTAAAATATCTGGTAGGAAAAGGTATTGATGTCAAGCGATTGACTTCAGTAGGTTTTGGTGAAACTATGCCTATTGGTGATAACAAAACAGTTAATGGTCGTCAAATGAACCGTCGTGTTGAGTTTGAATTACTATTAGTTAAATAAGAAGACTATTTAAGGCTTCGTTAAAAATGCCCTTCTGATTTTTCAGGAGGGCATTTTTTTTTATAGTCCGATTAACGAATAGAGGGTCTGTTTTGTTTATAGGATCTATTTTAGTTTGATATGCCCACTCAAAATGTTATTTGCAATGCTGAACAAACCATCTGCTTCAAAATCTGGTTTGAGTTGGTCTGGAAGCAATACTTCTTCGTATTCATGTCTGATGAGAATGGTCATCATGCCTTTCCTTTTTCCAAATTGTATATCAGAGGGACTATCACCGATCATCAAGCTTTTCACGAAATTTATATCTTGAAATTGGTCCAAGGCCTGATCAGCCATACCAGTATTGGGTTTCCTACAAGTGGGATTATCTCTGGATAAAAAAGGGCAAAAGTATATGGCATCTATTCTAGCTTGGTATTTGTCAAGCTGCGAAGTCATTTCATGATGAACTTGAGCAAGATCGTGTTGACTCATTACACCTTTGCCAATTCCTTGTTGATTGGTCACAACAATGATTCTTGAAAAAATTTGTGAAAATATACCGATTGCTTCCCCTGCACCTGGCAATAGTTTCAATTCCGATGGCTTGGTAATATATCCCCCTATGATCCGGCGATTGATAACACCATCTCTGTCAAGAAATAAGGTCCAATCACGGTAGTCTATTGATGCACCACTCATTTTGGAAACAGAGTGGATTCAATCATTTCACACCAAATATGACCTATTAATATGTGGCACTCTTGAATGCGTGGAGTATCAAATGAAGGCACCATAATCGAAATGTCTGCCAATTCGTGCATGATTCCATGTTTTTCGCCTGTCAAGGCAATGGTTAGCATCCCTTTTTCGCGCGCACTTGCCATGGCATTTGCAACGTTTTTTGAACCACCACTTGTTGAAATTCCAACAAGCAAATCACCTTTTTTTCCAGCAGCTTCGACCATTCTGCTGTAGACAAATTCATAACCATAATCGTTTGCCACTGCAGTTAGATAAGATGTATTGACATGGAGCGCTTCAGCATAAAGGGGTAGTCTGTCATAATAAAATCTTCCGCTCAATTCCGCTGCAATGTGCTGTGCGTCTCCTGCGGATCCCCCATTACCGCAGAGAAGTATTTTTCCTGATTGGTTAAAGGTTTGAATCATGGCTTGTGCAGCTTCATCAATAGCCTGAATAAGGTCTTTGGAATCCAATAACCGCTGTTTGACTGCTATACTTTCTAATATTCTCTTTTCTATCATAACTTTTTTATAAATGGAATGCTATTACTTTAGCTTCACAAATTTATGGATTGCATCAACTAGTTTGTCCAATTCTGACAATTGGGTATAAACATTTGGTGTAATTCTGACTCCGTTTATATTTTCCCAGACAATACCAACGGTATGAATTTTATGTTTGTCCCACAGATAGCCGTCTAGATCTGCGGGGGTTTTGCCTTTGATGGAGATATTGGCGATTGCACAACTGAAATTATTTTTAAGAGAAGTATTAAGATGGACCTCTTCGAGTTCATTGACTTTTTGACACCAATAGTTTTTCAAGAAACGAAGTCTTTTTTCTTTTCGTTCCATACCAAGCATCTCATTGAAATCAATGGCCTGAGCGATTCCTTGTTCAATTGGGAAAGATCGGGTGCCTAAATTTTCGAACTTTCTAATGTCCTCGCTTTCAGGATCTCCTGCTGCTAATAATGGATAAAGTTTGCTGATTTTATCTTTTTTCACATAAAGCATTCCACTTCCGATAGGCGCGCACAACCATTTATGAAGGCTAGTTCCAAAATAATCAGCACCGAGGTCAGGAATTTTGAAGTCAATATGTACAAAGGAATGTGCTCCATCTACAAGAACCTCTATGCCTCTTTTGTGGGCTTCATCCGCAATTCTCCGTGAAGGGATGATCTGTCCGGTCCAGTTGATAACATGAGTTATATGAACGATTTTAGTTTTGGAAGTGAATGCATTGATATATTGATTGGCCAGATCTGATTCATTTTCAATTGGAAGTTCAAGATTTATCCATTTGAGTACAATGCCGTCCCTATGCGCTCTTTGTTTCCAGGCATTGATCATATTTGGATAGTCTTGTTTGGTCAAAACTATTTCATCACCTTTTTCCAATCGAAGACCAAAAATGATTGTCTCCAATGCCTCAGAAGCATTTCTGTTAATGGCAATTTCGTCAGGACTACAACCAGCAAGATTAGCAAGTCTTTCCCTCAGGGGTTCCCGACCTTGATCCAGTATCCGCCACATGTAATAGGATGGAGCTTCATTGCTGAGTTGATTGTACCTTTCCACGGCTTGTTGTACTGTCAATGGGGAGGGACTTACACCTCCATTGTTGAGATTGATGACAGTTGAGGAAACTGTAAAAGCCCTTCTGATTTCATGCCAATAAGCTTCATCTTCGATAGAATCATCAACGGATATGTTTTTTAGATCGTGCAACCAAGTCCAATCTTTGGTTTTGGAGCTAGGTAATGCAGGCAGTAATGTACCCAATCCAAGCCCTGAAGCCAACAAGAATTTTCTTCTATCCTGAGTCATTTAGATAAATTTGAAATTACCAAGAAGATAAAATTACTATTTTTTGCTTTATATTGGCAGCTTAATTTGTTTCAGTATGAAAAAAGTGAGTCTTTGTACATTGTTTTTAGCTTCTTTTTTATTCTTTGGTCAATTGTCAATGGCTCAAAGGATTACTTTTCAGAAGATATATGAAAAACCCTTGGCCAGCCAAGCATTTAACATCACAGCTACCAAGGATGGTGGTTACGCATTTATTGGCATATCCGACAGTTCAGGCTCTTCACAGCAAATCACACTTACTAAAATATCATGTGCAGGAGAAGTAGAGTGGGTTAAGAAACTAGGAATTAGCAGTACAATTAATAATGTTTTTCCAGGTATAGTGGACACCAAGGAAGGAGATTTGTTGATAGCCAGTAATATTGGTCAATTCAATGCATATCGTTTATCTGTTGCTAGAATCGGCTATGATGGTGTTACCAAATGGCAGAAATTATTGAATGTATCGGGGAATAATTTTGTGCAATCCGTGGTTCAAACCAAGGATGGTGGCTTTGTTTTGGCTGGCGCTAGTGGAAGCTATGGCACGGATGTGAATAATTTTTGGGATGATGTTTATCTTATGAAATTGAATGATTCTGGCACAGTGCTGTGGACAAAAACTTATGGAAACCCAGGCGATTACAATGAAGCAAATGCAGTTAAGGAAGATTCATTTGGGAATTTGATCCTAACAGGTCGTTATATCGTTGGAGGCACATTCTACGCCATGATTCTAAAAACAGATATTAATGGTGACTTGAAATTCATGAAAGGGTATGGCGCTCCAAATCATAGGACTTATGCGTATGATATTATTGAAACAAAGGATAAATTAGGGTATGTTATAACAGGAGCTACCACGATAAACAAAACATTTTTCAATGATTACCCAGATGTATTTTTACTAAAAACAGACACCTTAGGTAATTTACTTTGGTCAAAAATTTATTTTAGCATCGTAGGTTCTGATGGTTCAGACAGTGGATCTTCAGTTGTAGAGAGAGAGAATGGAGGATTCGGTATTGGCGTACCAACTTTTTCATTTAGTACTTTGACAACAGGGTTCGTACCGAATAAGAATGCTGTATTCGTAACTGATATGAATGGCGATCTTGATTTTGCTAAAATTTATAATCAAGGGAGTTCGCACTATACCGCATTACGCAAAGCGCTGGATGGAGGATATATCATCTCTAATTTCACTACTTTGAACAATGTGACATTTGCACCTTTGATCATCAAAACCGACGAAAATTTTATTAGTGGTTGTCCCGAGATTGATGTTACTCAGTTTCTAGGTACCCAAAGTGATGGTTGGGATGTTCAGAATGCTCCATTTAGTGAAAAAACTGGTGGAAGTTTGATTGATGTCAACTTTAACATTGCTTCAAGTTATGAAAATATTATTGTGAAATGCGAAGATGTAACACCCGTTGAAGCTTTAATCTCTAATCCACCTAGTGCCTGTATTGGTGAAAATGTTGTATTTATCAATTCTTCAACCGGTAGCATCATTTCAAGCAATTGGAATTTTGGAGATGGAACAGCTTCAAATGAATTTGGTCCAACTCATATATACACTCAAAGTGGAACTTACACTGTTAGCCTGACTGTGTCAAGTGGTTGTGATGATGCGAACGCCACCAGTACTATTACTATTGGAGAACCAAAAATTGTATCAGATAGTGTTACAATATGTAATGGCGATTCAGTTGAATTTCGTGGTAAAGTCCTTAAACAAACAGGTATTTATGCCGATACATTGGCAGGAGCTCCTTGCGATTCAATATTTGTCTTATCACTTCAGGTGAATGAAATTCAAGTACTCGCACTTGATACAGCCTATTGCAAGGGTTCTGAAATAATTATTGGAGGTTTTGTTGTGAAAGAGCCTGGTGTGTACACTGATACACTTTCAGGAAATCCTTGTCCATTCATTGTTAATTATACGGTAACTGACAGTTTGTGTGTTTGTGACATAAAATTCCCGAATGTATTTACACCAAATGGTGATGCCCGAAATGATGATTTTCGATATTATTCAGAATGTACCAATTCCTTTTCATTTTACATGTTGAAGATTTACAACCGATTTGGTAAGGCAATATTTGAAACAGAAAATCCTCTTGAATCTTGGAATGGTGTAATTAATGAAGTTTCAAGTCCATCAGAAGTCTATGTCTATGTATGTGAATATCAACTCGCAGAACCGGGCAGTTCCAAAAAGCTGTTAAAAGGCGATATCACATTGATTAGATAAAATAAGAACAAGGAATTTCGAAATCTAGCCATTTACCTTATTAATGTGATATCACCCCTGTAATTTTTGATTTTGCCATCAAAAAATACAACATCTATTCCATAAACATAAACATCGGAAGGGCATGGCTTATCCTTGTATGTTCCGTCCCAATTCCTTTTGGAAGAATCAAGATTTTCATATATTAAGTTACCCCATCGATCCCAGATTTTCATCCTCAATTGTCCTATTCCTTTAGTTCCTACAATACCAGTCCAAACTTCAAAAACGTCGTTTTTACCGTCTCCGTTCGGGGTGAATACGTTCGGGATCTTAACTTCTTCCGAAGCGACTATAAATCTGATTTCTATTGTTCCCTCACCACATCCATTTGGATCTGAAACAGTTGCAAAAATGATGGTGTCTTGGGTTGCAGTAAAACTTGGATTTGGACAAGTTGAACAACTCAATAATCCAGACGGTGTCCATTCAAAGATGAACCCATCAGTCCCAGGTAAATTGATAGTTACCAATGAATTTATTTTGACTGTATCAATGATCAGTTGATCCAATCCTGAACCATCATCAACAACCACAATAGCCTGAACTAATCCGTCACAACCTAAGGAATCAATGTAGTTGAGAGTATAGGCAGTAGTAATTATGGGGTTGGCATTGGTAATGGCCTGATTGGGTGTTGTTAAAGTACTTGAAGGAGTCCATAGGTAGGTGAAGCTCGAATCTGGATTCAAGACTCCAATGGTTGCTGTGTCACCCAAACAGATTGTGTCACCAAATACTTCAAGTGGAGCTAAGCTCCCTAATTGAAATATCAAAGTAATTGTGTCTTTGCAACCTACTTGCAGGTTAGAAGCGATTAATGTTATTGCAAGGGTACCAGTTTGGGTTACATTGAAGTTGGGCTCAAAGACAGAAGTTGGGGCTTGGTTGCCTATGGTCCAACTATAACTGTCTGCAAATTCGCTTGTGTTGATCAATGATATATTTGAACCAATGCATAGACTTTGGCCATCGATATTGAAAGCGGCCTTAGTTTGAATAATTGGCACGGGTACTTCAACGGTCACTTCACAATCTCCAGACGGATCTATGAGCTTAAGTTTTGCGGTAGTTTGACCTGAAGGAGGGAGGAAGGTATAAGTGTGCTTGACAGGGCTCCCGCCTTTTATGATCACGCCATCCCCAAAGTCCCATTCCCATGATCCAATTTCTGAAGTATCTTTTAATGAAAAGGTGAGCTCGTCATAAAGACAAATCGAACTCTTATCAAATGCAATTGTACCTTCAGGGCCAATAAAAGTAAAGCTTTGTGAAGCTGAATCTGGACATCCTTGTGAATTGCTAGCAATTAATTTCACAATATATGTCCCTTTCTGAAAAGTAAATGCTGGATTTACTTGGTTGTTGGTATTTCCATTTCCATCATCCCAAAGATAGGTGTTACCTGCTAATGGGGTAGTGGTGTTGGTGAAGAATATAGATTTAGGGTAGCACAGTTTTCCTTGTGCATCAGTGGTAAAGCTAGCATCAGGAGCCTCCAAAACAGTAATATTTTTAAAGAGGGAATCTGTACAACCCGAAGATTTTTCCGTATAGATTAATTTGACTTGGTATAATCCTGATTGGGAATATTTAGTATTGGCTTGCTGTAATATTGAACCATTCCCATTCCCAAAATCCCAATTGAAATTTAGGGAAGATCCTTGTGCCACATAATCTTGTGCAGAGAATACAACTTGTTCATTTTCACAAAGTATAGCGTCCGGATCAACAAAAATAGCAGATATTGGCGTATAAATTAAAATTGAATCAATTACGGATGATCTACACCCGATTTTAGTTTCAACAGTGTGAGTAATATATAATTTGCCGTTGGGCGTACTTGTGGTTATGGTATAAACAAGATTTTTTAGATCGGATACCATAATGTCTTTGACCTCCCAAAACCACGACACAATTGGATCTGTAATGCTTGTGGATTGATCGGTCAAAATGATGTCTTTAGGGGCGCATACATTATCTGGAATTGAAGCCATTATTGCTGTTACTTTGTGTACCGTGAAATTGGTGAATGCAGAATCTAAACATCCGTTGATGTCAGTTACTTCTAAAATCAAATCGACGGGACCTGGCTCTTGGAATACTATTTGAGCTACTGCCATTCCAGTTGTTAGAGGACGATGTTCTCTGGAGAAAATCCAAGTGTAGCCTTTATAACATTTGTTATTCACATCAGTTGAATTAATGCCATCTAGTTTTATGGTATCCCCAACACAATATTCCTTTAACAGACCAATGTTGGCTTTAAGATCTCTTATACTTACCAATACACTGTCATAATCTGGTGGACATCCATCTATTGCATTCCAAGCTGTAAGTTTAACCAAATAATCACCAGTATTGGTAAAGCTATGGTTGAGAGAATCTGCTGTCGAGCTTGTACCATCAGGAAATTGCCAAAGTAAGTTTGTGGCATTGATGCTTTTACTCTTAAACATAACCGTTTTCCGATTGACACAGTTGGTCATGTAGCTCGCAACTGCTTTGGCTCCTTTAACCGTGATTTCTCCAACAGTGTCAATTAAGAAATCTCCATTCACTGTCATTGCTTCATTGGTAATAAATTCTTTGCCAATTAAATGTGTGTACGGGACATAAAAGGGGTTTGTAAGATTGAAGCTATCAGAGTTAAGATAATGATGAAAATAATAGCTGTTGTCTGTGATCAATTTACCTCCTTCAAGGAAGGGGCTTCCAAAGCTATAATTAAATTGTATGGAATCACCGTAGCAAATAACTATATCTTTCCCTCCTATTGGAGTGCAACTACCACCACCATTGGTAGTGTCTGAATCCATTCCACAGACTTTCAATTTGATTTGGTAAGAACCGTCTGTACAGCCTTTTTCATCCTTTATAAATAAGGTAACTTCATATACGCCTGGTTTAGAATAAGCATAACACGTGTTTCCATTAGGGGCATTGGTGATGGTTTGTGTGTTTCCATCTCCAAAGTCCCATATCCACTCTATAATCTTGCCAGAAGATCCCGACAAATCTTTGAAGCAGAAGGTATCGGGCACACATAATTTATAGGAATCTACTTCAAAGGCTGCAACCGTATAAACAATGGTATCTAATTTGGTATATTCATATTTACAGCCTGCCTTGGATTCAAGCATTAAAAATGTAGTAATAAAGCGATCAAAATAAATGGAATAATTGTTGGTATCTTTTTTATACGTAAAAGAAGGATTAGGAGTATTACTTGTAAAATACTTTGGGGAAATCCATGAAAAATTTCCCAATAATCCCAATGAATCTGGTACTGAATAACTAATCAAAATCGGGCCATCACAGTCAAAAGGATAATCCGAAACTATTTTATAAATATCACCTTCATATCTAAAAGTGAATGTGGTATCCTTTGTGCATGATTTGTCAACTGAGGTCCAAGTGTACTTTACTGTTTTGATTCCTGGACCGGCAAATGTTAAGAGCGTTTTTCTGCTAAAAGATATTGGTTTAGAGGCATCAGGTGAAAATTCCCATTTATGCGTTCCAGCAGGTGCCTGTGAGGTAACCTCCATCTCATTTGGAAAGCAAGGACTTTTAATTATTGGCTTAATAAAAATATCACCAGCTTGTATAATTTTGAAAGTATCAAAGGAGCACCCGTTTTTATCTGTAACTTTTAACAGGATATTGTAGCTTCCTTTGATGTTGAAAGTTTTTACAAGTGGTATTTCAGTAGTTTCAATTATGTTTCCAGGAAAAGTCCATTGATATTGAAACGGTCCTTCACCCACAACACTTGATGAAAAGGAGACAATGACTGGCAAATTGCAGCTCCCATCAGGTGAAGCTATTATTTCAGTCTTTGGCTTTTTAAATACTTCAATAAAATCATCTTTTTGAATCGTTGCTGAACAACCCGGTGTATTCGTTTTGACCGTTAAAGCAGGGGAAAAAAGGCCAATGCCATAAATATTGGTTGTGCTTGATAAAGCATTTGCGAATTTTCCATCACCGAACACCCAGATATGATCCGTTGGTGTAACTCCTGAAGGATAATTGGTCTTGTCATTAAAAATGATAGCTGCTGGAGGACATGACTTGGTTTTATCTGTTATGAAATCTGCCACCAATTCCGGTAAAATGGTAACGGTTATTGTGCCAATAGAAGGGCCTCCAACACCATTATTCAATGTAACATTGTACACTCCTGCTTGGGTGTACAAATGTTGCGGATTTTGCAAACTGCTTGTTGCACCATCCTTAAAATCCCAAAAATAGGATGTACCAGCAGGTGCTGAAAATTCTAGGGTGATGGGTAAACAAGCTTTATTGATGTCAACTCCTTGAGAAAATAATTTTTGAGAAACACCAAGCAGCATAGTAAATAAAAAAAGTATCTTTAGTTTATTCATGACTTATAAGAAATTTGAGTCTAAATTTAGCTGTGATTATGAAAACTAACTGCTTTTTTAGATATTTTTGTTAATATTTTACAAAAAAACCTACTTCTATGAGATACCTTTTGATATTGGTAATGCTGCTTGGTGTGAATAAAATTTCAAGTCAAATTGTTTCTATTAATTATCGAGACAAATCATTGACTTGTGTTGAGAAGACTTTTACAGTGGTTGTACATCTTCTGAAAGACAGTCTCGGGGGCACAAATATGGATATATTGAAGATCAATGAGATATTTGATACTTTGAATTCCGCATTCAAACCTATTTGTGTTTCGTTCAAATTAAGTAATTTAGATACCTTGCCAGAATATCAATTTGATACAATTACAAGCCTTGATGAGTTTGTTGATTTGGACGGGAGGTTTCATAAAAATAGAAGAATCAACCTGTATTTGGTCAGTAGGAGTTCTATTTTTCTAATTCAAGACAGCTATGCAACTCCAAATGGCTACCTTGAAATGAGTAAAGGAGGTATTTTATTTACAAAAAATCCGTATAGTGCTAATACAATAGTGAATTCATTTGGTACCTTCTTTGGACTATTGCCTACTGAAGGTAATGGCAATGAGCTGGTCAATGGTTCTAATTGTGCAACCGCAGGCGATCTAATCTGTGATACACCTGCTGAACCAGGCGAATATGATGACAAAAGTAGTATATTGGATGGAGACAAATGTGTTTTTTTGAATAAAGCAACGGATAAAAACGGTCAATTTTATCGGCCCGATGTAGGAAATTATATGTCAAAATACTATGTCTGTCATTGTGGATTTTCAAGGCAACAATTTCAAAAAATGGCTGACAATATTATCAACGCACCGCTCAGACTTTGGTAGTTGAAAATTACCTTAACTTTTGTGCCATTTTATGGACTTCAGTTTTGTTGAATATGCCTTCACGAGTTCTCGCGGCCGAATGCAAGCAATTGGGATTCAATTCTTCCAACACCATTTGAATGTTGTTGCTTCTAAGTCCGCCACCAGGCATTATTTCTATCTGATTTTGAGCCATTTCTTGCATTGCCTTTAATTCGGAAATTCCATTAATTACATTCGCTTTTCCTCCAGAGCTGAGTATTGTCTTAAATCCCAAATCCCGGATCAGTTTAACTTGTTCAGACGGTTTATGAACCGCATCAATCGCTTTGTGAAAGCAACCGTGTCCCTCGCCAAGACGTTGAATACAGTTTTTCATGAAATCAATATCGATCAGATTGTATAGGTTCAATGCACCTAGCACTACTCCTTCAAATCCTTCAGCCAAAAAACTGTCTACCTGACTTAATATTATATTTTTCTCGATTTTACTATAAATAAAATTACCTGCTCGCGGCCTGATTAAAATGTGAATAGGGATTTTTAATTCTTGCCTTGCTTCCTTAGCCCAATCCACACTTGGTGTTAATCCACCGACACTCAGATCTTCGCAGAGTTCCAATCTGTCAGCTCCTTCTATTGCGGCTTGACATGCGTCCTCAAGATTGCATACACATATCTCCAATAATCGTATTTTCATCAGAGTTTGTTCAAGACTTCGACAATGTTATTGTAAATGGGTGTCTTCAAGAAGAGCGCTTGTTTTTGAATCCAAATCACCAATTCAATATCTTCCTCAATCTGTGGTGATAATTGCCCTGCCACGGCCTGTAGTTCAAACCAGCGTGTTTGCTTTAAAATCCAAATTCCACTCATGACATAGAGGTGATAAGTGTCAATATATTTGCTTGGTATTGACATGATAGTTTGAATACCTGTTTCCTCAAGAACTTCCCGAATAGCTGCCGAATCAAAACTTTCACCATAATCTAGCTTTCCTTTGGGTAAATCCCAAAAACCTCTCCTAAACATGGTTAAAATTTCTTTTTCTGAATTTAGAACAACCCCGCCTGCTGCTTTTATACGTTTGAAATATTTTTTTAAACTTTTGAACAAAATTTGAGGATCATCGCTTTCAAAATAAACGGGTTCAATTATGCCATTTGTAAGAAGTTGGTCGAGAGTTTTTTTGAGATTTTTAATATTTTCGGTCCCAAAACGAAAATAATTGGCATTTTTTGGGCTAGAAATTGGCAATCCTATCTCAATAAATGATTGATTTACGTAAATTTTGTACATTTGGAGGTTAATTTGAGCAGCATATTATGAAAAACACTTACAGCGGCGACTTTGCTTCTTCGCTACTGCAAATTAAAGCAATAGAACTGAGGCCTCATAATCCTTTCACTTGGGCATCAGGTAGGAGGTCACCAATTTATTGCGACAATCGAGCTGTTTTGTCTTTTCCTACAGTTAGAACTATGGTTAAATCTGCACTTGTTGAGTTAGCTGGAAGTATATTAGGATTTGACACAATTGCAGGAGTTGCCACTGCAGGAATTCCTCATGGGGTTCTCCTTGCTGATTCACTCGAATTGCCATTTGTTTATGTCCGTGCTTCCTCCAAAGATCATGGTCGTCAGAATTTAATTGAAGGCCGCTTGCCTTCAAATGCAAAAGTCTTGGTTGTAGAAGATCTTATATCAACAGGTGGGAGCAGCTTAAAAGCCGTTGACGCTTTGCGTCAAGCAGGAGCAGAGGTGATCGGGTGCTTGGCTCTTTTCTCTTATGGATTTAAGGAAGCGCATCAAGCCTTTGAAAATGCCAAATGCCCATTGTTGACAATTAGTGATTATCCAACACTATTGCAGGAAGCAATTAAAATTAATTATATTAATGCAAATGAAGCAGATATTCTTTCCGCTTGGAATCAAAACCCTGTGGCTTGGCATGAACAATTTGTAAACAGTGAAGTATAGATTGATGCATGAAATTGTTAACATATAGAAACATTTTTTATGTATAAATCGTAATTCATTTCAATATTTTAGAATACAATAACCGTGAGACTGAATTTACTCGTAGTATGTCAATTATAAACAGTGCATCTGAAGAATTTCTTCAAAGATATCTCAATAATGCGTCCCCAACCGGATACGAATATCCTGGTCAAAAACTTTGGCTTGAATACATTCAGCCATTTGTAGACACTTGGGAAAGTGACGCTTATGGAACTGTCTTTGGAATCATCAATCCAGGCAAGGATTACAAAGTTGTTATCGAAGCACATGCCGATGAAATATCTTGGTTTGTAAACTATATAGCAGATGATGGCTTTATCAATGTTATCAAGAATGGAGGTTCTGATCACTTAATAGCACCTTCAAAACGTGTAAATATTCATACCAAAAATGGCTTTGTAAAAGGTGTTTTTGGTTGGCCTGCTATCCACGTACGCAATGGCAAAGAGCCAGGTTTAGTTCCTACTATTGAGAATATTTTCATCGATATCGGCGCTAATAACAAAGAAGAAGTTTTAGAGAAAGGTATTCATGTAGGTTCCGTAATCACCTTCGAGGATGAGATGATGGTTTTGAACGATCGCTATTATGTGGGTCGTGCTCTGGACAACAGAATTGGAGGTTTTTGTATTGCAGAAGTTGCGAGGATGTTGCATGAGTCCAAACAAGAATTACCTTATAGTTTGTACATTGTTAATTCCGTACAGGAAGAGATCGGGCTTAGAGGAGCAGAAATGATCGCTCAAAGGATCAAACCTAATGTAGCTATTGTAACCGATGTAACGCATGATACAAATACCCCATTGATGACCAAATCAAAACTTGGAGACATCAAGACTGGTGCAGGTCCTTCATTGACTTATGCACCTGCTGTACACAACAAGTTATTGGAATTGATCATTGAGGCAGCCGAATCAAATGAAATACCTTTTCAGAGAGAAGCCGCTTCAAGAAGCACAGGAACTGATACGGATGCTTTTGCATACAGCAACGCCGGTGTTCCTAGCGCTTTGATTTCGCTTCCATTGAGGTACATGCATACAACTGTAGAAATGGCAAATAAGGAAGATGTAGAGAATGTAATTAAGCTGATCTACCAAAGTCTTCTCAAAATTGATAATACCAACCAATTCAGTTATTTCGGAACTTAAGTCACTAGAACACCTAAGGATTAAATGGATTCACAGTGCACTGTTGGCTCTATCAGCTGGCTTGTTGCAGTATGTTTATCGCCAAATATTACTTTTTGAATCACATGATTCAGATACAATTGATTTCGCGCCTGAATTTCATGCAACATACATCCATTTGATTTTTGGGTTTGGCTTGTTTTTCTATTACATCTTTGTCCGAGGATTAATCAAAGCTAGGATTTTCTTTATTTGCGCGCTCTGCGTTCTTACTTTGGGATTTCTTTTTATCCATTTTAATATTCCACAATTTAACTGGATTCACTCCATGTTGATATTGTTTCCAATAGTTTTGCTAGCTACGTGGTATAAGTACCCTTTGATTGGGTTTCAATTGCGCAATTCAATATGGTTAAAAAACTCGACCATTGCTTTTATTTGGTCGTTTGGATTGTTTGCTTTTATTTTTTATTTCATGAATAACATGAAATGCACATTGGGTGCAATGCTTCTTTTAGAATGCTTCATTGTGATTTTCGTTTTGTCCACCATCTCTGACTGGTTTGACCGCAGCGAAGATCAAGTACATGGGTTCAAAACATTAGCAGGAAATTTCACGCCCAATCGAATGAACTATTTTTTGCTTTATTGCTTCGCAGTTTCCATCTTACCAGGAGTTTATTATTGGTTTAGCCAAGGTTCATATGGTCTATTCATCCAACAATTACTATTCACCAGTTTGTGTCTCTTGCTTTGGCATAAAATGAAAGATATTAATCATAAATCTGCACCATTGATTTTTGATCTGATTTTATTGATTAAAGCTATTCTGTTGTATGTTATAATGGTGCCATAAAAAAAGCCTTCCCGATTACTCAGGAAGGCTTTTTTACTAATATTCAGTAAGTATTACTAGCTTACATTGAAGCGAACAGTACGAATGCCTTCTTCCGTTTGGAAGTAAACAAAGTAAGTTCCAGATGCAAGTCTGCTCACATCGAATGATTCGATATTTGCTTTAACGTTGCGTAGTTCGCGGGTCATATAAACCTTACC
>JBBQJT010000044.1:0-30683 GCA_038326165.1 Chitinophagales bacterium | reverse complement strand
TACCGGAAGGTAAGTTATCCAATTGATGAATTGATACCTTATTTGTTAACAAATTCTGCGTTCCTTAATCTTTATCTTTGTTTCATCAACAAATATACATTAAGGATCTTATATTGTCAATGAATGCTGCATGGGGGCAATAGAATTAAAATTATGAGGAATCTATCGTATTAAATTTTCATCCTTTCTTGTTCATTGTTTGAAATTTCGATAAACATTTCTGAATTTCACGTTATGAAAGCAATCATTCCAATGGCTGGAGCTGGTACACGCTTGAGGCCATTGACTTATACGCAACCAAAGCCTTTGATTCCGGTAGCAGGGAAGCCTATCATCAGCTTTATTGTTGATGAATTGCGTAAGGCAGGTGTCAATGAATTTATATTTATCATTGGGTATTTGGGTGAAAAAATCAAAGATTACTTAGAGGGACATTATCCTGATATTCCTAAAACTTTCATCTACCAAACTGAGAGAAAAGGCCTTGGACACGCTATATGGTTGGCCAAAGAGCATTGGAAAAACGAAGACCAACTGATTATCCAGCTTGGGGACAGTATTTTGGATTTGGATCTACCAGCTTTTATTCAAGCCGAGGGAAACGTGCTTGTGGTGAAAAAAGTTCAGGATCCACGACAGTTTGGTGTAGTTGAGGTCAACCTGAATCATGTGGTGCTCAAAGCAGTTGAAAAGCCAAATATTCCTAAGTCTAACCTTGCCTTGGTGGGTCTTTATAAAATATCAGACGTTCGATTTCTTGCAAATGCCTTGGATGAACTGATAACCAAGGATATCCGAACCTACAATGAATATCAACTTACGGATGCTTTTATGCTCATGATTGAGCAACATGCAATATTGACTACTACCTCGCTGAACAATTGGTACGATTGTGGAAAAAAGGAAATATTGTTAGATACCAATACCATGCTGCTGAGCAAGGATGACTACGAGCCCAATATCAATAGCACTCCCATTAATTCGATCATCATTCACCCTGTTAGTATTGGCAAGAATTGTATCATATCTAACGCCATAATTGGTCCTTTTGCTACTATTAGCGATCATGCTGCAATCGAAAATTCAATAGTACGTGAGAGCATAATTGGCAACAATGTACAATTAAGTGATGTGGTTTTGTACAGATCAATAATAGGGAATGATTCTGCCATAAAGGGAATGAAGCAGAGTCTAAATATTGGAGATAATACTGAAATCGACTTCAGTTAAAGATTTTGTCGATACCTTTTTTGAGTCGGTTCCTTCTTGATTCTTTATCCATTTTAAGGGAAAAAGTACTTCCCGTTGCCAGGTCTTGAAGCACAGCATTCTTGTCAATAAAAAAGACCATTGGAAATATACGCTCCTTGAGTTGAATATTGTCGTCAATAAAAAAAACACCTGCCAATGCGTTTTCGAAAACTTTTAATTCTGCTGGAATTTCAGAGGCTGGCGAGTAAGGGTCTTCTAAGCTTATTCTAATCAACTTTACAGTATCTTGGTGTCCTTCACACAATTCCTTTATCATTCGCATATTCTCCAAGTGTTCAGGTGCTTTGTTCCAGGTATAAAGCACCATCGGTTTCCCTTTAAAATCATGCAAGAAGCGAGTACCAGATTCCAAATTCAGTTCTACATTTGGGATAGTGGTGTTGCACATACATTGTTCGTATGCACGGTAGTCATCTTTGCCCAGTCGATCAATCGATGCCAAGGAATCAAAATTAAACTTTTTGTCACAGATCAATAGCTGCTTGAAATAATCAGCAGGTGGACCTTTCTTTTCTTGCTTGCAGGAATCAAAAGTCAAAAGAATTACAAATAGAATAAAGCTTATTCGCATGGCAAAAGTAAAATTGTACATTTGACTTATACGATTTGACATGAAATAGGTTTTGAATTCATACCCATGCGCTCAATATTTCATGATATTCATCAAATTCATACAATCAAATAGTGGCTTTTTAATTTTATTTCATTGAAATCAAAGAGTTATTGCTTGAAAACTGCAAACGGAATTGCGATAGAATTTTTGATCAGTATCACATATAATCCAGCCGACAATAATTCTACCTTGATTGTTGAGGTCCCCTTATTTAGATTTCCTGCAGCCAATATTCTGCCATTCAAGTCATTGATGGAGTATTCTGCTGCTTCATTGCTTGTATTCAATAAAATCAACTCATTGTTAACTTTATTGCTCAAGACTTGAATTTGATTGCTAAAGTCATTGGTGTTGGTCTTGAAAAAAGGAATGATCAAGGTGTCTTGTTTGCTGAAACACTCAAAGTTGCTGGTCAGGATTACCGTGTAAATGCCAGAAGTGGCATATTTGTGGTCAGGGTTCAGTTCAGTGGATGTATTGCCATCACCAAAACTCCATTTGTAACTCAAGGCATTTCCTGTAGCAATAAATTCAACCGTGTCCTTGACAATGTTATAAGCCAAATTAATATCTGGGACTACTGCATCGTTTGGAATAAGTCCTACTTGAGTGCCTCCGCTCCAATTGTAAAAACTACCGCTTCCGCTTGTTTCCAACTGTGCTGCTCTTACCATATATTCAACATAATCACCTTGGGTTACACAACTGTCCACATAACTGATTTGGTCTATTGGCAATTCAGCCAATTCCTCCCAAGGATCTCCTGCGTTGTTCCTTCTCAATATTGTAAAGAACTCTCCTGGTTCTTCATAAGCATCCCACTCCAGGATGATGTGTCCTTTGGTTGAAACTGCTGAAAGATTGCTTGATTTTTTCATTCCAAATAGTCTTAGACTTGGGTCGCCCATTAGCGCTATATGCACCCAGTTTGCTCCAAAACCTGCGTCATATAAGGCAGAATTGTTCATTGTAAGTTTTGCAGCTTGTCCAATATTTTCTCCTAAGCCCATATAGTGGAACATCCAGTTGGGTCTGCCAGCCCAAGCATTCGTCAGCGTTTGTCCACTGGCTAGTGCTGAACGCAAGAAATTGTTCTGCGTATCCCAATCTCCAAAATATGAACCAAACAGCATCGTGAAAACTGTTTGAAGTGAGTCTGTTACCAGATTGAAAGTGCTGTTGATTCCACCTGCAGACACATAGTTTCCACCACCACAACCATAACTGAATAAGTAACTGTTGTTGGTGAGATCGTCTCTGTAATTTCCTATTACCACCTTTTCTTTTCCAAACAAGGCACTGAATGATTTATAGGCACTCTGTGAGAAACCCTCGGCAAAATTGAAATTATCTTGTAAAAGTCCTCGGCGTTCAGGTACAAATTCTTTGGTTCTGAAAGCATGATTCTTATTCAAATATGCTCTTGTCAATTCTGTGGCATTATCAGCAAATGCCGGTAAATTATTGAAATCCGCTCTACCTATTTCCAGTTCTATAGCTGAAGGATTTTGAGTTTGATCATATTTGCCATCATTGGGCAGGTTGTGATTTCTAGGGTCACTGGCTACGGTGGAATTTATGGAATTATCTGTCCAAATTCCGTTAATATCGGCATAAAATGCATCGCTTGGCCATGCTCCTTGATGATCAGGGTGGCCGTCAGGATTCAAATTTCCGCTGTATGGAACGGGTATATGCCCCAAAAGAAAAACACTTTTTACTGCATTGGGATCGTCATTGAATAAATCTACAATGATCTGTTTGACCTCAGCTACTTTCATCAATGGACTGATGGGTTCAAATAATGGTATCCAACCTTCGGATTTCAAATCATTCAAATAAATGTTCAATTCGGCAACTAGATCTGGCAATAAAGTTGAATCTACCAGCACTATAATTTTGCCACGATTGAGAGCCGGCCGATGTTTTATGCCTGAGTGCAGGTATCCATTGCCAGCTACAGAGCCTGTTCTTAGCACTCGATACTCATAATTGCTTCCTACTGTGATAGAATTATCTACATAAGAGGTATCGCCATTCGTAATATTTAACTTTGCCGTTCCCCAGGAATTTGCGTTTTTTGCTTTTCTATAAATGAAATAGTTGAGCGCTCCCGGATATTTGTTCCAAGTCAATGTGATATTGGGAGCAGATTCGTTCACAGTGGCATTCAGCAACACACTTTTGTCATATTGCGGTTGACTGGACAGTCTCAAGGAAAAAGAAACTGCAAAAATAATCAACAAGTAGATTTTAGGTTTCATAGGGGAATTCTTTGGATTTTGTGTTCAAAGATATAAATAATCTTGAATGATTGCCAATATTTAATTGAGCAAATCTTCCTTTCACGTAAGAGCTTATTGAGAGGCAATTTCAAAGTGGAAGAAGTCAATTAAAACGCACCGTGAAAATCTGAAACTTAAAAAAGAAAAGTATTAATCGGTTGCACCTGATACAACAATAACGATCTCACCCTTGACTGTATTTGTGTGGGTGGTATAATGATTTTCGAGATCCTTGAGATTTCCTCGACGAATCTCCTCGTGCAGTTTGCTTATTTCACGACATACACAAGCCAAACGCTCTGATCCACAATATTGGGCTAATTCTGAAAGACATTTAACCAAGCGATGTGGTGATTCATACAGTAGGAAAGTTTCCTTCAAGCTTGCAAGGTATTTGAATCGCGTTTGTCTGCCTTTTTTGTGGGGTAGAAAACCTTCGAAGTGGAAATTATGAGCAGGGAGTCCACTTGACACCAAGGCAGGAATTAAGGCGGTGGCACCAGGAAGACATTCCACTTTGATACCATGATCGTGACAGGCACGCACCAATAAAAAACCTGGATCAGAAATGCCCGGAGTACCTGCATCTGAAACCAAAGCCAATTGTTTTCCAGACTTCAATAGTTCAATGATTGAAGCTACGGCTTTGTGCTCATTGTGAATATGGAAAGACTTTATTGCAGACTTGATTTCATAATGTGAAAGCAACTTAGAAGAAGTTCGGGTGTCTTCAGCCAGAATTAGATCGACTGATTTGAGCACTTCCAAGGCTCTGAGTGTTATGTCTCCAAGGTTGCCAATAGGGGTTGGTACTACCGTCAGTTTGCCAGTGATGGGTAAATTCATGCCAATGGCGAGATCGTATATTGATAGCTCTCCATGATGACATTTGCCAGCATATTTTTACAGGCCATTTCTACTTTTTGTTCAGCGGCAGCTTTATCACTCGCTTCAATTTTAAGCTGAATGTGTTTTCCAATTCTCACATCCAGTACTCCATCAACGTTGATGGATTTCAGGTTTTTGTTCACGGCTCTGCCTTGAGGATCCAGCAATTCTTTGTGTGGCATTATTACAATTTCAGCAATAAAAGTAGTCATGTTGTCTTTTTGTTTAAGGTGTTGAAATGGTAAAGAAACGACACAATCAAGTACCAAACGACGGTCAAAGATAAGGCAAGTATAGGAGCAATTATACATAATATACCCACTCCTCCTGCAAATAGCAATCTTAAGCTGTTGGTTCTTGAAACACTATTGCCTGATTTGAAATTGAGCATCCTGATGGGACTCAGCAATAGAAAACAGGTGAGTATGATAGAAGCATAAACTGGCCAGCCCATTTCACGAAAATATTCAATGCCCTGGAAATTATTCAATTTCATTACCAGCAATCCTGCATAAAACATTGTGTTCATTGGCGTATTGAGTCCTATGAAGTGTTCATGTTGCCTGGTATCAAGGTTAAAAAGAGCTAATCTTAATCCCGATGCAACTGCTATTAAAAAGCAAACAAACGCGATACTCAAGCCATGCGAATTTGATTGAATAGAGTCTTTATTTAACACATAGAGTATTGCTGCAGGCACCAGTCCGAAACTGATGGTATCTGCAATGGAGTCAAGTTCTCTGCCTAAATCTCCTGATACTTTTAGTGCTCTTGCCACCAAGCCATCCAAAAAGTCGGCTATTCCGCACACCAACAGGCAATACAAGGCAGTCAATTCATAGCCCTGCAGCAATAAGATTACTGCGCACGAGCCACTGAATAAATTGAGCAGCGTTAAGGCATTGGGGAGGTGTCGAAGCATGGTGTAAAGATAGTTCTCCAAGTTGAAACTATTGTTTCTTCTTTTTCTTGTATTTGCCGTCTTTCCACTCTTTGATGAATTGGTTCCAAGCCATTACGTTGAAAATATTCATTGGTGGAGCTTGACCCATGTGGTAGTATTTCTTATTGAAATTCCTTTGGTAATAATTGCTGAACTCTTTTCCGTCTTTTCTGACCTCATAAGTCAGTCGATCCATGGACTCCTTTGCAAGATTCATTTCGGCTTTTTCCTGAAGAATTTTAGATATATCCATTGCTAAAAAATCAGCTGTAAAATATTCCCTGCTAGGCCATGGAAAGATAATGGTTTCAGGTAGATTAATGGTATCAGGCGTCATCAGTTGAATGATAGAATAACGATCATCCGACAAACTTTTTGGGATCCGATAATTTATCGGCTTATAACCAATACTAGTAAACCTGATGGTTTCACCTTTCTTTGCAACAATCGAGAAAAATCCTCTGATATCAGCAAAAGTTCCGGCATTTCGACCATTGATAAATACATTGGCGTATGAAACGGGAAATAATTGATCTGTGGTGCCATCCAATATTAATCCGGATAACTGCACTATTGTGGTATCGCGTTGCGTGTTCTGAGCTTGTACTTGAATGCTAGTGCAAACAAACAAAACGAAAGATAAAAATATAAAGCTGTACTTCATAATAAGGTTGAAAGATACTTCAATTCTATCTTATCGAAGATAGCCTTGATAGATTTTTCTATCTAACACCAACGATTTATTAAGGTTCATTGTGCAATTGGGGATAGCTTTTTCTAGATTTGCTCCTCATTATGGCAATTCATTTTCATACGGAGGTTCAGATACCTACTCAGTCAGGACTTATCACCTTAGACACACCAGTTCTAACTTGGGGGTCTTGTTTTGCGGATGAAATGGCAAAGAGAATGCATGACATGAAATTCTGGATCGAGGCTAATTCTCACGGGATTATCTTCAATGCAGCCTCCATCAATAAAGCAATTACTGATGTGGTTGCAAATAAAGTTTATGAAACTAAGGATTTGTTCAAATACAATGATTTGTGGCATTCCTGGCATCATCATGGTTCATTTTCCAACATGGATGTTCAACAGGCACTTGTCAAGATTAATACTTCCAATGAACTATTTCATGAAAAAGTCAAAGAAGCCCAATTGGTTATTTTGACTCTGGGTACTGCCTGGATTTACCATCTGAGGGAGCAAAATATTGATGTGGCCAATTGTCACAAAGTGCAAGGATTCAGTTTTGACAAACGACTACAAAGTGTTTCAACCATCAAAAATGCACTTCAAGATAGTATTCAAAAGCTGAAGGAGCTAAATCCGGAACTAAATATTTTGTTGACTGTTAGCCCTGTGAGGTACTTAAAAGATGGCATCGTAGAAAATTCAAGATCCAAATCACATTTGCTTTGTGCAGTACATGAAATAGTGGATGCCAATGCACAATGTTATTATTTTCCTGCATACGAATTGATGGTGGATGATTTGCGAGATTACCGTTTTATGGCAGCTGATATGGCACATCCCAGTATAGAGGCCACGGATTATATTTGGGAAAAATTCATTGCTACCTATCTTACAGATTCTGATAAAACATGCCTCTCAGCAATAAAGTCGTTCACCCAATTGAGTTCGCACAAGCCATTGCATACCGGAACCAGTGAATTTTATGCTTGGCAAGACAAATGCTCAAAGCTTGAGATAGAGCTGAAGTTGCGCTATCCTCATTTATGTTGGGAATAGATTCATTTGGAGGCTATTCCATCAGCAGAATTGACACGGTAAATATTATCAGTCCTGTTGAAGCTGAAGCTTAGGAAGGTAAGAATAAATGGCATTCCATCACTTCCTTTCCCGGTATAACTCATCCTTTTCGTGTTTTGAAAATTGTTGTTTTGGCCGAATTTTTCAAGAAACTTGCAATATTCTGTTAAATCTATCTTTCCAATACCTATTGAGTCAGGCGCTTCAATGATACAAGTCCCTTCAAGAATGCGCCAATCGGCAGATGAGTCGTACTGTTGGACCCTAAAAAAATAAACTTGATTGGCATGAGGACTTATTTGTTCCCCATTAATGAGTGAAAAATTATAGTCCATCCCATTTTCACTGTTACCATTCAAACTTTCTATTTTAAGCTGTTTGCGAAGTTTGCTTTGGTTCAATTCGCCTGTTTTCAGCTTGAGTGGCAAATCGGGTATTGCATTGAGTTCATCAAGCGTGCTGATGATACTAATTAAAGATTGGGCTTGCCTGGTATTGAATTTATTTGTGACATCAGCAATGACCCGATCGGGACCTATTAATTTATTGGAATCCAATATTCCGATAAAACGATTGGTTTGACTGCGTATAGTTATATGAAAAGCATCAACGGGACTAAAGAATCCAATGAAAATAAATATCAAAAGTGAAATGGGTATGAAGGCAAGTTTGCGGTTCTTGGTCCAAAGAAACCAGATCGTGGTGATGCTCAGCCAAATAGCGAAAGCAAAAACCACATATCTCTCAACCGTAAATCCATATTCGTTGATACGACGCAAAATAGCAATGAACAAAAGTGGAAGCAAGGGTATCATAGCAGGAAAAATCCACCGATCAAATGTGCCTAAAAATTGTTCTGCTTTGTTGAGCGGGAATAGATAATTTACAAGGTAGCTCAATATTGCTATTCCTGCAAAACCTAAGATCAAGCTGCTCACCCAGCCTTTTGGCAGCTCAAATGTGAGAAGGATTTTCATGCCATAAGCGTAGAGGATGATAAAGTAAATAATCACCAATGGGATTATGATGTATTTCATCAAAACTTGAAAACCACTTTCAATTTGACTGGCTAGAGGCTTAAACAACTGCCCATCTTTCCAAAGACCAAGGAAATAATAAGGGTGAACGATGAATGCCACTGCAAAATATAATTGCAAGTATGCATCAGTACTGACATGGATTGAAAATAAATTATCAGCTGCCAAAAGTGCAATTGCAAGACCTGAAAAGATGATGACACAGTAAAAAAAACCAATTAACCATCGTGTCAGCATCGAAGTGTTGAAGTGCCAGATTTCGTTATTGGACTTTTTATAAAATAGTGGAACTATTGCGAGTATGAGATGTCCGGATATCAAAACCGAAGAATATTTAAGAGGTTGTATAAAGTTTGAGCCAATTTCTGGTACTAAAAACCAATAGCTCAGTGTGTAAATGATTGCCAGAATTAAGAAACTAATGACTTTGTTCTTCCAGCTTGATTCCCATTTTAAGCCAAGGATTTTAACAATCAAACTGAAGGGAACCAATATTCCCAATCCCAAGCAAATTCTGAATAATTCATTCTCATTGTCTTGGTTATCAACATGTAAGCTGTAAGTCACAACAGCAAAGAGCGTCCAGAATATTGCAGTTGTTGATGGAAACCTGCCAGTAGTCATGCTGAAAAAGTCTCCTATTTCAGTAAGCTTCGGAATTTTCATTCAAGTGTTTGTTTGAACATTAAAATTAAGGACAATAATAATACTTTTTGCATGAACCAGAAGTTATATTGAAATATTCTGGCAAGCTAACTGGGCTAGCTGAAAATATTCTTCATCATTGCAATGGAAAAAGTCAAGGTAGGCATGGTTTTCATAATACCAACCTCTTCCAAAAAGCTGGAATCGTTATCAAGAAATTTCAATACTTTTTCAGCTTTACATCGATCGAATATGGTCTCAAATATCTCCTCGCCAGTTATAGAGCCTTCTGCCAATACTCTCAACATCACTTTATCGTAAATAGGAAATCGCTTGGGCATATTCAGAAATGAAGTCTGGAAGCTGCCAGTAGCTTTTAAAGATTTTACCAGAGAAGCGGTGTGCTTTTGTGTGAATTTGAAGGTAAATCCTGTGCTTGCCTTTGTCCAACCTCCGGCAGTACCCATCGGTATGATTCTTTTGGTGGCATTGGGGTAAGGGTAGTCGGACATAGGAATAATTCCGTTCTCTTCCTCTATTATTTCATAGTCTTTCAGATTCAATACCTCGTCAATATAAGTTTTTATACCTTCCTCATATTCTGCTTTTTCTAAAATTTTATTAGAGAACAAAGTGTATTCGACCAAGGCAGTATCCTTGTTGAGTGGTAAGAAGTAAACAAAGGTGGTTCCGTGTTTTTGGTCAGCTCGAAAGTCCATGAAATGAGCCTTGTTGGGATCAAAACTCGCATTTGGAGATTTGATGAACCAGCCCTTGAAATGTTGTAGTAGATGCAAATCCGATTGATAGTCCTTGAGGTCAGCTGGCAGAATACTGTGGAGCATCTGTTTGGCGCAAAATTCACCATTTGCTGTCTTTACAATAACTTGATTTTCGTCTTCGATCCAGGAATTAATATCTGTATGTATGAAATCAAAATTGGCGGAGGATTGAATTTTATCCATGCACATTTTATAAAATTCCTTGCTTCGGATCATTTTGTAAGTATATCCATCCAAGTCAAGTTTCTTTTCGTGTAAATGGCTGAAAAAATACAACTCCTTCCATTCGTGAAATACGGCATCTTGAAATAGATCATCGGACTTTTCCCAAAAGCACCAGGTGCGATCATTAGAATTTTTGATATCACGCTCGAGCAATAAAAATCGGAATTTCTGCAGTTCAGGTTCCATGCAGATACGATAAGCCAGGCTCAATCCGGCTGCTCCAGCTCCACAAATGATAAAGTCATATTGAAAATTGTACATTGCACAACGAAGGTAAGATTAATACTAAAAGTATTTACTGCGATTTTGTTTAACCCAAATTCAGCGTTAAACGCTGAATCGATGAAATTTTTGATTCTTCCAAAAATTTGTGGGGTCTGACGACTCATAAAGTCGGATCATACTCGTGAGAGGTAAAATCCCCTGACGATGTTTTAAATATTAGGGGTTTAAAGTCGAAAAATCAATGATTTTCGTTGTCGCAAAGGGTAAAATCAGCTAATGCGGATTTAAGGTTTAATAATAATTAAACAAAATGAACGTGCACAAAAATTTCATAAAAGCAAGCCATTCAGCACAAAAAACCATGTTGTAATTATCTAAAATATTGATTATGAGTTTTATATGACGAAATATGTGACATAGTATTTCCTTATGTAGTCATAAGAAAATACTATCAAACTAATTTGGAAATCACTTGCTTAGTAATATTTTATACCAATACCTTTGCGATGTTTAATTTTATATCTTAAAGGTTAAACAAAATTAAATAAGTTAAACAAAATCCTTGAACATGAAAAATTTTATCAAAAGCCTACTGATGGTAGCGCTCACATTTTCTCTTTTAACTTGGCAATCGTGCCGCAAAGACGACAATACTCCTCAAAACACAGTCGAGAAGTATGATGCTAAGCTAGCTCAAGAATGGATGCAAGCTGCCTACGATGCTGTGAAAGCAAATGGATTATTTGCATTAGACGCTTCAAGAATTTACTCGTATACCGCAATATCCATGTATGAGTCCATGGTACATGGTTTGCCACAGGGAAAAAGTCTTGCTGGTCAACTTCAAGGTTTGCAGACCTTGCCACAACCAGAACCTGGTAAATCCTATGATTGGGCAATTGTGATGTGTCATGCTACACCTGCCATTATTGAAGCAACCCTGCCTAATATCAACCAAACAACTGTCAACAATCTAAGAAGTCTTGCCAATAAGCAAGAATCTGAGTTGCAAGCTGAATATAAGGTTTCTGATCAAGTAATTAAGAATTCTAAGGACTATGCTGAGGAACTGGTTGACGCAATTCTTGCTTGGGCAGCTACTGATAACCGTATCAATTTAGAAAAAATAGCATATACTGAACCATCAACTGCGGGAAATCCTCAATTTTGGAAGGGCTCAACTTTAGGCCAAAATTTCATGATGCCCTATTGGTGGACAAGCCGTCCTTTTGCAATCAATAGTTACCAGATTTGTGAGCCTGCTGCTCCGCTTGCATACAGTTCGGATCCTTCTAGTGCATATTACAAAGAGGTTGAGGAAGTTTATCAAGCAAGTTTTGATCCCCAGAAAATTGCAGTAGGAACTTATTGGGCAAACAATCCTGGATTATCAGGTACTCCGGCAGGTTCTTGGTTGGGTATTGCATGTCAATTGGTTGACCAATACGAATTAGATCTTACAACTACATTGCGTATGTACGTATTGATGACAATCAGCACTAGAGATGGATTCATAGCTTGTTGGTACATGAAATTCAAATACAACCTCCAAAGGCCAGTTACTTATATAAGAGAAGTTATGGGGCACGGTACTTGGGCGTCTGCAGTACCAACTCCACCATATCCTGATTATACTTCTGGCACATCTACCAATGCAGGTAGCTCTTCTGCAGTTTTAATCCATTTATTTGGTGACAAACCCTTTACTGATAGCCAGCATGGTGACAAAGGATTTGGGACTAAGAGTTTCTCTTCATTCTCTCAAGCAGGTAGTGATGCTTTCCATTCTCGTATCTACGGTGGTGTGCACATGCGTCGAGCCTGTGAATTGGGATTTGAACATGGAAAATGTATGGCCAACTACATAATCGATAAAATCGATTTCACTAAGTAGTGTTTTGTGTTTTTAGTAAAATAATGTAACTTACCAGCGGAGTTCAAAATCATCTGAACTCCGTTTTCATTATACATTTCAATGATTAGTTCCTTAAAGCCTTATGGTCAAATTCGTTGTAATTGAATAATTCTGATTCTGGTTCTCAAGGAAGATATTGTCTTTGGACTGAAAAACTTTTCCTTCAATTCTGAATTGTGTGTTTTTATTTATTTTAAAATCTAGGTTAGCAGAAAGGCTTAAAACTTGAAATCCATTTGTGGTATTTGTTGGAATGATTATTTGCTGTTTGTCATTATAATATTCCCCGCGAACGGCTATTCGGGTTTTGTTGTTAATTGCATATCTGATAATTGCGACTGGTGAATACCAAATTCCATAATCCGTGGAATTGAATTTATCAGTGCCGATATCAAAGCCCAATAATAGGCTGAATTTACTTTTTGGTTCGAATTGAAGATAGAAATTATGAAAGCTTCTCAAGGCATCTAAACTGTCAGGCAAGACAGTCCCAATAAAATTACTGTAATTTATTGTTACGAAATCCAAAGGCTTGTAATTGAATTGAAAGCCTATTGAGGGTTGTTGGTTATGATCTAATCTCTGGATGCGCTGCCAACCGTTCAAAACCAAAAGTGCCAAGGATAGATTTTCTTTTGAATTGACGTAACTCAGTTTTACGCCAGTTTCATAATAGGGTGAATTTTCGGCCAGGATACTTCTGGTCAAGGTCCAACAGTCTGCACTGATCGCACTTTCAAAGCCTATATGCGAAGGCATTATTCCTGCATCTAGCCATAGACTATGCTTCTTAGATAGCTTGGCGCCAATATTTGCTTCGTACATGAACTGTGCCCAAGTGGGCTCAGAGCTGAGATTATATTGTGCATAATTCCCAGACATCAATGCCAAATTTGCCCTGATATTTCGCTCAGTATAATTTCCTTTTAGGACAAACAAGTTTCCATTGACTTCATTGTGGCGTTTGTGATTGTATATAAAATTTGGTTTTTCATGATCGTTGGGATTTGCAAAGTCATAACTGTAATAGACTTCAGCATATGCACTAAAGTTAAATTTACCAACTGTGTCAACGTGGGCTGACAATATGGTGGAAAAACACAGCATCAGCCCTGCAACAATTTTTGTATGTTTACTCACTCTATTTTGGTCTAATTAGGTAAAATCCTTTCAAGCTATTTTGACACCACTAATATACTGCGTGAAATTTTTTTATCGAGCATATTATTTATTAAGCTTAGTGAAGAACCCAACAGTAAAGTAAAAATAGTAAACCCAATAAGTTTTGCAGCCTCAAACTTATAGGGAACATATTCAAGAATGGATTTCCAATCAAACGAACATAAACTAACTGAATCTCAAAACATCAAATGATTTGGAGAGCCTTGAAACTCTTAGTTCTAAGCCCCGCAACAGCTTTTCTGCTTTATTCAAAAGTCATTTTGTTTCATTCAATTATATTTGTGGTCACTCCCTCTGATTTGCTTTTAGTTTACAAAGGTTCAATCCATTAGAATTCATAAAAACTGCACCAAAATGACGACTGCCCAAATAATTATGAGAAACAAGCTTAGAAATTCACTTTTCATGGCGCTTGTTATTTGTTCATTTCATGCCAAATGTCAAACAGATCAATTGATCCTCCAAACCAACCAAGCCCGATTTGCGGCTATGATAAGCGCAGACACTGCTCAATTGTCAATTATGCTTCATCCGGATCTGATGTACATTCACTCCAACGGCTTGATTGAAACCAAATTACAACATTTGGATAATATCAAATCGGGAAAGCTGATTTATAAGACCTTAACAAGTTCAAATGAGAAAGTCCGAAAAAAAGGGAAAGTGGTTCTCTTGAACGGTCAACTCAACGCTGCAGGGACATTGAATGAAAAGGACTTTGAGGTAAGACTGCTCTATACAGCGGTTTACTTAAGAACCAAACGAAAATGGACACTCTGGTCGTGGCAATCAACTGGATTAAAATAATGGAACTACCTGTGCCAGAAAGCAAAGCTTTTTGATCATTTAACCTTGGAACTCATGTGAGCTTTAACGCTTAGTTAGTATCTTTGCCGCATACACACTATGATAGATAAGAAAAGATACCTCGTTACTGCAGCCCTTCCTTACGCCAACGGTCCTTTACACATAGGACACCTTGCGGGCGTATATCTCTCTGCTGATATTTATGTTCGATTCCAACGCATGATGGGGAAGGACATAGTTTTTATTTGCGGATCAGATGAACATGGTGCAGCTATTACCATGAAAGCTTTAAAAGAGAAGTGTTCTCCTCAAGAGATTATTGATAAGTACAACAGTCAATTCAAAGAAACCTTTGCAAGACTTGGAATTTCATTTGATATATTCCATCGCACTTCTGAGCCTCTGCATCATAAGACTGCACAGGATTTTTTCATGAAATTATACCAGAATGGTGAATTTGTTGAGAAAGAAAGCGAACAATACTTTGACGAAGAGGCCGGTCAGTTTTTGGCAGACCGATATATTATTGGAACATGTCCAAAATGTAATTTTGATAAAGCTTACGGCGATCAATGTGAAAACTGCGGATCAACACTGAATCCGAGTGACCTGATTCGTCCCAAGAGTACTTTAAGTGGCAGCACTCCAGTTTGGAAAAAGACCACACATTGGTTTTTACCACTTGACAAATACTCGGAATGGCTGAAAATATGGTTGGAAACAGGTGAACTGAATGGTGAAAAATTGCATGATCCAGGGGATTGGAAGGCACATGTGTTGGGTCAGTGCAGAAGTTGGATTGAAGGAGGTCTTGAACCAAGAGCAATGACCCGAGACTTGGATTGGGGAGTGGATGTTCCAACAGAAATACCAGGATCTGAAGGCAAAAAACTGTATGTATGGTTGGATGCGCCAATAGGTTATATATCTGCAACCAAACAATGGGCTCAAGACAACAACAAAGACTGGGAATTGTATTGGAAAGACAAGGATACCGCCTTAATTCATTTTTTAGGAAAGGACAATATTGTTTTTCACTGCATCATTTTTCCAGCTATCCTAAAGGCACATGGGGATTTTATCTTACCAGTCAATATTCCAGCCAATCAATTTATGAACCTGGAAGGGGATAAAATTTCGACATCAAGAAATTGGGCAGTATGGGCGCATGAATATCTGGATGAAATGGGAGGCAAAGCAGATGAATTGAGATACAGTTTGACCAGAAATATGCCCGAAACCAAGGATTCTGAATTTACTTGGAAGGGTTTTCAAGATCACATCAACAACGAATTGGTCAATAATTTGGCGAATTTCTTCAACAGAGTCATCGTGTTGATCAATAAATATTACGAAGGAGTAATTCCTGAAATTGATCAAAACAACATGATTGAGACCGGAGGCGATGAACTCGACAGTTCCTATTATGACTCAGAACTTATCAGCATCTTTGATCTAATGGTTGAATACCAAGAATGTATCAATCGTTTTGATTTTCGTTCTGCCTTAAAGGCAATCATGCAATTGTCAAGTTATGGCAATCAGATTTTACAAGCCAATGAACCGTGGAAGAATCATGCCATCGACCCTGAAACAGTCAAGGTAGTGATGGCGCTTAGTGCTCAGGTTACGGCAGTGTTGGCCTTGGCCATTCGTCCGTTCATGCCTTTTGCTTCAGATAGAATGCTTAATGTTTTGAACATGCCAGCTGCTACCGAAAATGGAGAATTATTGCACCTATTGGATCAACTGGCAGAGGGAGAAGGCCCACTGGTGGCTGGACATAAAATAGGAGCTTCAATCCATTTGTTTACAAAAATAACCGACGAAACCATTCAATTTCAACTCGATAAGCTAAAATCCCCAGAAGTTATGGAAACAGATACAGCCTCAGATTATGCACCTGAAAAAACATTGATAAGCTATGATCAGTTTTCGACCATGGATATCAGGACCGCTGTTATTCTGGAGGCACATAAAATAGAAGGAGCTGACAAGTTATTGCAGCTCACTATTGACTTGGGCTATGAGCAACGTGTGGTGGTATCTGGAATTGCATTGCATTTTAGGCCAGAGGAAATTATTGGTCGAAGAATAAGTGTTTTGGCTAATCTTGCTCCTCGTAAAATAAGAGGCGTTGAGTCAAAAGGTATGATCCTTATGGCGGAAGATGCTGATGGCCGTTTGAAATTTGTTGAGCCAAATGATTGTGTACCAGGTATGATAATCCAATAGCAAACACTTGTGAAAGTATTAAAACATGTTTATCTTTTGGGTTTGGTTTTGGCTATTTATGCGGGATTCCAAATGTTGAACTTGCCACTGTGGTCCTACTTGCCCTTGGTATTGTTTGGCGGGATTTACATTGCTTTTATTGGCTTTTTTAAACCGTTTTTATACAACACCCGCGAGAAGAAGACTGCATTGGGTTTGAGCTTGATAGGTGCCCTGATCATGAGTTTGGGATTTCCACCATTACCTACCACAGTATTGGTCTTGGCTGGATTTGTGCCTTGGTTGATGCTCGAGGACCATTTGAGTGATAATGGTTCCAAAGAAAACAGAAAGAACGTTTTCAAATACTTTTTCATTGGAGTGCTTGGATGGAACATATTTACCACATGGTGGGTTTCCAATAGCGCATTGATGGCAGGATTTGTAGCTATTGCCTTGAACAGTCTGTTTATGTCAGTGCCTTTTGTATTGTACCATATTGTTCATGTTAGATTGGGAAAATGGGTCGGTTATTTGGCCCTGATCTCTTTTTGGTTGGCCTTTGAATACAATCACTTACATTGGGATATTTCATGGCCCTGGCTGAACTTGGGAAATGCATTGAGTCAATATCCGCAATTGATTCAATGGTACGAATATACTGGAGCCGCAGGCGGTACTTTGTGGATTTTGATCAGCAATATCGCTCTGTTTGAAACGTGGAAAGCCTGGATGCTTCGAAAGGAGTATTATCCAATTTTTGTCTGGTTGATGATCGTATTGTTGCCTTGCTTCTGGTCTTGGAATATTTTTACCAACTATCAAGAGAAAGGTGAATTGCATGATTTTGTTGCTGTTCAGCCCAATTGGGAGCCGCACTATGAAAAATTCGATGTGCCAGAAAGGGTGCAATTGTCCCGATTTATTGAATTGTCGAAAGCCATTTTAGATACATCCGTTGAACTGATTGTTTATCCAGAAACAAGTTTTGAGTCCGTAAATACTCGAGCTATTTACAGCGACCGAAATATTCAATGGTTGACCCGAATGGTTAATGATTATCCCAATTTGAGTTTATTGGCTGGCATTGGAAGTTATCGCATTTTTGATGGCGACACTCCGCAGTCAAAAAACACCCGTGAGCGAGTAATGGGTAATGGACAGACTATTTATTATGACAGTCATAACTCAGCCATACAAATCACTTCAGGTCAGGACAGCATTCCTATTTATTTCAAGTCAAAGTTTGTTCCAGGAGCTGAGATTTTTCCATACCGCAAGCTCTTGTTTTTTCTAAAACCATTGGTAGATAAACTTGGTGGAAGTATTTATGGACTGACTCCTCAGGAACGTCGGACACCTTTTGTCCACAACAAGATTGTAACGGCACCTATTATATGTTATGAATCTGTTTATCCTGAATACTGCACGGGGTATGTAAAAGAAGGAGCCAATGTATTTGCAATCATGACCAATGACGGCTGGTGGGACAACACAATTGGTCATACACAGCACATGCTGATAGGCGCAATGAGAGCCATTGAGAATCGCAGATCAATAGTTCGGTCGGCGAATTCTGGTACATCGGCATTCATTGATCAAAGGGGAATAATTCATCAGGCAACAGAATATGCCCAAAAGGATGCGATCAGAGCCAAATTGCATTGTAATACCGAATGGACCTTTTTTGTGAAATATGGAGACTATATTTCAAAAGTAGCTTTGATCTTGACAGGCTTAATCTTGATTTTAGCCCTATTGAAAAGGCGACCACAATTGTGATCGCCTTTTTTAAATCTATATGGTGTCGCTATTGTTATTAAAA
This sequence comes from Chitinophagales bacterium, assembly GCA_038326165.1. Lineage (GTDB taxonomy): Bacteria > Bacteroidota > Bacteroidia > Chitinophagales > Saprospiraceae > JAEUUM01. The sequence continues at coordinate 12,052 of JBBQJT010000044.1, read as the reverse complement.
CATATGCTGCCCACCATTTATTGCATAATTGGCACCTGTGATGAATCCAGCTTGTTCAGAAGCTAAAAAAGAAACCAAGTGTGCGATTTCACCAGTTCCACCCATGCGGCCAACCGGAATGCCTGAAACGATTTGATCACGAACATTTTCTGCAACGGCCATGACCATGTCAGTAGCAATATATCCAGGAGATATGGTGTTTATTGTGATGCCTTTTGAAGCAGTCTCAACAGCAAGTGTTTTTGTAAAACCATGCATACCTGCTTTGGCTGAAGCATAATTCACTTGTCCAAACTGTGCTCTTTGAGCGTTTACCGAAGAAATGTTGATGATCCTTCCGTAACCTTGTTCAACCATTTGATTGATGGTGTGTCTGCAACAATTGAATACAGATCCCAAATTGGAATTCATTACGTCATCCCATTGTTCCCTCGTCATTTTACGGAAAGATCCATCCCTTGTAATACCAGCATTGTTAATCAACACATTGATAATGCCATGATCTTTTTCAATTGCTGCTACCATACTTCCAACTTGATCAAAATCAGCTACATCAGATTGATAAAGATGGAAAGTGTATCCATCTGCAGCCATTTTACTTTGCCATTTTTCCGCTTTTTCTTCGGATCGATAGTTTCCACATACCGTGTACCCATCATCGTGCAATTTTTTGCACATATCTGTCCCTAATCCTCCTGTCGCTCCTGTTACTAGCGCTACTTTTCTTGTTGGCATTTTTATTTATTTTTTGGTTAGTTATTGTCAAAAGATAAGTCATTAAGACTGCGCACAATATAATAACATAACTGTGAAATAAACAACACCTGTTCACCACAACATTTAGCAATTTTAAAAAATATACTTATATTACCACTTATTATCAAATAATGCTTAGAGTTGCTTGAATTTTGTTAAGTTAGTTTATCAATGAAAAATAATTCAAAATCATTAGAGGAGGTACATTCCTCGGTTCAAACATTAGGCATCAAAAGCAGATTTAGAAAATTTCTGGCCTTTATGGGCCCGGCTTATTTGGTTAGTGTTGGTTATATGGATCCGGGCAACTGGGCTACTGATATTGCCGCAGGTTCACAATTTGGGTACCGTTTAATCTGGGTTTTGTTGATGTCCAATATGGTTGCCATGTTGCTTCAAAGTTTTTCAGCAAGACTAGGTTTGGTTAGAGGCTTGGATTTGGCACAAGCATCTCGTCAAACATATCCAAAAACCGTTAACTTATTTTTATACATATTAGCAGAAATTGCAATTGCAGCTTGCGATTTGGCAGAAGTGCTGGGCATGGCTATTGGGTTGAATTTGCTTTTTGGGATTCCTTTAATCTGGGGTGTTGTCATTTCAGTATTGGACACCATTCTGCTCCTCTTTTTACTTCAATATGGTATTAAAAAGATTGAAGCCTTTATCATTTCACTGGTAGTGATAATATCAATGTGCTTCTTTGTTGAAATATTTTTTGCTTCACCTGATTTTGGTGCAGTTGCAGCAGGCTTCATTCCCAGTCTGCCTAATAATACAGCTTTGTACTTGGCAATAGGTATTATTGGAGCTACTATCATGCCGCATAACCTTTATCTGCATTCTTCATTGGTTCAAAGTAGGCATTTTGATCACAGTGATAAGGGAATTAAGCAGGCTATTCGGTTCAATGTTTTTGATTCGGTTATTGCGCTCAATTTTGCTTTTTTGGTTAATGCGGCAATACTGATCCTAGCAGGAACCGTGTTTTATTCATCAGGCTTAACCGAAGTATCTGAGATTCAAGATGCTCACCGATTACTCGAACCACTTTTAGGAACCCAATGGGCGCCCATATTATTCGCAATTGCATTGATAGCGGCCGGTCAAAGTAGCACGATAACAGGAACATTGGCGGGTCAAGTAGTGATGGAAGGATATTTGAATCTGCGCATTCAGCCATGGGTCCGAAGAATTATAACTAGAACCATTGCAATTGTTCCGGCTTTGATAACCATACTGATTAAAGGGGACAGTGCTACGGGTGATTTGTTGGTATTCAGTCAGGTTATCTTGAGTTTACAACTTGGATTTGCAGTAATTCCATTATTGCATTTGGTCAGCGATAAAAAGAAAATGGGTGTTCATGCTGTAAATAAGTTTTGGATGTTTTTCGGGTGGATCAGCGCAGCTATAATAGTTGGTTTAAATGGTAAAATGGTGTTCGAAGCTATAAATGATTGGTTTCAAGGTTCAAGCATTACGTGGTGGATGTATTTGTGTGCTGGTATTGCAGTGTGCACAGCTTTGCTCTTAATTTATGTGATCGTTTTCCCAATGATACGCAAGGAGCAAAAGCAAATTTCAATCATACACAATGATGTATCTCAAATCAAAATCCGGCCAAATGTAATTTATAATCGCATTGCAGTAACTGTAGATTTTAGCAATTCTGATACAGTAGCACTGGGACATGCAGTGGCTCATGGTGGCGAAAAAGCTGAGTATTTGTTGATCCATGTAAGCGAATCTGCTGCTGCATTGGTGGAAGAACAAGGAATTTATGACGCAGAAACCAAGCGAGACACCGAATTGCTAGAAGCTTACCGGCTTCAACTGTCCAATTTAGGTTATCAGGTATCGGTTATTTTAGAACATGGCGATCCCAAGCGCAGAATTCCAATTGCAGTAAACAATTACAAACCTGATCTTTTGGTCATGGGTGCACATGGTCATAAGGGATTATGGGATTTGATTTTTGGAACTACTTTGGACGCAGTCAGGCATAGAGTTGATGCTCCTGTTTTGATAGTTAGAGCATAATTTTTCATTTATATTCTCGAGCTTGGTTGCGCTTTTTTACGGAATTGGGTTTTTTATCTTTTGTTTTTGATGATTTCTGGACTTGACTTATGCTGTCTTCTCACTTTTGGCATTGCCCTTAAAGGTCAAGCTGGACAATCTTGCGTGATGCGGCTTTGTTTTTCTTGCAATTTATGAAAATTTAGACGGCTATAACCGATTGGATTCAAAGACCCAAAATCATTTCACTATAAAAACAAAAAGGCCATTCCACAATGTGAAATGACCTTTGCGCCTCTTTTAGGATCCCGAACTAGTTCGGGATCCTACGGATTAATCCCGAATGCTTTCGGGGGTGCCTTAATCAAAGACCCAAAATCATTTCACTATAAAAACAAAAAGGCCATTCCACAATGTGAAATGACCTTTGCGCCTCTTTTAGGACTTGAACCTAAGACCTACGGATTAACAGTCCGGCGCTCTAACCAACTGAGCTAAAGAGGCTTCTATTTTGCAGAAATAAGGGATTAAAGTGACCTTATTTGTACTTTTCAATGTTAACTTTTGATGTCATTACTTCAAAATCGATGCAAATGTATATCAATTGCCAATAAAGTACAATATTTGTGCCACTAAATTTTTTACTATGAGTCTTTTGGTTGTTGGAACAGTAGCATTTGATAGCATCGAAACCCCTTATGGATCAGTGGATAAGGCCATTGGAGGTGCTGCAACTTATATTTGTTGGGCTGCTAGTTATTTTTATAAAAACATTAATCTTGTGTCCGTAATCGGTGAAGATTGGCCTGCTGATGAAAGACAAAAACTGGAAAGTAGGGGTGTGAATACGGAAGGGCTTCAAGTTATCAAAGGTGGAAAATCTTTCTATTGGTCAGGTAAATATCATGACAATATGAATAGCAGGGATACCCTCATAACTGATTTGAATGTTTTGGCGGATTTTAACCCAATATTGCCAGAGAGCTATAAAAAAAGTAAAATTGTCATGCTTGGCAACCTGACACCCGATATCCAAATGCAGGTGCTTAAACAAATGGATAGAAAGCCTGACTTGGTTTTATTGGATACCATGAATTTTTGGATGGATATCGCTATGCCCTCACTGAAAAAAGTCCTAAAAAAGGTGGACATCCTAACCATTAATGATGAAGAGGCACGACAATTGAGTGGTGAACATTCTCTGGTCAAAGCTGCTGCAGTTATTCGTAAAATGGGCCCTAAAACACTTGTAATAAAAAAAGGTGAGCACGGTGCATTGTTGTTTCACAAAGATGAAGTTTTCTTTGCTCCTGCCTTGCCGCTCAATGAGGTCATTGATCCAACTGGTGCCGGCGATACTTTTGCTGGAGGATTTGTAGGGTATTTGGCGCGTAGCGGAAAAAAATCTGCCGTCAACCTGAAGAAAGCCATGATTTATGGTTCTGCCTTGGCATCTTTTTGTGTCGAAGACTTCAGCTTAACAAAATTGCAAGGATTGGATGATGAAATGATTGTCGATAGATTGCAACAGTTCAAAAGACTGGTACATTTTACGATATAACTTCTCTCTTGTGGCTTGAAATAAACCACAATCCAATAAAGGTCAACAAACCATTGATAATGAGTAACTCAAGACCAACTTCGAATCCCCCAAAAAGTTGGTCTTGGTACTTGTCAACCGCATAGCAAATGATTGGTGCGGATATGCAAACAACAGGAACCAATTGGTCCTTGACACTGCGCTTGGTCAATATCCCAAATGTAAATAATCCCAACAATGGGCCATACGTGAAACTTGCAATTTTCAATATTACCCCTATCATACTTGGGTCATTTAGCCATTTAAAGACCATTACGAACAATAGAAATATGGCTGCGAAGACCAAATGAACACGCTGGCGTATTTTTTTCTGCTTTTCTTCACTCAGTTCATCTCTCCGCCTGATTCCCAAAATATCTATGCAAAATGAGGAAGTCAAAGCTGTAATTGCTCCATCCGCACTTGGGAAAAGTGCGCTGATTAATGCAATGATAAAAATGATGCTAAACACTTGAGGCATATAGTTGAGTGCCAGTATTGGAAATAGTTTATCATTCGTGATATTCTTGCCGTCGAGCATCAACTTGCCTGCATCCCAGATGGCACCTTTTTCGAGCGCGTACAAATGCATTACTCCGCCCAGAAATAAAAACATTAATATAACAACCAACATAATTAAACTCAGCGTGATTACATTCTTCTGTGAATCTTTTAAGCTTTTGACGCTGATGTTTTTTTGCATCATTTCCTGATCCATGCCTGTCATGGTGATGGCTATGAACGCTCCAGCCAGAATTTGCTTGACAAAGAAAAGTTTACTGGAAGGGTCGGTAAAAAATATTTTTGAGTACGGCGCATTTGCGGGATTCATTGTGCTTCCCAATTGTTGAACCGCTTCGCCCACACTTAGATTCATTTGGCTCAATAGATACATTGTACAAATGATGAGCCCCAGCAACATACACGTTGTTTGTAACATATCGGTGTAAACAATGGTCTTGACGCCGCCCTCATAAGTGTAGATCAAGATCATGCTAAGCAATACCATTGTAGTAACCCAAAAAGGGACATTGAAGCTGTTCAAAATTCCTTCTTGCAATATGTTCACTACCAAATACAAACGTGCAGTTGCGCCCAAGGTACGACTGAGTATAAAGAAACTTGCTCCAGTTTTGTATGACTTAAAACCAAGTCGGGTGCTGAGGTAATTATAAATGCTCGTGAGATTTAGCTTGTAATAAAGCGGCAACAAAACATATGCTATAACCAAATAGCCCAATAAATAACCTATTGTGATTTGAAAATAAGCAAATGAGTCCTTTGCAACTCCTCCCGGCACACTGACAAACGTTACACCACTCAAACTGGTCCCAATCATGCCGAATGCAACCAATACCCAATTGCTGTTTCTATTGCCAATAAAAAAAGAGTCGTTTGTGGCATTTCTGCTAGTTAGCCACGAAACAACCAACAATATTCCAAAATATCCGATAATAACTATGAGTAAGGTACTTGCTGCCATTAAACCTTGTGTTTTTTATGAAATTCAGGAGTGTTTTTCTGAGTAACTTCCATGTGGACTATCCTTCCATTAATGCTATTATTCCACCCATTATTGCAATTGAAAGCACTTGATAACCCGCATCTATTAGCCACAGAACTAATGATTTCCTCTGGTAAAGGTAAATGATCCCAATTGAGGTTGCTATAAATCCAACTCCAATGGTTAAACTCAGAGTAAATCCTTCTACAAAAGTTCTGCTTTCGACCATCGGGTATAAAATTGTACTCATTATTATTGATAGCCCAAATGCGGAACCAAAAATCGTAAAAAGGTTTCCTTTTCTTATTGTTTCATCACTCAGTCCAGCAAGTCGCTGCCATGTTTTTCCGAAAACTTGTGGCAAATACCATACAAACCCCAATGCAAAAGATGAAATAGCAGCCAAAATTATTGCCAACCAGTTGAATGATAGTAAATCCATAACATTTAGGTTTTTAGGTAATCTGCTCTTTCCAATAGCTAAAGTAAGTAAATTATCGATAATCAAGCATTTCAGCTCATCTACGATATTCTAATTCAGGACTCTCAAAGCCAGCCAGTTCTTGACAAACTTATAAATTCATCAGCATCACTATGCTCATGCCCGCCATCAATAAGTCTTCAATTAGGGTTATGTATGACATAGGCAGGTTAAAAACTGTACCTAGACAAGCACACCTTATTTTTGTTTTATTCAACACTGATTGCAATACGCCAGCACTTCCAATCAGCATCAATATCAAAGTCACAATATTGGTTTCCTTTGGCATGAAATTCGTTAAAAATAGTATCCCTAAGCCCAACTCTATAAAAGGATAAACCAAACCATATCCCGGTATTCGTGCTGCAATGATATCATACATGCGATAGCTAGAGGCAAAGGACGGAATATCCAACATTTTGAAAAACGAGAAAACAATGAAGAATCCTGCCATAAAATATCGCATTCCTGCCATCCAATCCCCCCGCGCAGCTATTGCTGAAATCAAAAGAATATAAGACGCTATAATAAAAAGTGGCTTGTAGGTTTTCCAAATACCACTTTTAGTTTCTATGATATTTTCAGTGGTTGAAATTTTGTATTTGGAGTTGGATTTTAAAGAATTTTGAAGCTCCTCTAGCGAAATATTTCTACTTGAAATGATATCAGCACTATTCATATTTTCGTCAATTTCAATAGACTCTAGCCCATCAATCTTGTTCATCAAGTATTTCACGCTATATACACACGCTTCACATGTAAGACCCGATAAGCGGAAAGTATTATAATATTTGCTCATTGTTTGTATTTTTACCCTTCGAATTAAAATTATGAGATGAAAATCCAATCCATTTCAAGCTTTTTGATTTTGAAATGTTTCGTACCTTGCTTCAAAATTCAATGACTTATGAAGATACTAAAATATTCCTATGCGTTAATGATTTTTTTGATTTCATGTGCTGGCAAAAAGGAATCAATCAATTATTCAATCAGCAATGTGCTCATAAAGGCAGATGGCCCTTTGTTTGAAGGATCAAATACAGCTCAATGCGAATATCAAGTTGAAATGGAGGCCTTTTTGAAGACCCAAGGAAAAAATTTGGACCAATTGGCAGGCATGAAATTAATGAAAGCTGACTTTTCTATGGTCGATTCATCCAGTTTCGATCTGATTAAATCAATTTCACTTCAAATAGCATCAGATCAGGCCGAAATGAAGGAATTGGGAGGAATCAATCCCATTCCATCTGGTCAGAATCTTCTATCAATAAATTTATCTCAAAATCAAGGTGATCTCAGCCCATATTTCAAGCAAAAGCAACTAAGTTTTGTTTTGGACGCTGATCTGGCAAAAGATACGTCAATGAATTTGGTGATGCGTGCAGATTTAGATTTTCAACTAACCTTTAAATAGAAAAAATGAAAAAAATTGGAATTTTGTTGTTCAGTGTTTTGCTTACTGGTTTGTCAGTTCAAGCCGTGGCTCAGGATAATGCAGATAAGCTGATTGGCTTGTGGGAACCCAGCAATGGAAAAGCCAGAGTAAAAGTTGAGAAAATAGGAAATAAGTATTTTGGCAAAATAGTGTGGTTGCGCGAACCTATTGACCCTGTAACCAAGAAGCCTAAAGTGGATAAAAATAATGAAGATGCATCCTTGAGGACTCTTCCATTGAAGGGCTATAGATTGTTGAAAGATTTTGTATCAAAGGGCAAAGGAGAATGGGCTGATGGCACAATTTATGATCCTGAAAATGGCAGTACTTACAGCTGCGTTATTAAAATGAAGGATGACAATACACTTGACATTCGAGGATTTATTGGAGTAAAAGCTCTGGGAAGGACTGATGTGTGGAAGAGAATAATGGTTAAATAATAAATTAGGCCCCAATGATTAGAAAGTTTGCGTTCCTGCTCGGATTGATGTTTTTGGTGAATTTTATGAATGCTCAGGTCCAGGATACAATTGTTGAAGAAGATTTTAGTCAATATGAGAATGTCGGATTCGCAGATGATGGCGCCAAAAGGTATTGCAGCCCTAAAATATATGATCTTTCTCCACAGCGTTTGATTTCAGTCTCCTGGGATCAACAATTGGGATATGAAGCTTTTTCTTCAAGGCCTGGAGAATATGATAAAGACGATTCAGCTCTTTTTGGCCACAAAGGAAATATCGATAAAACTGCTGGACTCAGACTGTTTGCCAACATCCCGATCATTTCAAAAAATGAATTGGTCTGGCAGATGGGCCTCAATTTTGTAAACACCAATTACGATATCAACAGTATTACTCCACAAGGCAATGAGCCAAATGCTGAATTAAACAACGGAATGCTTTCTGGATTGGATGCGCGTGGCTTAACAAGTGCTGGAGTTCACTCAACCATATTCAAACCACTGGGGGAAAAGAGTTTTTTATTGTTTCAAGGATCTGCTGATTTGAATGGTGATTATGGCTTTGACGATGTTCCCTCCTTGAGCAAATTGAGATATTCCGGAGCCGTGATTTGGGGAAAACGCTCCAATGACCGAAAGCAATGGGGTGTAGGTATTTCAAGAACATACAGAGTGGGCGAGATGAACTACATTCCAGTAGTGATGTTCAACTGGACAGCACCCAATAGAAAGTACGGCACAGAGATTCTTTTTCCAGCTCGTGCTAACTTTAGGCTGACAATTAACCCAAGGAATTTGATCCTGATTGGATATGAATTGGAAGGAGCTTCCTACCATCTTGCGAATTTATCGAACACCAATACGAATTATGAACTTCGCAGAAGTGAATTGAGAGCAAAAGTGGAATACCAAAGACAGATCAAAGGATTCGTTTGGTTCAGTGCACAAGCAGGATGGAGGAACGATTACAGTTTTAATGTTGACAGGATAGAAGGGGATGGTGATTTCTTCCGTGGTTTTTTTGGCAACCAAAAATATTCACAGCTCAATAGTTTGACCAATCCTGTTTATTTCAATATTGGAATCCATTTGGTAAGCCCTTAATCTTATACATCTGCTCCATGTGCCAAGCGTTTGAACCTTGGTAAAAATAGCAAAATAATTCCTGCGAAAGCTATACAGAACAGGGCAATTCCAGTGAAAATCTCGAATTCTCCTACTGTTTGTGACCAAGCTCCTAACATTCCAGCAAGTTTTTCGCCTAAACCTGTTATTGCCCAATAGGCACCCATTACCATGGATGCGTAACGAGCTGGTGCTAATTTGGTGATAAAAGACAGGACAACTGGCGAAGAACTCAATTCGCCTATAACATGAAATAAATAAGCAGCTACCAACCAATACATTGCTGCCTTTCCTTCAACGGCTTGTTGGGCTGCTGCCAAAGACATGAAAATAAATCCTGAGCCCATGATCATCGTGCCAATTGACATTTGGAACATGCTAGAAGCTTGTTTCCCCTTTCTCTTCCTTCGTTCCCAAAATAAGGCAACAAATGTTCCCAATAATATTACAAATATTGCACTTAAAGACTGGAACCAGGCCGTTGGAACTTCGAAGCTTCCAATCATTCTGTTTGTCTTTTGGTCTGCATAGAGATTCATCAGGCCACCTGCTTGTTCGTATGCACCCCAGAAAACAATCAATATCAAAAAAGAAATGCCCAGCACTTTCAATCTATCCCATTCAATTTGGCTTAGTTTGGTGGCTTTTAGGTCGGCTTTTTCGCTTGAACTTAGCTTTATGAGGTTGCCAACAGATTTAAGATATTTCATGCCGTACCAATACCAGATCAAACTTACTGCCATGCCCAATCCGGCCAATGCAAAGCCATAGTGCCAACCATATTGCACTGCAACATAACCAACCAGTATAGGTGCTATAGCTGCACCAATATTGATTCCGATGTAAAATATTGTAAACCCACGATCACGGCGGATATCTTCCGGCGCATAGAGTCCACCTACCATAGTGGAAATATTTGGCTTCAGGCATCCAACTCCAGCTACGATAAATGCAATTCCCAAATAGAAAGTCCACAACTCTGGAAATGCCAAGATTCCATGACCTATTGCCAAAAGTGCTGCACCTAAGAATACCGTTTTCTTTTGGCCCAATATTCTATCCGCTATATAGCCGCCCGGCAGGGAAGCCATGTAAACCAAAAATCCGTACCAACCATAAAAAGACAAAGCTTCAGCATTGGTCCATTCCAGTCCAGGAAATTTTTCGGTTGTTTTAGCGGTCAAATAGAGTACTAAAATTGCACGCATCCCATAGAAACTGAATCGTTCCCACAATTCGGTCATGAATAATACAAACAATCCTTTTGGGTGGCCCAGCCAAGTTGGTTCTGTGTGGTTCATAGCGTAAAATAAATCCTAAGTTCATGGAAATTATAGAAATCAACTAAAAAATATTTGAAGCGTCTCTTTTAGCTATGATATTTTATAGTAAATACCTGAAGTTGTAAAGCGATTTTGTATAGGAAGGATCAAGCGTTCAGTGAAATGTAGTGATTCAAGATTTTGTTATAAGTTACAAAACTTAAAGGCTTGCAAATGCTTTAAGAGAATAAAGAAGAGCGTCAGAATATTAAGTTGAACAGAAAAAAGATAACTTTGCCTGCATTCCTAACCAATCATTCATACAACACATTTCACGCATGAAAAAAGCATTTGTCATTCTTTCCTTGATAGCATTTTGTAGTAGTTTATTTGCGCAAGCATTTCCAAGCAGTTGGACAGATGGGAAATATTATGAAGTAAATGGCGCCAAACTTTGGGTGGTGACTGTTGGGACAGGCGAGCCAATGTTTATGATAGCAGGTGGTCCGGGAGGAGCACACAAAGGCTTGCGAAGTTTTGATTCATTGAGTGTCAAAGGAAATATTCAACTGATTTATTTTGATGGATTTGGAAGAGGGAAGTCCGATATTGCAAAAGATGCAAAGGAATATTCTCTGGACAGAGACATTGAGGATCTTGAAGGCTTAAGAAAGGCAATGAAGTTAAACAAAATCAGCATTTTAGGGCATTCTTATGGCAGTCTTGTTGCTCAGGGTTATGCAATTAAATATGGTTCAAATGTAAGTCACCTCATTTTAGCAAATGGATTTCATAGTTATGTTATGTGGCAGGAAAACGATGACAACAGCAATCATGAAATAATGGTTAATTATCCAGAAGTGTGGGATGAATTAATGAAGCACCGTGAACAAGGGGGTATCAGCAGCGACAGTATTCATCAGGATATATATGGTCGAGTGCCCTACGGATTTTTGTATGCGTACAACCCTGAAAAATTTGTGAGCCGAGGAGCCAAGAGTTATCCTAATTCCTTCAATCCTAAGCTGTATTATCAGATGGTTGGAAAGGATGGTGATTTTATTGTTGGAAATGATATTGGCAATTTCGATTTTCGAAAGCAACTGAAAGATCTAAAAATGCCAATATTAATAATTGCCGGACGTTATGACAGGGTTGCAGTTCCAAGAATGATGGTAAAATACAAAGACTACTGTCCGCAAGCCAAATTCGTAATGTTTGAGAAAAGTGGACACAATCCCCAAGTGGAAGAGCCAGAAAAGGAGTTTCCGATCATTGTTGACTTTATGAAACAGAAGTAATTCCTGCCAAGATCAAGTTTCTGTTAACGAGTCTTAATCGAGGTATCAGTAATTTATTTCATGTTTAGGATTGATAAAAACAAGAACTATAACCGAACCTTAGTCATTCATGTTGGAAATTCGTTGG
>JBBQJT010000043.1:0-30851 GCA_038326165.1 Chitinophagales bacterium | reverse complement strand
CCATAAACCCCTTTGTCTGAATCCTGACGTGTGTCCAGTCAGGACAGGCTAAGATTCTTATGATTAAATGATTAATATGATTTTTGAACAGCCAATAACCTCTTATGTCTGAATCACAGATTTTACGGATTAAAGGATTTCACAGATTTTTAAATGCTCTCGAAATTTGAATTAACCCATAAACCCATAAACCATAAACTATAACCCATAACCCATAAACCATAACCCATAAACCCATAAACCATAACCCATCAACCATAAACCCATAAACCATAAACCATAAACCATAAACCATAAACCCATAACCCATAAACCCATAAACCCATGTGCGGTATAGCCGGCATTTTATCCTACACCAAACCAATTGCGTCCTCCATTAAGTCAATGACAGATGCACTTCAGCATCGCGGACCAGACGCGGAAGGATTTTATATAAACGAAAATATTGGACTTGGTCATCGTCGCCTTTCTATCATTGACCTCAGTGAACAAGGGAACCAACCTATGTATGAACAGAGTGGTGAATTGGTAATCGTTTACAATGGCGAATTGTACAATTACAAGGAACTCAAAAAGAAACTAGAACCCTCTTACCATTTCAAGACCCAATCAGATACTGAAGTCATACTTGCTGCTTTCAAAATATGGGGACCCGAATGCTTGGCAGAATTCAATGGGATTTTTGCTTTTGCAATATGGAATATCACCACCAAAAAACTATTCATCGCAAGAGATCAAATGGGCATCAAGCCTTTGTATTATTTTCGTTCTGAAGACTGCTTCATATTTGCTTCTGAAATAAGAGCACTGTTAAATTCTGGCGTTGTGGAGAGAAAATTGAGCAAACAAGGATTGTTAGATTTTCTTTCATACCAGTCAGTTCATGAGCCAAGTTCCATGGTAAGTAGCGTATTTCAATTGCGCGCTGGCAATTATGCTTGGGTTGATTTTGGAAATTTTGTACAAACCCGATATTTTGATCTTTCCCAAATTGATTCTAAACCAATTGGGTCCTATGATGAAATAAAAACCAATGTCTCCAATCTCTTTTTTAAAGCCGTGGACAGACAACTGATCAGTGATGTTCCATTGGCAGTTTTTCTATCTGGCGGAATCGATTCTACCGCCATCGTTGCAGCTGCTGCTAAAATGTCTCCAGCAACCGTTAACACATTTTCCATTGCCTTCAAAGAGAAGCAATATGACGAATCTCATTATGCACGTTTAATAGCTGAAAAATATAAAACCAATCACCACGAATGTATAGTGCCAGCAACCATCTTCATTGATCAAATCGAAGATGCACTAAATGCAATGAGCACTCCCAGTGGTGACGGCCCCAATACTTATTTGATTTCAAACCTCGTTAAGCAATCAGGTATCAAAGTTGCTTTGTCAGGCCTCGGAGGTGATGAGGTCTTTGCAGGATACAATCATTTCAAGACGTATTATAGGTTGAATGAGTTTCAAAACAAGATTCCCAACTGGCTGAGGCAAAGCTTGGGTAATGTTTTCGTGAAATCTGGGAATCGAAAAGTGCAGAAATTAGCCGAATTGTTTACCAAAACCACCTTTGACATTGCGTATGTATATCCAACTTTCAGAAAAATTTTCTCAGCCGAGGAATGTACAAAACTTGACCCAATGCTTAAAATGTACGATGATACTGTAGAATCCGCACTTTTATGGGACTTCGATCAAATAAATAAATTGCCTGCGCTGAGTCGCTTTTCAGTGGCTGAGTTGAAAAATTATACAGCCAACGTGCTGCTTGAAGATGCAGATCAAATGAGTATGGCCAACAGCATCGAATTACGCGTTCCATTCCTTGACAAAGATTTGGTCAAATATGTCCTAGGTGTCCCTGACAAATTCAAATATCCCTCAACCCCCAAAAAATTACTGGTTGACTCTTTGAGTCCACTCATTCCCGACGAAATTGTCAATCGACCCAAGATGGGATTCTCTTTTCCTTGGGAAGTATGGATGAGAAACGAACTGAAAGACTTTTGCCAACAAAGAATTTACAGCCTAGCAGAAAGAGGCTTGTTCAAATCAGATGAAGTAATCCATCTTTGGAAATCATTTATTTCAAACACGCACCATACCCCTTGGTTTAAAATTTGGTTATTGGTTGTATTAGAACATTGGCTACAACGCAACCAAATTGAGTGTTGATCCAATAATATTTCGTTGTTACCTCACCTAATAACCCTCTCTGTCTGATAGGATGGAAAGGGGGCAGGGTCTTGGATCCTGACATTTATCGTCAGTGGAGTGAGGTATAGTTAAAATTTTTACTCCACTCTTTTGTCTAAAATCTTGATACTCTGCGATTGGTTTCCTCCAGCTTTTAAGGCCGGTGGACCTATTCAGTCCGTTTATAATCTTGCTCAGTCATTGAGTAATTATTATGAAATAAGTGTTTTGACTTCAGCATTTGACATGGATGGAACAAATACAATAACCCCTGAAGACCAGAATCAATGGCTGACACAAGCCAAACTTAAAGTAAGATATTCAAACTCCTTCAAGGATATTTCATCAGAATTATCTCAATTGATAAGCAAGCATGAGATAGATATCATGCTTATAAACAGCATGTTTAGTTTAGACTTTGCAATCATGCCTTTGTATAAATTGTGGAGTGCCAAATGGCCAATAAAAGTTCTGCTCGCCCCAAGAGGAATGCTTAAGCCATCTGCACTGGCCTTCAAGCCTTGGAAAAAAAAGCTCTTTTTAACCATCATGAAATACTTGGCTTGGCATAAAAAGATTGGGTTTTTGGCCACTGATAAAAATGAGGAAAAGGATATCAAAGCAGTATTTGGACAGCATACAAAGTGCTATATGTTGCCTCCCATCGGGAAAGCTCCTGATCCAGTTCTACATCACATCCAAAAAATTCCCGGTGAATTAAAACTCTTGTTTCTTGGCAGAATTCATCCCATTAAAGGATTGGATTTATTGCTGAAGGAACTGCAGGGGTTCGAAAATGATAAAATATTTTTAAGCATTGTTGGCACTCCAGAGGATGCTAAATACCATGACTTCTGTACCAATCTGACTCATCAATTGCCTCCCAATATCGAAGTGGTTTGGGTGGGCGGCATTCCTTTTCATGAAATTCATTCCATCATTCTCGCTCATCACGCACTCATTTTGCCAACACAAGGAGAAAATTTTGGTCAAGCTGTTTGGGAACATTTCGCTGCTGGCAGACCTGTAATTATCAGCGATCAAACCCCCTGGAGAGCTCTTCAAGCCAAAGGTGCAGGATGGGATTTGTCGCTCCAAAAGCCTCAAGCATTTGTTGAGGCAATTCATGAAATGGCAGCAATGGATCAGGATTCATTTGATATCATGTGTCAGAATGCACATGATGTAGCAAATAATTACATTGAAGAACATGATTTTAAAAGCTTGTACAACAGTCTTTTTGCATTAAATTCATAAAATATTAAGCGCAACAGACTTTTGTCGTACTGCACACTTAAAAAACTATTCCCCGAAAAGCAGGTGTTTTTGGGGAACATAATCCCCGAAAAGATCATATGTTTGGGGATTAGAATGCTAATTCATGATAAAGCACATTATTTCTGTAAAACTTAGCTCTTACTTTTTTAAAGGTAAGACCATAATCGTAATGGGCCCAAGGCAAACCGGTAAGACGACCCTCATACAAACAATTTTGAATGAAAGAGAACATTTGTTTTTGAATGGGGACGATGCAATTGTCAGGTCTTTACTAGAAAGTCCGAATTTATTTACAATCAAAAAAATACTCGGTGATAACAAAATAATTTTCATAGACGAATTTCAAAGATTAAATGAACCTGGTCTAACCATGAAGATAATTACTGATCAATTTAAAGATATTCAATTAATCGCCAGTGGTTCTTTCGCTTTAGAAATGGGCAATCAGTTGAATGAAGCCTAAACTGGCAGAAAATGGGAATTTAAACTGTTTCCAATAAGTTGGGAGGAATTCGAAGGGTTTAGCGGTTTTATCGAAGCTGAAAAAAGTTTGGAGCATCGCTTAGTTTATGGCATGTATCCCGATGTTAGCAATCATATAGGCAACGAAGAAGAAGTTCTTAAACAGTTGACATCAAGTTATCTCTACAAAGACATTCTTGCTTTGAGTGGCATCCGAAAGCCTGAATTGCTTGAAAAATTACTACAGGCACTAGCCTTACAAGTGGGAAATGAGGTTTCGTAATCAGAACTGGCACATTTACTCCAAGTTGACAAACACACAGTGAGCAGTTATATTGACCTACTCGAAAAATCGTATGTAATTTTTAGATTAAAAAGTTTCAATCGAAATCTAAGAAATGAAATCAAGAATAATCGTAAAATATATTTTGGGACAATGGAATCAGAAATACAATTATTGCAAATTTGAATGATTTGAATCTGCGAAATGATAAGGGCGCACTATGGGAAAATTTCTTAATCGCTGAAAGAATGAAATTCATGAAATATAATAGCAAAATTGTGAATTGTTATTTTTGGAGAAATAAGCAACAACAAGAAATAGATTTTATTGAAGATAGAGATGGCCAGATTAATGCCTATGAATTCAAATGGAAAAAAGATGTTAACATAAAACTTCCCAGTCTTTTTGAGAAAACATACAATGCAAAGGTTCAAGTGGTGTCCAAAAATAACTTCAGACATTTTATCATGCCGACTACGGTCTGAAATATTCTGAAGAGAATCAATATTTTTTATGAAATCTAAAACAAATACCCACCTTGTTCTTTCTTGAAAAAGCGATAAAACTGCTCATTAGCCTTCCTTCCCTGATGGCAATACTCCTCGGATTTTCGCTTTTGCTGTATTTTTATAAAAGCAAAAAACACGGTAAAAAAGTACTCATTTCCTTCTTGGTTTTGTTGTGGTGCGCGTCCACACGTGTCGGCAAGGAATTGCTGGTTATGCCTCTCGTCCGAGATCAAAAAGAACTTAAGACTGATGGCATCATACCAAAATGCAATATTCTCGTATTGGGTGGAGGATGCAGACCTGCCGACGGAAACTCCTTGGCAGAACAACTTTCGCACCCAAGTCTGAGAAGAGTATTGGAAGGATTTCGGATTAAGCATCAGCTCAAAGAAGCGCAATTGATCCTAAGCGGTATCGATTGGAATCACAATTGTAATATTGCTCAAATAGGAGCGCAATTTCTAGGTCAATTGGCATCAGATTCTATAAAAATTCTTGAGTTGAATCCTGTTCGCAATACCAGAGAAGAAGCCAATTTATATTTTAAAACTTACGGCAGTGAGAAACCACTTATTCTGGTGACTTCCGCATTACACATGCCAAGAGCGTTGAGAAACTTTAAGAAGTTGGGAGTCAACACCATTCCTGCACCAACCGACTTTCCAATTCATAGAAAAACATGGTCGTTTATTGACTTTTTACCAGCAGTCGGAAGTTTTGAGACAAACACCACTGCTTGGACTGAATGGATGGCACTTCTTGGCGGACGCTAGTGAAGTTTGAGAGAAGTTGTAGTTTTGGATTTGATTTGCCTTAAATAAAAATTGATAATTCATCAGATTAATACATGTATATATTAGGAATTAACGCTTATCACGCAGACTCGTCCGCAGCTATTTTTAAGGACGGCATCATGATAGCAGCGACAGAGGAAGAGAGATTCAGAAGGGTGAAGCATTGGGCTGGATTCCCGTCAGAGGCAATCAGTTTTTGTTTGAGAGAGGCGGGGATTACCATAGATCAGGTAGATCACATAGCGATAGGGCGAGACCCCAAAGCCAAATACTGGAAAAAGGTGATGTTTGCACTTACTCATCCTTCTATAGGTTTATCCACCGTGATGGATCGATTGAGTAATGCAAAGAAAGTAGCTTCGCTAGAACTAGAGTTTAAAAAACTGTTCCCATCAGTAGATACCGAGCAACTCAAGTCCAAAATTCATCAGGTAGAACACCATCGGGCACATCTAGCATCTGCGTTTTTTGCCTCTCCGTTTGATGAGGCAGCTTTGCTCTCGATAGATGGATCTGGGGATTTCAGTACGACCATGCTAGGGATTGGCAAAGGCAATAAATTTGAAGTATTAGAATCGGTGGACTTCCCTCACTCTGTAGGGATATTTTATTCCGCCATGACACAGTTTCTGGGTTTTCCACACTATGGTGATGAATACAAGGTGATGGGTTTAGCCCCTTATGGTGAAGCGAAGTATGTAGAAAAAGTCAAGAACGTCATCAAATTCACAGAAGATGGCTTGTTCAGATTGGATCTCAGTTATTTCAATGCTACCAAAAGTGGCGTTGTCAGTTATGGCGATGACCATATCCCCAATGTGGCCAGACTTTTTTCTGATAAAATGGTAGCTCTCTTTGGACCGACCAGAAAAAAAGAAGATGAATTGACCCAATACCATAAAGATCTTGCAGCCTCAGTTCAACGCGTTACTGAACTTTTGATCTTTCATGTCTTGGAGGGTCTCTATAAAAAAACGGGACAAAAAAACGTTTGTATCGCTGGAGGTGTTGCTCAAAATTCTGTCGCAAATGGGAAAATAACCCTCAATACTTCTTTCGAACATGTTTATATCCCGAGTGCTGGTCACGATGCCGGAATCTCAATGGGGGCTGCGCTATATGTCAACAACCAAGTTCTCAAAAATCCGCGACAGCCAGCTATTTGGAGCGCTTATACTGGCAGCCGTTTTTCGAATGATGAAATAGAAGCATATCTCAAAAGTCGAAATATTGAGTACCGCAAATTACCAGATGTAGAGCTTTATGATGTAGTAAGTGATCAGTTGATCAATGCTGGAGTGGTGGGTTGGTTTAGTGGTAGAGCTGAATTTGGTCCGCGCGCCTTGGGCGGCCGTTCGATTTTAGCTGACCCACGCAGAAACGATGTCAAAGAAATTTTGAATCTTAAAATCAAACGACGTGAAAGCTTCCGACCTTTTGCTCCCTCAATTTTGAAGGAATATGTAGATGAATATTTTGAAGTAAACGATGTGGTCCCTTTTATGGAAAAAGTGTTCCCCATTAAAAAGGAAATGCAATCCAAAATACCGGCTGTCACGCATGTAGACGGCTCTGGAAGGTTGCAGTCTGTTGATCGTACCATATCACCAAGATATTATGATCTGATTGATGCTTTTCGCAAAAAATCAGGCGTTCCCATTCTGGTCAATACTTCCTTCAATGAGAATGAACCGATCGTCAATAGTCCTGAACATGCTTTGGAATGCTTTTTAAGGACACAGATGGATATGTTGGTTCTAGAAAATTGTGTGATAACACGATGATATTTCATGAAATAAGAAACGCTTTAAACCTAAAATGAAATTTTCAATCATAGTTCCGACCTACAATAGTGCAAAAACCATAATGGATACCTTGCGCAGTATTATGGAACAAGAGTACTTTCCACTTGAAGTGATCGTAATAGATGGCAACTCCAAAGACAATACCGTTCAACTGGTGCAAGATTTGACTCCTGAAGCCATTTTAATATCTGAAAAAGACAATGGAATCTATGATGCCATGAATAAAGGAATAGCAATGGCAACTGGTGATGTAATTGGTATTCTTAATTCGGATGATTTTTACGCCCACTCCGAAGTTTTATTTAAGGTTGCCAAGCAGTTAAAGAACACGAAGGCTGATTCCCTCTTCGCCAATTTGTATTATGTTGATGAATTTGAACCAAGCAAGATAGTTCGTCGATGGTATGCCAAGTCCTTCAAACGGTCCAAGTTCTTATTTGGTTGGATGCCTCCACACCCTACTTTCTTTGTCAAAAAGTCGGTTTATGATCGATTTGGAAGTTTCCGAACTGATTTAAAAATATCCGCTGATTATGAGCTAATGTTGCGTTTATTGTACAAAGAAGAAATCAGCACGACTTACCTTCGTGAGGTCATTGTACACATGCGCACTGGAGGTCAAAGCAATGCATCAATTGCTAATAGACTGAAGGCCAATATGGAAGATAGAAAAGCTTGGACAATGAATGGCTTAACGCCCAACCCATTAACCTTATTATTAAAACCCCTGCGCAAACTGGGACAATTCTTTTCTTGATACTATGATCAACTATATCCAATTGTTTAAAACCATCCATGTTATCGGCTTTGTTTCGTGGTTTGCCGGCCTGTTTTATTTGTGGCGTATGTTTGTCTATTATGCTGAAGCGCAGTTGTTGGCAGAACCCGACAAAAGCATTCTGTCCCGGGCCTACGCACTCATGCAGACTCGAGTGTACAAGATTATCTGCAATCCTGCAATGATGATCACCTGGACTGCTGGCATCCTAATTCTCATTGCCAATCCAAGCTATATGCAGGAAGGATGGATGCATTTGAAGTTGAGCTTGTTGGTCTTGTTGACCGTATTTCATGTATATGGAAACCATTTTGCGAAGCGTTTGACTTCCAATATAGAAATGGTTGATCCCTTCCGATTAAGATTAATGAATGAAATACCAACCTTGTTTTTGGTTTCTATCAGCGCACTTGCTGTTTACCGTCAAGGTATGAATTATCTTTATTTTGCACTGGCTTTGGCTCTATTTACTGGGCTTATTCTCAGAGGTGCCTATGCCTACAAAAAAGCAAGAATAAAAAATCCAGAACTATAGTTTCATTACTTTTGCATCCTTTAAATCGATACGAAGAATTTTCATGAAAAAAGCACTGATAACAGGAATAACCGGACAAGATGGAGCTTACTTAGCAGAATTACTGCTATCAAAAGGCTACGAGGTCCACGGCATAAAAAGGAGGAGTTCGCTCTTCAACACTGGCAGAATTGACCACATTTACGAAGATCCACATGTCAATAACAGACATTTTATATTGCATTATGGGGATCTGACTGACTCTACCAATATCATCCGCATCATACAACAAGTGCAACCGGATGAAATTTACAATTTGGGCGCACAATCCCACGTGATGGTTAGTTTTGAAACTCCAGAATATACCGCCAATGCCGACGCTGTTGGTGCCTTGAGGATTTTGGAAGCCATTCGTTTATTGGGACTTGATAAAAAGACCAGATTTTATCAGGCTTCTACCTCTGAGCTTTACGGTTTGGTGCAGGAAGTGCCTCAATCAGAGACCACTCCATTTTATCCGCGGTCACCCTATGCGGTAGCCAAACTTTATGCATATTGGATAACGGTCAATTACCGTGAAGCATACAATATGTTTGCTTGCAACGGAATCTTGTTCAATCATGAAAGTCCCTTGCGCGGTGAAACCTTTGTAACCCGCAAAATAACCAGAGCAGTAGCCAGAATAGGACTGGGACTTCAGGATAAATTGTATCTGGGCAATCTTGATGCACAACGCGACTGGGGACATGCCAAAGACTATGTCGAAGCTATGTGGAAGATGCTTCAAGTAGATACTCCTGAGGATTTCGTTATTGCTACCGGCATTACTACTACAGTTCGTGATTTTATTAAAATGGCTTTTCATGAAATAGGTGTCGAACTGGCATTTCATGGCTCAGGAAGTGAGGAAACTGCTAGTGTAACTGCTTGTAACAATCCTGAATTTCAAGTTGCAATAGGCACGACGATCCTAGAAGTTGATCCAAGGTATTTCCGACCTACTGAGGTAGAGTTACTGATTGGAAATCCTGCCAAAGCCAATAAAGTATTGGGATGGACCCCAAAATATTCCTTGGCAGAATTGGTGAAAGAAATGGTGAAAAGTGATATCCTAATTTACAAACGCGACAAATTCCTCCGAGACGCAGGATTTGAGGTCAAAAATGAATTCGAGTGATAACACCTGATAGTAAAATTTATGTTGCCGGGCACCGTGGTATGGTAGGTTCTGCAATCGTTCGCAAACTTGAAAAGGAAGGTTATAAAAATATCATAACCAAAACTTCTGCAGAACTAGACTTGCGCAATCAAGCAGCAGTTCACGATTTCTTTCAAGTCAACAATCCAGAATTTGTCTTTCTTGCAGCAGCCAAAGTAGGCGGTATTCTTGCAAACAACACCTACCGAGGAGAATTTCTGTACGACAATATCACACTTCAATGCAATGTGATAGAAACTTCCAGAAAATTTCACGTCAAAAAGCTAATGTTTCTAGGCTCATCATGTATTTATCCTAAAATGGCAACTCAACCAATGAATGAGGATGCCTTGCTTACAGGCTTACTTGAGCCTACCAATGAACCCTATGCCATTGCCAAAATAGCTGGTATCAAAATGTGTGAAGCTTACAGGGATCAATATGATTGTAATTTTATATCGGTCATGCCTACCAACCTCTATGGCCCGAATGACAATTATGATCTACAAAATTCACATGTACTTCCTGCCCTGCTGCTCAAAATGCATCGCGCAGTAAAAAACAACGATCCCGAAATGATCATTTGGGGCAGTGGAAAACCCCTGCGTGAGTTTATGCATGTTGATGATTTGGCTGATGCTTGTGTTTTTCTGATGAAGGAATACAATGGGAAACAATTTCTAAATGCTGGATCAGGAGACGAAATAAGCATTGGCGATTTGGCATTGCTTATTGCATCAATTGTCGGTTACAAAGGCAAGATTGAACTCGACAGCAACAAACCTGATGGATCACCCCGTAAACTGATGGATAGTTCCAAATTAAATGCATTGGGTTGGACCTCCAAGATAACATTAGAACAAGGAATTCGTTCTGTTTATACCGATATGAAAAAAATCTGGGAAGTATGAAAAAGGACGTATTTGTTATCATAATGGCTGGAGGCGTAGGCAGTAGGTTTTGGCCTTCCAGCAGAGAAAAGTATCCCAAACAGTTCTTAGATATTTTGGGCACCGGCAAATCCCTGCTTCAAAATACTTTCCATCGTTTTGATTCCTGGGTCCCACCAAGTCAAATTTTTGTGCTGACACACAAAGATTATTCCCTTCTGGTTGAGGAACAATTGCCCAACATTCCTACTGAAAATATCCTTACAGAACCAGCACGCAGAAACACTGCTCCTTGTCTTGCTTATGTGGCATTTAAGATCAACAAAATATCGCCTGATGCAACGTTAATCATTGTTCCTTCCGACCATTTGATCCTCAAACAAGCTGAGTTTTTAAGCAAATTGGAGGATTGTATCGAGGCAGCAAATACTCCCAATGCATTAATTACTCTGGGTATCCAGCCTACCAGGCCCGATACAGGATATGGCTACATCCAATACGATACCACCAACAATGGCAGCATTGCCAAAGTAAAACGTTTCACAGAAAAACCAGATTTGCCAACGGCAGAATTATTGCTCCAGAGCGGTGATCATGTCTGGAATGCTGGAATTTTTGTCTGGAAAACTTCCTCCATATTGCGTGCTTTCATGCATTTGATGCCAGCAATGTATCAAATATTCGAACGAGGAATCCCTCATTATGGGACTGACTCTGAGAATCAATTTATGCTTAATCATTACCATGAAGCCGAAAGTATTTCAATCGACTTTGCCATTCTTGAAAAATCTCCCGATGTATTTACCTGTCCTGCAGATATTGGATGGTCTGATCTCGGCACATGGAGCTCTGTTCACTCAGAAGCTGCACATGACCCTGCAAGAAACGCAATCCTGAGTGGTTTGGTAAAAATCCAAGACGCCTCAGGCAATGTGGTGCATGTTGAGGATGAACATAAAATAGTTGTAATCAATGGCCTTCATGATTTTGTAATAGTTGATACCAATGATGCACTATTGATATGGCCAAAAGATAAAGAACAAGAAATCAAACAACTCACCAATTATTTGGCAGAACAACACGGCAACAAATATTTGTGATAACCCGCGATCAACATAAAGAACCAAAAGCCAATAGACCTAGCACAATGGAGGGAATGCGAATAGGCATCGTATCCAACATGGCTTGGAATATTTCTAATTTTAGAATGAATGTAGTTCGAGAGTTGATCAATCAGGGCGCCGAACTGTATGTTTTTGCACCTGTAGATGAGCATGTTGGCAGATTTAATAGCCTTCAAGGAGTTCACTTTATCCCCTTGTTTCGCTTGAAAAGAAGAGGAATTAATCCATTCAGAGATCTGGCCTTGTTGATGGAATTGAATGGCCATTTCAAAGATTGCAAATTAAATTGTGTCCTTCAATACACCATAAAACCCAATATTTACGGCTCTATGGCTGGATACCTTGCCGGTGTTCCCACCTTGTGTGTTGTTACTGGGCTTGGATACAGTTATATCAATGATACTTGGATCAAACCTTTGGTTAGTTGGTTTTATAAATTGTCTTTCCGCTTAACCAAAAAGGTCCTCTTTGAAAATATTGATGACCTCAATGCACTAACCAATTCTAAAGTACTTGATATAAGCAAAACCAAATTGATTGCCGGACCGGGTATCAACTTGTCAGAGTTTGATGTTCAACCCATTCAAAAAAATCGTGACAAAACCATATTCCTATTCATTGGTAGATTGCTCTATGACAAAGGTATTCGGGAATATGTTGCCGCAGCAAAAGCCCTCAAACGAAAGGGCATAAATGCAGATTTTTGCTTGCTTGGTCCATTGGATAAAGAAAATCCTTCTCATATTACGGACTTAGAACTTGCCTCCTGGACTTCCGAGGGGAACATCAAGTATTTGGGTCATACTGAAAATGTTTACCCTTTTATCAAAAATGCCGACTTTATCGTTTTGCCATCCTACCGCGAAGGACTTCCTAAGTCGGTTATGGAAGCCATGTCAATGGGTCGGCCTGTTATTGTAACTGATGTGCCAGGTTGTCGCGCTACCGTCGATAATGGCGTAAATGGTTGGTTGTGCAAGCCTAAAGATGCCGATGATCTTGCCAGATGCATGTTAGAAGCTCATCATACCAGCTATACTGAACGTCACATTATGGGGCAAGCAGGTCGATCCAAAGTTGAGAGAACGTTTAATGATCGTAAAATAGCAGAAGAAATCGTTGCAACTGTTATTGAGGTTTTAAAGGATGCTTCCTGAGCCTAAAAAGCGAGGCATTCTGTTTCTCGCTTATTATTACCCACCTATCCATTCAATCGCCGTTTGGCGCAATTATTTTCTTGCCGAAGCTATGCATGCTTCAGGGAATTCCGTTGCTGTTGTAACCAGCAGCATCCAAAAGAAAGTTCAAAAACCTCTTGGTGGTTTGAGCATCATTGAAATTCCCGCTTTTGACTATAGGAGTTTCAGGCAAAAATATTTGTCAAAATCAGGGTTTCATTACACTGAAGACGAAAAGAAATCCTGGTTCAGAAAATCCGCAATCAGAATAATCAACTCCTTTCCTTTCAATATAATCCTCGGGGAAGGTGGCTTGAAATACATCTACAATGCCTATCAATACGGAAAACAACAAGTGGAAAATGGAAAAATTAGCCATATTTATTCTTCCTACCGTCCAATGGCTGATCACTACCTTGCTTGGCTATTAAAGCGGAAATATCCACAATTGCACTGGACCGCCGACTTTAGAGATTTACCCTTTGATCGGGTCTATCGATTATATTATGGCTACCGTTTTCAGACATGGGTGCTTCGCAAACTGCTTGAAAAGGCAGATTTGGTGACTTCCTTTTCTGAAGGAATTGCATTTACATTGAGCAAAGAAATCCGTCAAAAGATGATCCACATCCCAAATGGGATATTTTACAACCCGGAGGCTCAAACGATAGCTCTTTGTAAACATTTTACAATCAGTTATACCGGATCTCTATTTCAGGAAGAAAGGTCCCCTGCAAATTTCTTTTCCTTGATCAAAGAAATGATTGAAAATAAAGAAATAGACGTCAGAGACTTTCAAATCGTTTATGCGGGAAAAGATGGAAGCCAATGGATGAACATTGCCCGACAATATGGATTGGAAACAGTTTGCATCAATGAAGGATTTCTAAGCCACCTCGAATCACGGATGATACAACAAAGCAGTCATATCAACTTGATGCTGAGCAGTTCACATCCTGAGTTCAAAGGCGTTTTTACGGGAAAGTTTTTTGAGTATTTGTCAGCACGCCGACCCATTCTTTCCTTTATCAGTGGTTACAAAGATGATGAGCTCCAATCGGCTTTTGACAAATACAACCTAGGAGTGATCAGCTTTTCTAATGCTAACAGATCAGAGCTGGCCAAAGCCTTCATCTTACAATTGTATCAGAATTGGCAAAACACAGGTGCATGTCCATATACCTTCAGTGAAGATTTAGAAAAGGATTTCAGTTGGACTCGAAGTATTAACATTTGGGAATCAAATTTGCACATTTCCGACATCTGATAAACAACAACTTTAAAGCAAAAATGGCGGAGTCAAATGACTTCGCCATTTTTGTTTGTCTTAATTTTAGAAAAGAAATTGTCTAAGCCCCTATTACAGCTTTGCTTTGAATCTGCGAAAATATTGATAAAATTGGATGTCATATCGGCTCGGACAAATTTTAGAATCTTGGTAGAATCGAAAATATTACTAACAGAAAAGTTACTCTCTGACGAGCTTCAGTTCTGTGTTCGCAAAATGGATCGTAAATATTTCTTGGCTCAGATTAAAGAAAACTAATCCATTCGCTGTTCAAATACCCTTGATAGCACGATGCCCGCTGCCACCGATACATTTAAGGACTCTATTTCATCTGATTGCGAAATCTTGATCACCTCATCGCACATGCGCAGCAAATGTGGAGAAACTCCTCGCTCTTCGGAACCAAACAAAATTGCGGTTGGCTCCTTAAAGTCTATCTGACTCAATGACTTTGCTTTATCTAGGCCAGTAGCATAAATCATCAATCCGTTGTCTCTCAGTATATTAATGGCTTCAGAGAAGTTTTTGACCCGGCATACTGGTATTTTCAATAAGGCTCCCGACGAAGATTTGATGCTATCCGCCTGTATGGGTGCCGCGCCTGTTAAGGGAATCACAATGCCATCGACCCCAAATGCAAGTGCGCTTCTGGCAATTGCACCCAAATTTCTGACATCGGTAATTTCTTCCAACATAGCTATCAATGGAACTTTGCCTTTTTCATACACATGCGCAATTACATTGTTGATGTCATGAAATGTAACCAATGCCTTCAATCCTACCACGCCTTGGTGATTGACCTTGGTCATACGATTCAATTTCTCCTTGGGGACTGATTGTAAGGGTACTTCTTTGTCCTTACATTGATGGCGTATTGCTTTCTCAAAGTCACCGGTAATTCCGGTTTGCAAATAAATTTTTTCTATTTGTACACCTTCATAAAGCGCTTCCAAAACTGCATTTCTTCCAACTATTAAGGTGTTTTCGAATTTTTCAGGCATTTCCATAAATCTAAAGGTATTTACTTCATGGTATTTTTTGTGTATTTTTGGATCAGAAATCCAAAATTTCCGTTAGATAGCAGAAAATATCCCTCAATCCCTCACCCATGAATAAACTTTTCCCAGTTATTCTTCTCTGTTTGATGTCTTCGTTCGCATTTGCTCAAAATGTGTCGCTTGAAGATGTTGCTAAAAAATACATCAAAAGCCAAGTTGCTGAATGGAACTTAACCAATCGCGATATTGAAGAACTTACTCTTTATGATCAATTGCTTACACAGAGCAACGGTATGCAAACCTTATATTTTAATCAATCCTTCAACGGAATTGGCATAAAAAATAGCATTGTCAATATCAGCTTCGACTCCAATGGCAATATCCTTTATGTTGGTAACCGACTTCAAGCAAATATCAAGGACAGAATTAAAGCGTATAAACCAACAATTTCGGCGGCTGAAGCACTGCTTTTGGTAAGTGAACATTTTGGTATGAAATTGCCCGCAATACCACGAATTATCCCTCAAGAAAAAGCAAATCGTGTGCTCTTTGACAAATCTGATATTGCAAGACAAGATATCATTGTTCAATTGAATTATTGGACCTCCAATGATCTTAGCATTCATTTGTGTTGGCAGCTTGATATAGAGGCTTTACATTTTAATGATTTTTGGTCATTTCAAGTAGATGCCCTTTCTGGTGAAATATTGGACAAATCCAGCTATTCAACGCATTGTAGCTTTCATAAAGACCACTTTGGAAAAACCGAATCATGCCTTCAAAAAGAAACAATAGACAAGGTTAGAGAAAAAGAAGAATTCATGGGCCCATTGGCAGATGCACAATACACGGTTTTCCCTTTTCCTTATGAAAATCCTTTGCAAACGAATAGAATTCTAGTAAGCGATCCTGCAGATTTGCTGGCCTCGCCATTTGGATGGCATGACACCAACGGTATTGCCGGTGCTGAATCTACCAAAACAATGGGCAACAATGTTCACGCATTTCAAGCAAAGGCTGGAAACTTTGGATCTTTGAATGATGAACCAAATGGCGGTTCAAACTTAGTATTTACGTCTTCACTAGACCTCAATTTAGAACCAGAAAATTACACCGCTGCTGCAACCACACAATTATTTTACGGCATCAATTACATGCACGATTGGGCATACCGTTTTGGATTTGATGAAACTGCAAATTTCCAAACCAAGAATTACAAGAATATTGGTATTGGCAATGACCGCATTACCGCCTTGGCTCAATTTGATGCAAATACATTGAACAACATCAACAACGCAACGTTCACATCACCCAGCGACGGTCAAGCTGGAACCGTTCAAATGTTCTTGTGGAACAATGACCTTTCCGATGATGCTTTGCTCAAAGTCAATGCACCTTTTATTGTATCGGGAACTTATGCCACTGGTAAAGCTACCTTTGGCAAGGTCATTACTTTCAACGATCCTACTACTGGCGATGTAGCTTTTGTAGAGGATATTGATCCCGACTTTCCAACTTTTGGCTGCCTGGATTTGATGAACGTAGATGAAGTCAAAGGCAAAATTGCTATGGTTGACCGAGGAATTTGTGATTTTGACTTGAAAGCCTTCAATGCTCAAAAAGCTGGCGCAATAGCTTGCATTATTTGCAACACCACGGATGTTGCAAGTGCTATGGATGCGGTGCTCTATGGTGATTCAATCAATATTCCCGTGGTCCGAATCAAAAAATCGGATTGCACCAAAATACGTCAATATGCTGGTACAGGCGGTCTAAATATTACACTTCAAGCTCCACAATCAGCCAATTCTGGACCAAACTTATTGGATGGTGATCTGGATAATGGGATCATTGCACATGAATTTGGACATGGCATTACCACAAGACTTACTGGTGGTCCCGGAAATTCATCTTGTCTGCAAAACAGAGAACAAATGGGAGAAGGTTGGTCAGACTTTTTTGGACTGGTTACAACTGTCAAGTCCTACGACAATAAAAATGAATCCCGGGGTTTTGGCACTTATGTTTCACGTCAGGATTCATCCGAACGAGGAATACGTACATACCCTTACTCCACTTCAATGGCTGTGAATCCACATACTTATGGCAATATCATCAACAATAGCCAAGTGCATTATGTAGGTGAAGTATGGAATGCCATGTTGTGGGACCTGTTTTGGGCAATGACTGACAAATATGGTTTCGATGCAAGCCTTAAAGATCCTAATTCAGGGGGGTACAAGGCTGTAAAAATGATCATTGACGCTTTAAAAATTCAACCTTGCAGTCCTGGCTTTGAAGACGGAAGAGATGCAATCATTGCTGCGGATAAAGCCAATAACAATGGCGACAATGAATGTTTGATCTGGGAAGTATTTGCAAGAAGAGGTTTGGGCTTTCTTGCCGATCAAGGTTCGTCACTGATAACGATTGATGCTACTGAGGATTTCACAACAAAGCCTGCTTGCTTGAATCGCATTGACATTACAAAAGAAATGACGCCCCTAGTCAAGGCTGGGAATAATATTGATGTGAAATTAACAGTTAGCAATTTTAAGACAAGCCTTGCTCAAAATATTTCCGTTACGGACATCATACCATCAGGTACTTCCTTCATCGTCGGCTCTGCATCTCTTCCCGTAACAGTAAACGGAGATGTTTTGACGTTCAGTTTAGGAAATTTGACTGTGGGTCAGAAAATTGTAATCGCTTACAAAATCAATACCCCCGCCAATATCTCCTCTGAAACTTTGCTGTTTGAAGATGTTGAAGGTGGTTTGGCTCCCAATTGGAACGTGGAAAGTCTGATTGGTGGGGTTTCCTGGACTGCTGTGAATGGTGTTGCCTTTGGTGGAACCAAGAGCCTTGGGATACTGGATGTGTCATCAGAAAACAGACACAATTTGGTTTACAATAAAAAATGGAAAGTTACTGGCACTAGACCGGCTTTGAGATTTTACCACAATTACAATACCGAAAAAGGTGGAGATGGCGGCTTTCTTGAAATATCAGAAAATGATGGTAAATCATGGCAAAATGTAAACGGAAAATTCCTTCGCGGTGATTATCCTGGCCGCATTCAGTATGCAACTTTTGTTTTGCCCAATACAGATGGATTTTCAGGAAACTCCAATGGCTGGAAGGATTGCTACTTGGATTTAAGTGAATATGTAGGAAAGGACATAAAAATGCGATTCCGCTATGGATCAGATAATTTTACAGGCGGACTAGGATGGTACATCGACAATTATGAATATCTGGATCTTAAGTCATACAATAGTGAAGCTTGTGCTACTGCTAGTACAGGGGAGCAATATTGTGCAAGCGCTATGGAAGAAGGATCAGTTATCGATTCAAAACCGCTGAGTATTCAAAATCAAGTTATTGGTGATTTACTGCTTTTTCCAAATCCTGCCAATTCAACCCTGCAGGTTAAATATCCAATATCTTCAAGTGGAAATGTAAGTTTCGAAATTTACAGTATGGATGGATTGCTTCAGATTGCAAAACGGGCTATCAGGAATGACACCACAGAGTCAATCGATATCAGCCAACTTCCTGGAGGAAGCTACGTACTAAGAATGGTTTCTAAAAACCAGGTATTTGTGAGTAAATTCTTGGTGGTGAAATAAAAGAATTCCAAAAATAAACCCCTACAACATTTGGCCATAGGGGTCTGCTCATTTGGAAAATTATCGTCAAGGATAGGACGCTGTTATATCAGTGCTTTCACCTTACAATAATAAGATATCTTCTATGTCATAATCGCTGCTTAGAGTTTGAGAATTTTAATTTCCGTTCTTCTGTTTTCCTGATGTTGCTCTTCCGTACATTTCATGCCATCTGAACAAAAGTTGCGAAGTGCTGCTTCGCCATAGCCTGCTGCTCTGAGTCTATTGGCAGAAATGCCATTTGAAATAATGTATTGAACCGCTGATTCAGCCCGTTTCTGGGACAGCCATTGGTTGTAACTTGCCTTTCCCCTGCTGTCCGTATGCGATGAAAGTTCAATTTCCATATTTGGATATTCTTGAAGCAATTTTACCAAATCCGCCAAAGACTTATCGGCATCTTTGCGAATATTGAATTTGTTGTAATCATATAGAACATCCTTCACTTCAAAGCTCCGACCAATATTAAAGTTTTCATTTTCATCACCCAGATATTTTTTGCGCATATCCTTTCTGATGTTCGCTTTTACTGCGGTGTTCAAATAGAAATCCTTGACGATGGATTTGCTATTGGTACAGGGTATTTCACTCGATGGAATAATCAATGATGTCTGAATATAGTCAGTCTTTCCAGCAACTACATTGTATTCGTTGTTGCATTCTAGGGGGAATTCATAAATTCCATCTGAATCGGAAGTTGCTTTTACAATCTGACCATTGGTACCATTAGTAAAATAGATATCTGCACCAGCTATAGGCTTATTATCTGTTGCATCCATAATACGACCCGTTAAGGATTGTGTTGTAAGTGGCTCTAGATATAGGATTGATTTCTCAGGGTCACCGGCCATATTATTGGTAATATATAACTGATTGGGTTGGTAGCCTTTTTTCTCAGCTTGCACCATTCTTATTGTTTCCGGCTTAAAGGTTTTTCCGATTCGACCTGTTTCATCTGTCAAGAATCCAGATGATTTGTCTTCTGAATCAATGAGCTTAACTACAGCATCAGGTAGTGGCGTAAGGGTTATTTTGTCTTTTATGATCAAGGTGACCAAGCCTTCTTTTGCATCACCATTTTGATCGGGCAAGTTGGTCCAATAATAAATGTCATCTTCTCCCATTCCTCCAGGTCTATTGGATGAGAAATATCCATCAACTCCAGCACTTGTCACAATGAAGCCCAAGTCATCCTTGTTCGAATTAAAAGGAATTCCAATGTTAACTGGATTAATCCAATTGTTGAGATCCAGGTTTTGAAGGGCATAAAATATGTCCAAACCTCCTATTCCCTTGAGTCCATCAGAAGAAAAATACAATTTATTTGAAGCATCTATGAAAGGAAAGATCTCATTTCCACCGGTGTTAATTTCTGAACCAAGGTTTATTGGTTTGCCCCAAGCTCCGCCTTCTTTTTTTGATACATACAAGTCCATTCCACCAAACCCATTTGGCATATTGGATGAGAATACAATCGACTTTCCGTCAGGTGATAATGCTGGGTGACATGTTTTATATTGATCGCTGTTATGAGTAAAAGCGCCATCATTCACCCATTTGTTGTATTCTAATTTGGCAATATAAATTTTCAGATCCCGAATTTTCTTTTGGCTTTTTCCATTTTGATTGTTGGCCGAATAGTACATGTGTTTTTTGTCAGGCGTAAAGCTTACTACTCCTACATGGTATTTCTTATTCAAATCCCATTTCATATTTCGGGTATGTTTGAATTTTCCATTTCCTTGTGACTCAGAATAATACATACCTGCAAAATCCTTTTGGCTCCAAAGGTCTTTTCTTTTCAATGTTTTTGAAATGGGCCTCCCTGAAGAAAATAACAATCCGTTTTGATAAAAACTTGGGCTAAAATCAAGATATGGAGAGTTTAAACCTTCTGCATTGAACACTTTTACATTTCCATCTATCGGAAAGCCATTAAGGTCGTCGCAAGATGTAATAAAATGAACATTTTCTTTTTCTCCACCAGCATTGATATAGTTTTGGTACCATTTCACGGCATCTTTACATTTACCATTTGAAAGCAAGGTATGCGCATAGTTCAACTGATCCTCTTTTTTGCTTGATGTGTTGAGGTATTTGCTGTAATAGAATTCTGCCTCAGAGGAATTGCCATTCAATCTGTAGCTGTTGGCAAGCTTGCTCAATAGCTCAGGATTGCTTTTGTCCTGCTCTTGCATTTGAGCATATAATTTTGCTGCCGCCATGTAGCCATCTTTCTGATAAAGCTCATCAGCTTTCTTCATCTTGGTCTTGACTGATGTTTGAGCGTTTATTTGCCCTGCCATCAAAATCAATAATATCAAATGGATAAAGTATTTCATAAAATTTTGGTTGATGGAGCTATTAAAAATACCTTAAGTGACTAACTCCTGTGGTGGTGTAAATAAAATTGTATTCCACCATGGCTTCAAAAGACCCGATGTGGTATTGTCGCAGTTCCGTTAAACTCAAATCATAACTCAAGCCCATTCGCATTTGTTTGTTCAATTGCAATCCAATCAACCCGTCCATCGAGTCACCCATTCTATAACTCAATCCCAACAACAGAAACTTTGAGAACAAAACGTTTACATTCCACTCCATTTCGAGGGGAGCATTTGGATTATAACTGACCAACATACCTGGCAAGATATCAACATTTTGACCAATCGGAAACTCGCCACCTGCCATCAAATAATTGGTGCGCAGCCTTTTATAATCAGGTATTTCGCTGGAGTTGCCTCGATATAAACTGGACTCTAAAAACATAGGAATAGAGAATCCAATAAAAAATTGCTTGGCTTGAAAATATACGCCCATTCCAAAATTTGGACTTGCTTCGGCATTGTCATCAGTCGGGATTTGGTTGTCAATACCGCTGGTCGTTTTTGCTTGCGACCAGGCTATTCTACTGTATTCCATTCTGGCTTGTACTCCTAAGCTGAGGGTAGAGTTTGCTCCTGTTTTCATTCGGTAAGCGTACATTCCATCCACAATGGTATTGCTCAGTAAACCCAATTGATCTTGTGTGATTTGCAATCCTGCACCACATCTGCCACTTGCAAATGGCAGGTGCGCGCCAAGGAGAGCTGTTCTTGGTGCCCCATTGATGCCTTGCCATTGATGTCTGTACAATGCCTGAATTGACATGACATCCTTGCTGCCTGCATAGGCAGGATTGTATGACAATCTATTAAAAAGAAAATGTGTGAATTGGGGGTTTTCTTGCGCCATTGACTTCAATGAAGACAACAAAACAATTACAAAGAGTAATTTCTTAGTCATAAGTTTTGGTTTTTCATAGTATAATCTATTGAATTACAGCGCTTTAAAGAAAGTCATAATTCAACAAAACAATACAATTGTAAATGATGCAAAAATCAAACCATAAATTGATTATTTTTAAAGCTAAAACCTCAACAAACATGGACAATCAATTTCTTTCGCTGTCAATAAAACTCTTCAACTTTTACAAAGAATTAGGCGAAAAAGCCATGAAACAAATTGCGGCAGAAAAGCTTTTCATTAGCACCAATATTGAAAGCAACAGCATTGCCATCATTGTTCAGCACCTTCATGGTAATATGTTATCAAGGTGGACTGATTTTTTGACAACTGATGGTGAAAAGCCAAATAGAAATAGAGACCTAGAATTTGAACATTTACTCAAAACACCGGAAGAGCTCCTTATTAGTTGGGAGGCCGGATGGAAGGTATTATTGGACACTTTGGAGAGTTTGACTGAATCCGACATGACTCAAATAGTTTATATCAGAAATGAAGGGCACTCTGTTGCAGAAGCCATTACCCGTCAAATAGCACATTATGCCTATCATGTTGGACAGATTGTCTTCATTGCCAAAATGTATTCCGGTGACGACTGGCAGAGTTTGTCAATCCAAAGAAACAAATCTGTAGATTACAACAATCAAAAATTTCAAGAAGATAAAAAGGATGGGTTTTTTACGGATAAGGTATAGCTGAAATTTTGGGGCAAGGCCATATTTGTCGACGCTTTAACCCAAAGCCAGCTGTAGAAGCTAAATCGACGAAGTATTTGGGGTTTCCAAAAATTTTCAATTATAACTTGAATCCTGCAAAGCTTTAAGTTTGATTGCCAGGCTAAACCCAAAAGTATGCCACAGGTTTTAATTCTTGTCCTTATTCCCATCTCTATTATAATACTTATACGTTCCGCTATTCTCATCGAAGAAAGGTCTACTCCCTCGTACAAATGGTGTTGCAATTATTGTAGAAGTTGGTACTTGTTCAAAATCAATTTCATCAACAACTATAAACTTTTTTCCTTTGCGTTGAAAACGAATTTGCTTAGTTGCAATGTACCTATCATAAACATTTTTTTCTTTGGTCTTACGAGTCCAAAAAGTAGTGTGGTTTATCACATATTTTTTGCTTTTGCGCTCTTGAATTACTGGACCGAAAAAAATATAGGTGACGGTATCACCTTCTCAAAAGTTAAATGTGTCTCTCTTATTGAAATAATATACGTTTTATAGGCCTTTAGGTATTTTGAATTTTTGTTCAAGGCCAAGTCGGGTCAAATATTCTTTACGAAAATTTGAATTTTGCACATATTGTAATGGAAGGGGTGTTTGCCTGCAATTAACAAGAGATGTCGCTAATCTTGGTTTAAGGGTAGAATCAACAAATATTGAATCCCAAACACCTCTTGCTTTACCATTGAGATTTAATAATTTGTCAACTATCAAGCTATCTCGAAATGCAAAAATTTGATCCTCATTAGGTTTGTACAATTGACATGAACTCAAAAAATATCCCAACAAGGACAGTATCACAAAAATATAAAATGACTGGCGCATCAATTACATTTAGTATCGAAAGTTTCAAACTGTATGTCTTGGGTGTTGTGCCACGTTTTTCTTTTTAACATTCCAGCATCACCTAATAATTGTGCATAAGGTAGGGTCTCAGCCGTCTTCGTCATACAATCATTGGTTTTTAAGGTTTCCCTCAAATGTATATTAAATTCTACTTGGAAAGTACACGCAATGCTGTTTGAGTTTACTCCATTACATTCTTCATAATTGTTATTATTTATTCTTATTTGTGTGCTTATAAATGCCAATTCAAAAGCATATGCCACATGCACCGACAATGATACTGCGCAATTAATAGGTGAAGATTCTACGTACATGATCTCAATTTTTACCAGCCCAATTATAATTACCTCATCACAAAATACATATTCCTCATCAACTTATCCTACAAAAAAAGGCACCAATCGTAATCAGTGCCTTTTCAAATTGATATGTTCGAATTCTTTTATGCGCGGGTGCGAACTGGTGTGTCAAGATAGTCTTGTGCGCCCGGCATTTGAAGGTAATTGTACATCAATTCTTTGGCACGGAAAAGCTGCGCTTTAACTGTGCCCAAGGGTATATCCAATTCCTTCGCTATTTCTTCATAACTGAGTTCTTCATAGAATCTCAATTCTATCATTAGTCTATATTTAGTAGTGAGTTTGCCCATGACTGTTCGCATCAGGTTTACTCTTTGTTGACGTATTACTTTCTCCTCTGGGTCTGGAACATTGGCTTTTAGGGTATGTCTAAACTCCAGTGAACTGTTGGGTTGGATCAAGTTGTCAATTGATAACAGTTGCAATTTGCGCTTGCGGATATGATCAATGCAGTTGTTGATTGCAATTTTGAACAACCAAGTGCTGAATGCATAATGTGGTGCATAGCTTGCCAATTTGTTGAATGCTTTACCAAAGGCTTCAATGGTAAGATCTTCAGCATCCTCCTTATTGCTTACCATTTTGTACATGGTATTGTAAACGCTAATTCTGTAGCGTTCCATTAATTCCCCGTAGGCTTTTTGGTTGCCTTCGATAGCTTGTAGTACCAGATCGTAATCTTCAGTGGCACGGACGGATAGTGTTGCGGTTTTGGTCATTACTTCCATGATGTAGGTTTAGTGGTCAATGTAGTGGTTAATATCATTTGGTTAATCAAGTAGCTTGCTTCAAGTAGTGGAAACCATAGTTGTAAATCTTTTTCATGAAATTTACCAGCAAGTCTGCTGCCTATGATCCAACTAACTGTCATTCTTACTATCAAAAGTGATACCACAATTGGCATCCAAACTTTCAACAATAAGAGTGTTATTCCTCCTACATAGTGTAGAAGAAGTGTGAGGGCAAATAATCCCAAGAGGATTTTATGCCTTAATTTATAGCTGGTTGCGGTGGAAATATGTCTTATTTTCTGCTTCAGAAAAGCCGAATAACTGTCCTTGGGTTCAGAATAGACAAATGCTTCCGGTTCAAACATTAACGCAACGTTAAGATTTGTTGCAGCTGATTGCACAAAGAGATCATCATCACCACTCAGGAGGGATTTGTGATTATCGAAGCCATTTGTCAATTCAAACAAACTTTTGCGATAAACTAAGTTCCTTCCTACTCCCATGTAAGCTTGACCTGTGATTGCCATAGATCCATATTGAATAGCAATCATTAAGGTATCAAACCGTATCAACTTATTGAGGAGGCCGGGTCTCTTGTTATAAGGCCCATATCCCAATACGAAATCTTTGTCAGGAGTGAGTGCTGATATCATCTTTTTAGCCCAGTTCACACTAGCCGGGCAACAATCAGCGTCTGTCAGTAAAAGAACATCAGTTTTCGAAGTATGTATCCCTTGGGTTAAAGCTGCTTTCTTGTTTCCGCCCCCATGGTGGTAATGTGCGTTAACGAATGTAAAGTTGGCATTAGTTTCTTGCGTGTGCAATAGCAACTCCGCACTTGCGTCAGTTGAATTATCGTTTACCACTATTACTTGATGTGAGTGGTAGTTTTGATTTAGAATACGGGAGATGTTATTTTTTAGATTATGAAGCTCATTGCGGGCAGCAATCAAAATGCTAATATCTGGAAGCTCTGAATCTTTGTTTTTTTCTTGAAATGGTGGTCGTAATAGTCTAACAAACAGTACCAGCCAGTAAGACAACTGGACGACAGTAGAAGTCACAAAAATGCCCAATACGATTTTTGGGTACATGGGATAGTACGTTTGTTGATATGCAGTACAAAGAAGCGAATTATTTAATTAATAATCAAGGAAATAAGTGAATTTAATGCAATATTTTTTTCAAGCAATGCCTCTTTGTTTGATTTCGATTGGCTAAATACCCACTTGGTTTCTCTGCAATATGCGAGCACATCATAATAGAAATGCCCTGTCACAAATACAAGAAACAGCATCAACAATATAATTGCAATAGGTACAAATTGGTAAAAAGCTATAATCAATAATCCTCCGTACCAAATTGGGTATAAAATGATCCCAGCTAGTATCTTAACCGTTGCTTCATATTCTGGCTCAATTGATACCCAACGCCAAAGTCCTCCAATTAAAGCATTGGGAATCAAATGGAAAATCAGCCCGATACCCAAGAACATTAATGACGGTAGTAATGCTATGATTCTCCATATCTTATTCACAAATGAATATTCTTTGCCAATCCACCCCCATTCGGACTTACTCAAAGCTTTGCCTTTTAGGAATTCTTTGATTTTTCCGATTTCATTTGCCCAAGCCTCTGCTTTGGCAGGATCTGTATTGAGCCAATCTTTCATTTTCCTGCTATACGCCATGCCCTTATCGTGAAATTCATCAGGACGATTGGCGATGTAAGGCGCAGACATAAATACCGCTGCGTCAACTTCCGCCGAATACTTCCCGGAATCTTCCCACATCGAAGATTGCATCAATTCTGCCAGGCCATTTCGGATGGTATCAATTGCCTTGATTGGATCTGCTACATAATCAGCCCTCCATTTGGCGTTCGAAATGGGTTCATGCACCGTAATCAGTTGCGTTGACCTGAATTCTCCTTGTGTAACATAGCTTATTGTGGCAGACACAAATTTCACTTCAATTGTATAATCACTTGTCACAGCCGCACTGATGGCAATACGTGCAGCGCCTGATTTCAATGGCAGCAAATGTCTTTGCAAGATGCTTGTTCCTTCCGGACTTACATAAAGACATCCTCCTGAATGCAGAAACGCGTCGCATTTGGCAAAACTGGCCGAATTATCTACCTTTTGGCCATTTGAGAAGTTGGGCCTTTCTACCGGAATACAATAGAAGGTGGTAAAAAACCAACGCATTAATGGATTTCGAAACAACTCTGCCTTGGCTAAAAAGTGAACCATTCTGGGCGATCGTACTGCTACATCAATCGGATCAACCATGGTATTGGGGTGATTGGAAAGCAATATACTTGGGCCTTTAGTATGCAGATATTCTTTACCTCTGACTATCGTCCTTTTAAAAAATATCTTCAATGCCACCCACACGAGTGACTTCCAGCCAAGATAAAATATGGAAAGTAAAAAACGTTTAATCACGACTTGAAGTTGAGCAAATATTCTTTAATGATACTTTCAAATTTATTTTTTTCATCAAAATGAAACCCTACTTCAATGGGCAAAATGTAGATATCCAGCTTATTGGCTTTGAAGTATTCCAAATAAGTTGCTAGTCGTACGGCATCTTTTTCGGTAGTCAAAATTACCTTGTTGTTACCTGAAATGGTAGATGCCAGATTGGTAATAGCCAACAAATCTTCCTCAGTATATAGATGATGATCTGGAAATGAAAGCATTTCAATGTGCCCTACCAAAGGTCGCAAATAGTCCAATAAATAGCTCTCATTGGCAATACCGGAGATGAGTATGACTTGTGTTTCGTTGGAAAGTCGAAATCTATAACTTGGATCTAACCAAAAATATGGTGCTCCATAATTGTATTTGGTAAAAAAAACGCTCTGCTTGGCCAATGGCTTTAACTTCTTTATCATTTCCTCAGCATCTGATCTTTCAAGCGTAGTTGGGCATTTTGAAACAATGATCATATCAGCTCTTTTGTAGCCTTCAGGGAACTCTCTCAATTTTCCTACAGGCAATAATTGATCCGTGTAAAATGGTCTCTCATACTCAGTCAATAAAATATTATATCCTGGAATAATGGCCCGATGTTGGAAGGCATCATCGAGTAGTATTGTTTGAATTCTTGGGTTCTCTCCAAGCATACTCGGGACTGCAAATACCCGATTCTCGCCAACAGCAACTGTAACATTGGGAAATTTCCTTTTAAACTGAAGCGGTTCGTCGCCTGCTTCCATTGCAGAATCACTGC
This sequence comes from Chitinophagales bacterium, assembly GCA_038326165.1. GTDB lineage: Bacteria > Bacteroidota > Bacteroidia > Chitinophagales > Saprospiraceae > JAEUUM01. The sequence continues at coordinate 2,691 of JBBQJT010000043.1, read as the reverse complement.
CCTTCACCAATCTGAAACCACTGGTCTTTCGTTTGTAACCTCTGCTCAAAGTTGCCACTTCAAGGTACGGCTCTAACAATCTAATCAACAGCTCGATATGTGGTGTCTTTCCCGTTCCTCCAACGGTTAAGTTACCCACAGATATCAACGGCAGATCAAACTTGACGCCTTTTATTAATCCCGTGCGGTACATTGCTTCCTTGATAGCTACGATACTTCCAAACAATAATGCAAAAGGTGCAAGAAGTACTTTAAGTAAAATGTGATCAACCATAACATTTGAATCCCGCAGAATTTTATGAACTGCAATGTACGTAGAATATCACTTGAGGTTTTTATCCTTCATCCAATTCTTTGGGATGCCAAAAAACCTCCTGGAAGTTGATCACCTTATCATTCTCAATTTGGACGCCTTCTTTTTGAAGCAGCTGTCCCATTAATTGTGGTGGATTCCAATGGTGTCTTCCTGTCAATTCTCCTTTTCTGTTCACCACTCTATGGGCTGGCAGCTCGATCATTTGGGCAAAAGAATGATTCAGGGCCCAGCCTACCATTCTACTGGATCCCAATGCCAAGTAATCAGCTATTGCTCCATAACTGCTCACCCGACCAACTGGAATTTGACGGGTTATTTCATAAACCAAATCAAAATATGAGTATTTTGTCTCCACCGTTTCAGATTTCATGTCAAAATAATACTTTTTTTTTCGCTTTTTCTCATTTTCATAAAACTACTTTACTTCTAATTTGCTTTAGGGTATGATTACCTTTGCATTATGACCCATCATCATCCCAAATTATTAGCAGATCACATTATTCACTTGACAGATGCTCGATATTACGCCGCCGCTGGTGTTGAGAAAATGGTTTTTGAACCACTGGGCGGACAGACACGTGAGCAAGCGATCATGTACATTTCGGCTTTGGTTGAATGGGTTGAAGGCACAGAAATTTGGCTACGGCCCAACGGGTTGTTGAATGAAACCGACGCAGTATCTCTAAATGTTACTGGAGTTGTTGTTCCAATACATGAAATACTGGCATGGTCGAATAGCACTCTGAGAGTGATTGTTGAAATATCTGCTGAAGGATTACAAGTACAAGATTCCCAAGAAGTGTTGTGGAATCCAGGACTGAGCATACCTTATGAAGACATATTGAACACCATACTTAATTGTTCAACTAAGATATGGTTGAGCATTGATCCAGATCGAGCCGATTCGCTATCAATTCTGGATTTACCCGCTTATGGTTTTGTATTGCAAGGAACGAGGGAACAAGCTACTGGGCTGAAGGATTACAGTTGGGAAGAGCAAATCCTTGAACATTTTGATAAGGATTGAAATTGTTAGTGTCAGTTGAGCTGTTCCATAAATAAGTGTACACAAGATATTGAAGCTTTTCCAAAAGTGAGAAGACAGCGCAACTTTAGTCCAGAATTCATCAAAAACAAAAGATAAAAAAACCCAATTCCGCTCCAAAGCGGAACACCCGCTGGACACTGTTCAAGCGCAGCAACGGAGGATTTTCGAGGGAATCCTTGGACTGAGAAAGTCCGTAAGATTGAAACACCAATCAGCTTTGCACCCGAAACCCTAAGAAAAACAAATCCGCACCGCGCGAGTTTTTCCAGCTAGACCTTTTGGTTATACCGACGAGAAATTAATTCTCGTCCCATATATCTAATTATTGCTACTATTCTGTCGGCATAAACCACTGTAAGAAATGGTCTATCCACCATTTCACAGTAGAATTACTTTAAGGGCAATGTAAAAGTGACAACTTAGCGTAAGCAAGAGCTATCCAATCAGCTTTCAACTTGATACAAAAACAAAAACTAATCATACACCACCCACTTCTCTACATTTTAATCGTGTAGTTCAAAGTATCGAATTTTGAAATATAAACTGTATCTTTATAAAAAGTAGGGATATTGTTAATTTCCTTTTTCCAACCAATTACGATATCTCTATTTCCTAATACATTAATAAATTGTTCAACATCAAAGTATTCACCAAAATATGAGTTGGGATAAATTATTCCAACATCATCGGATGTGTAGAATGAAAAATTATAAAAAATCCCAGTATCATTGATAAATCGAAAATTAATATAAGCCTTGGGGTCGAGGATGATGTCAGGCTAGCTTAAAACCTGGCATGTACTGATTAGATAGGAATCAGGGAATGGATAATAACCATCATATTCTGTTATTGGGTCTCCAATATAGCCTAGTTCCTCTACTCATACACTGTATCTTCCTTCTTTATCGGTATAGGCATTATCCGTTGTGTTTATGCCATCCTTTAAGCTCCTGACCCGCAATATCACTGCTATTCCTTCCAATGGCTTATTGGTTCTGTACTCCAATACCCTTACAATGACTCCAGTAGCTGTGCTTCTTCTTTTTCACAAGATACTATCATTGCCATTAAACCCAAAATAAGCAATAAGCTTATTTTGCCCAACGGGGCGACAAAAAACATAGTTTTTGTCGAGGTTAACCTCGACAAAATATTGATTCTGATCAATGTTTTCGTCGATTCCGCATGCTGCGGAATTTTGGTTAAAAATACCATCATAATCTGCTTCATCGCTTTTTATTTTATTCATCCTTCGTTATTCATTACTTGGGTGGTTTTAGACACATCATGAATACACCATCACCTGTATAAAGATACCCTGTTTCAG
>JBBQJT010000042.1:0-31109 GCA_038326165.1 Chitinophagales bacterium | reverse complement strand
TAATATCCCTGACATAACTATTTACGCTAACGAACTCATTCAAGGTAACGCTGATACTTATGGTAGAGGTGTTTGGAAATCAAATTTTACCTTAGAGATCATAGACGATCAAGTCAATCTAAAAGCTGAATTGTTGTTTTTAGAAAACCAGGGTGACAATACCATCATAACAGGCAAATTTGAAGGAAACTATCCAATACCCGCTTTCATTAAATACCCAAACTGCAGCTTTAAATTGCCTGTAAAAAAGGGTGTAGTGGAAGGAGCAAATTTTGGGGCCAGAGGATTTAGAACTTTTGAGGGCAAAGGTATCATCCATACTATTTCAATTCAGACCGACACATTTGGTGATGATGTTGGTAAAGTAGGTGGAACCATTCATTTTAAGCCAATTGAAATAATTGTCATTCGGCCAAGAGCATAATTAAATATAGTCTCTTCTCACTTAATAAATAAGGTTAAGCGTTTTATTTTATGCCATTTGGGTTCCAATCAATTTTGGAGATATTGAGAAAGATGCTGGCTTTCATAAAATGATAGATTTTCAAGCTGCTCTGCCTTTTAGCATAGCAATAGAAAAAAAGACAGAAACCAAAATCCAGCCGCAGAACAATTGGTTGAGATTGACAACATTTAATTTTTTCATAATAAGATTCAAAGGGTCTTGCTTCAAAAAAGATATTTCTCTATCTTTGCATCGCTTTACGGCATTGGCTCATAGTGTAACGGTAGCACAGCAGTTTTTGGTACTGTTTGTCAGGGTTCAAATCCTTGTGAGCCAACTTTTTTTCCTAGTGGTTTTGTACATTATTCTTAACCACTTTTCCAATTTCAACTACGTTTTGATCTTCCATACATTTAAAATGCCCCTTTGGACATTTTTCAAATCCTATTTTGCTGCATGGTCGGCAAGATAAATTTTGAACTTCCGATCTGTAGTCTAAAGCGGTAGAGTCTCTGGGCAAATACGGATACATTCCAAATTCGGGCACAGTATTGCCCCAAATACTTACAATGTTTTTGTTTAAAGCTGCAGCAATGTGCATCAAGCCTGTATCAGGAGTGATTACAAAAGAGGTCCTTTCTATCACGGCAGCTGAAGCGGACAAACTGAGTTTTCCTGCTAGGTTCAAAACTTCCTTATTCGACTTTGATACAATTTCTTCGCCTTTTATAAAATCCATTGGACCACCCAACAAAATACAAGGAAGGTCTAGGTTTTGGATCAGATTCAAAAATACTGAAACTGGAGGCACTTTGGTTTGATGTGCTGCTCCAATAACAATGGCAAGAAATGCAGAATGAGGGATGTATGCCTCTGCTATTGCTTTTGCCTCATTTGAAACAATAAAATCTAAACCTTTATGGTCATTTTCGACTCCTAATGTCTTAACAGAAGCAAAATATCGATCCACCAAATGTTCCTTTGGAAGGCAGTTGAATTTAAAATTTGTCAAAATCCATTTTTGGATATTTTTCTTTTTATAGCTTATACTCTCGACGCCAAGTCTGACTCTGAGTCGTTTGGTTCGCCAATTGTTATGCAAATCAATCACCAGATCATATGCTTCCTCTAGCAAATTTATTTGACCATTCACTTGATCTTCATAATCTATGAACTTTGTAACATAAGGATTTCCTTGCAACACCTCCCGAAATTTATTCTTAACCAACAGATGAATTTCGGCATTTAATTGCTGCTGAACGGTTCTAATAATTGGCGTGATAAGAACCAAATCACCAATCGAACTCAATCTAATAATCAGAATTTTCATTAGGCTAAGCTTGGATCCTTTTCAGGATCAGAAATCCAGCCATTTTCTTCAGCCAATTCCTTGATGTATTTAATAGCCAATTGCTTGAGGTATTGTTCTTGATTTTCCGGACCTGTTACGTGAATAGGGTGTATCAATGTATAGTGAGGCCAACCATCTGCATCTCTTCCGTCGAATTTATAATGTCCTTCTTCACTCAATAATCGACAGATGGCAATGTGCATCAAATCTTGCTTCTCCTCTTTGGTCCACTTGGCCTGCCACCTTCCCAGTTCTTGCATTCCCACTAGGAATAATGTGCCATTCATATCTGGAAGCCTCTCGAGCTTCATGGCCTTAGACATAATGTGCTGTACTTCGAGCCATTGAAAATCTATTTCCCAATCTTCCATTTCAATCATTTCGTGATAAGGTTATCATTTGTGCTGCTTTTTTGGAAGGAATCCATGAAGCAAATAATGCAATTATAAATATTACCAAAGCTACTGCTATAATATCTTTTGGTTTCATCAATATCGGATAAGAATCAACTGCAAATCCATCAGGGACACCTATCAAGCCATATTTTAATTGCAGTATATAAAACAAAACTGCCATAAAAAGGCCAATAAAGAATCCACTAAAAACATAAAAACTCCCCAGCCAAAGAAAGGTGCTTTTTACAGCATTTTTTGACAAACCAATAGTACGCAAAATGGAAATATCGGGTCTTTTTTCTAAGACAATCATCCACAAGGCGCCCATCATATTGAAAACTACCAAAAGCAAGGTAAGACTAAGGATTGCAAAGCTGACCCATTTTTCCATATTCATAAGTCTCATAAAAGACTCTTCTTGCTGGTATCTATTTTTGACATAAAATTGCTTTCCTACAATGTTTTCTATTTTGGTCACCAACTGATCCTGGTCCTTTTCATAGGAAGATAATTTGACTTCAAATCCCGATATCATATTGGGCGCATTGAGAATATCTTGTACAAAGGGTAACGAGGCAAGGACATATTCGTAATCAATATCTTGTTGAATTGAAAAAAGTCCTGATGGATACAGAAATAATCTTTTAAATGGTTGTTCGGTTCCCCCAGCTTTATTCTGATCAACTGCATATATGGTTATAGGATTCAAGGACCTTTCAGGATCTATTCCCATTTTATTGCCCAATCCAGCGCCAACAACTCCCATGTCAATATCTTTCATTTGCAGCTTGAAGACACCATCTGTTACTGCTGATTCTATATCACTTACTTTTAAATAATTATTGTCAACTCCTTTTAGTGTCCCAAAATCCTGACTTCCTTCATATTCGAAGAGTGCCTTTTCTTCCAATACGCATGAAATTGAAAAAACCCCCGGAAGTTGTTTAATTTGGCCCAGTTTGGCTGAATCAATCTGAAAGGTTTTACCCTCAATCAAGCCAATTTTTATGTCAGAATTGAAATGGCTCATCATTCCTGATATCAAACTTTCGAAGCCATTGAACACTGAAAGCACCAAAATCAGAGCAGCAGTTCCTATAGCAATTCCTATAACTGAAATACCAGAAATCACGTGAATCGCATTAAGTGTCCTGCGTGATAAAAAGTACTTTCGGGCAATGTTAATTGGAATATTCATAATCCCTTATAGCATGGATTCATAAATTGCCGTATGTATTCTTTCGCGATAATCGCCTTTGTTCAATTTTCTGTTATCCATAGTAGGAAAAGTGCGATTGCTCAGAAAAATGTAAACCAAGTTTTTATCTGGATCCACCCATGTACAAGTGCCTGTAAAGCCGGTGTGACCATAGGTTTTATCCCCAGCCAGTCTCGACATATTTGATATTGTGTTTTTATCCGTCATTCCCATATCAAAACCAATTCCTCTTCTTCCACATCCATTGCATCTTGATGTGAACAATCTGACAGTTTCTGGTTTTAAAAATGTTCTTCCTCCATAGGTACCTTTATTCAGCAGCATTTGCATCAATATAGCAAGATCTCTTGACGTGCTGAATAAGCCAGCATGCCCACTTATGCCTCCCAACATCGCTGCCCCCATATCATGTACATAGCCTTGAACTGTTCTCATTCTGAAGTATTTATCAACTTCGGAAGGGACAATATTGTTTTTCTTGAAATATAAAAGTGGTCTGTAGCAAGTCTTGTTCATGTGCAATGGCTTATAAAATTGCTTTTCTGCAAAAACATCTATTGAGCTGCCTGTCCTTCTCTTTATAATCTCGGCCAACATATAAAAGCCTATATCAGAATATTTGTACTCCCCCAAATTTGGCAAATCACTATTGACGATTTCGTTCCATATTGCTTCTCTATAATTAGATAAAAGATATAAGCTGTCAATTACTTTAATTTGATGCTTTTTGTCCCTTCGATAAGTATAAAACTCAGGGGAGGGTTTTAATCTGCTGTTTTCTCTCACTAAGGTCTTTTCATAAAAGGGTATCCAACTTCTCAATCCTGCTCTATGAATCATGATTTGACGCAAGGGTATTTCTTCTTTGTTGGTACACTGGGTTTCTTCCAAATATTTACCCAAGGGTTCATCGATATCCATTTTACCCATTTCCTGCAATTTCATTACAGAAATGGTCGTGGCCGCAATTTTAGTTAAAGATGCGAGGTCGTATATACTTTGCTGATTTACTGGTTGATTTTTCTGATAGGTAAAGTTACCAAATGATTTGTCATAGATTATTTGACCATCTTTGGCTACAAGTATTTGACAACCGGGAGTAGCTCTTGTTGAGATGGCTTCCATTGCCAACATGTCTATTTGTTTTAGTTTGATAGAGCTCAATCCGACTCTTTCCGGCAGATCCCATCCAAGTCTTGTAGGTTTAGCTGTTGACATACCCATCCCAAATCTCAAGTTTCTGTTTACGGAAACTGGAAGTTTACCAAAACATTGACTGGATCCAAAAATCAATTGTGCTGCTAGCTCTTGAAAATTTCTTCCTTCTTCATAACATTGAATAATTGTTCCGGGATTCAACAATGAACCCATCAAATAAGGCGTGCCAAAATTAACCAAGACGGTCTTTTCGTTTTGTTTCACCAAGGCTTGATACAATTTTACCTCATCATCCGAAAGTCCATAAAATTCGTCAGCTTTATTGTTTAAGCCATGCAAACTCAAGATAAGTAAATCTGCAGATTTGCACTGTACCAAACAATTATACCGCTCCTGATCACTTATTTTACCTTCATAATTTAAGGTCTTTAATTCTGTATAATCTCTCAAATGTTCCTGAAAGATCGTAATTTTGGGTCTTCCTAGTGCAACTGAGACACATCTGAATTTATCTAAATCCTTTACTGGAATTTGGCTTTTGCTATCTTTTATTAAAGTGATTGCTTTTTCGGATAATGTGCGATTCAGAGCTATTGCGCCCGGTGTATTTAAATCCTCCGTAAGATTGAATAACTCAACTGCACGATAATTGGACAGGCCAAGTTTGTATTTACTTTCTAAGACCTTTCTCACTTTACGGTCTATCTCAGACTGGACCAGTTTACCAGATGCCAAATAGTTTTTGATCCCATCTATTGCTGCTGGAACATTGCGAGGAAGTAATAAAATATCGTTTCCAGCTTGCAGGGCTTGTGCCTCTAGTTCTCCCGGTTTAAAATATTTGGTAACTCCTTTCATTTCAAGTCCATCAGTGAATACCAAGCCTTTGAATCCCATTTTATCTACAAGCAGATCCTGAATAATAAGCGAAGACAAACTGGCTGGCATGTTAGGCCTTGGGTCCAAAGCAGGAACTTGAAGATGACCTGTCATAATACTTTGCACGCCTTGGTTGGCCAAGGTAGCAAATGGAAATAATTCCAAGGTATCCAGCCTTCTCCGGCTAAATCCTAGCCTTGGAAGCTCCTCATGAGAATCTACCTGCGTGTCACCATGCCCTGGAAAATGCTTGGCGCAGGCAATCACATTTCCACTTTGAAGGCCCTTGGCATACGCAAGTGCCTTAACTGCAACATTCTCTCTATTGTCCCCAAATGAACGGCTATTGATAACTGGATTAGCAGGGTTGTTGTTGATATCAGCTACAGGTGCAAAATTAACATGGACACCTATCCTTCTTAGCTGCCTTGCTATTTCACGTCCCATTTCTTCAATCAGCTTTTCATCCTCAATGGCACCTAAAGTCATCTGTCGTGGAAAAGAAATGACCGAATCAGTAAGCCGCATTCCAAGCCCCCATTCTGCATCCATGCTTACCATCATTGGGACTTTTGACAATGATTGATAATAATTTGTCAGCAAAGCCTGTTTTGCTGGGGTACCTTGAAAAAAACAGATACCACCTACCTGATATTTTGAAACCAAATTAGCAACATCTGCCTCGTATTTAGCGTCCTTGTTGCTGTGCCCTCTCACTACTATCAACTGAGCTATTTTCTCATCAAGGCTCATTGATTTCATCATTGAGTCGACCCATTCGGTTATGGATTGTTGATTGGTATCGATGGGAAGTACAACACGTATTGCTGCCTTTTGCCCAGTGTTCAGGCCAAAAACCAAAAGCGAAACAACTAGAAATATTTTTTTTAACAACATTCAATAAATTATTTTTGACCAGATTGCAAAGCTGGTGCTTGATTTGATTTTTGAGCAAATTCTTCAGCCTTTTCCTTGTTTCCTCCATTAGCATAGGCAATACTCACGTTCTTTAACGCTTCAGCACTCGGATTTATATCTGCCGCTTGAAGAAAAAATTGGATCGCTCGCTCTTTATTTCCACTGATGCCATTAGCAACGCCTAACAAACGGTTGGTTTCATAGTCTTTTGGGTTTTCTGCTTGTGCTTTCTCCAAAAAGAAAATTGCTTTGCCCAGATCTCCCTTTTTCTCTCCGAAATATTTCCCGGCTTCACGATACGCCAATGTCCTGTTTCGGATTGCATCACTATATCCAGGATTCAAATTTAGGCAATTGTCATAATTCTTAATTGCTTCATCAAAATTCCCAAGCAGAAATTGAGCATTTCCCCTTAATAAATACGGAATATGGTAAGTCGGGTGAATGCTTATAGCTTTTTCCAAATGAGGAATTGCCTCATCGGCTAACCGTCTTCTTTCGAGGCTATCCTGAGTTTTGGTTGCGGTAGTAAGCAATTCTCCACCTACACTGTTTTGAAGTTTTGCACTATTGACAGAGGTCTTTACGTCTGTTGTAAAAAGGGTTAAATTATCCTTCCAAACTCCATTGCGTGAAATAGTCATTATCCCATAAATAGCCACTATTCCGCAACCGATGGCCAATGAGGAATTTCTACTGTTTTTCATGAACTGGACAATTACTATTGCCAACAACAAACAAAATGCAAATGATGGCATGAAAATAAATCGCTCCGACATATTAGTTCCAATAGGGAATAAAATATTGGACACAATACTTATAGTAATGAGATAGAAGCCTGCCAGAAAGCCAGAAAGCTCCTTTTTAGCAACTCGTGTTACAAACCAGAAGGCCATAAAGCCATAAATCAATAGGCCCAAAATACTTCCAATACTGCCGAAATTCATTATTTCAATATGTCTGGGATAGTAGTCATGGGTCAATGGATAAGGCAAAATCAACAATTTCACGTAAACCCACAAAGTGTAAAATACGGTTGCCAATTTTTCTGCAGCGTTGAAGGGAATATATTGGGTTCCAGTCCACTTCAAAAAGGGATTGTTCATCAATTCTTTTGGAGCGTCTCCAAATTGCCAACCTATAACTGCGCCGCGAATCAACAAAAACACAACAACCGCTGAAAAGGCAGCTGCAAGTGGTTTAACAACACCATTCCATCCTTGATTCGTAAAATAATATATGGCCAAAGGAATAACTGCCAAGAAAGTTATGGCATTCTCCTTGGACAACATTCCTCCTAATAAAGAAAGAAAAATCCACAGCAAGTTTTTATTGTCACCAGAATTAGAAAAACGAAGAGCAAAAAACAGACTTAAACATGCCAAAAGCATACTCAATGTTTCGTCCAATCCCTTTATATTGGCAACGGCTTCAGTGTGAATGGGATGCGCGGCATAAAATAATGTTCCAAGCAAAGCAATCAAATCAACTACCTCTGACTTGAATCTGTGCCTAAGCAATTCTTGGATAAGCCGAAAAATAACAAAACACAACAAACAATAAAACAAAACACCGACTAAGTGGAACAAAAATGGCTTTCCGCCTGACAGGTCATATATCAGCGCAAATACTGTCAAACTCAATGGACGATAACGACCTCCAGACACCAAGCCCGCTTTTCCTTCTTCCTTAAAAAATCCAAAAAAAGTATCCTTGCCCCATATTCCTTTCAATCCTGCCAATCCGTCCTTGGTAAACATATTGTCCGTAATAACAATGGAATCGTCTTGAGCAAAATCATAAAATAAGGTGTTGGAATAGAGCAAAAAAGGTAATGCCAATACTGCCCATTTGTACCATTGAATTGACTTCAGTCCAGCATTATTGTTTCCTATAGTTGTTGGATTGTTTTTATGTGAGCTTTGTTTTTGCTTTGCCATCTAAATATAAATTAGCTAAACGCAAAACTACTACGATAATCCTATTGCTTCGTATTACTTTGACTTAGGATGTTAGAGAAATGTATAATTATATGTCACTAGTTATAAATTATTTGTTTCTCAGAAGCTTTAATTCAGCTACGTAGGTAATTGAATTTTACGTCCTGCAGTCAATTTCTTAAATTTCCTAAGAGGAAAATTCTATCCTTGCACCCAAAAAAAATATGAACTAGAAAGTATCCAACAGTAAAAAAACTATTGGTTAATACTGTCACGTAATATTATTTGATATACTGAAAAATAAAATCTTGAATTGGTTATTTTATTCCAATCCATCCTCTTAGTTAATTCAAATTCCGATAGACGCAAATTTACCTGACAATTTACAGTTTTAAAACTTCGAAAAATGAAAAAAAACACTACTTTTCTGTCTCTTTGTTATTAGAGTCTCTCCATCGGTTCCTGCTCAACAAAATGATTTAAGCCCCATAGCCTTTGAGGTCAAAAATCGAATTCAAAATGGTGAAGAAATAACCTCAAAAGTCGATGACAAGGAAACAGAGGGTCAGGATTTGCAATTTGTAGTTCCAAGTGAAGGTAATATCGTGTATTATGAAGTTGCCGATTCAGACATTGAGAAAGCTTTTAGTCTTGCCGCTGGCTTGACTAGAAATACAGGAGTTGATCTGTCAATTCCTGCTTTTTTGGAAAAAAATTCAATCTGATCCGAGATACAAAGAGGATGTGATTGATGACATGAAAGAAAAATTGAAATACTCCCTTCATACACACAAGGACGTTAATAAAGGCAAGGGATTTCAGCATACTCACGATTAAAGCTGCATCTGTCCTAAAGTCAAAACAATAGTTTGGAAATTTTAGATTTGAAGATTCCAAATTATGGAACGACAAGCAAGGTTCAATAATAATAGGTAATTCATCTTTTATCCCACACGCTATGATCCTTTGCAATCTTGCTTTCATTCGAAAAACAATTTCTTACCCGTACTAGCAAAGAATCATAAATTGAATTAAAAGAAATCCAGGAAGGCTGCCAAATATGGGTGGCCTTTCTTTTTTTCTACTGAAGGACAAACATGCCTATCTCTGTTGGTACGTTTTCAATGATAGTAGGCTATCTCATATCATAAAAAGTAGAATTGCGTTGGTTCAGCATTTTCTGTACCTTTGTACCTACTTTATGGCAACTCCTGGCACTGTAGCATTTCATACTTTAGGCTGTAAACTCAATTACAGCGAGACTTCTGGATTATCCCGTTTGTTCAGTCAAAATGGCTATGCCGTTGCTTCATTTGCTGATATTGCTGACATTTACGTGGTCAATACTTGCTCTGTTACGGAAGGCGCCGATCGCCAATGCAGGCAAATAGTAAGACAAGCGCTACGCCAAAATCCTGAAGCAAAAGTGATCGTGACGGGTTGTTATGCTCAATTAAAGCCAGCTGAAATTGCAGAAATACCAGGCGTGAATCTGGTACTCGGAGCTGCTGAAAAATTCAGAATGCTGGACTACATTGACCTTATACAGAACAGCGGCGCAAAAGGACTCATATCCTCAGGCGAAATCAAAGAAGTCAATACTTTTGAATCCAGTTATTCCTTTGGAGACAGAACCCGCAGTTTCTTGAAAGTTCAAGATGGATGTGACTATAAATGTTCTTTCTGCACCATTCCTAAAGCAAGGGGAAAGAGTAGAAGTGATACTGTTGAAAGTGTATTGAATAATGCGCGTTCCATAATTGAGATGGGAGTCAAAGAAATTGTACTGACAGGTGTTAATTTGGGTGACTTTGGCAATGGAACTGAGGTAATTGAAGGCTCATTGCCCAAAAAAGAAGCATTGTTCATTGATTTGATAAGCGAGTTGGATCAGTTACTTGGAGAAGTTCGTTTTCGTATTTCCTCAATTGAGCCCAATTTACTTACCGAAGAGATCATAGAATTTGTTGGTGGTTCCAATCATTTCATGCCACATTTTCATATCCCATTGCAATCTGGAAGTGATTCGATATTGAAATTAATGCGCCGTAGATACAACACCGCGCTATACCAAAGCAGAATTGATGCCATCAGAAAACATATCCCTCATGCCTGCATAGGAGTGGATGTAATTGTGGGCTTTCCAGGAGAGACCCAAAAAGAATTTCAAGAGACTGTAGATTTTATCGATCAATTGGAAATTTCATACCTACATGTTTTTACTTACTCTGAACGCGATGATACAGCCGCTGTTGAAATGTCAGGGATAGTTCCAGTGCAAGAAAGAAAAAGGAGGAATGAAGTATTGCGTTTGTTGTCTGAAAAAAAGAAAAGACAACACTATTTAAAACACCAAGGAGATATCCAAGAGGTATTACTAGAAAATCATAAGAACAAAACACTTTTGACCGGATTCACTCCAAATTACATCAAAGTTATCATACCTGCTAATGGCTTGACCTCTAATAGTATGTCACTTGTCCGCATCACGGGTATATTGAACGGACCTGAAATAGCATCAACCGCGGAATTGGCATGAAAAAATGGATTTTACTTCTTCATTTGTTTACGGCTTGCATTAAAGTTGGTCAGGCACAAATTATTGTAAGTCCAGAAGTCGTCCTGTCTCTTCCTAACTCCATTTCCGAGTCAAGTGGTCTAATATTTTGGGGCTCAGACAGTTTGTTGACCCATAATGACAGTGGCAACAAGGCAAAGCTTTACTGGTTGGACACACTCGGTGAATTGCTGCAGGCATATGACCTTTCAGAAAGAATAAAAGTTGATGACTGGGAAGAGCTCACTAAAGATGACAATGGCAACTTGTATTTAGGAGATTTCGGTAACAATGATAACCTTCGACAAAACCTCAGAATTTTCAAAATATTTGGTAACTTAGATAAGCCCAATTCACTTAAAATTGATACCATCTCATTCACCTATGAAGATCAATTGTCTTTTCCTCCGCCATCTTCCTTTTTACATTTCGATTGTGAGGCATTTGTGAGCTTAGGTGATTCCCTATACCTTTTTACCAAGGACAGAACTTCACCTTACAAAAGTGAATGCAGGATGTATGTACTTTCCAACAAAAAGGGCACTCACATTGCAAAATACAAATCCAGTTTTAATACCGGATTGGGTAGCCTTTTTCTGGGCTCGGTAACTGGGGCAGCACTTTCCCCGCAAAAAAATGCTTTAATTTTGATTGGTTATGCACGCATGTGGTTGTTCAAAAATTTCACATCAAATGATTTTTTCGACGTTGAGCCAATTGTGTTTCAATATTCCGATTTTTCCCAAAAGGAAGCCGTTGCATTTCAAGACAGCAGTACCATTTATTTGACTGATGAATCGAGTATTTTGACCGGTAATCCCGGCCGGCTTTTTAAGCTAAGTTTAAATCAGCCAATCACCTCAACAACTGATGACAACGGTCACAAAATTCAGTGTTTTGTATTTCATGAAAGTGATGAAATAAGCATACAGCTCAACTCCAAAGCCAGAGAATGTGTGTTATATTCAGCAATGGGCAAAATAATTCGGAAGGCTCGTTTCAGTCAACAAGGAAACCATTGGGTCGCAAAATACAATCCTGGTTTTTTGAGCCGACAATCCATTTTTTACAGTGTAATTTCAGAAAATGGAACCATTCTGGCAAGCGGCAAATTAATCCACTAAAACATAAAAGGGTGGAATTTCCACTGACCTAAGCTGTTGTACTCTATGCCCGGCAGGGGAACTTTTACAGAATTTAAAACATAAAGCAAGGTCCTCAAATACCGATTGCGCACCCGTAATCTTGTCATATCTATATCTAAACTCAGAAAATATTGTTGATATCGTGGATAAACTCCTGCGGGAATATTAAAAACTTGTCCGTTATCATTTGTCCATTCATTTCGGTATCCACCTAACATATTTTGAGCACCATAACCCACTGCAACATTCAACCAAGGAGGAAATTTTGAATCAGGCATAAATGACTTTAGATTCAAAGATACCCAAGAGCTGGCGGCATTGTAATCTTTAAAATAGCCAACCACATAATTGCTTCCATATAAATTGCGTGCTCTATCACGAACTGAAGATTGTTGTGAACCATCAGTAGAAGTGACAAATATATCGGCGGGGTAATTAACTGGAAAATTTCCCCACTTCAACAGGATTCGCTGCTCCTGCCAATAAAGTTGTTGGGCTAGAAAAACGCTGACTCCCAAAGTATTAAAAGCTACATCGGGAAGAGAGAAACCCCATTCAGAAGAATATGCATCGAGCATTTCCAATGACAGTTGAAGGCCGCTTGCAACTCCAACAGCGGTCCATGTCGCTCTCCTATCTGATAATCCACACCATCGGGCACCTCCATAGAGATATCTTGCTTCACCATAAGCGGTCATTGTATGTCCCAATTTGTCCATGCCCTTCCATTCACCCCAATCATTGAATAACTGAAAGGAAGAACGAGGGTATTGGGCATACCATATTTCGTTCAAGCCCACAATAGTTCCTGCAAAAATTCCAGTTCCTATCCCCGAAACTGTCCAAAATCTTTTGTCATTAAAACTTGGAGATGGCTCTAAAAATTTTAGTTTGATGGAGTCTTGACTGTATAACAAGGAACTAAAAATCATTGCAAAAATTCCAATCAACCGCTTCATTCCACAAAGGTAATCCATATTCAGGCTTGATTGAAATTGAGGCATAATATCTATTCGTGCTGCTAATTTAAATCATCATGGCTCAATTTATCGTGCAAGAATATTGAACCTCACCATTCTCTTAGCTTGCTAAAATTGTATAATTCAAAAAAAATATTTGCTTGGTACAATTTATATTCCTTTCATGAAACAGATCAATCCGAATTTCTTTAATAAAACACACCTTAGGGCAAATATATTATCCCCCCCGTATACGTCTGTATAATATTTTCCACAAAACCTAGATCAATTAACCTAAAGTTAAGGAGTGCTTGAACCTTTTGATTGTTATTTGATTTACCTTTGTGCCACCAAAATTAAATTAATGTCACAGCTACCTAGAATTCAATTCAATATCAAGCGATCTAAGGAAGATTTTTACAATGTTTTAAGTCATAGGATTGAAGAGTATTTCAAAAACCACGGCATTTCGAAACATGCCAATCCTTCAATGGTTTTTAAATCCATTATAGTCGGAGCTCTTTTCGTTGCAAGTTATTTGCTTATATACTGGAGTGCATTGCCTTTGTGGGCTGTGCTTAGTTTATATGGACTCAATGGTTTTTGTGCAGCTATGATAGGCTTCAACATTTCACACGATGCTGTTCATGGATCATATACTTCCAACAAAACAATAAATGGCTTGCTTGGAGCAACTTTTAATCTTTTGGGTACCAGCGATTATGTTTGGAAAATAAAACACAACGTGGTTCACCATACTTATACCAACATCCCTGATCATGATTCAGATATTGAGGATGTTCCGTTGATGAGGTTCAGTCTGGAAGAGCCTTTGAAACCAATTCACAGATACCAGCACATCATCATGTGGTTCATGTATCCATTTACTTCTATTACTTGGGTATTTAAAAACGACTATGTAAATTTCTTTAGAAAAGAGTGGGGCGGCATGAAAAGTCCTGACCACCCTAAAAGGGAATATTTCCGTTTATTCGCATTTAAGATTTTGTATTATTTTGTGTTTTTGATACTGCCAATGTTGGTTTTGAACTGGGCTTGGTACATTCCCATTATTGGCTTTGTTGTTCTTCATGCTGTAGAGGGTCTGACTTTGGCAATAGTCTTCCAAATGGCTCACATAGTTGAAGGTGCATCATTTCCTACTCCGGATGAAGTTGGAAAAGTTGAGCATTCTTGGGCAGAGCATCAGCTTATGACAACAGTTAATTTTGCGACTAGAAGCTGGTGGGCAAACTTCCTTTTTGGTGGTTTGAACTTCCAAATAGAGCATCATTTATTTCCAGCTATCTGCCATATTCACTACCCTAAATTAGCGCCAATAGTCAAGAAAACAGCTCGTGAATTCGGACTTCCTTACAATGAGTTCAAAACTTTATGGGCGGCTATTGGATCGCATTCAAGAATGATGAAGGCATTGGGAAGACCGGAGACTGCAATGGCATAAAATGATGAGCACAACCTACAGCTGTTTTTCAATTTCATGAAAATGGTACAGGTTTCTGCTGTCATAATAACTTACAACGAAGAAAAGAATATTGCTCGGTGTTTGGCATCTCTGAAAGATGTTGTGGATGAAATCATCGTTGTAGATTCATTCAGTACTGACAAGACCACAGCAATATGTAAGTCCTTCAACGCCAAGGTTTTTCAAAATGCATTCAAAGGGCATATCGAACAAAAAAATTATGCATTGTCCCTTGCAAGCAATCAGGTCGTATTATCCTTGGATGCAGATGAAGCTTTGGATGAAACATTGAAAAAATCTATCCAACAAAGCAAAACGAACTTTAACTTTGATGCTTATTCCCTTAACCGCCTAACCAATTACTGTGGGCATTGGGTGAAATATTGTGGATGGTATCCTGATAAAAAAATAAGACTCTTCAATAGTACTAAGGGCAAATGGGTAGGCACAAATCCCCACGATAAGTTTGAGTTGGATAAGCCAAATACACCAATTGGAAAATTAGCCGGAAATCTTTTGCATTACAGTTATTACACCGTGGCTGAGCACAGAGAACAAACTTTGAAGTTCAGCACCATTGCAGCAAAGGCCCTCTTTCAAGATGGGAAAAAAACCAATTTAGCCCTTGTTTATTTGAAGACCATATTCAAATTCATTAGCAGCTATTTCATAAAATTGGGCTTTTTAGATGGCAAATACGGCTATACAATTTGTAGGATTTCGGCGTACTATAATTATCTCAAATACTCCAAACTGCTAAGACTGTGGAAAGAAAAGCAATAAAATCTGTTTTTCTTGAAATGGAAAAAACTTCCAATTTGCAATCCGGTTTGGGTCAATTCTGCTTTCATTTAGGGAAGTGCTTCAATCAGATACCGCATAGCGATCTTGAGTTAAATTATTACTTGCCCAAGCATAATTATCAGCTTTTTGGGAATGACATCAATTGCGTCATTCAGCGGCCTTGGCATAAATTTATGACAAATAACCGCAATAAATTCGATGTGTGGCATGCATTGCATCAAGACTCTCCTTATCCTCCCGGCAAAACAGAGAAATTCTTGCTCACTGTGCATGATTTAGATTTTTTGCAAAATGCTCATAAGGGAAAAAGGAATAAAAGATACAAAGCCCTCAAAAGTAAAATTGAAAGAGCAGCGCACGTCGTAGCAATATCAAACTTTACCCGAAAGCAATTATTGGACAATTATCAAATACAATCGGATAAAATATCAGTAATCTACAATGGAAATGGATTGAATACAAAGCTTAACTATACAAGTACCAATAAATATCCTGACACCAAATATCTATTGGCCTTAGGCGTAGTTGCTCCAAGAAAAAACTTGCTTGTACTGATTGAAATGATGCGTTATCTTGAAGATTTTCACTTAGTCATAGCCGGACCACAGCACCGAGATTATAAAAAATTAATAGATACCGAAACACAAAAGTATCAACTGGAAAACAGCGTGCACTTTGCCGGGGAAATAAGTGAAGCAGAAAAACTGAGTTTGTATTCCCACTGTACAGCATTGGTATTCCCTTCCATTAGTGAAGGTTTTGGATTGCCGGTTGTAGAAGCTATGAGCATGGGAAAGCCTGTTTTCTGTTCTAAAATGACCAGTTTACCTGAAATTGGAGGTGAACTTGCTTTTTATTGGGACAATTTTGAAGCTGATCAAATGGCAGAAACTATTCTTTTAGGCTTGGAAGCAGTTCGTTTGGATCCACTTTTTCATGAAAAATTAGTGCGATATGCTGATAGGTTTTCATGGCATGAAGCCGCAAAGCAATACTTAGAACTTTATCGAAGTTTGTAATTGCACCGCAAACAATCACGAGGTTTACCGCTCTCCAAGTAGTTTTTTCAAGCCAAACATTTCATCGCGCAGTTGAGCTGCCGTAATAAAATCAAGGTCTTTTGCTGCTGCCTTCATCTTTCTTTCCGTCTCCGTAATCAATTTTTCCAATTGCTCTTTTGGTAGATACTGAATCAAAGGATCCGCCGCTACATTGATTTCAGTAGATTCGACGTAGGTTTTTGGTGGAGCAGTTGCTCTGATAT
This sequence comes from Chitinophagales bacterium, assembly GCA_038326165.1. Lineage (GTDB taxonomy): Bacteria > Bacteroidota > Bacteroidia > Chitinophagales > Saprospiraceae > JAEUUM01. The sequence goes on along the minus strand of JBBQJT010000042.1, from coordinate 14,589 downwards.
CTAAGATAGACTTTTGTGCCCGTATTTCATCCTTCGTCTTCATAACCGTGCGCGGAGTAATACCGTTATCTTCATTATACTTGATCTGGATTATTCGCCTACGAAGGGTTTCATCGATGGTTTTCTGCATAGAAGCAGTCACCCTATCAGCATAAAAAATGACCAAACCGTTTACATTTCTTGCAGCTCTTCCAGCGGTTTGTGTCAATGAACGATCATTTCGCAGAAAGCCTTCCTTGTCAGCATCCAAAATTGCGACAAGTGACACTTCCGGCAGATCCAGCCCTTCCCTCAAAAGATTTACTCCAATCAATACATCTATTTCACCCAAACGAAGATCTCTGAGAATCTCCACTCTTTCCATTGTTTCCACTTCGGAGTGGATGTATTTGACTTTAATATTGATGCGCTGCATGTAGCGACTCAACTCCTCTGCCATCCTTTTTGTAAGAGTAGTAACAAGTACGCGCTCGTCTACCTTAACCCTATTGGAAATTTCATCTAAAAGGTCATCTATTTGATTTAGACTTGGTCTTACTTCAATAGGAGGATCCAACAATCCAGTAGGTCTTATAATCTGTTCAACAATCTCGCCCTCAGTCAATCCCAATTCATAATCGCCAGGCGTAGCACTGACATAGACAACTTGGTTTGTCAAACTCTCGAACTCTTCAAAATTTAATGGTCGGTTGTCCATGGCAGAAGGCAATCTGAATCCATAAGTGATCAGATTGTTTTTCCTTGCCCTATCTCCACCCCACATGCCACGAATTTGAGGTATAGTAACGTGGCTTTCGTCAATGAACATCAAGAAATCATCAGGAAAATAATCCAGTAAACAAAATGGTCTTGTGCCTGGCTTTCGGCCGTCAAAGTATCTGCTATAATTTTCTACACCACTACAATACCCAAGTTCCTTGAGCATCTCCAAATCTAAGGCAGTCCTTTCTTTTATTCTTTGCGCCTCAATATGTTGGTTTTCTCTTTCAAAATAAATCTCCTGATGATACAATTCATCTTCTATAGCTTTAATGATCTGGTGAATTTTATCACGAGGTGCGATGTATAGATTGGCAGGAAATATAGCCCCAAAACTTACCCGATCATTTCGGCGTCCGGTATTGGGGTCAAAGTGGTGAATTTCTTCAATAATTTCACCAAAAAAGATGATCTGATAGCCATAATCAGCATAAGGCAAGTTAATTTCTACTGTGTCACCTCGGACTCGGAAGGTAGCTCTTTGTTGAATATCCTCAGTCCTTGAATAAAGTGATTGTACCAAGGAATATAAAAAAGACTTTCGCGAAACGGTTTGACCTTCCTGAATCCGAATGATACTGTTTTTATAATCCTCCGGATTGCCCATACCATAGATACAAGAAACAGAAGCCACAATGATAACATCCCGTCTGCCTGAAAGCAAAGAGGATGTTGCTCTGAGCCTTAATTTGTCGATTTCCTGATTAATTTGAAGATCCTTTTCGATATAGGTATCTGAGGTAGTGATGTATGCCTCAGGTTGGTAATAATCATAGTAGGAAACAAAATACTCTACAGCATTATCCGGAAAAAACTCTCTAAATTCTGCATACAGTTGTGCAGTAAGAGTCTTATTGTGCGTTAATACAAGCGTAGGTCTATCCATTTTAGCAATCACGTTGGCAACTGTAAAAGTTTTACCAGAACCAGTTACACCCAATAAGACCTGATTGCGATCTCCGTCTTGTAACCCATGGATCAATTGCTTAATCGCAGTAGGTTGGTCGCCCGTTGGCTTGTAATTAGAAGTGAGTTTAAAGGACATAAAATGAAAAATGAGGTTACAATAATAAACCCTTTGCTAACAGAAACCAAGGAATGATTATTATGTTTGAGTAAATTATGAAACTATTTTCTAAAATCTTAGGGCAAGGCCCTCCAATTATCATCCTTCATGGCTTAATGGGCACCTTGGATAACTGGCAAACCCTTGCCAACCAACTCTCCTCAGAATACACGGTTTGCCTACTGGACTTACGCAACCATGGTCGCTCTCCACATGACACGAGCATGCGCATGGACGAAATGGCAGAGGATGTAGCAGAATGGATGGTTGACAATTGGATCCATTCAGCTGCTGTAATGGGCCATAGTATGGGTGGAAAAGTTGCCATGACACTGGCATTGGAACATCCCCTACTGGTAGAAAGGTTGATGGTCGTTGACATCGCCCCCAAACTGTATCCTTCAGGCCACCTCCATGTTTTTGAAGCCCTTCAAGCAGTCCCCTTGGCTACATTAACTACACGAAAAGAAGCAGAAAATATATTAACTGAAAAATTAAATGAACCAACAACAGTCCAGTTTCTAATGAAAAATCTTCATCGCGACATAGACGGACTGTATCATTGGAAAATAAACCTTGAAGCTATAGTCAACAACTACGATTACATCAAGCAGGATATTGTTGGAAGCCCTTACGAAGGAGTTAGTTGTTTTGTTAAAGGCGGCAACAGTCAATATATTCTTGATAGCGATCTTGAAGATATCCTCAGTGTTTTCCCAAATGCGAAACTGATTACTATTGCCAATGCCGGTCATTGGGTACACGCAGATGCACCAGAAAAAATGCTAGAAATTGTCCGGAATTTCATGAAACAATAAATTCCTACTACATGAATAATCTTCAAGAATAACGATGATGGATACCAAACTCCCTTGCAAGCTTTTATCTTTGCTGATACAAAATATTTGATCCCAATGAAATCCCTAATCCGAATTGGCCTATTAGCATTATTCTGCTGGTTTTCAGCTTGTAAAACTGATACAAAAACCAATAATACTCAAGTAACCACCATACTGGAAGCTGACCCCGATCGACTCAACATCATGTTGGCATCAACTGGCTATGCCAATGATGTATGCAAATATATTTTTTATCCCTTACTTGAAATTGATCCATTTACTCTGGAACTAACGCCTGTCCTCGTAAAATCTACCCCAACAGCAAGCAATATCAGAGAAGGGAAGTACAAAGGCATGAAATCCTATGATTTTGAAATGTTGCCCAACGTGAAATGGGATGATGGGAGCTTAGTAACCGGAAATGATTATCTGTTCACCTTAAAAGCTGCATTCAACCCGAATGTAAACGCAGAAAAATGGCGCGCACCACTGGGTTTCATTCGCGATGTTGTTGTTGATCCAAAGAACCCTCAAAAATTTCAAGTCATTACTGAGTCTGACTACTTTTTGGCTGATTTATTGGTTGGAAATATCAATGTTTATCCTGAATACATTTATGACCCAGAAGGTTTATTGAAAGATTTTTCTTTGTTTGACCTAACTGAAATTAAGAAAATAGATGGCCTGATGAGTAATACCAACTTGATTAAATTTGCAGAATTGTTTCAAAGCAATCCTTACAGCCGAGATCCTGCTAAAGTATCCGGTTGTGGACCTTACCAGTTAGAAAATTGGACCAATTCCCAGCAAATTGTGCTCAAAAAGAAAGACAATTGGTGGGGTGATAAGAGCACTCAAAATAAAAGTATGTTGGCCGCATATCCTTCAAAACTTGTTTTTAAGATCGTACCTGATGAAGCTGCTGTTTTAGCCCTACTCAAAACTGGCTCAATTGACGCACTCGGAGGAGTTTCTCCCGCATCATTTACTGAACTCAAAAAAGAGAAAGCAGTCACTGATAATTATGATTTTTTTACGCCTACCACGCTTCAGTATTACTATTTTGCATTAAACAACAAGGATCCTTTATTGGCAGATGTGAAGCTTCGAATTGCGCTATCCCACCTTCTAAACATGGACCAAATACTCGAACTATTTGACGGATTAGGCGAGCGGATAGTGGGGCCATTTCACCCGAGCAAAAGTTATTACAACAAAGATCTAAAGCCAATACAATTCGATCCAGCCTTTGCGACCAAGATTTTGGCATCAGCTGGTTGGAAAGATAGTGATGGCGATGGAATCCTTGACAATGTAATCAATGGCAAAAAAACACCTTTAAAGTTGACCATATCCTTAGGCGCTAACAGTGAAATAGGAAAGAAATTAAGCCTAATGCTTCAAGAAAATGCGAAAAAAGTAGGAATTGAGATCACCTTAGATGCCCGCGATATGGCCTCAGTAATGGCTGACATCAAACTAGGTAAATTCCAAATATCCCCATTAAAAAACAGATTGAATCCTGTTTTGGACGATCCGTATTTACTCTGGCATTGCAATACATCGCAAGGTGGAGGAGGAAATAAAGTTGGATATTGCAATCCAGCTGCAGATGTTTTGATTGATAAAATTAGAACGACCACAGATGTAAAAATTCGGAATGAATTGTACTTGCAATTTCAAAAAATTATGTACGAAGATCAGCCTGTAATTTTCCTATATGCACCAAAAGAACCAGTTTTGATTCATAAAAAGTGGAAAGAGGCCAAAGCGAGTGCGATCAAACCTGGATTTGCCCTCAATTACTTCAATTAAAGGGGCGCAAGTCTCAAAAAATATGCCTTCCTGGCTCATTAAAAACCTTGCAAAATTTCTCTTACTGTTCATCAGTGTACTGATGATACTCTTTGCTATTAAGCTAAAGACCAATGAAGGTCAAATTGAGTTACTGATTTCGAATTCATCGGAGGTGGCAAGCTCCAGAACTTTAGATCCATTTCAAGAATTTCAATTAACAAAAAGCTATTATCATAAATATTCATTAGATGTCCCAAACTTCTACATTGGATTGAGACATGCCAACGTTCCTGATACCCTTGAAAGAATTACTCCCTTTTCTCATAGAACTTTTCAGGAGGCGCTTTTATGGGAATGCCATGATTGGCCCAAGATACAGGCATACACCAAGAAGATACTTGATCTTTGTCGTGAAATAAGTATCCTGCCCAATAGCACACCCTATAAAAAACAGATAATTATTGCAGGCCTTGATATGATGTCAGCTCCTCCCAATTCTGCTGTTGGCTCTATTAAAATGTCGTCTTCACTACAAAGTAAGTTCAAAAACATATCAGTTGATTACCAAGAATTGATGACAACGAAGGCACCTCTTGGATTTTTTCCGCATTTGCAATGGAATGGTAAAAATTGCCAGTTTCACAATTGGATCAAACAATTGTTCGGCGGCCAAGGGTTCATTTCTTCAGTTGATGGTTCAGCAGTGTGGCAAAAAATATGGGCTGCTTTTAAATGGACTTTTATACTTGGCACATTGAGTCTGTTGTTCAGCTTTATTGGTGCTATCGTTTTGGGTAAAAAAATAGCAGTCAAACAATATAACGCCCAGTCTAAGTTTGCAGATATTATCTTGTTGTGGATGTACGTATTGCCATCCTTTTGGGTCGCTTCAATGGCTATAAGATTTTTAGCTGATCCAAGCAAAACTGGAGGATTTACCATATTTCCCCCTGGAGGCACGGGAATAGAAAATTCCAACGACAACTTTTTGGTCATTATTTTCAACACAGCATGGCACTTGGTGCTGCCAGTTATTTGCCTGACTTATCCCTTGATGGCTTATTTGACTGCACATTTTAAGAAGGGAGTATTGCAAAGTATGTCAACAGCTTATTTCACAACTGCCATTTCGAAAGGACTCAATCTGAATAAAGCCCTCAATCAACATGCTATACCAATCAATGCCTATACCTTAATACAGTTTTTTGGAGGCATCATGCCAGCATTGCTATCCGGGGCACTTATTATTGAGGTGATCTTTAACATTCCAGGCTTGGGTCGTTTGGCATATCAGTCTGTATTGGCAAAAGACTGGAATTGTATTTTGGGAATAGTTTTGGTAAATTGTATTGTTGTCCTCCTTTCACAACTGTTAGCTGACGCCATAAGTCAGAAACTTGACCCACGTACCACAGATCAAAGTCAATGAACAGCCAAGCCTCCATATCATCAGTTTTCCAAAAACTTGCTAAACTTTGGCTGGGGTTCCTTTTAATTATGGGTCTGTTTTCACCTATATTGGTCAATGAAGTTCCAATAATTGAAATACGCAATCAAAAATGGAAAGTACCAATACTTAACAAAAAGAGTTATTTCCTAGCAGATACGATTGTTTCGCCTCCTGAGTTTGTAATCCATCCGCTTTTCCGTTTTCAATCTGGAATTCAACTTGGTCAAACTTTAAAGTCCCCGACTTATCAGTTTTGGATGGGAACCGATGGTTACGGCAGAGATTTGCGAGCAATTTTCATAACTGGCAGTGGAACCACTCTTTTTATTGCAATTTCTTCGGTCCTTCTATCACTCATCATTGCTCTATTTTTGGGATTGTTGTCTGGATTCTATGGCAATTCGCGTTTCCATTACCCCAAATGGGGATTGGTGATATTGCTAGCAGTGGGTATAGTCGGCTATTACTTCTTGGTAGCGAGTCCATATTTCAATTTTCAATACGGCACATATTCTTGGCTGCTCTTGTTGAGTGCCTTGACTTGGGTTCTATCTAAATTAAAATGGAAGCGTTTGGTTCTGCCTATCGATGATCTGGTGCGTTACCTGTTAGGAGTTCATCAATCGTTGCCAGGACTATTGTGGATATTTCTGGCTTTGTTGGTATTTACCAAAGTCAGTATCTTGACACTTGTGCTTCTTCTCGCCTTTTTAAGGTGGCCGGGAATGACTAGATTAATAAGAGGTGAAACCAGAAGGACAGCAAATCTGCCGTATTTGGAAGCGGCGAAAATGAGTGGATTGAGTGATATGCGTCTCATGTTAGGCCATATCATTCCCAATTTAAGAGATCAAATTTTTACAGGAATAATATTTAGTCTTGGAAACGTGATTATTCTTGAAGCAGGATTATCTTTTTTAGGGCTGGGATTGGCTCCCGATGTTGCCACTTGGGGGAATCTGATTGCCCAAAGCCGTGAATATCCTACAGCATGGTGGTTGGTCATTTGGCCTGGTCTTTTTATCAGCATAACTGTAATGTCACTTTATGCGCTGACCAAGAACGATCCAATTTTAGAATAGGCTATTTGATGCCCATTTTCTTTTTCATACCTTTTGGTACCACGGAGGATTTTCCTCTTTTTGTCGGCAATTCGCCGTTCTTACCCACTTTGGCCTGTTGATTCATCTCACATCCTTCCTTCGAAGAGGAGCATGAAGGCATCAAAATGATGGGAAAAATTATCAATAATACTTTTAGTAGTGATTTCATGGCGTAAAATTAACGTTACTGAGCCTAATAAATTGCCTCATTTTACGCCAAAAGGCCTAAATATTGATAAATATTGATATTTATATGATAAAAAAACGCAATGTGCTTTGGATTTCGTTAATAGACTTCTATTTTTGCCACCATTCTATAACGAATAAAAAAACTTCAAACATGAACAAAGGTGATCTTATCAGCAAAATAGCTGAAACCTCTGGAATTTCTAAGATTGATGCAGGAAAAGCATTGAATGCTACACTTGATGCCATATCTGGTGGTCTTAAAGGTGGTGACAAAATCACAATTATTGGTTTTGGAACATTTTCAGTGTCTGCTCGTGCAGCTCGTACCGGTCGTAACCCATCAACTGGAAAAGAAATCAAAATCGCAGCTAAATCTGTTGTTAGATTTAAGCCTGGTAAAGAATTATCTGATAGTGTAAACTAGTCTGATACAAATCTATTTACAAAAGGCAATCTGTGCAAAGCAGGTTGCCTTTTTATTTTAAAAACTTCAAGGAATATCAAACGGTTAACTACCTTTGTATCTTGATTTTTAACTGAGAAAACCACAATATGCAGTCATCTGCTGAGCTTCAAAAACTGGAGCAAATAGCTTCCCAAGTACGTCGTGATATAGTCAGAATGGTATTTTATGCCTCATCAGGCCACCCTGGGGGCTCACTCGGTTGTGCAGACTTCATGACCTCCCTGTTCTTTCATCAAATGAACCACAATCCTTCTTTTAAGATGGAAGGCAAAAACGAGGATGTTTTCTTCCTTTCAAACGGTCATATATCGCCTGTTTTTTACAGCGTTTTGGCGAGGAGCGGATATTTTCCGATTGAAGAACTGGCGAGTTTCCGGTTCATCAACTCAAGACTACAAGGACACCCAGCCACACACGAAGGGTTGCCTGGTATCAGGGTAGCCTCTGGTTCACTTGGACAAGGGATATCAGTAGCTGCAGGAATGGCTCTAGCAAAAAAACTGGATAAGGATCCAAGTTTGGTGTACGTTCTCACTGGTGACGGTGAATTGCAAGAAGGACAAATATGGGAAGCTGCCATGTATGCAGCCTTCAATAAACTTGACAACATAATTGTTACCGTAGACTGGAACGGTCAACAAATAGATGGACCAAATGACAAAGTGCTCTCATTGGGTGACCTCAAAGGAAAGTGGATCAGCTTCGGCTGGGATGTAATGGAAGCTCAAGGCAATGACATGAAATCCATAATCGAGGCAGTATCGGATGCAAAATCACGGACTGGGAACGGAAAACCAATAGTCATACTCATGCATACTCAAATGGGCTTCGGAGTTGATTTCATGATGGGATCACACGAATGGCATGGAATAGCCCCAAATGCAGAACAGTTGGAAAAAGCATTGGCCCAATTGCCCGAAAGTCTCGGTGATTATCCAGCTCCAAAATTATAATCGACTATGACACTAAACGACATAAAAGAAACTGGAAAAAAAGCAACAAGAGATGGTTTTGGTGATGGCCTTTTGGCTGTTGGTAAAACAAACAACTCAGTTGTTGCCTTATGCGCTGACCTTTTGGGCTCCCTCAAAATGGGAGATTTTAAGAAGGAATTTCCTGAACGATTCTTTCAGGTTGGCATTGCTGAAGCCAATATGATGGGGCTTGCCGCTGGCTTGGCTACAGCAGGAAAAATTCCGTACACTGGTACCTTTGCAAATTTTTCGACAGGTAGAGTTTATGATCAAATCAGACAATCGATCGCCTATTCTGACAAAAATGTCAAGATTTGTGCTTCCCATGCTGGCGTTACGCTAGGAGAAGACGGCGCAACACATCAAATACTAGAAGATGTTGGAATGATGAAAATGTTGCCCGGTATGACTGTCATCAATCCATGCGATTACGAGCAAACACGTCTTGCTACCATTGCCATTGCAGAGCATCATGGACCTGTGTATCTGCGATTCGGAAGACCAAGCTGGCCAATATTCACAGAGGGAATGCCATTTGTAATAGGGAAAGGAATTCAGTTACAAGAGGGTACCGATGTAAGTATAATCGCAACCGGCCATTTGGTTTGGAAGGCTATTGAAGCTGCCAGAATCTTGTCCGAGCGAGGCATTTCTGTTGATCTGATCAATATCCACACCATTAAACCTTTAGACACTGAAATAATATTGAACTCCATAAGCCGCACAGGATGTGTAGTAACTGCTGAAGAACATCAAAGAAATGGAGGGCTTGGTGATAGCGTGGCACAACTTTTGGCCTTGAATAAGCCAGTACCTCAAGAATATGTAGCCGTTAATGACAGCTTTGGTGAAAGTGGAAAACCGGAGGAGCTATTAGAAAAATACGGAATGGGCAAAAAAGATGTCGTTTCTGCAGCTTTGAAAGCAATCAGCAGAAAATAAAATGGAAAGAGAACAATTATTGGTTTTGTTTAGTACGCCTTTATATGCACTGGTAATTGGTATGGAAATATTGTTCAGTAATTGGAGCCATTTGGGTTTATACTCATTAAAAGACACCATTACCAACATATACCTGATGTTACTGAACGTGGGATTGGATGTTCTAATGCGTGTTGTAATAGCCGCTACTGCCTTACAATTTGTTTTTGAGCACCGCCTAATTGAGCTTCAGCACAATTGTTTATATTGGTTGGGATTGGGTGTAGGTGTAGATTTTTTATACTACTGGCTGCATAAGACAGATCATTATTCTAGATTGTTTTGGGCGGTTCATGTTACCCATCATTCATCTAGACACTTTAATTTGACTACTGGTTTCCGCTCTTCTGTATTCGAGCCAGTGTATCGCTTTCTTTTTTATCTCCCTTTGCCCTTTTTAGGATTTCACGTCCTCGATATCCTACTTATGCATTCTGCTTTACAGATTTATGGCATATTGGTTCACACTCAAAGCGTCAAAAAATTTCCTGCCCTTATTGAGTATGTTTTTGTGTCTCCGTCGCATCATAGGGTTCATCATGGATCCAATATCAAATATTTAGATAAAAACATGGGGATGACCTTAATAATTTGGGATCGAATTTTTGGTTCATTTCAAGAAGAAGATCCTAATGAGCCTGTAATTTACGGATTGACAAAAAATCCGGAAGACCTAGGTCCTGTTAATATTGTGATGCATGAATGGAAAAATATCATAAGTGATCTGAAAAGACCAATTGGGTGGACCAATAAACTAAAATATTTGTTTATGCCCCCGGGATGGAGTCACGATGGCCAATCGCAGACCTCATCACAACTTAGAAAACTATTAAAATAAAAAAAATACAATCGATGAAATTTGCTACAAAGGTTATACATGCCGGAGTAAGTCCTGATCCAACCACAGGAGCAATCATGACTCCCATCTATCAAACCAGTACCTACGTGCAGGAAGCCCCGGGTGTCCATAAAGGATTTGAATATGCAAGAAGTCAGAATCCAACTCGCCAAGCTCTTGAAGTAGCCGTTGCAGAAATAGAAAACGGGAAGTTTGGATTGGTCTTTGGAAGTGGTGTGGCAGCGACAGATGCAGTTATTAAACTCTTGGAACCAGGAGATGAAGTTATTGCTGCAAGTGATATGTATGGTGGGACTTATCGCCTATTCACGAAGATATTTGAAAAATTTGGAATCAAGTTTCTGTTTGTGGATACTACCAATCCAGAGAATGTAAGAGCAATTTTAAGCCCTAAAACAAAGTTGATTTGGCTTGAAACTCCTACCAATCCTTTGATGAATATTACAGACATCAAAGCGGTGGCTGCAATTGCAAAAAGTACGGGTGCTCTGCTATGTGTGGATAATACCTTCGCTTCTCCTTATCTACAGAATCCGCTAGATCTTGGTGCTGATATTGTAATGCATTCCGCTACCAAGTACCTGAGCGGACACAGTGATGTAATACAGGGATGTTTGGTGATGAACAGTCCTGAATTGCGTGAAAAATTATACTTTATTCAGAAAAGTTGCGGTGCTGTCCCGGGCCCTATGGATTGTTTCTTGGTATTAAGAGGAATAAAAACCTTGCATGTCCGAATGCAAAGGCATTGCGAGAATGGCGAGAAAATTGCACATTGGCTTCGCAAACATCCTAAGGTAGATCAAGTGTTTTGGTGTGGTTTTGAAGATCATCCAAGCTATGCAATTGCCAAAGCACAAATGCGTGGTTTTGGAGGAATGTTAAGCTTCGAATTGAAAGATAAAGGTGATGCTGCAACTAGGAAAATGCTTTCCTCTACTTCCCTTTTTGCACTGGCTGAAAGTCTTGGAGGCGTCGAGTCGCTTATCAACCATCCTGCTAGCATGACCCATGCCAGCATACCCAGAGAAGAACGCCTTAAAATAGGTTTGTCTGATTCTTTGATTAGGCTTAGTATTGGTATTGAGGACGCCGACGATCTGATTGCAGATCTGCAGGAAGCGCTTGAGAAGGTGTAAGATTTTTTTGGTAGCTTTTATGCCTAATTGCAAATAAATTGGCAATAAAAGTAATTTTAGAGTTGACTTATATATTATGCATTCATGAAACATAAGAAAGAAAGGCTTCCTTGTTATTAGCTTTTTTTTTATCCGCCACGTGGTATTGAAGTAATTTTTTGGGCTCCTTTGAGTAATGTTTTTAAGGTTTCGTTTGCAGCTAGACGATCAGTAATTGGTGTCTCTATCTCCGCTTCACCACCTCGACCTTACACTCATGTATTGCATGTTTCAGAAGGGCTACCCAAAAGCCCCATCAATATTGAAATGTTAACTATAAACAATTCCACTTTGTTTTTAAACCCAAAATCCGCATTAGCGAATTTTGCCCTTTGGGACTGACGAACCAATGGCTATCAGAATCTGAGTAAAGCCTCTTGAGTCGACGAAAATCTTTGATTTTGTCGAGGTTAAAGTCAGACAAATTTTTGGAATACCTAAAAATTTCGTCGATTCAGCGTCTAACGCTGAATTTGGGTTTAAATTAAAATCTCCATAGATTCAGAAGATAACCTAAAAACTGCCCATAGATGCCAGAACCTTTTGGCAATACAAAAGACACAACCCTTGCCGTAGCCATTGAAAAACTCGGCTTCAAAAAATGCTGAAACATCACCAAAGAGCCAATAGCCGTCTGCAAAGATTGTGAGTTCCGCTACATTTGCACTGACTGCGGCACCATCAAAGAAGACCAGATGATGAATACTCCAAGCCGCTAAAATGTGGTTATGACCCAAACACTGGCGTACAGAGTGAATGGTCCACCAACCCTTTGAAGCAAAAAGCTATTGAGTATTACGGTATGGAGGATTTCGTTAAAAAGATCAGCTTGCTACACAATGATGTAATTATATCTTTTTTAATTCCTACAACACGCATTATAGAATTCTAAAAGACCCAATCCAGTCAAAATAGTCCTAATTTTGTAGGCCATTAAACTCACAAGATGTTCCAAAGACTCGATGATACCATTGTTGCCATTTCAACTCCACCGGGTATTGGGGCAGTCGCTATGATTAGGGTCTCTGGCAATGAGGCATTTGGTACGGTACAAAAACTGTGGAAAGGGAAACGTCTTGAGAAGATGGATAGCCATACCGTTCATCTTGGAAGCATCACATCACTTTCAGGCAAAATAATTGATGAATGTGTTTTAACCATTTTTAGAAGTCCAAAATCCTATACAAAAGAGGACACCATTGAGTTGAGTTGTCATGGTTCAGTCTATATCCAAGAGAGCATACTGCATGAGCTCATTTTAGTAGGGGCAAGGTTAGCCGGACCAGGAGAATTTACCATGCGCGCTTTCTTGAATGGTCGCATGGACCTCACCCAAGCAGAAGCGGTAGCAGATTTAATATCCGCGCAACAAGAGCAGGAACACGAGAATGCAGTTAAACAAATGAAAGGTGGTTTTAGCAAAGATCTTAAGTTATTGAGAGATGAACTTTTAGGTTTTGTTGCATTGTTAGAATTGGAACTTGACTTTGGAGAAGAGGATGTAGAATTTGCCAAGCGAGACGATCTAAAAAAATTATTGAACAACATTCAGGATCACTTGAAATTATTGATTCAATCTTTTGATTGGGGCAATGTCATGAAATACGGTGTTCCCATTACAATTGTTGGAAGACCGAATGCTGGAAAATCTACTTTATTGAATTCCATATTGAATGAAGAAAGGGCAATAGTAAGTGATATTGCAGGTACCACCAGAGACACCATTGAAGAAGGTATGACCATCAATGGAATCTATTTCAGATTTACCGATACGGCCGGTATCCGACAAACGCTGGATCTGGTGGAAGGTATAGGAGTAGAGCGGGCTATTTCAAAAGCCTTAGGAGCAGGCTTGGTATTGTATGTTTTTGATGTGACAACTACAAGCAAGGAGGATATTCTTCACGACCTGAATACGGTTGGGTTGGATTTTGCTAAAGTGCTGCTGCTTGCCAATAAAATGGACAAAAACCCTTATGTCCAGCCAACGGAATTTATCCCAGAAGGACTTTCAACCGACCAACTAATTAGCATTTCTGCCATTAACAGCATGAATATTCCTTACTTGAAAGAATGGATCTACAACAAAACGATTGAAGGTAAAATAAATTCGGACATGAGCATCATTACGAATGTTCGCCACAAAGAAGCCTTGATCCACGCAAATGAAAGTCTGAACCGATTGGGTCAAAGCCTGGATGCAGGACTGACAGGTGACATCATTGCAATGGACGCGAAAGAAGCCCTGATACAATTAGGAAAAATAACAGGTGAGGTAGGCGTTGAAGAACTGCTTGGAAACATCTTTGGAAGATTCTGTATCGGAAAGTAATCACCACAAAACAAGCAAACACCAAACCAATAAGAAACCACATAAAGCCCCCTAATACAGGGCTTTTTTAATGATTACAAATATAGGTTTGTTTTGTGTTAATACTTGTTTGTTTCGTATTTATTTGTACCTTTGTTGTACCTTGAACAGTTGAGGTACAAATTTTAGGGGTTAGCCCTTTTTATTTTGCACCTAATTGCACTTAAATATACTTAACGGTACTTAAAGACACAAAATGAGTTCAAATATTAAGGTACAACGTATTTGCCAGCATTGTGGCAATGAGTTCACAGCCCGAACCACCACCACGCTGTACTGTTCACACCGTTGCAATAGTGCAGCATACAAAGCCAAAATAAGAACTGGAAAAGTTGAGGTAAGCAATAAAGAAACCCAGCGCATAAAAAGCCAACCTATTGAGGAACTGAAAGCAAAAGAGTTTTTAACTGTTCGGAATATTGCAACCTTATTGAATTGTTCCGTTCGTTCGGTTTACTATTATATTGAAAGCGGTACAATTAGAGCCACCAATTTAGGGCAAAGGATTACAAGGGTTAAGCGTTCGGAACTTGACAAACTATTTGAACAACCCCGAA
>JBBQJT010000041.1:0-31278 GCA_038326165.1 Chitinophagales bacterium | reverse complement strand
ATCCTGTTGCAAACGAATTACAAAAAAGGAAGTAGAAGCAACCGCAGGTTGGTTTGTTTTTTCAAACCATGCCGCAAAATTCTTTGTGCCTTTGGCTGCAAATAAAACATCACCGTGTCTAAGCATGTGCTTGTCTGTAATGGTGTCGGCTTTTAGGTCGGGGTGAAGTGAGGTCTTGAGTTGTCCGTTTTCGTCAAAGTGTTTGGCTTGTAAATACACGATGTCGCCCTTTGCAATTGGTTTTGCAAATAGTCCTGTCTGTATGGTAGCGATATGTTTTAAGTCCGTTTTCAAATTTATTTCTGTGTAATAGTTCTACAAAGATAAAGAATTGAATTTGAAATTCCAAACTTATAAAGATATATATTTAAGTATGGATTCTACAAACATTAGAAAGGTTTAATTCAAAGACGGAAAAGCGTTGGAGAATTTCCCATAATGACTTTGGAAATATCGCCTAATTTTACTTTTACAAGTTCTCCGTTATCAATTTTCAATTCTCCAATAAATTTTCAAACTCATCTTCCCATTGTCTGAAGCTGGATTTTTTGAATTAGCGGATTTGTTGGATTTGTTTTCGGTAATACTGTTCATCTTTTCATCTTGCAAATCCTGATTCTGGCTATTTTTTGTTTCTACAATTATTTTTTCTTTTACGTAATTTTAATGGCTTAGCTTCATTTGCTTTTTCCAGTTTTTTAATACTATCAGCTACAGGATGGTTCTCGGGCATGGTGCCGCCTATTTCTTCTATAGTTTTGCGCACTTTTTTGCCATCTTCAAAATGCGTTTGGTTGGCTTTGTGTTTACCTTTTATATTATCCCGTTTCAGTTTTTCTTCGGTTTGGGTGGCTTGGAAAAGGTTGGCCGCTAATTCTGTACTGCCCCTGTGGTCGAGAATGTTTTGGCTTTTTTTCAATCCTTTGTTTTTGAGTATGCCTTTTGCATCTAGTCCGCCATACAAGCCTTTGTAGCCATGATTTTGAAAAATAGCATAGTCCATAGGTTCAATTACACCTGCTCCTTTCGCGGCATCGGCCAATTGTATATTGTGGCGCTTCATTTCATCCCGCAAAAACAAGCATTTTTCTTCTTCGCTTTTTAGGCGGTTAAACTCTTCCATTTGCCTTATTTCCTGCAAACGGGTTTGTACAGCAAGCTAGGTTTGCCCTTGAGCCACTACTTCTTTGCCCTAGTCAGTATTTTGCACTATTAAGTAACAGGCATAGTGTGAGAGTTTTATGCTTTCATAAACTTGTTTGGCACCTTTGCCGTGAACTATCTCCTCAAGGTATTACTCGAAGTGATCAGAAATTGGGTGCCCGCTATTTTTACAGGCTTCTTTAGCTCTTTCAATAACTGGTAAAAAGTGGCCGTATTCAGAATACTCCAAAACTTTAGATAGTTTTCTTGCACCCCAAAACTCGTCACCATTTTCATCAATTTCTTTGATTGTACCCTCATAAAATTGGTTGACAAGTAGTACTTAACTTTTGGCTTATTTGTTGATAGACTTATAGTTGATAGGATGATAGTTTATGAATTGTTGAGTTTCACCCAACACAAAATATTTCATCTCTTACACATCAAAAGGAGATAGGTTTTTTAAACTTTAGAATTTTTGTACCTTATGCCACCTCAGGAAGTATGGTCATCGTGTACATTGTTATTGGTAGAGTTAATTCAACAAGTCCCAGTAAAAAAAATACCATTTTTTCAAGATTTTCAGGCGGTGGACAATTCGCACTAATTTCTATTTCAAAACTTGGATTGCATAGCTTATCAAAGCTTAAATTTTCAATTTAATTATTTTGACAGACCTCATACATCATAATTTGCTCTTCTCCTAATTCTGTTTTAAGGCGTTATGCAAAATCAAGAGATAGACAAATTGCCTTTTTAATACCGATTAGAAAAATTGAAGTCTTCTGTCATCCTCCATTCTCTCTCCCAAGTCCAATCATACTTAACTGAGGGAAATATCGTGTAAAGAAAATCGTCAATTTTATGAATGATTTGCATCTAAATTAATTCTTGATTTTTGTTAATGCCTTTTTTATTCCTTGAGTTGCCAAAGGGTCATTGGCAACTGCTGCAAGTACTCTGTCGCATAGCCACAAGCAGATATAATCTTCCTCTGATGAACTAAGGAATTTGGCGAGCTTTACAACTTGGTCTTTATTCAAATTACGTTCACCTCTTTCGGCTTTACTCATTAAAGAAGTGTCAACTTCAATATGTGCGGCAACTTGTCTGAGCAAAACTTTTTGCTTCTGTCTTGTTTCTCTAATTTTTTGTCCAAGGTAATTCACTTTTCTGTATTTTGGCTTGTCATGAAATGTCAAATTCAATAATTGTTTTTGGAATGTTAGTCTTTAAGGTTGGAAAATTTTAGATCTTTTAGTCTTGCGAAGAGTTAGTCCCGATTGTTATTGGGATGTCAGGCAAAACCAAATTTGCTAAAATGTTCAACTGGCTTTTCTGTCTTTTGTCGCAAGGTTTAATGCTAGCACTTTCGGTCGTCATATGGTTGCCCAAAACAATTCCACCTACCCAATCTTGCGCATATCCCACAAATATAACCCACTAAAAATTAATTCGCAAACTGACTACAATAACTTATAAAAATGCCATTAACCCGATATATATTTTGATATGTGAAGTCACAACACTACCCTTGCGATTCATCACAAAAAGAAAGCATCTGTCAGTCAAATTCCAAGACTTCAAAAACTATAACCGGGCACTTCAAAATAAATTAACATCTTGCTTGAGTTAATTTCAACTGCGCATTCAAAATTGAATCGAGAAACATTTCACAAGTTTATTTTATAATAACCAGCTTAATGGTGCTTGTACCACTCTGCTCTTCGGTAATCTTTAAAATATAGCTTCCTGCTTGGCAATCATTCAAATCTATTTGGATGGCGCTTTCCTGTTGGTTTGATATCCTTAGGAGTGGCTTACCGAGCATATCAAAAATCACGATATTGGAATTGTTCTTCAATCCATTTACTTGTAGCAAGCCATTGGATGGATTTGGGAATACTTTGATCCGATCTTTATTGATATCGTTCACCGAAATCAACTCCACAATTTGCAAAAGGCTATCTATTCCGCAGGCATTGGATGATATGTGCAATATTTCATAAGACCCATTTCCTGGAATGTTAAATGCGATTGAATCTCCTTGTGCAAAATTTGTATTGTTGAACACCCAACTGGATGATGAACCAAGCGTATTCAAGGCCTTAAAAAACACTTGACCGGCTTTGATGCTGTAATCAAATAATGCATTTGGTTGGCCTGAAACTGTCACACCCAATTCAATAGATTGATTATCGGCAGTTAATACGACTTGCTTTGTTCCACTGATTGAATAAACAACAGAATGGGGCCCAGCACCTGTAGCAGTGGATGGAATGGAGTTGGCTCCAAAATTCCAGATATAACTCAATCCTTGATCAATGGCCACCTTGAATGTTGCCGTATCCAGCTCGCACAATAATGAATTTGGATACTGCAGTTGGATGAATGACAAATTGAGATTGCCCAAAAATATATTGTCAAGAAACATTGAATTCCCAAATCCACTTATATTTCTGAATCGAATCCGTATGTCACTTCCTACCAAAGCACTCATATCTATTTCTATATGTTTCCAATCAGTTCCAGAAGCTGGGTAATAAGTATCAAGATTGGGGGGAACAGTATTTAAGCTCAATCCACCATCATAAAACACATTGACTGGCCATGTCAACCCACAATCTGTGCTGATGTCAATGCTAAGACTATCAAAAAAATCAGGATATCCAGTGTATGCATAGTCAAAACTCAAGGTGGACTCATTCAATGACTGAACAGTGTACAGTGGGGAAATTAAATCATCTGTTGATCCTTCAAAATTTGCAAAATTATTCAGAAAAGCAGCCTTCGTCAATTGCCCAGTGATCCCTATTACTGTTTCTTGTTTCCAACTGACCATGTTGTCAGACTCTTCTAATATCCATGATTTGGGCGGAAAGAGGATTGATTCAAAAGATTCAGGCATTCCTTTAGGGAAAGGCAAGGCCTCCTGTATGTCAGCATTCAATTCATAGGCAAACACGTTATCATAGACGGGAATTTCATTAGGTATTGTTGCTTCAATGGATATCTCAAGCTTTTCGGAAACATCCAATGCAATGGAACCAAAATCTACCAAAACACTGTCTCCGGGATTGATGACAAGATTGATATTCTGAGTATTTACGATTTCTAAATTCTTATACAAAATAACTACAAAACCATTAATAGTTTCAAATCCTTTGTTTTGAACATATGCTTGAACTGGTAACATGAATGGTTCACATTTTGAAATATTTACTTCAAAAGAATTAGGTCGCACGGTTATGTCTTTAGAATATTGACATGAAACAAGTCCTATTGATGAAATGGCTCTTCTTCTGCGTCCCTCTGTACCATCTGCCAAAATTGGCACCACACTAAACCATTGAGATTGACTCGGATCTGAATTTTTGATGGCAATACTGTTGGTATTGGTTGATGCCAAGGATTGCATAAAATTACCAGTCAATTGATGCAACTTATATTGTTGTGCGCCTGCTACAGGATTCCAAGCAATACGAATCGAATCAACACAAGCCTGTTCAATCCACATTGAATCAACTCTTGGTATCAAGGATATTGAACCAACAGTTGTAGCAGTTTGAGCGCCACGCAGCAAACGCAACCATATCTTGGATGTTGTAGCATTGGGTGTGGCCCAAACTGTAGTTCTTTTTGATGCTGGAATGGTTTTTACAAAAGTCCAGTTCATCATATCTGTTGAGCTTTCCAAGGTGAAAGCGGTTGAACTTACAGGTGCCTCCCAAAAAATATTGTACAATGCTTTTGGATCGAGAGATTCTCCTCCAGTTGGCCATGTAAAATTGATTTCATTTTTTTCATAACTGACCACCACATAGTACTTTTGCGGTCCAAAAGGAATATCGTAGCCACTTAGATTAACGGTATAATTCCCAGGCACTGGATTTTGAAGGCTTATTTGTTCCATATTGTTCAAGTGATCCTCTCCTTTAGTGGCAAGGGCTTGTAAAAGAATTGGATCAGGGGCAGTGTTCAATATCCAAGGAAGTGCAACACCACCAGACGGCGATGTTACCGTCATATCAATATCGTTCACCAAAGCCTTTGCTGAACCGACTACACTTTCTTTATCAGCCCAGTAAACCATCACATTTATCTTGCTGATTCCACTTGGAACATTTATGATGTGGGTCTTGGTTGCTGAATTGCTGATTTCTTCACTGTAAAACTGATTGGACTTGATGATATCAAACGCTCTTTTTGCATTGACTATTCCCCATCCATAAATAAAATCAGGGCCTGGATTTCCAGCTTCAGTTGCAGCATTCAAAATGCATGCTTTGAGCAATGCAGAAGGTGCAATTGAATCCTGATGGAGTTGCTTATATCCCTGCTGCAGCAATGCCAGCACACCTGATACGCCTGGAGCCGCCGCTGAAGTACCACCTCCAAAATCAATTATATTGTTTGGATAAGTACTCAACTGTTCCAAACCATTTCCACTGATATCAGGTTTAATCCTGCCGTCACTGGCTGGGCCTCTGCTGCTTGATTCAGCGATTTCTGATTGCGGATCTACGTTGGCCACTGCAATACAATTCTTGCCCATTTTATGCCCGCCAGTTATGTTGCCCCATTCATTCCCTGCACCATAGCCACAATCAATAGTCCCAGAATTTCCCGCAGAAAATACATGGATCAGGTTGGGGTAATCATAAATCATCTTGTCAGAACCTACTGTGGTAGTCGTGTATCCATTGTTGCATCCATCACTGTAGGAGGACGAAGAAACCGTAACACCTTTATCTTGATGCAACATCAAGGTTTCATCTGTAAATTCGGATTGGTATTCTAGCAAATATAAAAATGAACCAGGGGCAGCACCAGTAACATCGGGATCAAGATTGCCAGCGCCCATCAAAATACCCGAGACCATATCTCCGTGACTAAAATCAACACTTCCTGGAGCAATATAATCATCATTGACACGTCCGGTGTAATCTATATGCGGCCCAATCTTTCCGTCGTCTCTAACGACTATACTTACCCCACTTCCATCCAGATTCAATGATTTGTTGGTGGCTCTCAAGGATTCTACATTGTGCAAGGCTCTGGCACCTAAATCCTCAGGTTCTCCAGTTTTCCGCTTTGGATCGACTGCAAAAACAAATGGCAATTTGAGTATTTCATGAAATTGACTTTGATTCATGGAAACCAAAACAGGATCGTGCTTAGCCAATATTTTTATACCAAGATCCTGCAATACCGATGCAATATCATCCGCTTTCCAATTGGCATGAAAATACAAATAGTATTGCTCAGGTATCGAATTAACCTTTTGGTCAAGACGGATGCGCATAGTTTTCTGTTCAGCGGGCCATTCACTAAAACTTCGGATATTCAAATCTAATTTTTCAAGATTGGATTGAGCTGAATATCCCCAAAATGCATGGGCACCAATATATTTTTCGAGTACTACTCCACTCTTTAGAAGTCGGACTTTATCAGCATCACTTGGAGTTTTATAAAACTGAATTACACCATAATATTTGCCTCTAAATATGGAAGACTGCATATTGGTAATAATTCCCCTATTTTCTACCGGCAGAAGATTTCCTTGCAGTCGTTGAATGGAATAAGGACTTTGACCTGTAACATCAAGTGAAATAGTAATAAGTAAAAACAAAAAAAGATTTTTCATTCGGCAAAATTAGAATTATATCAGGACTTCTTCAAATGGATGCTCCCAAGCTTTGCTTTGCTGCATAGACAATGTAATCATTAAATAATTTCCTCAAATATTATATTAAAGAAAAACTAAATAGAATATATAATTTTTTTATATTTGCGCTTGTAGTTTTATTATTAGACCGCCTAGCATGAAGATAAAGCACAGTGTTAAAGATAGATTCTTGAAATATGTTCAGATTGACACCCAATCTGACCCATCCTCCACAAAATATCCTACTACAGAAAAGCAAAAAGATCTTGGAAGATTGCTTGTATCAGAATTGCATGAAATAGGCATCAAAGATGCTGAAATGGATGAATTTGGAGTGATCTACGCAACTATACCATCCACTACAGATAAAGAAGTTCCTGTGCTTTGTTTTTGCTCTCACATGGACACGTCGCCTGATTGTTCGGGTACCAATGTAAAACCTATTGTTCATTCAAATTATCAAGGACAGGATTTGGTACTACCTGATGACACAGCTCAAATCATTAAAGAAAGTGAACATCCTGATCTAAAACAACAGCATGGTAATGATATCGTTACAGCTTCGGGCACTACCTTGCTTGGTGCTGATAACAAATCTGGTATTGCAGCAATAATGGATGCAGCTGCCCATCTGGTTGCAAATCCCGATATCAAGCATGGCAAGATTAGAATACTTTTTACGCCTGACGAAGAAGTTGGCAAAGGTGTTGATAATGTCAATATAGAAAAACTTGGAGCAGCGTTTGGATATACCGTAGATGGTGAAACGCTTGGTTCAATTGAAAATGAAACTTTTTCTGCCGACGGCGCAAAGGTGGTTATCAACGGAATCAGTTCACATCCAGGATTTGCTAAAGGAAAACTTGTTAACGCTACTAAAATAGCAGGCGAAATTCTTGCAGCCTTGCCCAAAACTGAATATTCGCCCGAAACCACTGAAGGAAAAGAAGGATTTATCCATCCGGTCAGTGTAAATGGAATTGCTGATCAAACTACTATTTTATTTATTTTACGAGACTTTTCAGAAGAAGGACTTCAGCACAAAAGAGATCTATTGCACCAAGTGGTAAATTCAGTGTTGGAAAAATGGCCTAATGCCAGAGCAGAAGTGACCATAAGTCAACAATACAGGAACATGAAAGAGGTGCTTGACAAAGTTCCAAACGTAACAGAATATGCTTTGCAAGCCATAGCAAGAACTGGCATCCAACCCAAACAACAAAGTATAAGAGGAGGAACTGACGGCTCAAGACTGAGCTTCATTGGGCTTCCTTGTCCAAACTTATTTGCTGGGGAGCATGCATTTCATTCCAAGCACGAATGGGTTTCCGTTCAGGATATGGAAAAAGCTGCAGAAACATTGGTTCACTTAGCAACTATTTGGGAAGAGAACTCGTGACAAAAATTTATAATAGAAGTTTATAAGGAATCTTTTGATTCAAACAATCAAACAAATCTCAGAAACCGAACACGAATAATATTATTAATAAAAATATATTAATAAATATTATTCGATCACAACATTTTACTGTTTTTGGCGAGATATTTGGTATGTAATTGGTGAACTCCTAAAACATATCAAACCATTAAAGCCAGAAGACTTTAATGTTATTCTTATTGTTAACTCTAAAATTGAGAAGATGAGATTTTTGATTGGAAATAGGATGAGCCCAACATTCACACTACGCTTTTATATTCTGAATAGGAATATCTGTATATCATTTTAATCTAATTGAAAACTCAAAGCCGGTTAAAATGAAAAAACAATACACCCCAACACTAAAATTCTCAAGAGTTTTTTTGGCATTTACCTTGATTCTGTTGAATCTTAAGGGTATGGCCCAAATCTTCCCGCTTATCAATGGTTCTTACAATTCTTGCACGGGCAAATTAACCGATTCTGGGGGCCCATCAACAGGTTACAAACCAAATGAGTTGATCACCACCACCCTATTTCCAGCTACCGGATCAAATACAAGAGTTGCTTTAAATTTTAGTCAAAGTGATATCAAAACAGGTGATGATTTATGTATTTTCGATGGCCCAAATGTAAGCAGCCCGTTAATTGCTTGTAGTAGCGATTACAATAACTTTCCTTTCAAAGTAGAAGCTTCACCCAACAATCCGACTGGTTGCTTGACACTCCGATTCAAATCGAATGGCAGCTTTCAAGGACAAGGGTTCAGCGCTGATATTTCATGCCTTCCATACTGTCAAACAATAAACTCTACAGCCAATATTACAGGAAGCAATGGACAAACCGTCAAAAATGGCTACTTAGAACTTTGCGAGGGTGAAACACTAAAACTATCCGCTACAAATGTGTACCTCCAAAATAATTTGTACTATACTCAATCCGATGCAACCACCAAATTCAGTTGGATAGTCAACAATAAATTTTATGTAGGTCAAAACATACAAATACCTGAGCTTCCAGACGGTGGTTATGCTGTATCACTTATGACAGAGGATATTATTGGTTGTATCAATAATCAGAGCACAGCAACAAAAGTCAAAATCAATTCTGAACCAGAATTCATTGTCTCTTTAATTCCGCAAAATATTTGTCCTGGAACTGAGATAAAACTAACAGCTGTATTGGGGGCAAATACAACAAAGAATGTTCAAACACTTCCAAAAACAGCTTTTTTCCCAGCTTCCGACATATTAACGGATACTATTCCACTTCCTGATGGAAACGGAGAAAAGATAAAGTCCTTCATCTATGTAAATCGCTTCAATCCCAATGAAATTATTGATGAAATTGAGGATTTGCAGAGTATTTGCCTAAATATCGAACATTCCTTTCTGAAAGACCTTGATATTTCTTTGATTTGTCCAAATGGACAGAAGCTTACCCTTCAGGATCAGAATCCAAGTGCTGGGTCAGTTTTTTTAGGAATTCCTTTCGAAAATGATGAGTTACTTCCAGAGCCTATACCAGGAACAGGTTGGGATTATTGCTGGACTTCTACCTCTACAAATGGAACTTGGACAGACTATATTATCAAAAATGGTCCGTCAACATTGCCTTCAGATGATTACAATCCATTCCAGGCCTTTGATCAGCTTTTGGGATGCCCTTTGAATGGTGTCTGGACTTTGGTTATTTCAGACTTGTGGAAAAATGACAACGGATTCTTATTCGATTGGTCTGTGAATTTCAACCCGACATTATATCCACCAGTTGAAAGTTTCACTTCAAACTTTTCGGTTGGCAAATGGCTTCCAAATACGCAAATAGGAAGCACGAATATTTGGAACATTGACATGTTGCCAGCAATTTCTGGTAACACTACTCCTGTATGGGAAGTGCAATCTACTGCAGGTTGCAAATATCAGCAGGCTGTATCGTTTAATACATTATCAGCGTTGGACCCAAATTGCAATAAGTGCAATGACAAGCTTTTGAACGGGATACCCGATCAACAAAAATGTACAGGTGAGATTGTAGATCTGAAATCAAATCCCAAAATTGACACCATCTTCACCACAGTTTTTACTGGGTCATATTCCGCTCAAAACAGATTTGACAAATTCATTGAATTAACGATACCTGTTGGCACCATCCTTCCAAAGCAAATAGATGCAACTGGCACCAACCTTGAAAAGATTTGTATCACAGCTGAGGGTACGGACCTAAAAGCAATAGATCTCAGTTTATTGAGTCCAGATGGAAAAAAATTGGATCTAATTTCAGTTGGAAATATCATCGGCAGTAAATTGTTTAAATCCTGTTTTACCAGAAATGCTACTATTGATATTGCCTCAAGCACTGCACCATACACTGGCAATTTTAAAAGTAAAAACAACTGGTCTAATATTGGAAATTCCCAAATTCATGGAAACTGGCGATTTTCGTTGAATAAATCAGATACCAGTGCATTGATCATCAATACTGCTGAACTTTATTTCAAGACAAGCAATAAATTGACAACCAACTGGCAGAGTTCCACGGGAACATTCTGTAATGGCTGTAATAATTTCCAGTTTGCTCTCAATAATTCAGCTACCATATTCAATACTACAAGCGATCAATACGGTTGTGTTTCCAAAGACACAGCAAATATCCTGGCAATTTTTGCTTTTCCGGCACCGCTAATTACTTGCGCATCCAAAGGAAATGGAATAGTAGAATTCAGTTGGGCTGCAATCCCAGGTGCAATTGCCTATGAAGTAAAAGTGTCTGGTGGGACTTGGATCAATGCAAATAAAAATCTTGGCCATTGGATTGATGAATTGATGGAGGGCGAAGATGTTACTATTGAAGTTAGGGTTTCAGAAGTTGGCTCAGTATGTAGCAATTTAACTGGTACTTCCTCTTGCAAATATACCGAATGTAAAATGTTCTCCTCTGTCAATGCAATTGTCCCTGCAAGTTGCTCAAACAAAGCAAATGGTCAAATACAACTCAAATCAGAATTGGGCATGGGTCCTTACTCTTACTCTTTGAACGGAAATATTCCTCAATTCAATGGAACATTTATAAATTTACTCCCTGGATTTTATACAGTTATAGCGAATGATTTAAAGGGTTGCAAGGACACGATTGGCTTTGAGATAACAAGCCCTGAACCTATTGAAATAAAGCTAAGCGTTGATTCAGTTAACTGTTTTGGCACCAAAACTGGTAAAGTGTTGGCTGCTGTTGATGGTGGAAACAGTGGATATACTTACAAATGGACTGCAGGCTTAGGAGGCAATACACCACTAATAATGAATGTTGCTGCTGGTAATTATACGCTGACCGTAACAGACAGCAAAACGTGCAGTGAAAAAATGAACTTTACTGTTTCACAACCAGCTGCTTTAAATTTGAGTGCAATAATTAGCGACAACAAATGTGCTGAGGCTAACTCAGGTTCAATTGATCTAAAAATAATGGGAGGAAACCTACCATATAAGTTCTTTTGGAGCAATGGAACATTTAATGAGGATCCAAACAGCCTTCTGAGTGGTTCATATACAGTTACGGTTACTGATTATAAACTCTGTTCAAGCTCAAAGGCATTTCAAGTGAATGCTCCAAGCCCAATATCAAACGTTCCTACGATTGTTGAGTCGAAATGCTATGGTGATCAGATCGGATCTGTCAATTTGAAAACAAGTGGTGGAAAAGCACCATATACTTATCAATGGAATGTGCCAGGTAAAACATCTTCATCCATAAACAACTTAGATGGTGGAAATTTTTCTGTAACAACAACAGATGCGAACGGTTGTATAATAATCAATACTTATGATTTGTATCTTCCTGAAAAAATAGAATTCGATCTATCCTATACAGATGAGTCTTGTCCTGGGCTAAACAATGGTTCAATTGTTCTGAGTCAAACAGGTGGTGGTACTAACTTCAATTTCAATTGGAGCAATGTAAATATTGGCAATACCTCCGATGCAAAAAATCTTGCCCCAAGTAAATACTCAGTAACGATTACTGATCCGAAATCATGTTCAATTGTTCTAAACAGTGAAATTTTAGCTGCTTCCCCTTTGGTTGCAACCACTGCAAGTACCCCAAGCTCATGTCCATTGTCAACAAATGGATCGGCAACCGTGCTGGTAACAACGGGTGCAGCACCATTCTCATATCTTTGGAGTGACCCACTAAAGCAAAATACCGACCTTGCAATAAATCTTACTTCAGGAAATTATAATGTAACTATTACTGATTCTCGTCCTTGTCAAGTTGTAATTCCCCTTGCAGTTAACTCAACTACAATTTTAAGTTTCAATCCCCCAATAATTACTCCAATAAAATGTTCAGGAGACCAAACTGGGGCTATCAACTCTAACGTACTAGGTGCAAACCTACCGGTTAACTATAATTGGTCAATAGCTGGATCAGCTAATATGCCTTCGATTTCAGGATTAGGCTTTGGGAAATATATGCTTACCGTAACGGATTTGGTTGGTTGCACAATAATAGATTCATTTTTGTTAACAGAACCTCAGCCTATTTCACTTCAATTCAATCAAACACCTGCAGTTTGCAAATTTGAAAACTCGGGATCTTTGGAAATAACACCATTCGGAGGAGTTTCTCCTTATACCTACTTGTGGAACTACAACAACCAAACAACCCCACAACTGAACCAATTATCAGCTGGCAATTATATTATTACTGTAACTGACATCAATGGTTGCTCAGAAGAATTTAGTTCTTTAGTATCAGAACCATCCATTGAATTCTTAATTGCTACTCAAGCTGTCAACCCAAGTTGTTTCGGTTTATCTAGTGGTTCTATTTCTGTTGGCTCAAGCTCAAATCCTACTTCTACCGAATCCTTTATCTGGAATACTGGATTCTCAGGCACTAATATAAATGCTCTATCTGCAGGAAATTACATAGTTACAGCTACTGATGGCAATGGATGTACTAAAGTTTTGCCTATTTTACTTCCAGAATTTCAAGAGATTCAGATCAATTCCGTATCCACCAATCCCAATTGTTTTGGTTCGACAGATGGGAGTTTTCAAATTGTTACTATTTCTGGTGGAGCATCAACCAATGGAATAACGGATTTTGATATAACATGGAATAGTCAATTCATTACCAATCCATTGATTAGTGGCTTAGTTGGTGGTGTATCTTTCACGCTCGAAGTTCAAGACAAGGCAGGTTGTAGCAAATTGGAGACCATTTCGCTCACTCAACCCGATGATATCAGTATAAACTACAATACTTCCCAACCGAAATGCTCCTATACAACTGATGGAAAATTGGAATTGACTCTAGTTTCAGGTGGCACTGCACCGTTCAATTATGGCTTACAAGGACAAAGTGTTGGAACTACTGTGTCTCAATTGGCTTCTGGATTATATCAATTGACTGTAACCGACAGCAAATCTTGCGCGAAACTGTTAAGTTTTGAAATTCCAAACACCCCAGAAATAATTACAAATGCTAATATTACAAACAACAAATGTGAGGCTGATCAGAATGCATTTATAGAAGTAAACCCAACCGGTGGCTTGTCTCCTTACTTCTATACATGGTCAATTGGAAACAGCAATAATAAAATTACCAACTTAATAAATGGTTTTTATGAAATAAGCTGCACAGATTCAAAGGGTTGTGTTAAAGTTGAAAACTTTGAAATAATAGCAACCAACAAAATTGATTTCAACTTACTGGCTTCACCTACTAAATGTTTTGATGACGAAAATGGCAGTATTGAAGTTGACGTTACACAAGCACAGTATCCGTTAAATTTCAAACTTGAAAACATGAACTGGCAGACTGATAATCTATTTGAAAGTTTGGAAGCTGGCAATTATCAAGTGAGCTTGAAGGACAAAGATGGATGCATAGAAACAAGAAATATATCTATCTTGTCTGGAGATCCATTCAGCGTGAATCAAATTCAAGATATAACTGTAAATTATGGTGACGAAATTGCTATCGATCCAATAATCAATGATGGAAATCTACAGACAACTGTATGGAACATTCAACAAATAAACCCAATTGGTTCTAGTAATACTGCCTCACTCAATATATTGCCTCTACAAAGTGGATATGTTTGGGTCAAATTTATAAGCGAAACAGGATGCGAGCAAAATCAAAAATTCTTTGTTCGTCAGAATATTCACAAGGACCTGTTCGTACCTACAGCATTTTCCCCAAATGGAGATCTTAACAATGATAAACTTGTCGCATTTTCAGATGAGAGCATCA
This sequence comes from Chitinophagales bacterium, assembly GCA_038326165.1. GTDB lineage: Bacteria > Bacteroidota > Bacteroidia > Chitinophagales > Saprospiraceae > JAEUUM01. Next base: position 16,786 of record JBBQJT010000041.1, on the reverse strand, counting down.
ATATTAAAGATTTTAAGGTCTTTGACAAATGGGGCGAAATGGTTTATCACAATTCCAATATGAGTCCAAATACCGATGAAGGATGGGATGGGACATTCAGAGGAAAAATGATGGAACCATCAGTATTTGTTTGGCTTGCAGAAATCATAATTGCGAATGGCACAAAAATTACTGTGAGTGGAGATACCACACTATTGAGGTAAGTAAACTTAATTTTTAAATTTTACATTGAATTAGAAAAAATCATATTACCTTAGTAATAGATTAGATATTTATGTTCTTGAAAAACCTGTACTCCAAACTTTCATTAACCATAATTGTCCTTTTAGGCAGTTTGAACCTTCATGCTCAAGATCCGAGATTTTCTCAGTTCTACAACGCTCCCCTATCAATAAACCCTGCATTAACGGGCGTTTTTGACGGTGAGTATAGAATTGCTGGTGCGTACAGAAATCAGTGGAACAGTGTTTTAGGAAACAAAGCTTTCCAGACTTATGGATTTTCAGGTGACTATAGATACAATGTTACTGACAACGACTACATAGGAATTGGTGGTCAATTAATAAATGAAAAGTCAGGACAAGGCGACTTAAACCGATTTCAAGCAAATCTAAGTGGTTCTTTCATAAAACAAGTAGGTGGCTCCCGTTATGGTACCAACGATCAATATTTAGTGGCAGGCTTACAAATGGGTATGGGTCAATACAGCACTGATTGGGGTGGATATTGGTTCCAAAGGCAGTTTAATGAAACAAACCTAAGTGTCAATCCCAACGAATCTTCTGGTGAAAATGGAAAGGCAAGATCAAATCTCTATTTAGATTTTAATGCTGGTTTATTGTGGTATATGGTATTTGACGACAGATCCAGTGTATATGCTGGAGGGTCTATGATGCACATAAATACACCTAATGTTTCTTTTTTTGGCGAAAATAATGAAGGAAATAGCTTATATCGCCGTTGGCTTGGACATGCAGGTGGAGAGTTCTTGATTACCGAATATTTGTCTTTACTACCATCAGTATATGTTATGTCACAGGGCCCATCTTTTGAAACAGTTGTTGGAAGTCATATCCGTTACTCAAACAATGACTGGCAGGAGCTTTCCATTCGCGCAGGTGGGTGGGCAAGGATAAACAACCGATTGGGAGGACAAGGCTTAGAATCTATTATAGCTAGTTTGACCTTTGAATTCGATCGTTGGAATTTTGGGTTGAGTTACGATATCAATGCTTCCAAACTTCAAACTGCCACAAATAGTAGAGGTGCATTTGAAGCAACTGCTGTTTACATAGCAAAGGAAAATAAAAGATACCGCGTAAAATGTCCAACATTCTAGGATAAGATAATCTACCTGTACCTCTTAAGGCCTTTATTCATCTCAGAATTGAATACTGCTAAGACTGCAAATATTATTGCAACAATTGAAATTAGCAACATAATTAGTTTTTTTAGGTTTTCTCTGATGCGAAAGGTATAACTTGTTTCACAAATGAAGTAGTAATTTAAGCAAAATATTATAATTATTTATAACATATATTATATTGTCAAATAATTTAAGATTTTTGTGCTGTCACCAGTAACTCGACACAAGTTCAACCCATATTTAGCTTTTGTTTATGTTTGCGAACATAAAAAGAAATACAAAGGAAAAAAAATTTGAATTATACCAATCCAAGAAAAATTCTATTCTAATAAATCAATTCTTGAGCAAATCATTATTCATTTATTATCAGATGTAGTCTTGGTAAAATATTGCTTAAGAAGCAACTAATAGATTTACCAAGGAAAAATAAAGAATTGAACTACTCAATTGGGGATGAAATGAAAACTGCGGAAAAAGTGCGTTCAAGAAAATTTAGGTACAATTCAAAAATAACCTACTAATTGACATTATCAAACACCCATTTATTCTCTTTAAGTTTGAAAGTATATAGAGATTCTTGTTTTTCTTGAGGCCCTATCAAATTAAAATAAAACTCAACACCGTGTACAATCATTTTATCAGGACCTTGAAACCTTATTTTTCTGGGAATATCGTCTCCTCTTAACCCTAAATTTTGCAAACTACATTCCAATCTTGCAGGCAAAATAAATTTTGATTGTACATCTACTTGTACACTATAAATATTGCCACTGCGAGCATCACCATAAAAAAGACGTTTTATGCCATCTATTTTGACAACACCCAGACCCATTGCATCTATTCCTGATAAAGTATCAAGGATAGTTAGCGAACTATCTTTTAATTCCAGAGAAAAGATCCTTCCACGCACCTCACTTCTTGATGACCCTCTAATACTTGATGCGAATAAAACACGATTTTCGCAATCGTAAGACAAGCCCATAACACCAAATGGGTTGTTTTCATTTGGCAATGCAGATCCAGGCAATTCGGCAGCCAAACTCATTATACCGGTTATTTCATCAACAACATAGATTCTGTTTTGCTTTTGTGGATTGTTGTGCAAAACATTAATTGTTGGAATGGGCGCAACCCAAACAGCACCCTTATCATCCACAACAATTGGTCCGAGTGATCCTGCCATTTTCCAAGTCGGATGCTGTATGTAACCAACAATAGCGGTTTGCTTTTCATCATACTGAAGATATACCAATCCCAATAGACGTCTTTCGGTTGTACTGAACGCACCTTTAGAAACGTCTAAATTATTTGCTGATAGAAATGGGGATTGTTTTTTACAATCTGAGATTGAAATTACTTGTCCATTAATGATATTAGTCGAAAATATCAATATTTCAAATAAAAGAATGCATCTAATCATGGAAGTGGAATAAACATGGGTCCAACAAAACAAGGAAAAGATAATGTTTTAAAAACACCATCTTCAAGAAATCCCTTAGCCCAGCAATATTCTTTTCCAGGCCTATCATCATTTTTCATCATAGCGGAATACCACAATACCAATTTACCATCTCTTAATGGTTCGCTATTAACGAATTTTTCAGGTCCTTGCTGATAATCTTGATTACAACACGGTCCAATAGTCATTAAATCCGTATCTCCCTCATCAATTTCACGATGCGCAACAGTCACATACATATAAGCATTGTCTCCCCTTCCACCATCATTAAATTGCCCTTGTCCAGGTTCAACCCCAAACTTCAACTTTGTATTAAGACTGATTTTATATTGAAATTTTTCGGGACTGTATATTGTAGCTTCATTTTGCAATTGCCATTTTTCCGAGTCCCATTTGTTCCAACCACCTTGAGTGTATTCATGAAATTGCTGCATTTCACTGGCAAATGCTATTCTAAAAACTGGCCTGTACGTACCATTGTTTCCACATCCACGTCCAACACTTGCTGCCGAAATCCTAAATCTTCCATCATTGTAGAATTCATATCGTTGCACATAATTGTAATTACAGGCAGCTGGCCAACCTTCACTAAAAAAAGATTGTTGCAACACAAATCCTACAATTTCATTTCCTTCCTTCAATTCAAGAACTTCTGGCGGATCAATAGCTACAACAGCAGCAGTACTAAAAAAAGGACAACCTACTGCGTCACTGTAACCAAATCCATCCGTATTGCTGTAACTCACATGCCAATCTACAAGCTTTGCTTGATCAAGAATTTTCTTATCACCAAATTCTACTTTAGATATTTTTAGGCCATCTGAACTTGTTAATTGGTAGTTTAATTTCCATTGATTCTTTTCGACTTTACTTTCTTTTTCACAAAAGCAATTGGTGATGTATTCATTTTGCAATTTCCTTTCGGTAAAACCAGGTCTTGCCTCACTCTCTCCAACTTTGGTCCACCGAATCCCAACCAATTTCATTTCAGTCAGGTCAACGATACTCCAAAGCGCTTTATCCCCTTGTACAAATGTTGGCGCAACACACAAATGCAAAGATCTTTCACATCGACTTTTATTTAAGGAAGTTTTAGTTCCTGCCATTTGAGCTTGGGTTGAATTGGGCTTGTATCCCAAAGCTTTTTCAATAGTTTTTGATTCTACTGCAATTTTAATAGCCAAGTCTTTCAAATAAGATGGAATATCAGGTTGGGTATTTTTTATGGAAATCATTTTTACAACTTCCTTAGTTTGGGTATTTACCAAAGTTGTTATAGCAGTATTAATTGAGAAATTGTATAGTTCAACTTTATAACAAGAACCATCTGGACATTTAGAAGCAATATCTGCAGATTTATCGGAAGGTAAGGCTTTAAAAACCCCAAATACTTCTACTCTCATAATGGAACCGTTTAGATCTTTGATAAATGGTGCCAATTGGTTCGAATTTGCAACAATTTGCTCAGCAAGAGCCATGCTGGGAGCAGTTGGTTTTAATAATCGGACAGGTTGACTGGAGTTGAGTCGATCTTTTATAATCGCGAGCTCACTTTGTACAAAACCTGGTTGTTCTTTAGTCATTAGAATATCTTGACCAAAAGCCAGTTGCATACTAAAAACAGATATACAGCAGAAGATTATCGTCCTAAATAGGTTGTCTTTCATTTATAATGTTGAAGTGGATCCAAATAATAACTATTCTTCAAATAACTTGTGTCAATCAAAGTATTGAGAAAACCCAACAACTGGAGTTTTTCATCTTCATTGAATGCTTTGGCTTTCGAATGATTGAAACAATCACTAATTTTATCGAATCTGCCATCGTGCATGTAAGGTGCAGTGATCGGTAAATTTCTAAGACTTGGAATTCTAACTCTTAATAGCGTGGAATTTGACGTTTCACTTTCTGAAAATATTGCTGAAAAATTATTCCCACCTTCCAAGGACGAATTAAAATCTTTTCCGCCATGACATCGCTGGCAATTTTTAAGATATATTTTGAATCCCAAATTTTCAATCTTACTAAGCTTAACTTTTTTCTCTTTTAGCTGATCAAATTTTGAATTTCGTGAATACAAATTAGATATGTAATGCACCAAAGCAGATTCTACTGTTGCCCAATCAAGTTTTGGCTTTCCCAATTCTTCTAATAATCCCTTATACTCCTCAGTATTTGACATAGAGTCCAAAATTGCAACATTAGATTTTGTCAATCCAAGTTCTTTTGGACTGGTTCCAAACATGGGTCTTTCAAGAAAGACAACCAAAGAATGCAAAGCTGAATCAGCCCAAGAAACGGTTAAAAATCCGTCCATATTCAACACTGAAGGTGAATTAAAACGCGTCTCATCGCCATATAGTCCTATTGATTTCCTATAGCCATCCGTAAATCCTAAATTAGGATCATGACAAGTAGCGCACGATTTTGTGCCATTTTCAGAAAGTCTTTTATCATAAAACAATCTATGACCCAGTTCTTTTTTTAATTCTAGCGGTGTTCTTCCAGTTTCAATTTTAAAACCAAAAACAAGAATTGCCGCAACTAAAAATAAACAAAGCTTCATACTATTAATACGCACGAATGATGGTTGTCGTTTCATTTAAACTTGTTAAATCAACCCGTCTTTCCAAATTTGCCAACCTGGATTGTTTCTGAACCATGTTAATTGGCGTTTTGCATAATTTCTTGTGTGTTGAGCTATCAAATCACTAACTTCTTGGAGAGGAATTTTTTGATCAAAATAAGGAATCCACTCTTGGTAACCCACGGTTTGAAGGGGTCTCAGATGGATAAAATTAAGCAAGCCAGATACCTCAGTTTCTAATCCCATTTCAATCATCTTTTGTACTCGCATATTTATATTTTGATACAATTGATCTCTTTCCAAATCAATTAAAAGCTTAATTAATTTAAAGTTTCTGGATTTTGATTTTCCGGATCGGAAATGGGAAAATGGTAAATTAGTTTCTAATATCACTTCCGAAGCCCTCATCAATCTCCGAGGATTGTTCATATCAACTACTGCAGCGTATTCAGGGTCCTTTTCTCTTATCAGTTCTTGAAGCAGTTCAATTCCTTGATAAGTAAAGATTTGTTGAACTTTTTCTCTTACTTCTTCAGAAATAGGTGGCATTGCATCTAAGCCTTTCTCGACTGCATTGATAAACAAAGTAGAGCCGCCTGTTAATATAACTTGATCATTGGTTTTAAATAGCTCATCCAATAATGAAATGGCATCACTTTCGTAATCAGCTACTGTATAGATATCATGTATTGATTTGTGCCCTATAAAATAGTGTTGAACTTGGGCCAATTGATCCAAGCCAGGCTTTGCACTTCCTATATTAAGCTCCGAATAAAACTGCCTACTGTCTGCTGAGAGAATACAAGTTTGAATTTTTTCAGCCAAATTTATAGCAAGATCTGTTTTTCCGCAAGCGGTCGGACCTGAAATAATAATCAATCTTTTTGGAACCATCCTTATCTCTTACAAATTCAAAATATCTACAAATGTAGTTGAAATATAAAAGCTTATTCATAGGAACATTATTTACAACTCGTAAATCTTATCTTTACACCAACAACGAAAATTAAAAGTGTTATACCAACTCGTCCGACCATTAGCAACATTTACCTTTAAGCTACATTTTAGAAATATTTATATTTCAGGTAGAGAAAATATACCAACAACAGGTCCAGTAATATTGGCAGCCAATCATCCCTCTGCATTTATTGAGCCTTGTGTCATGGCTTGCTTACAACATAGAGAATTAAATTTCATAACCAGAGGTGATGTGTTTAAAAAACCTTTATTCAATAAGTTACTTCGGGCACTTAACTTGATTCCAATTTTTAGATTCAAAGACGGCTTTTCAAATTTAAAACAAAACAAAGACACGTTTACTCATGTTCATAATTCATTGAATGAAGGCAAAGCCATCTTCATACTATGTGAAGGAAAAACAAAACAGGAAAAAAAACTCAGACCAATTCAAAAGGGTACTGCAAGAATGGTTTTTGGCACTTGGGAGGAATTTGGAACAGAAGATATCCAGATTGTTCCTATTGGTTTAACCTATGATAATGCAGATCAAGCATTTACAGATCTTATGATTTCATGCGGCAAACCAATCTTTGTGAAAGATTATATTTCAAATTATCAGACTGACCCAATTAACACCTTACAATCACTCACTGATGAACTTAAAAACAGATTAGAAAATGAAATTGTATTAATTGAATCCAATGAAGATGAAGAAACGGTTGATTTGATCTGTCATACCGCAGACACCAACTTATCAATATTTCCTAGCATCCGTACATCGAACAAAAGACTCCAAGCATTCAAAACTTGGGCAGAGAAATATAATAAGCTTAGCCACAAACAGAAATCTGCTTGTGATGAGTTTACATCAAAAAAACATAATATCCTTTATTCTTATAATAGAGCATCGCCAGAAGTATTGAAATCGAGTTTCAATAATTTAAGCAGATTAATAGTTGTAATTTTATTGTTTGCTTTGGGTCTTCCTGGAATGTTGCTGTATTCAATTCCCTTAATTATTTCCAGGCAAATAGCCCTTATGAAAGTGAAGCAAGTTGAATTCATCATACCTGTGAGAATTGCACTAACAATTTTTACTAGCCTTTTCTGGACTATTACCCTACTTTGGATTGCATTATCGCAATATGGGTATCTCGGACTTTTGCTGTTGATTGCATCGATTACGAGTTTATATTTTGGCATAAAATCATTTGCTTTTTTAAACTTGTCTTTGTCTCAAATAAAATGGATTTTAAGCAGCAAAAAAAAGAGATTACGATATTCTGAGACTATTCTTCTTCTCCAAAATTTGTTGAATTAATAGAAGAGCCAAGTGATGATAATAGCTCTTTGGTCTCCAACTTTGGAATAAAATCAAGAGGTATGTTTTTTTCGGTTTTTGCGCCCAATGCTTTTAGCTTATTGATTCTGCCAATAATTGTATCCCCTTTTTTAGTACTGGTGTACAATTTATTCATTGCAGCATTAAAACTCTTTTCAGCATTGACAAGATCTTTTTCGAGTTTCAACATGTCTTCAATAAAACCATGAAATTTTTCATAGAGTTTACCTCCTTCATTAGCAATTTCAAATGCGTTTTTATTCTGACTGTCTTGCTTCCATAAAAAATAAACAGTCCTAAGAGTTGCCAACAATGTTGAGTTGGTAACCAACACAATGTTATTCTTCATTGCTTCATCAAACAAATTTGGATCTTGGACTATTGCTGCATGAAATGCTGGCTCTAAAGCAATAAACATCAAAATGTATGCTGGAGTAGAATGACCAGTTATAGTTTCGTACTTTTTTGACCCAAGAATTTTTATATGATTTTTTATAGATTGAACATGTGATTTTAAAAAATCTTTTCGCAATCCATCATTATCTTCATTAAAATATCTATTATAATCCACCAAAGAAACTTTGGAATCTAAAACTATTGATTTGTCATCAGGAAGAACAATAATATAATCAGGACGAACATTAGATCCATCCTCCATTACGATGTTCTTTTCTTTAAAATATTGAATGTTTTTCTGAAGTCCTGATAATTCAAGAATCTTTTCAAGCTGTTCTTCACCCCACCCTCCTTGCATTTTTTTATCGCCTTTCAATGCACTCGTTAATTGGTGAGCCTCCTTAGAAAGAGATATGCTTTGTTCTTTTAATGCTTCAATTTGGCTTTTCAATTCTGAACGACCGACAATATCTTTCTCAAAATTATCTTTTAATTGTTTCTCAAAATCTTGAATCCTTTCTCTCAATGGGTTCAAGATCATCGAAATATTCCTTTGGTTCTGATCACTGAATTTGACCGATTTTTCTTCAAGAATTTTATTTGCTAAGTTTTCAAACTCTTGTTTTGTCTGTTCCTTTGAGGATTCCAAAAACTCATTCTGGGCAGTTATCCGAATTTGAAGATGCTTGAGTTCACTCTTTAAGCCCTCCAATTCTAATTTTAAGTTGGTCTCGGAAGAAAATAAATTCTGTATTTGGGTATTCTTATCAATCAACTGTTTGCTCAATTCTTGAAAATGCACCTTATGTACAAATTTCAAATCAATTTCCTTCTGGGAGCTATTTCTGACTACATTGGCTGAAACAAACCAAGAAACTGCTGCCAACAGGATTGAAAAGAAAATGCATACTAAAATAACCTGAGAACTGATCATAGAATCGTTTCAAGCAAAGATACAAACAATAAACAATTTGTTTTAAGATACTTAGCCCCAACGAATGAGAGCTGATCCCCAAGTGAATCCGGATCCAAATGCTGCTAAACAGACCAAATCGCCATCTTTAATTTTACCAGCCTCCCATGCTTCGCACAATGCTATTGGCACTGATGCGGCTGTTGTATTGCCATATCTTTGAATATTATTCCATACTTTCTCGTCAGGAAGACCCATTATCTTTTGAACAAACTGACTAATTCTCAGATTGGCTTGATGAGGAATAAGCATGTCAATTTCTGAAGCTTTGTAGCCAGTATCTGCAAGAATTTCATGAATTACTTCTGGAAACTTTTGAACAGCCATTTTAAAAACAGCAGGTCCGTCCATGTTGGGATAAAGCTGAGCCAAATCCAACATACTTTGGTTAATAAAAATTTCGCCATATTCAGCATCCGAATAATTGAACTGTTCTTTACCTAAGTGATAGCCACCATGACATCCTGGATTAATAAATGCGAGGAGTTCAGCATGTGTACCATCAGCATGTAGTTTAGTAGCAATTATTCCATATTCTTCTTTTTCGGAGGGCTGCAAAAGAACAGCTCCGGCTCCATCGCCAAATATAACAGATACATTCCTACCTCTTGTAGAAAAATCAAGACCCATACTTTGCACCTCTGAACCAACAACCAGAATATTTTTATACATCCCAGTTTTGATAAATTGGTCACCAACTGACAATGCATAAATAAAACCGCTGCACTGGTTTCTGATATCCAGTGCACCGGCAGCCTTTTGAGTCATTCCCATTTCACGTTGCAATAAAACACCACAACCTGGAAAGTAATAATCGGGGCTCAATGTCGCAAATATTATAAAATCAACATCATTCTTATCAACACCGGCTCTTTCTAAAGCAATAGTCGCGGCTTTCGCACCCATTGTCGTTGTAGTCTCTTCATGCTTAACCCCATATCTCCTTTCTTTGATTCCGGTCCGTTCTTGAACCCAATCATCGGATGTGTCCATCAGCTTACCCAACTCTTTATTGGTAACAACTCTTTCAGGAACGTAATAACCAATTCCAGCAATTCTAGACTTTTTCATAAAAAGGAAAATATGTAATTATAAAATTAAGCAATAGGCGGTATTCTTAGCACTTGACCTGGATAAATTTTATCTGGGTGCTCTAACATAGGCTTGTTGGCTTCAAAAATAACAGGATACTTCATCATGTCACCATAATATTCTTTTGCAATTTTTGATAAGCTATCGCCTTTCTCCACAGTATGAAATTGAGATTCGCCAGAAGGCTCTACAACTTCAATTCGATCATCAACCATAGCGATTCCATCAACATTTCCAACACATAGGATTGCCTTTTCCTTGTCTTCTTGATTGATAGCTTGACCATAAATAATGGCAGTGTCACCATTCAGACTAACGGACAAATTTTCGATGTTGATGCCATGATTTACAACTTCACTTGCTAAAGCTGCTTCACGAGTTTGTTTTCGAATTGCTTCAATCTCTGCTTGAATAGTATCGTCAGTCTGAGCATTAGGAATAACAGGTTCATCTTTTACACCAAATAATTTCTTACCTGCTCCTTTTAAAAACGAAAAAAATCCCATAATTGTAGTGTTTGAGTTATTAATAATTGACAAAAATACAAAAGCAGATCCAACATCCAGTAAAAAAATCACATTGAGAAAATTAAATCGTCACAAAAAAACAGCGAAGAATATTATAATTTCAATAATTAATCATAAAAATTACCTAAAATGAATCATTCTAGAGAGTTTTCATCTTAACTTGGCTCAATTCTTGAACACTTTCACAGTCACAGATTAAGCCAATAAATTAAAATTAAATGAAGCATCTTCTCGAAATTGCTGCAGTTATTACCAGAAAAAAAGTCAAAAAAATTGAAATATTTGATGAAGCTTCATTAAGAAATAAGAGCAGTAAATTTAATGAGTTCTTTGAATCTTTAATGGACGGGAAATACAAAAATGACCGCGATGCTGCAACAGCGCTATATGGTTGCAGTCCAACTGATGATAAATACCGCCAACTAAAATCAAGATTCAGGAAAAGGTTGATGAATACACTATTCTTCATTGATGTAAATTTGCCAGGCAACTCAAATTATGAACGCGCTTATTACACATGCAATAAAGATTGGACTCTGGTTCGCATTCTACACAGTTATGGTGCAGTGGGAAGTGCATATGATCTTGCCAAACAAGTTCTGGCCATTGCTGAAAAATTTCGTTTCTCTGACATCATTGTTCACTGTGCAAGATTATTACGAGAAGAGGCCAGTGAGTTAAAAGAGTTTAAAAATGTATTGAACTATAATAAGTATATTCAAGAATTTTATCCTGTTTTTGAATCGGAACTTAAGGTTGAAGAACTTTTGAATCAAATAGCAATAATTGAATATAATGAAAAATCGACTGACAAAGCTTCTAACGAAATAGAGGATCTGTGTAATAAAATCATGTCAATTGCTGAATTGAATGACTCCCCAAACATAAATTACAATTCTTATCAAGCCTGGTTAAACTTGTTTGAACTCCGTAAAGATTATTCAAGTGCGATAGAGGTTGTTGAACGGACCGAGGAGTATATCAAGCAGAATCCGCAGTTTGAGCAACCCACTAAAATGATTAGCTTTCAGTTGCATAAAATGGCTGCATTTCTCTACACAAATAATTTCTCAGGCGCAAGAAGAAGCGTTGAGGCCAACATTCACCTTTTTGCAGAGAATTCAAATGATTGGTATCAATATATGGAGTTGTATTACTTGCAAACCTTGAGAAGTGAACAATATCAAATTGCTTTGGCAATTCACCAGAAAGTGGTTACTCAAGCTAAATTCAAAAAATCCCCGCGAGTAATCCGAGAGAAGTGGAATATGTTCAAATATTATCACGAGTTCTATATTGATACAGCCATTACAAATCTAACAAATGAACAAAGGAGAAATTTTGAGACAAAATCAGGCAAACTGCTTGATGATCCAGCTCTTTTTCCAAAAGAACTTAGAATAATCACCGTACATACCGTTATTGCACAATTCATTTATGCCTTACAACTCAAGAGATATTCCCAAGCTGCAGAGACAGTTGATAGATTAAAAACCTACTTATTGAGGCAATTAAAAGGTAAAGAATTTTTGAGGTTAGGTAATTTCATAAAATTGTTAACCTTGTTGGTAAAAGCTAACTTCCAGCCTGTCCATTTGAATAACGAAGATAAAATATTGCTAAGTATAAAGGAGTCACCAAACTATTATTTTACTGAACTGAACAGTTTAGAAGTTCTACCATATGAGAAATTATGGACGGATACTGTTAGCAAACTTTCATAAAAAAAGGTCGTAATGAAAATTACAACCCTTTGTGATCTCGTCGGGATTCGAACCCGAGACCCTTTGATTAAAAGTCAAATGCTCTACCAGCTGAGCTACGAGATCAAGCCTACCTCGAAAGGCGATGCAAAATTACTATTTCAATTGGATATCTCCAAATAGTTTATTGAAATAAAACCAAAATAAATCTAGCAACGAATAGTTTTAACCTGATCTGAACAAAAAAAGCCCCGATGTTTTTGTAAACAACGGGGCTAGGCTTAGTTAAAGAAATATTTCTACCTCTGTATTTGAATAAATCCGGTGTACTTGCCACCTTCCCCATCTGTCAAAATGTAATAGTATGCTCCGTCAGGTAATATCGAGCCATTCCAAGTCACTTCCCAAGCTTCACTATTCGTATAGCCTTTCTTGTTATAAACTTGTGCTCCCCAACGATTGAAGACTGATAGCTCATTAGATGGATAATTCTCAATACCCTCTATTATGAACTTATCATTGATTTCATCAAAGTTTGGTGATACAGCATTCCAAACAATTAACTTATTGCAAGGAATATCTATTATCACATCCGCTTCATCACTGGAATAGCCATTTGAAACAACATAAGTAAACTTATCTGAAGCCCCACAATAGTCCAAATTAGGAGTGTATTTGATTGCGTAGTTTCCTAATAATTCTGCATTACCATACAGCGGAGGTACTGTTATAGTAAGCCCTTCAAGAGTGCCTGGTACAATATCATTGCCTAAAACAATAATAGTTGCAGATTTATTCACTGGAACTTTCACAAAATCATTTACTGCAATAACATTCAACTCAGCTGAATCACATGTTACTGAAATCTTGAATTTACTTTCACAACCATTATTTTCATTGATAATTGTTATGAAGTTAATTCCGATACCCAATTTCATTGCCACATTTCCTGGTATGATTTGAATATTGATATCCAAGGTTGCCACTTTATTGGCGCCTTTGAATACAACAATCTTACCATATGTATTTGAAGGATTGCCTCCAGATATTGTAAATGTTGCAGGATTCAGAGTCCAAGAATTGTTGTCAATTGAATTCATGAATGCAACCAATTGTTCAATTGTATTGAAATTAGTATTGTATTTCACGCCATTCACTATCCAACTATCCAATTTGTAAGGTCCAGTAGGTGCACTAGCAATCAAACTAAAGTAAGAGTATGATAATAAGGTGTCGTTTTCACAAGTTCCAAAATCAGAGTATACAACGTTGTTCAATGAATAAGTGTAGTCATCCTTTTCTGCCGCAGGAATATCCAAACAAATACTTGTTTTTCCAGAACACTTCACAGCTTTGATAATGCTTGGTCCCGTATATGCAGGTTTGCATGGAGTACACTTAACATCAAGTTTGATAGTATCATTGCAATTTGTTCCGATTTTCTGAATGATTATCAGATGATAACCAGTATCTACAGACACAGAGGTATTGCCATTCTGACAATTCTCATAGCCACCTGTGTAAGGAAGACCATTATCTGTAAAGCTGTATTCTGATACCTTGTTCAAAGGAACTTGAGTACAATACTTTTCCTTATCATCACAATCCGTAGCAGTCAAGTTAATCACATCAGTAGAACTTCCACAAGGAACACACAAATTCTTCACCAGAAGATTTAATATTTGAGAACAACCTTTACCATCTGAAACAGTTACCGTATAAATACCAGCTTCTAGGTCAGTTCTATCCTCAGAATTATTAGTTCCTGGAACATCAGACCAATCATATGTTACTGGCAAGCTAGATGTCACTGTTAGATCAATTGAACCGTTTGCGTTACATGTATCGGCCACTATATCAGCTTTGACATTTAAGGCATTCTGTTCAATTACCAAACTTAAAACTTTTGTGCATCCAGCTGCATTGGTAACTGTCACAGTATAATTACCTGCTGCTAAGTCATTACGTGGGTTTCCATTCTTTCCATCACTCCAATTGTAAACAAATCCAACTCCTGCAGTAATTGTAGCGGAACCATCATTGTTCTTACAAGAGGCGTTTTGTTGAGCCTCAACTTTTGCATCAACCGTGTTATCACCTTTAACCATTATGGATAGCTTTTTAAAGCAAGCTGGTTTGTTTTTAAATGAAATAATTACAGTGTATGATCCTGGAGCTAAATTGACAGCAAAATTACTTGTACTAACTGCTGGAGTCCAAATGAAATCGTAATCTGCAAGATTATTGACATTTATTGTAATAGAGCCATTATCACCACATTTGGCATCCTTGATGTCAATAGAACTGATTATTGGCTGAATACAATCACAACTATCAGCAATCGAAGGATTCAAGACTTTAGAACAACCGTTAGCATCTGTTACAGTCACATTGTAATTACCAGCTTTCAGATCAATTCGATCCTTAGGATCATTTGTTCCTGCAATATCTAACCAATTATAAACATATGGCGCAGAACCTCCAGAAACAATCAACTGAATTGATCCATTTATATCGCATGTTGCAGCCTTTATATTAGCAATCACATTGAATCCAGACTTCACAGTTATATTTTGTACCTGCTTGCTGATATTGTTACAATGATCTACAGCTGTCCATTCCCTTATGATTACATAATCGCAACCAGAATAAATAGTATCTGCAACAAAGGTCAAGACTGGATTCGGATCGCAATTATCCTTTGCATTCACATTTGAAGGCAGTGCAGGAATCATTTGACCAGAAGAAAGATCAACAGTTATATCCGTTGGAACATTTTTAATGATTGGTGCTTCAGTATCTACAACTTTTACATAAATCAACATTTGTGATTTGTTGCCACAATTATCAGTTGCTTCCCATGCACAAGTCATCAACATTAAGTATCCATCTTTCTTGCAATCACCAACATTCATCAACAAGTCAACAAAATCAATTGTTGGGTTATTGTCGCAATTATCAGTTACAAGGACATCATTTTCATTCAATACAGGTGCATTACTGCATTCAACTGTTAATGTATCACCATTCATTAAGCCCAACAAAATTGGATTTGTGTAATTAATAACTGGTGCTTTGGTATCCTTAACGACGATGATTTGAGTTTTTGTAGTCTTCAAGCCATTGACATCAGTCACAGTCCATGTACGCTCAATCACGTAGTTGCCTGGGCAATTTCCTTTGATGATAACTTCTTTGAAATCAATAGAAGCAACACCACAATTATCTTTGGCATTTAATGACGCATCATTTGGTTTGACAGAAACTGCGTCACATTCAACAGTAGCATTAACTGGAATATCAAATGTAGGTGGTTCAATATCTACGCCATCTTTTATTACATAAACACCAGTTTTTGTGCAACCAGTCCATGTATCCAACACTGTGACACTATAAGTTCCAGCTAATAAATTAGCTCTTCCTCCACCATTGTCATCACCAGGAATATCTGCCCAATCAAAAATAATTCCTGTTGATCCACCAGTAACTGTCAAAACAATACTACCAAGAACACCTTTGCAATCAACATCTTTAACGATTGCATCGATAACAAGCAAGCAAGGATTCACTTGGATGACCTCTTTATCCTGATCGTCCTCGTCATTATTGCTATTGTCAACAACATCATCTCCACCATCTATGTCATTCACCATTATGGTATCAGGCGTAGAATCAATATCAATTGGAGGAGTATTATTTGGATCAGTATCATTATCCGCAGTGAAAATCTCTGCTACATTCTTAATACCAGAACCAGTGAAAACCGGATCGATCAAGAATGTGATATCAACTTTTTCAGACCCCCCTACTGGTATAAAGGCAATGTTATTTTTAAGTTTTGCAAAACCGCCATTCAAATTCCAATCGTTGTCTTGTAATATCAGGCCATTTGGCACATAATCTACAACACCAACATTGTAAGCATCTTGAATACCTTGGTTGAATACCGTGATAGTAAACGTAACAAGATCCCCAGGTTTAAACTTACCACCTTTAGGCGCTTGCTTAATTAAGGCTAAATCGAAATCACATGAAGTTTTGATGATGGATATATTTTTCACATCCTTACAACCGTTCGCATCTGTAACAGTAACAGAATAGTTACCTACACCCACGCCAGATTGATCTTCCGTGGATGGTAATCCATTGCTCCAATTGAAAGAATAAGGTGCTGTCCCACCACTTACAGTTAGATTAATCTCTCCATCATTAATTGAATTACAACCTACATTTTTCGTTACAACTATTGTAACAATAGGAGTTGGTTCAAGAATAGTCACAGTAGTTGATTTGGAACAACCATTAGCGTCACTTACTGTAACAGTATAGGAACCCACAGTTAAACCACTTGGGTCTTCAACATCAGGAGTTGAACCAGACC
>JBBQJT010000040.1:0-31400 GCA_038326165.1 Chitinophagales bacterium | reverse complement strand
ATTCCCTGTATTGTCATAATGAAATTCATTAATCCATATTTGGGTTGAAGACATTCCCGTCAATGGGCCACAATTATCAACTGCCCTTACAATTGGTGGAGCAGGAATTGCATTACACTCAACTGTCACGTCAACAGGTAATGGCTGAATAAAAACTGGAGGAGTATTGTCATTAACAGTCACTGTTCTGATAAGTGTAGCGGTATTTCCACATGCATCAGTTGCTGTCCAAGTTCTTGTGATAACTCCGCTATTCGGGCAAGATCCTTGAGCTTGGGTTTGATTAAATGTATAAGTAATCATCCCTGTACCAGGAGGATTAGGTGGGGCGGTCATATTCTGATTGTTATTCAAAACTCCAGGTGACTGAGCAAGAGGTGCGTTCCAAGTAAAATTAGGATAAACATTTCCTGTTCCAGTCAATTGAAGTGACAAACCAATTGGCTCTATCCCTGCTTCAAAGACATTGATATCAACTGAACTTTGACCCATTGCAGGACCGTTTAGAGCTGTGAAGACGCCTTCATAACTCAGGTAGTAAACAACTGTATTTGTTGCTGTATTTACCAATGCAATACCATCAGGTGCACCATTTTGTATACCATTGACAGGATAGGAAAAACTAACAGCTCCAAATCCATTGGATTCATTATCAATTGTGCCACTCAATGCAGTAGTTCCATATTGAAGTCCATCTGATCCATTGTACAATACCAAAGAATAATTGGCCAAATTCAAACCAGCCGTACCAGCAACTTCTATAAATTCACCAACATCAGCACCAGTATTATCATAATGGATTTCGTTAATCCAAATCACTGGAGTAGGTGGAGGGGTTGTACCTGTGCAATTATCCGTTGCAGTTAAAGTTGGAGCAGGAGGGATTGCATCACAACTTACAGTAATATTTGTTGGAGGATTTACAAAAACTGGAGGCGTGTTATCAACAACAGATACTGTTTGAACAACTTGACTATTATTTCCACAAACATCACTTGCCGTCCATGTTCTAACCAATGTGCGTCTTGATGGACAATTACCCGGAATTATTGTTTCATTATATATAGCATTCACAACTCCACCACAATTGTCTGTTGCACCCACAGAAGGCGGACTTGGCACAGATAATTCGCAGCTAACGGACAAATCAATTGGCAATGGTATGTTAAACACGGGCGCCACTTGATCATTAACTGTAATAATCTGTTGACAGTTACCTACATTCCCTGCCCCATCAATCGCTTGATAAGTTCTTGTAAGGGTCAGCCTATTGGCACATGTTTGGTTGGATATAATATCCGATTGCAAAGTTACAGTAAGTGGGTTGGTGCAATTATCTGAAGCCATAACCGATCCAGGCGCTGGTGCTGGAATAGCACTAAAGCATGAAACATTCATTGGACCAGGACAAACCAATACTGGCGGGATAACATCAGGAACCAATCCTACAGTTGCTGATGTTGATACTCCGATACATCCTGAACCAATAGAAGTGACAGTTACGGTGTATGTCCCAGCAGTTAAGCCTGAAATATCCTCAGTTGTAGCACCATTGCTCCACAAGAAACCAAATGGAGAAACACCACCAGCAGTAGTCAAATCAATTGAACCACTGGCAGTATTGCAAGCCGCATTCATTACAACTGTGCTTAGGGTAGGATTGGTATTGCCAGATCCCATTACTGTAGCAGAGGTGGTAACGCCTTGGCATCCAGAACCAACTGCAGTTACAGTAACACCATATAAACCAGGACTTAATCCTGAAATATCTTCTGTTGTAGCTCCATTGCTCCAAATAAAGCTAAATGGAGCAACGCCGCCAGTTGTTGTTAAGTCAATTGAACCATTGGGACTGGCACAAGAAGCATTCATAACTTGGGTACTCAAGCTTGGGTTGGGATTTGTCGAAACGCCCACTGTTGTCGAAGTGACTACACCTAGTGGACAAGAAGTAGAAGTGACAGTCACACTGTAAAATCCAGATGGCAAATTAGATAAATCTTCTATCACTGCTCCATTGTTCCAAATGAAATTAAATGGACCTGTACCACCAGTTAACGTCAAGTTGATTGTTCCATTATTCAAACCACAACTTGTATTTGTAACAGAACTACTGAGAGTTGGACAGGGATTGGGTGCCATATCATTGTCTGTAACAGAAGCAATGATGCCTGTTATTGAAATCCCATTATAAGCCGGGTCCGAAGAAGTTGCTGAATGAGATATTGTTGAAGTATGAGGACCTTCAACAATGATATCATCTATGGCAGTTATTACTACATTTTGAGGGGAAGCCCAATTGATATTCGTAAATGTCAATGATGTAGGGTTAACAGCAGATTGAGCATCAGTCATTATTGAAATACTGACATTAGCAGTTGGTTGAGAATTCAACACAACCGTATAGTTATCCGTAGCGCCACCTTCTGTAATATTCGTGCTACCGCCTGATTGCACAATAGTTACACCCGCGGTTGCCTGAACGGTTATTGCTGTTAAAGAATAGTCGTCTACACCAATCCCATCATCAGATCCAGTAGCATCAAATGACACCCATCTCAGACAAAAGGTATTGCCTGGAGCAATATTCAATCCTGAAATTGCTGAAGAAATAATTGCAGAATGTTGCTCCGATCCACTTCCAGTTGCTTGACCAGGGTTAAAATAGTCAAGTCCTGAGAATGATGTCCATGTTCCAGCGCCATTTATAGCTGTGGTATTTTGATTGTATTGAAATTGTATTCCATCAGCTCTATTAAGAGCTCCTACTCTCCATGTTTCACCTTTGAATGTTATCATAAAACCAGTTATAGCAGAACCAGTATTATTAGTATAACAAACACCAATATTAGGCACCAAAGAACCACTCTGCAATCCTCCAAATGCTCTTTCTGTGCTTGACGTAGGCCCAAAGCTGTAAGTGTCTCCTGCATTACCACTGCCAGTTCCAGCGGTATAAGTGCTATTGGCATTTGCACCAGTTTCAAAGAACGCCCAACCCGGAGGTGTGACAGATGAAGTTCCAGTATTGGCTAGTGTACTGAAATCTTGTGCATCAGTAAAACTTGAATTGGGTATGGAAATCTGAGCTGATGCAGTATTAAAGCCATTAAGAACAAATACCAAACCCAATAGGTAGAATCCTAAATGGCTTTGCTTTTTACCAAACCAATTCAACTTGAGAGTTAAGAGGAGTTCTTGAGACATAACAGCTAAAGCGGAAGAAGTTCTGGATTGGCGAGCTAAAGATAAATTCACATCATTAGCCTTGTTAGATATTGGAAATATCTCTACATTGTGATTCATATTCATAGGTTTTCAATAAGTAATGTTGTTGTAAAATTCTTATCTAATGATCCAATTCTCTGGTAAAATTACTGTTTCTAAAACATTCGAACAAATTAAATACACCTGTTAACCAAAACTTAATGTGTTCGTTTTACGTATTAGATCTCGTATTTTAGGTCTATTTTTGTTTAAAATAATTTCAACAATGAAACATATATTATTTGTGCTATTTGTAATGGCAACATATTCAGCTTTTTCTCAACAAGGAGCTCCAGTAATACAAAAGCTAACGGATGAAGATAGAGCTCAGACACTTACTGAAAACCTCAGCAAAGAGTTAAGTTTAAATGAAACTCAAATGAGCAAATCTAAAAAAATTCATCTATCCTATCTCAAAAAATTGAACAAAGCACGTCTCAATTTTGACAATAATGACCCTAAGGCTCGAAACAATTCAATTAAAGAAATGCAAAGCTGCAATACAGTCAAAGAAAAAGCAATACTTAAGATCTTGAATCCCGATCAAAAAAAGATTTATGAAGAGCGGCTTGTTATGAGTAAGGCAGTTAAAAAGCAGCCTTTGACAATCGAAGAAAAGCCTAAACTCCAAGCTACTCCCACCACCAAGGGACAATAGAATAATCCGTTGAATTCAGCCTGGTTATAAATAGCAATTGTACCTTTTGTCATTTTAAGCTCTTAAATGACTTGAGTGGGTTATTTTGCGATGATAATACGTGAAACAAGTTACTCATTAAATTTTGGTAATTAAACCAAGTGATCCCGACTGGACTCGAACCAGTAACCTACTACTTAGAAGGTAGTTGCTCTATCCATTGAGCTACGGGACCAAAAGCGACCGCAAAATTAATCAATTCTCAAAAATATTTCATCTTTTCATTAATTTCACATCAAGAAAATAACTCAATTCATTGAAATATAGGTGATTGAGGCCTTAAAAAACTATGAGAAAAATAAATCTAGAGCCTTCTTGGCATGAAATATTGAATGAAGAATTTCAAAAAGAGTATTTTATTAGCTTAACCAACACGATTAGAAAAGAAAAAGAAACAGGAAAATCTATCTATCCACCCGGAGGACTAATTTTCAATGCTTTCAGCAAAACTCCTTTTCAAGACGTCAAAATAGTAATTCTTGGTCAAGATCCTTACCATCAGCCAAACCAAGCGATGGGCCTAAGTTTTTCTGTACCAAAATCAGTTTCTATTCCTCCATCACTTCGGAACATTTACAAAGAATTGGAGCGTGACTTAAAAATTACCCCGGCCTTGCATGGCGATTTGAATGAATGGGCTGAACAAGGAGTGCTTTTGCTGAATGCTATTCTTACCGTGGAAGCCAATCAAGCTTCATCACACAAATCACTTGGTTGGGAGAATTTTACGAACACAGTAATTTCAAAAATATCATTAGAGAAAAAAAATATCGTCTTTATGCTTTGGGGCAATTTTGCTAAAGGAAAATCTCATTTGATAGACTCTACCAAGCACCTAATTCTTGAAGCGGTACACCCATCCCCATTGGCCGGTGGAAAGTTTATTGGTTGTGGTCATTTTAGGATGGCCAATCAGTATTTAATAGACAATGGTTTGAGAACAATTGATTGGCAAATTTCATAAAAAAAGGGAACGAATAATTCGTTCCCTTTCCTACTCAATATCAAAATAACTTAAAAAGTATATCGTACTGCTAAGCCACCGGCTTGTCCACCAAAACCATTCCCAAAGCCTGTTATAAAGAATGTAGGCATCCAATCAAGACTTACGTTGATGGGTGTGTCTTTAAATTTGTAGTCTAAGCCCAAAACTCCAGATAATCCAAGAGCTGTTTTAGAATCTTTTATGGTATCAAAATAATCACCAGAATAAAATGCTGCTGTCAATCCACCACCATAATACCATTTAAGTCCTTCTACTGATTCAATTGGTTTATGTATTTGATACAATCCAGTAATCCTTGTGTAGCGATAATTGGAAAAACCAGCAATTCCAAAAGATCTGGTCGATCCAATTATTTCAATCGCTGTATTCTCTTTAATGAAATGCTTAAAAGTTATTCCATAATCCCAAGCAAATCTCAAACCAATAGCGGTTTTGTATTCTTGAGCATTAATACTTTCAGAGAAGAAAGAAGGAATTATCAAAAGCAAACTAAAAATAATTTTTTTCATAGGTTAAATTTTTTAATAAGATAAAGGTAAGAAAAAAAATTAAAACTAATTCAATCAATCCAAAAATGATTTTAAACTTCAAAGGTCATGCTTCAAAACGTTCCAATTTTCAAATATGTGAGTAAAATAAAAATATTTTACAAATTAGAAAAAAAAATGATGTGAACATATTGAATATTAAAACTCTAGATTATATTTGTGCATTATTAACCAAATCTTTACAAAATGAAAAAAATTACACTATTATTTGTTTTTGTAGCTGCTAGCTTAGCAGTGAGTGCGCAAATCCCAATGGGCACTAAGTATGTAGGCGGAACTGTTGGATTCAACTCTTCCAAATCTAATGCGACTAATGCTGAAGCTGTAACTTCTTATTCTCTTAGTCCTGAAGTAGGTTATTTTTTTATGGAAAACATGGCAGTAGGCCTCAGATTAGGGATAGATGGTTCTAGCCAAAAGGACAATTTCTCTTCTACAGCATTTGGTGTAGGTGCTTATGTTAGAAAATTCTGGAACGCTTCAGATAACCTTCATGTTTTTGTAGGTCTAGGTGTCGATTATGCTGCTGAAACTGTAAAAGATGAATCTCCAATTAACGGTCCTGATCAAAAATTTAACACCTTTGGAGCTGGCTTGGACTTAGGTTTATGGTATCATTTATCTGAAAGATGGTCTTTGGTAGGCCGTATTGGTACTTTGGGCTTTTCAAGCACATCTAATCCAGACAATGATCAAGCTGGTTCAACAGATTTTGGACTTAACGTAAACACAATAGGAAATCCTTTCAGTATAGGAGTTTACTATAGCTTCTAATTAAAAGAACTCATGCTACAGCAGTCAGGCTCAAACAAAATAATCCAATTTGGTGTATTGTTTGGTCTGGCTGCTGTCATTTTAGGGGCATTTGGAGCGCACGGTTTGGCGAAAATACTAGAGCCTTCAGAAATTAAAATCTTCAAAACGGGTGTTGAGTATCAATTTTATCACAGTTTTGCTATTCTCGTTTGCGGATTACTGAACAAATTGTATTCAAGCAATAATTTCAATAGGTCCGCTTATTTCTTTGCCCTAGGAATCCTTTTATTTTCAGGATCCCTTTATTTGCTTTCCTTTAGAATTTTACTCGCATTTATACCTCTTGGCATCTTAGGCCCAATTACGCCAATTGGTGGTCTATTATTTATCATTGGATGGTGGCTAATGTTTAATGCAGTCAGAAAACTTTCTTAATATTTCAATTATCTTTACTCCACAATTTATTTCATGAAATATCTACTTATTCTCGTTGCAATATTATCTTTTACTGTAAGTCCAAATGCGATGGTACAGGTGACAAATAACATAACTGTTATCAACTCCTCCCCTGTGCAGGAGAGAAAATCAAATGCAATGGTAAGTTGGTTTAAGAAGGCACAAAAATGGGTTGAAAAAAAGCTGGACTTCACCTTTGACTTGAGTGACCCTGTAGATGGATGGCTTTCATTGGCTATATTGGCTTTTGCACTTTGTCTTGGATTGGGCTTGGTTTCTTGGATATTGGGAGGTCTATACCTTTTGAATGTTTTATCAGGTATTGCGCTAATAGCCGCAGTTGTTAGCTTTTGGATATGGGTTTACAAAGCCTATTTCTAATTTACTATTTCCATTTTATTTTATAATTTTAACTGCCCACATTAGCAGGTCAGTAAGCGTTTCTAATTTTAACACATCAATAATCTTCCGTTAAGTTCTGCTTAACTATATCGATAAATTCCAAGCGTCCTAAGTATATCATTCACAATTTAAATGATTATTTGCTTTATGAAAAAAACGCTTGTATTATTAGCCATGTTTTGTGCCACTTTCGTTGGAGCACAACATCTTGTAGAACTTCACACAGGTATCAATTTTTCCAATGCCCGAATCAGTGGTATCAACGAACAGATTCTCCCGAGTTCAGATTTTATCAACCATGTACCAGTAGGAGTTGCATACGAATACGCTGTTACAAAAAATCTATCAGCAAGAACTGAGCTTAATTATTTAAGACGTGGTTTTGAAATCAGACAAAATTTCAATATTCCAATTGGAAGCTTTGATCTCCCTGTGGGCGCTTCAGCAATAACCAGAATCAATTACCTTGAGATTCCTCTGATGTTAAAGTACTATTTTACAGAAAGTAATATTAGACCCTACGTATATGGTGGTCCATCAGTATCCTATGGTTTGAACGGCACAATTCAGGAAAGAGCTCATTTGTTAATTGATTTTAATGTTGCCACACAAAACATCAACTTGGACAACAATAATTTCAATAGATGGGAAGCTGGTGCTAGGGCTGGTGCAGGTATAAGCTTTAAAACACCTATAGGTATCGTAAGTTTTGAAGGACAATACTACCATAGCCTTACAGACTTCTTCGATCAGCCAATTGTGGATATACACGCACATAGCTATCAATTAGGATTTCAAGTAGGCCTTGCCTATTCATTCTAACAAAAAAGGCAGCGATCAAATCGCTGCCTTTTTCTATTCCTCAATAACTAGTTTTTCATTCTTTTTGTTTCTCCACCAGAAGTAAGCAACACCTCCTACCAGTGCGTACGGAACCAGTAACAGATATAAAATACCTGCATTTAATCCACTTCCACTTGAACCGCCATTTCGCAGATTACTTTCTGCAGCAATCTTACACATTGGACACTGGGCATCTAAAGACAAATTAAATACAACCAGAATGAGTAGGGTTAATACGATTACTCTATACATAAATGAATTCATTGCTTAAAGTTAATTTATTGATAATAGGGTTTCAACATAAGGTAACACAAAGGTCCAGTAATTGCAACATACAACCAAATAGGATACACCCATCTTGCAATTTTCTTGTGACGTTCAAAGGAACCTGTAAAGGCTCGATTAAAAGTGAGCAGGACAAACGGCAGAATGACAGCCGCAAGCACGACATGGCTGATCAGTAAAACAAAATAAATAGTTTTCATCATTCCCTCACCTCCAAATTTTGTCTCTGGAGTTGTAAAATGATACAAAACATAACTCAACAAAAATAGAGCTGACAGTGTCATCGCTGCATAAATACATTTTCGATGTGCATTTATGTTCTTGCTCTTTATAAAATACAAGGCCAAAATAAGCGCAACAGCTGCGAGTGCATTTAAACTAGCATGAAGTGGAGGAAGAAAAGAAAAATCTACACCTAGGTCAAATTTGATTCTTCTCATTGCCCCAACCAATAGCAATACTATAAAAGAAACAATGTAGGCTAGTATATTGAGTTTCTTTTCTAAGGGTGATGGTGTTAATACTGTATTCATTGTTCCTTGTCTCTAATTAATTCGGCATCTCCTGGGGCACGGCCACCCGGTAACAAAATAGATGTGTGCTTGATCAGAAAAGCTCGTTCATCTTTAGATTCTACATCGTAACCTCGAATGAACTTACCTCGTCTGTTTAAAAGTACAACTTTCATGTTAGGCTTAAGGCTATCTAACAACTGGTCATATTGTTTGTATTCAATAGAATCAAGAACCAAATACTCAAGCTTGGTTTTGGGTATTCTGGCTATGGTATCTATTTGTGAAACCAATATACATCTTACGTCTTCTCTACTAATGTAAGCGTTAGCGATATCAAGAAAATGTTTAGATACCACTTCCCCTTTTGAAAGCTTATAAAGCAAAGCAACATGAGCGGAATCAGATTTGATTCTTTTGCTAAGAAGTGAGTTACTAGGAGTATTTAAATCCCCGATTACGATCATTTCCTTCATAGAATTTTTGCGATAGTCCAAACCACCTCGCAAATAATACCAAGATACAGCAGGAAAAACAACTAACAAGGAAAACAAAACAACCGTAATAACAACCTTAAATTTCATAAGCTATAAACACTAAAAACATTACTTTGTTGTAAAGAAAAAGGGCGATAAGTCGCCCTTTGGTATTAATTTTTAATTTCCTGTTTTTCCATTTTAACTTCGGTAGCAGGTCTTTCATTGAATTCTTTGATTTGGGCTCTTCTTACACCCCAATAGTTACCTTCACTCATAAATGCAATTATTGCCCAAATCAACAAAGTTGCAGGCAAAAGTACGCTGCGAACCATTCCCTTTACTTCATATTTCATGTGCATGAACTCAAAAATAATGAAATAAGCCTTATACAGACTTAATGCAATCATAGCTGGGTACATAAGCAGCTTAGGCAAATGGAACCCATCAATAATATGTCCATTACCAATCAATGCAATGAAAACTTCCAGAAGGGTAACAATACCCAATAACCATAAACCTTTTACTACTGCCTTCTTACCGGCTTCAATATCTAAATGTGCCATAGTTTCTTAATGTTTTATAGTAAGTAAAATGCTAGGAAAACGAAAACCCAAACCAAATCTACAAAATGCCAATACAGACCAATCTTTTCTACCATTTCGTAGTGATTGCCTCTTTCGTGGTACAAACCACTGGCAACGTTAACCATTATTATGAGCAAAAATATAACGCCCGACAATACGTGAAAACCATGAAAACCGGTAATAAAGAAGAACAAAGCACCAAAAGCTTTTGGCCCTAATTGTTGTTTACCTACACTTCCATCTTTAGTTACGAAGTCTCGTTGCACCCATTCTTTCTTGTTATTTACAGGATTCAAGTGGGCGTGAATTAAGTAAGTTTGTCCTTTTTTAAATGTTTCAGCCTTTTCTCCTTGGGAATAAGGTAAACCAGCCTCGTTTTCAGTGTAAGTTCCATCTGCTGTATGAGAACCGAATGGATTTTGTGTTACTGTCATGTTTTCACCACCAATCAAGGTTGTCCACTCCCAAGCTTGACAACCTAAGAAACACAGACCTCCTACAATTGTCATTAACATCCAAAACACTACGCCTTGTTTATTACCACGGTGTCCTTCCTGCACACCTCTTACCATGGTAACAGAACTGAGGATCAGCACAAAAGTCATAATGGTAACAAAAATAAGTGGGGCATGATGTATTCCTCCAGGTAATGTGCTAAAAACTACATCTGGTAAAGGCCAAGTAGGCATACTAAATTTCAATGCAGCGTAAGCTATAAGGAATGCTGCAAAAGTGAATGCATCGGATACCAAAAAGTACCACATCATTAATTTTCCATAACTGGCATGAAACGGTTCCACACCACCTTCCCAAGCTTCCTTTTCGATTGCTACATCATGAGTCAAAGTTGTATCAGATGTCATTTTGTACTGTTTTATCGTTGAACATTAAAAAATATAAACAAATAGATCCAAATCAATCCAACAAAATGCCAATAGGTCAGGACCATTTTGAATCTGTTGGTTCGTTTTTCACTAATGAAATAATCTAAACTAAAAGCGTGAATCAAAGCAACTATCAAACATGCAATACCTCCGAGTATATGCGCAGCATGAACACCACTTATGACAAAAATAAAAGATCCAGAAGGATTGCCGTCTAATGTAATGCCTGCAACATTCAAAGCTAGCCAGCCTTGATACTGCATAATCAAAAAATATAGACCAAGAATAAATGCCAAGACCAAAAAGCCTCTATACAATAGAGCTTTTCCGGATTTAAAAAAACCATAAGAAAACTGTAAAGCAACACTGCTTAATACAATTATTACCGTACTGAACGTGAATTCTTTTGGCAAATCAAATTCAAGCCAGTTACCACCTGCTTGCCTTACAATATATGCACTCGTGTAAGCTGTAAACATCATCACGATACTTACACAACCAACAAGAAGTGAAAAAAACTTGCTGTCCAATTTCCTTTTGTTATCAGAAATAGTCATGCTCATATCACCAAAATTTTATCAAGCCAAAAAACAAACATAATTCCAGGAAGATATAAAAAGGAGGTAAACATCACGGTCCTTGCAGATGCCTGATCATTGTGTTTCATGAATTTCCATGAAACGTAAGTATAATGTAGACTCAATGCCAACAATAAACCTACTGAAAAAATATGTAGTCCTTCAAAAAGCAAAGGCATACCAACAACCAAACAAAGGCAAGCTGCATAAATTGTACTAAACAATCCAACGACTTTCGATTTCTCTCCGTCTCTAGACGGCAGAAGCTGAAATCCTGCTCTCTTATAATCAGCATCAGATAACCAAGCGATTGACCAAAAGTGTGGAAACTGCCATAGAAACTGAATAATAAATAAAACCAAAATGATTGGTGTCACTATTCCAGTTGCTGCGACTCCTCCAATCAGAACGGGAAGAGCTCCTGGTACTGCACCTATCCACACGGCAGCCGGAGAAATTCTTTTGAATGGAGTATACAAAAATGCATAAAGCACCAAACTGAAAATCCCCAAGAAACCTGCACTAGTATTGAAATAAGCGAGACATAAACTACCAATAACACACATTATACCAGCCAAAAACACAGCTTCCGAACTCGATATCATTCCCGTTGGAATAGGTCGATTGGATGTGCGTTCCATCAATTTATCAAAATCCTTTTCCAACACCTCATTCAATGCATTGGCAGCAAAAGTAATCAATAAACCTCCGGTAAAAAATATCAAAAAATCAAACAGAACTATACTACCTGGCAAGGCAATGAGATAACCCATAGCAGCCGAAAAAGTAACTGTAAGTGACAATTTGAATTTTACCAATAAACCTAAGTTGTGCAACTTCGATTTAATGTATTCAGAAGTATTTAATGTTATGTTAGACATTTAATTTTAATCTAGAATTAATGTATTTCTGTTTCACCAGGACGCTGAGGAGTAACCTGAGACACAAATTCCTCTCCATTCTTGCCATAATCATAAGGCCATCTGTGAACAACAGGCAATTTTCCAGGCCAGTTTCCATGATCAACATCAATTGGAGTAGTCCATTCTAAAGTAGAAGCTCCCCATGGGTTTTTTGTAACCATCTTCTTGCCTTTCCAGATGCTGTAAAAAAAGTTGATTACAAATACAATCTGCAAAAAGAATACAACTATTGCAGCTACGGTAATAAACTTATTCATATCATCAAAATGTGAAAAAGCATCAAAATTTTCAAAGCTATAATATCTTCTAGGTACACCAGCTAATCCCATGTAGTGCATTGGCCAAAAGATAGCATAAGCGCCGACCAAAGTCCCCCAAAAGTGAATCTGACCTAAAGTCTCGTTCATATATGTTCCCCACATTTTAGGATACCAGTTGTATATACCAGCAAACATTCCAAAAAATGCAGCTACACCCATTACAATATGGAAGTGAGCAACTACGAAGTAGGTATCGTGCAATTGAATATCCAAAGCTGAATTACCAAGAAATATACCAGTTAAACCACCTGAGATAAACATGCTAACGAATCCAATGGCAAACAAGGATGCTGAATTGAATCTAATGTTACCCTTATATAGTGTAGATATCCAATTGAATACCTTAACAGCAGAAGGAACTGCAATGATGAGCGTAAATACAACAAAGAAGTTTGATATGAATGGATTGACGCCGGACATGAACATGTGGTGTGCCCAAACTATGAAACTCAAAAATGCAATTGCAAGTATTGAAAACACCATCGCTTTGTAACCAAAAATTGGTTTGCGGGAGTGAACTGCAAGCACTTCAGATACCAAGCCCATTGCTGGAAGGATAATTATATATACCTCGGGGTGTCCAAGAAACCAGAATAAATGCTGGTATAAAATTGGGGACCCACCCACGTGATCAAGTGCCTGACCACCGATATAGATTTCACTCAAAAAGAAACTTGTACCCAAACTTCTGTCAAATATCAACAGAAAGAAAGCTGAGGCCAATACAGGAAACGAAAGGATACCTAGGATTGCTGTAACAAAAAAGGCCCATATCGTCAATGGCATACGCCAAAGGGTCATACCTTTTGTACGTAAGTTCAAGACAGTTGTAACGTAATTGATGCCTCCTAGGAGAACAGAAACTACAAAGAATATAAGACTTACAGTCCACAAGGTCATACCAGCCTTTGAACCATCAGAGGCTTGAGGCAAGGCACTTAATGGTGGATAAGCAGTCCAACCTCCCGAAAACGGTCCTGTACTCAAAAACAAAGAGATAAACATTACCACACTTGACAAAAAGAAAAACCAATATGACAACATATTAAGGAAGGGAGATGCCATATCTCTCGCTCCCAGCTGAAGGGGAATGAGTAGGTTACTAAAAGTTCCACTCAGTCCAGCAGTCAGTACGAAAAATACAATAATTGTGCCGTGCATGGTTACCAATGCATAATAGAAATCTGGCGCTAACGAACCTATTCCGGCATCATTAACTACAATCCATTTGCCCAAAATGATTTTCAACCAACCCAAATCAGCTTCTGGAAAACCAAGTTGAAGTCGGAAAATAATCGACATTGCGGAACCAACTATAGCCCAGAAAATACCAGTAATTAAAAACTGGCGGGCAATAATTTTATGATCCATACTAAAGATGTATTTAGTAAGGAATCCCATTTGATATTTATCACCATCGTGATGTTCATGAAAATGATCTTCAAATCCTGTTTCTTCTATCAGTCTTTCTTGATCAATGGTTTCTAATTGTGACATAGCTTGAAGTTTAAATCGTTTAACGAAAGGTTAAGACAATATTTTTATTTCAGTTCTTCGGTTTTTAGCTCTTGCTTCTTCAGTATTTGCAGAATCTAGAGGTTTTGTTTGACCAAAACCACGACCTACTAAACGAGATGAAGAAATTCCTTTATTTATCAAATACCGAACTACGCTACTAGCTCTATTACTGGATAGTGAAAGGTTGGCACCAGGATTACCTACATTATCAGTGTGGCCATCCAATTCAATCCTGATTTTAGGGTTGGAGGTCAAAAATTCTGCGACATCATCTAATTGATATTTAGAATCTTCAGTTAACTTGTCTGAACCGATTTCAAAGTTGATGTAAGATAATTTTACGATTTTATCACCTGCAGTCGTGTCAGCAAGTACTTTATCAATTTCGGCTTTAAATTCAACTTTACGGGCGCCTATTTCAGCATTGAGAACCTTGCCCTTCAGAGGGTCAATATCCTTACCGCGAATATTGGAAAGATAATATGATTTTTGAGCGCTGAGCCATTTTTCATACTCGGATTGACTAACAACCTTAACCAATTTGCGCATTGAAAAGTGACCTTTTCCACAAAGCTCTGCACAAGCGAGTTCATATTCAAATGTTTGCCATCTTGGCAAACTACTTGGATCTTTTGGATCGGAAGGTTCTTGCCATTCCTTATAATCTTTCAATCTATTGCGATATTGAACGGTAGTTAGTTCAGGAGTAAACACAAAATATGTTGGTATACCTGGCACAGCATCCATTTTAACTCTAAAATGAGGCAGAAAAAAGTTGTGTAAAACATCACGGCTCATAATCCTCACGCGTACCTTTTTGCCAACTGGTATTACGATCTCATCAGGTTGAATATCATCAACGTTCTTTTCATCAGTCCAAACTTGACCTAAGGGATTCGAAGCGTCAATTTGCTTAAAATCGCGTGCCCCCAGTTTTCCATCAGGTCCAGGATGTCTCAAGATCCAAGCGAACTGCATACCAGTAGCTTCAATTTCAAGATATTCATCCTTACTGCCGATATCGGCCATAACATCATTCCAAGCATCCAAACCTCCAACTACCAAAAATGTCATGACTACTGCAGGAATTGCAGTCCATATCATTTCAAGTTTATTGTCATGCGAAATAAAGCTGGCTTTAGTGCCACGAGAAGCTTTATACTTGTACGCAAAATAGAATAGAGCAATATGGGTTATTACAAAAACAATACCTGTAAAAAACAAGGTAACATTAAACAAGTAGTCCAATCTTTTACCATGAATACTTGCTGAGATGTGAGGTCCGTAACCTAACATGGAGTCTTTAAAAAACCAAGCTGAGTAGACAGTACCAAACAAAAACAAAATCAAAAATACCATTGAAAGTAAACCATTCCAATGATTGGTATGTAACTGTACCTCTTCCTCGCCCTTGATTTTGCCAGCAAGTTCTGTTACTTTACCCAACTGTACCAATACGATCGAAAGGAGTATGATACAAATTAAAACAACTACGACTGTCATATTAATATTTATTTCAAGTCAATTAATTACATAACATGGTGGTGCACCGATTCTTCAAGATAAGGGTCGTTAGTAGGAACCAATTTCGCTTTAGAAAGTTGTGCAAAAACAAAATAAAAAAACAAGCCAAGGAACCCAATCATGGTTCCAATTTCCAATAAACCCGGTAATGTTACACCAGTAACAAAACCAGCAGGGTAAGTACCTGCAACTAATTTTTGAGGCTCTGCGCCATGGCCAGCAGCTCCATGCTCGGCAGCTCCATGCTCTACATTATTGTTAGATGAAGCAGCTGGTTCAGTAGCATGTTCAGCGTGACCTGCGTTTGCAGCAGGCTTACCGTTGGACATCAATTTAGCTTCAGGAGCGTGGGCTGGCTCGTGATGGGCTGCGTGTGCAGCGTGCTCCAACTCAGAACTCCAAGTACCTGGCTTAATCATTTGGAAAAAATCAAACCAGTGACCAAAAAATACAATGATCGAAGTCAAAATCAATGTGCCATATTTTCTTTTTGTGTCATTTCTCATCAAGATGATAAATGGCAGCACGAAATTCAATACTAGATTACCATAAAACAGTATTGGAAACTTTTTCATTCGTAAGTGAAAGTAGATAGTCTCTTCACCATTGTTGGCGTACCAAATAAGCATATATTGACTGAACCACAGATAGGTCCAAAAAACACTAAAGGCAAACATATACTTTCCTAGGTCATGCAAATGCTCGGTTGTTACTTCTTCGAGGTAACCTTTACTTTTTAAGTAAATAAGTGTTAAGATTGTTAAAGCAACAGCAGATACCCACCAACTAGCGGTAGCATACCAAGCAAACATTGTTGAATACCAATGCGCATCTACTGACATAATCCACTGCCATATCATAGCAGCACTCGAAAAACCAGCTACCGGAAGAAAAACCGCAGCATAAATTTTCATACGTTTGTGCTGTTTGTATTCCTTTGTTCCAATCTGATCTTCTTCCATTGATAAGGCTCTAAACTTCTTAGCGAAGAAAAAATACCAAACACCTACAATTACAAAGGTTCCTACAGTGTACCAAACAGGGTTGAGAAACGAAGATTTACCTTTTAGAATTTTATCACTTTCTACAGCTGCTTTATCTGCCCAATGATATAGGTGATGAAAGTTACCCCAAACACCAATAATTATTGGGACCATCAATGCTAAACCTACTATTAAAAACTGTGCGTATGCCTCCCACACTCTCTTGAACACTACGTGCCAACCTGAATAGGTCAGAACTTTGGCGTGCAAAATAAATGTTGAAATGAAAGCTATTCCTAGAAAAAATACTGTGTTGTGGAGATAATTACTCCAAAATCTCATGTGCAGTCCACCAGTATCTGTTACAAATGCTAGAATCATGGAAACTAATCCCACGATCATCATACCGTAAAGTACGTTCTTTTGGCTGCGTTCAAATTGAAATGTATTGCTCATATTCAGTCGTCTTGCTTTTAATGGGATGAGTTAGTAGTGTGTGTTGCTTTGGTTTCCATTGCGTGATCTGTGGCTTTCTTAACACTTGCGCCTGGTATTGCCCACTTATTAAGCGAATTTTCTACTTCAGAATAAACCAAACTTTTAGTTCCTGCTTGAAGACTTCGAATATAATGAACCACACTCCAGCGCTCTTCATAAGATAACTTATCACTGTATCCTCCCATTGTATTTTTACCATAGATTATACTATGATAATATCGTCCTTCAGAAGAATTGATAAGATCATCACTAACTAAATTTGCAGGTTGTGCAGGATATTTACCTCCGTCATCTCTCACAAGATAACCTCCACCGTTGGCTTTCTCACCATGGCAAATGCCACAAAATATAACGTATAATTCTTTGCCTTTTTCTAGTCGCTTTGCTGTGATTGGAAAAGGATTCTTTATGATTTCCTTCATTGCTCTTGTGCGCTCATCTTCATTATCAGTGTAGTAATAAGGGACTGAGCCGTTCATAGGAGTTCTTATACTGTTTTGGTTGAAAGCACCGCTCGCCAATAATTCTTCTTTTGAACGATTGGCATCAGTTATTTCATTAGCATAACCTGCATAACCCCTTGGCACTGATCCCATCACAGGAAGTCTAGGCATTGAGGTTGCCTTCTTGCTAATGACACTTTCTTTTTCAAATGTATTATAGGCATAATGATTATAAACATTGGCTTCAACCGAAACGGCATGAGCCATATCAGGCATGTACTCATGTCCTGGTGACTTTGAGCTCGCGCTTGAACAAGATTGTAGTAAGGCAATTACTAAAACTACACAAGCAATGCATAAGGACTTTATGATCTGTTTTGTCATGATGATCATATTGTTTTGGTTAATACTTCTGATGCGCCAGTTTTACTAAAAAAACCATTCAAAGCATCTTTATCGGCTGATGTACTGTGCGTAGTATCAAATGCTACACAAAATTTATCATCAGTGATTCTTAAATCTAATATCGGATTCTTTACACCTGGACCCAAACCGCAAACAGTGTAAAAGGTTACTGTCATTCCTATTGCGGCCAAAAGTACTGTAAACTCAAAAGTCATAGGAATAAAGGACGGAGCTGAAAAGTAAGGCTTTCCTCCGAAGATTATAGGCCAGTTTGATACTGAAACCCATGTCATGAACAGAAAAGCTATGAGAGTTCCAGTTGCACCATAGACGAAACCAGCTTGGTGCAATCGGCTTTCACTTAAGCCCAAAGCTGGATCCAAACCATGCACTGGAAATGGTGTGTAAACATCCATGATTTCCATGTGATCATTTTTTGCAGATTTCACTGCTGCAAGCAAGTCTGTTTCATCATCGTACAGACCAAAAAGCACTTCTTTATTATGAGACGACATATTCTAGTTCTTTGATAATGAATTAATGTTGTTCAGTTGTTACTTTTTCCTGATGTTTCGCCTTTTCACCAATGTATTGGTCACCAGCAACTTTCAAGATAGATTTCACTTCAGCAATGGCTACAACTGGTGCAACTCTTGTAAATATTAAAAAGCAAGTAAAGAACAATCCAAGTGAGCCTAGGAACATCCCAACCTCAACCCATGACGGAGAATAATAACTCCAGCTTGATGGCAAGTAATCTTTAGCCAAGGTTGTGGCAATGATTACAAATCGCTCAAACCACATTCCTATATTCACAACGATTGACAATACAAATGTCCAAACGATGCTTCTCCTGAATTTTTTAACCCAAAAAAACTGCGGAGTTATTACATTGCAAGTCATCATACACAAATAGCTCCACCAATAAGGCCCTAAAACCCTGTTGAAGAATGCATACTGCTCATAAATATAGCCTGAGTACCAAGCTATAAATAACTCAGTGAGATAAGCCACACCTACTATTGAACCTGTTAATAAGATAACCTTATTCATGGATTCAATGTGTTCGAGTGTTACATATTGCTCAAGATTCAACACTTTACGTGTAATAACCATCAAGGTTTGTACCATTGCGAATCCTGAAAATATCGCTCCAGCCACAAAGTATGGGGGGAAAATGGTTGTATGCCAGCCAGGAATGATTGATGTTGCAAAGTCAAAAGATACTATGGTGTGCACCGAAAGTACCAGTGGAGTAGAGAGACCAGCTAAAACCAAGCAAAGTGCTTCCCATCTCTGCCAATGCTTCGCAGACCCAGTCCAGCCAAAACACAATGTGTTATACAATTTGTTCCTGAATCCTGTTGCCCTATCTCTAACAGTAGCAAAATCAGGTACCAAACCAGTGTACCAGAATAACAATGATACAGTAAAGTAAGTGGAAATCGCAAATACATCCCACATCAATGGGCTGTTGAAGTTAGTCCACAAGGGGCCTCTAGTATTTGGATATGGAAATACAAAGAACGCCATCCATACTCTACCCATGTGAAAGATTGGAAACTGCCCAGCGCAAATTACAGCGAATATTGTCATCGCCTCAGCTGCTCTGTTTACACCAGTCCGCCATCTTTGTCTGAATAACAACAAGATTGCTGATATAAGTGTTCCTGCGTGACCAATACCTACCCACCAAACGAAGTTAGTAATATCCCAACCCCATCCTATAGTTCTGTTTAGGTTCCACATTCCTATTCCTTGCCAGATGGTCCAAGTGACCACGAAAAAATACAAAGCCAAGAATGCTACAGAAACCAAAAATGCAATTACCCACAATTTAGAAGGGGTCCTTTCAGTTGGCTTACAAATATCATCAGTTATTTGATGATATGTTTTATTCCCTTCGATTAACGGAATTCTTAGCGACGATACGTAATGTCCCATATTTTAAAAGTTGCAGGGTTTATTTATGCTTCTATTTTTTCATTGCTATTGTGCACTCTCAGGCTGTACTGAACACCCGGAGCCACGTTAATTTCTTCCAATACGATGTAGTTCAACTCACTTTCAAAACGCTTGCTTACTTCGCTTTCAGCATCGTTCACGTTTCCAAATGTGATCGCTCCAGTTGGGCAAGCAGTTTGACAAGCTGATTTAACATCACCCTCTCTAAGAGGACGACTTTCACGCTTGGCAGCAAGTTTGCCTTCTTGGATACGTTGAATGCAGAAGCTGCACTTCTCGATAACTCCTCTTGTTCTTACAGTTACATCTGGATTCAATACCATTCTGGTTAAATTGTCTGCACCAAATCGCAACTCTTCACCATTGATTGAATATTCGTTACTTCCAAACAAGTCAGCTCCTGTGTAATCCAGCCAATTGAATCTTCTAACTTTGAAAGGGCAGTTGTTTGCACAATATCTTGTGCCGATACAACGGTTGTAGGTCATTTGGTTGATGCCCTCAGCACTGTGGTTTGTAGCAGCAACTGGGCAAACGTTCTCACAAGGAGCGTTGTCACAATGTTGGCACATCATAGGCTGATAAACTGCTTTAGGATTCTCAAGATCACCATAGAAATAGCGATCAATTCTCAACCAGCTCATTTCATGGTGTCTATGTACTTCATGCTTACCTACTACTGGAACATTGTTCTCAGCCATACAAGCAACTGTACAAGCGCCACAACCGGTGCAAGCATTCAAATCTACGTGTAATCCCCAGTGAAGACCAGTCTTCCAAGTTTGCTCAAGTGAAGGATATAGTGTCTTGGTATTCAAATAATTGAACTCCGCACGCTTCTCTTTTAGTTCTTCTACATAAGCAGGTAGCTCATTGATGTGGGAACGCTTAATAATTGTTCTTTCTGTCAATGAACCTTGATATCCTGAACCCAATGTTGGGTCCGTCTTTTCATCGACGTTGATAATTTTCTTTGAGCTCTTATCCATGGCAGTTACACCCATAGTGTGGTGATACTGAACACATGCATAATCCTTTTCCACTCCTTGCTTACCAGTTATTTCAACTTTATCGCTGATGTATGAAGTATATCCATTATTCATACTTAACCAAGGATAAGCATTGTAACCAATATTGATCCCAGCCATTCCAGCTATTTTACGGCCATAACCCACTGGCATGGCAATGGTTCCTGCCATTTGACCAAACTGGGTTACTACAGCAACGCGTTGTTTGATACCATTTACGGTCAAATCAACCAAATCACCTTCTTTTAGATTTTTGAATGTCTTGTATTCATTGCCACCGTCCCAACCAATCGGAACAGACACATAGTTACCCCAAGTACATCTTGTAATTGGATCCGGCATTTCTTGCAGCCAAGGATTGTCGGCATATTTTCCATCTCCAACACCTATTGGCTCATAAAATGAAATCTCTAGAGCAGCTGAAGAAGGTTGTGTGATTTTGGAAGCTATGCCCGAAAGGTCAACATTTTGCATAGCAGTAGAGCCTGACTTAGGTATGTTGATTAAACCGTCATGCAATGAGCTATCCCAAAAAGTATTGAAAGTGCTGTATTCACTTTGTTGTCTAAAAAAGCTATTTTTCCAGTTCTTTTTCAAATATTCATAGTATGGCTGTGGTGAAGCTGGATCCAAATTGGCGCTAGCCGCCCATACCAACATGCTTTCCTCCCACTGTCTTGTTGAAAACAAAGGAGATATAGTAGGTTGAATCACACTTACGTGGCCACGCTTGATTTCTGCGTCTCCCCAAGACTCCAAATAATGGTGAATTGGTGCAATGTAATTGGACTGATCAGTAGTTTCTGTTGGACCATATGCCAAACTCACTTTGGTTCCAACTTTAGCAAATGCAGTTTTGAATGCTTCGCCATTTGGCAAATCATACACTGGGTTAGCACCCAATAACATCACTACATCAACACCTCCAGCATTAATATCTGAAATAAGGGTTTGAACTGATTTGTCATCTCCTGATTTTGTTAAAATTGCATTTCCAAAATCAATTGTATTTCCATAACTGCCAATTAAATCATTAATCTTATTCACTAAGATTTGCTCGTACATGTTATTGCTTGAAGAAACAATCAATGCTCTTCCATTAGCATTTTTGAGATCAGCTGCCATCATTAAGATAGCTTTTGAAGCTTTTTCATTCAATTTTAGGCTTGAAATCGAGCTACCGGAAAGTGCTCCATATAAAGCAGCAATGGCAGCACCTTGCTCAGAAGGCTTTACCATGATTCTATTATCAGCATTAGATCCAGTTAAGGACATTCTGCTTTCAACTTGATACAAACGAGACATTTTGGCTCCTTTGACATCAACGATCTTTCTTGTTTTTGCAAACTGACGTGCAAACTCTTCTGGGGCAATCCAAGTACCTAAGAAATCACAATCAAAACTTACAATGATATCTGCCTTATCGAAACTGTATCCCGGAACAACTCTTTGACCAAAAGTAGTTTGATTTGCGTCCAATAAACCTGAAACAGATACAGGATCATAACTGACTACTTTGGAATTGGGGTATTTGGCTTGAAATTCAGCAATTGCGGCCTTTCCAGTTGGAGAGATAACTGAGTTTGTAAGAATTCGAATTCCTTTGGCTGTTGCTAACTTGCCAATAATTGCTTTGTCCATATCAACCCATGACATTGGAGACCACTTGTCGCCTGATTTTGTCATTGGTTTTTGGTATCTATTGGAATCATATAATTCTAACACACTTGCTTGAGCGCGCGCAGAAGTACCACCGTTGGTTATGGAACTTAAAGCATTTCCTTCAACCTTAATTGGTCTTCCTTCTCTTGTTCTAACTATGATTGGACATGCATCACTCCCTTTAACAAAAGTAGTTGCATAATATGATGCTACACCAGGAACAATTGCGTCCGGTTTGATAACATAAGGCAAAGCTTTTTTGATTGGAATTTCACAACTTGCTGCAACAGTAGCTGCGCCTATTCCAAATCCCAAATATTTAAGGAAGTCTCTGCGATTCGCACCAAACTCTAGTGCGTTGTCTTTTTCTATCAATTCATCTACCGAAAGATGGTTAAACTCCTGCTGGTTCTGAAAATCAGTTGGATTTTGCAACTGTTCAAGACCTATCCAAACCTGCTCGTCGTTTTGTTTCATGCTATATACTGATTGTGATGGTAGTATTTTCGTTTTGGTTTTGTTTTATTAATAGTGGCATTTTTGACATTCCAAGCCTCCTATTTCTTCTACAGTTACTTTGTCACGCTTTCCAGATTTGAATTCCTCATGGTAACGTTTGTAGTTTTCGTAGAAACCATTCTCATTGAATTTTACTTCAGTTTCACGGTGGCAATTGATGCACCATCCCATTGACAATGGTGAATATTGTTTTACTACTTCCATTTCTTGAACTTTACCATGGCACTTTTGGCATTCTACCTTACCAACCGCAACGTGTTGAGCATGGTTGAAAT
Organism: Chitinophagales bacterium; assembly: GCA_038326165.1. GTDB lineage: Bacteria > Bacteroidota > Bacteroidia > Chitinophagales > Saprospiraceae > JAEUUM01. The sequence goes on along the minus strand of JBBQJT010000040.1, from coordinate 8,040 downwards.
AAACGTGGTCAGGTAAATTGTGCAAACGAACCCATTCAATTGGTCCCTGCACCTTTTCCTTTTCAGGTCCTGTTAATGAAGTCAACATGCCTTTCCATTGGTTTTCAACCACATTCTTACCTTTTTCATCCAAAGCAGTCAGACTTGCTTCTTTCATGTAGTTGGCGCCAATCCAATTCTTGTATATTTTCTCTACTTCACTGGTTGGAAGTTGATCATAATTCTGAATGTACTTATCACTTACTGGATCATAACCAATAGAAGCATAGATCTTTGAAATTTCAGCTGTTCCATGTTTTGAACCAACCTTGATTGCTTTGTGACAGTTCATGCAAGTATTAGCGGCAGGAATAACGGATTGCTTGGATCTGCGCGCTCCATCGTGACAATATTGACAATCTATTTTATGCAAACCTGAGTGGATAGCGTGTGAAAATTTGATGGGTTGCTCAGGAGCATAACCTTGCGAACGACCCATATTAACTGCATTGTTAATAGTAGTGAACCCGCCCAACAAAACAACCGCAAATATTGCCATACCAGCAATACTCTTGCTCGTAATAAAATCACTGAATCTCTGTGGTTCAACAACATCTTCACCAGCCTTAGCTTGTGCTACAGCACTAAGTGATTGAACTATGCGCATCATTACAAAGGCAATCAATGCAAGAACGCCAGCCAAAATCCAATAAATCAGGTTGGATTCTTCTTCCTTGGCACCAACAGCAGCAGTTGCAGCAACAGCTGGCGCACCGCCTAACTTACCTGTATATGTACCATCTATGTATTCAAGGATGTTCGCAATGTCATCATCCTTAAGATTGGGAAAGTTAGTCATTACAGATTTGTTCCACTTGTTGTAAAGTCCAACTGAGTAAGCGTCACCACTAGCAACTACTATTTGAGAATTTCTGATCCAAGAGTAGAGGATTTTCTCTCTTCCAGCCCAACGTTCCTGCACACCACCTAAAGCAGGACCTGTTAGGTCATCCTTCATGTTTTTGTTGTGGCAAGATGCACAATTGGCTTTGAATAGTTCTTTGCCTAAATTAGCATCGGCAAACGAAACACCTGAAATGAACAGAACAAATCCCAAAACCAAGACTTGACGCAAACAGGTAAACCAAATTCTTTTCATATTCAATTGATTTTCAATAGAAGTTTTTCTCAACAATTCTATAATATAAAATGGTCATAGATTTGTAAGGCACAAAATTAGTTGTCTTAACATACAAGACCAAGCTATGTACAAAACATGTACCTATTTAGACGTTTTCTAAATAATAAATGTGAAACAAATATTATTGACCATGTTGTTGAAATGCAACTAAATAGAATTATTTTATATACTCACAAAACATAATAGATACTTTTAAAGATTCAGCAAACTAAGATTTTTACCAACATATCTACTTCAATTGCTTTTTCAAGTTTTTCTAAATGTTTTCCAGAAATAAATTTTTAATTCCTTGTATCTATGAACTAGAAGTTAGAGAAGATATCTATATTTGTTGATCATTTGGGGTGTTTCTTGCTTCAGGCAAGATTCTGAGATCAGACCCACATAACTTGGACGGATAATGCCGTAAGAGGAAATGTGTCATGAAATATTGGCCAAACCAACCCCTGGTTTTGGTATTTATTTCACTTTTAATGGCTTTTTCATGCTTAAGTATTTTATCTTATTCCTGCTCATAGGTTCGCCTCATGTTGCTGTTTTTACAAAACCCATTACCCATCATTTGACTGAAGTTGGCTTCAACCTAAGTTCTACTATGGGCGAAATCGACAACAATATTGATCAAAATCAATATTCTGTTGCAGTTAACCCCGACAAAAACTATGTATTTCGTGATCCCTTTGGGCAAAATACGCCTAATGGGTATTTGGGGTTCAAAAAGGATTCTGTACCTATTGCTGACACAACCTGGCTGCGGCAACTATCATCAGTAGAAATATTATCGAACTTTACTGGATCAAGAGATGGATGTAATACTACCAAATGGGGTAAAACTGAGCTCCAAAAACTCAACAATGGCAGAGATATGCCGATGATATTGGAATCAATGCCTTCAGTTGTAACCACCAGTGATGCAGGCAATGGTATTGGATATACATCGATGAGAATTCGCGGTGTCGATCAAACCCGAATTAATATCAACATCAATGGCGTTCAGCTCAATGAAGTAGAATCACATCAGGTGTTTTGGGTTGATCTTCCGGACTTTGCTTCATCGGTTCAGCAAATCCAGGTATCTAGAGGACTTTCAGTCAGTTCCAATGGCTCAGGTTCCTTTGGAGCAAACATTTCGCTTATGACAAACAATGTTACCCCGCTACCCTATGCGAACATCGACCTAGGTGTAGGGAGTTTCAATTCCAGAAGGCAAAGTGTCTCATTCGGAACAGGAACGCTCAAGAATGGCCTCAGTTTGGAAGGCAGACTATCCAACATCCAATCGGACGGATTTGTGGATCGGGCTAAAAGCGATTTGCAGTCCCTGTTTGGAGCTTTGAGCTACATGAACAAAAAAAGTATTTTCAAACTACTAGCTTGGACGGGCAGGGAAACTACCTACCAATCATGGAACGGTGTTCCAGAATCCAGATTTAAAAACGATCAAGCTGGGATGCAGTCATATATTGACAGAAATTTCATAACAGAGCAAGAAGCTACCCGACTAATTAATAGCGATCAGAGATACAATGTGTTTACTTACGAAAACCAAAATGACAATTTCAAACAAGACCATGTTCAATTCATTGGCACACATGCCTTCGACTCAAAATGGTCAGCAGGAGGAATATTTCATGCCAGACAAGGTTCAGGATTTTATGAAGAATACCGAACTAACGACAATATGAATAACTACGTCGACACTGGGGATACTATTATATATACAAATTTGGTGCGAGAAAGGTGGTTGTCAAACCTATTTGGTGGTGCCCGTCTATTTGTGAATTATGAAGGAGCAAGGCTGACCTCAAGAATCGGATTGATCAGCAATTTCTACAATGGAACACATTTTGGAAAAATTAACTGGACTCAAAATAACTTCAATCTCACTGCTGGTCAGGAATATTACAGGACTCGAAGCAATTATACTGAAATGTCAGCCTTTGTGAATCAATCATTTCATGTCAATGACAGACTTGATGTCCATGCAGATGTGCAGGTACGGAAACTCAAATATGAATGTATAGGTATTGAAAATGGCAAAACGCCCGTAAATATCACCTACGACTACCTCTTTGTGAATCCCAAAATAGGAGCCAGTTATGCCTTCTTGGAGCGTAGCATTCTGAGCGGAAGTTATAGTTATGCACAAGCACCACCACTAAGGGAAGACTTCATACAGAACCAAAATATCATACAGCCCCAACAAGAATCCATGCAAAATATGGAATTGGGAATCCAAACTTCAAAAGGCAATTTTACTGGTCAGGTGAACATCTACGGTATGTTTTACAAAAATCAACTGGTGCAAACCGGCAAAATAAATGACACTGGCGCTGCTTTGAGAGTCAACATACCCAACAGTTACCGAATTGGAACGGAGCTTCAAGCCAAATACCAACTATCAACCCATTGGGATATTGGAGGCAACTACACTTGGAGTCGCAATAAAATAAAAGCATTTGAGGAAGAGATATTCAATTATGACAATGGAGCAGCCGATATCGTATTTCATGAAAATAAAGACATTTCATTTTCGCCAAATGGAATTGGCTTTGCGCAATTGAATTACAGCAAGCAAGTATTTCATGCATCCGTTTCAAGCAAATATGTAGGGCGACAATATCTGGACAATACCCAGAATAAATCTAGGTCTTTGGATCCATACAATACCATCAATACGCAAATAGGTTTACATTTCAAGCCAAGTTGGTGTAAGGCATTTGATATTATTGCAGATGTGTACAACCTATTGAATGTAAGGTATGCAAACAATGGGTACACCTATAGTTATACTTCAGGACAATTGGTGACTGAAAACTTTGTTTTTCCACAGGCTGGTATAAACGGTATGTTGACTTTAAGAGTCAGTTGGTAGAAAATTAGAAAGAATTTCGCCAAATTACTAGACCCAAAGCATTGAAAAGTTTCTAAATTTGACAAAAAAATAAAACGATGAAAAGTCATGAAATAGATTTCAAGGTTTGGGGCGAAGAGATGCAATGCGTTGAATTGGAATTGGATCCTGGAGAAACTGCGATGGGAGAATCAGGCAGTTTTATGATGATGGATGAAGGAATAGAAATGCAAACAATATTTGGAGATGGAAGCCAACAAACTGGTGGATTTTTTGATAAAATGCTGAGTGCAGGCAAGCGACTCCTGACAGGAGAAAGTTTATTTATGACCGCATTCACCAACAACGGAGCAATTAAGCAAAGAGTAAGTTTTGCTGCACCCTACCCGGGCAAGATTATTCCAATGGATTTATCAGCACTAGGAGGTAAGATGATTTGCCAAAAAGATGCGTTTTTGTGTGCTGCCAAAGGAGTCAGCATAGGCATTGAATTCCAACGAAAACTGGGAACAGGATTGTTTGGAGGAGAAGGATTCATCATGCAAAAATTGGAAGGTGACGGTATGGCATTTGTCCATGCCGGAGGATATGTTTTGGAGCGCGCACTCGAAGTAGGCGAACTCATCAAGATAGACACAGGATGTATTGTAGCTTTTACCAGCAATGTCGACTACGATATTCAATTTGTAAAAGGCATCAAAAACATGGTTTTTGGCGGCGAAGGTTTATTTTATGCAACTCTGCGCGGGCCAGGCAAAGTGTGGATTCAAAGCCTACCCATCAGCAGACTCGCATCCAGAGTGATAGCCTATGGAGGCATGAACCGCAAGGAAGAAGGCAGCGTGCTGGGTGGATTGGGCAATATATTGGACGGCAAATAATATAAATTGATCATCAAGCAAGTGAAGTTTGGTGCGGTACGCCTGAAATGAAGTTGTAACCACATGCCGATTACTGTCTTATCAGTGAAGGGTAAAGTAATTCCGAACGACGAACCAATGCGGTAAGCGCATATTTATAAATAGCCAATTGTACGCTTTGGTGATACTTTTAGAGGGGTAGTCAATTGGCATGAAATGGGTGAATGGGTGTAATTTGAGCGTATTACAATAATATCTTGGCCACGCCCGTCTAAAACCATTAAGATTTATACCGAAATAGCGGACAAATTAAAATCTATAATCAAGAGCCCGATTGACGAATTGGATATCTTAATTAACATGATTAGTTTTGTAATGTATATGAGGGTGTTTGTGGGTATGCAATAGTTACCGCCAATTCTAAAAAGACAACCACAGTGAACAAACTAAACGACAGAAATAAAAAGCCAACCGCACATTCAGGCACATTTGCTTGCCCCATCATATGGGCGACTGCTTCGCATGCAAAAAAGCCTAGATTTTTGCCACCGCACAAAACTGATGACATTTACTACGACAGCAAAGAATAAGATTGACTCGGTGGAAATAATAAATCCAAAGCGTTAGGTTTTATTTTAAAAATGGGACCTTTCTCAACAACGCTTCTAGTAGGTTTTCTTTTTATCAAGTGGTCAAGTGTAATAATTCCTTGCTCTAATAAAATATCAAACTGTGAGACAATTGGCTTTTTAGTGTGCTCGACTTTTTTGTATTGAAAATGTTCTTTTCCGCCAATCGTGATAGAATCCGCAGCAATCCAAAAAGTTTCATTGTGCTTTTCAAGTAAACGTTTATGTAATTTTTCCAAACCCCAGACAACAAAGTCACCAATGTTTGATTTATCCGAATTTTCAATAAGCTGACTAATTTCGCTATCCATCTTTAACTTCAAACCTTGCGAATTTTTGACAAGTGTTGAAACAGTGCAATACAATTTAAAATCATCCCCCCGACTATATCCAAAAGCATTTAAGATTTCGGCAGAACTCTTAAATTTGCTTAAATTCCAATCGGGAACTTGGGCAAACAGATTTTTCCGATTACCTCTTTTATCTCGATATGACTTTAATTCAATGCCTCTATAATCTGGTTTCTTTGACGAATTTATATCAATTCCCAAAAGAGTTTCAAGTGTTCTTCCAATTGCAGTCTCGGCTTGTAACATTGCAGGAACAGGTCCTTTTGCAGCAATTTTATTCAAGAGAATCAATAGTTCATCTGCAACTTCGTTAGAAATTTGATTTATTTCATCAACCAAATCCTGTAGCGGATTTGAAATTTCACCTTCAATTAACTTATGTAAATCGAGCTGCGTAATATTCAAAACATATAACTGTTTTTCAAAAGCAATAATCCCTAAAATATCGTTTGAATTTGAGTAAGCACCTAATCCTTTGAACCAAATTCTCGGGTCTCCTTTTTTAGTGTTCGGACGATATAATGAAGCAACTGAACTTATTAATTCATTAGATGAAATTAAAAATGAAGTGGTTTGAATTTTACTTTCTTGACCTTGTTTCTGCAATTCAAAATCGTGAATATTATTGGCTTTTAAGTACGTTCGTACCGAGCCTGTGGCATCCATAATAGACTTTTCAAGTCCAGTTTCGGTTGGTTCAATCAGACAAAGTTCCACAGACTTTTCTGTTAGCAGTTTTATCCTATTTATCTCAAGGGTGGTTAATTGTCTCATCAATGACTACTTTATATTTTTTAATATTTCCAACGCAACAGCTCGAGCCATTAACGGAGGAACTGCATTGCCTACCAATGTAAATTGTGGCACTTCAAATTTACGTTTATTACCGCCAGTTGAACGTTTGCCTTGAAAAACAAACGAATCATCAAATGATTGCAACCTTGCCATTTCTCTAACGGTTAATGCTCTTGGATTTGAGTAATGTATATAATCATCCGCAATTGTCATAATTGTTGAACTTTGAGAATTTGGTTTTAAAACATTATAATTTCTTTTTTCAGAATCCAAACCGATTTTTTTTAATTCCTTTTTAGCCAAATTGTAATCGCCTGTATTTAGAATGACATCAAGTCTTTTTACAACGTCATCATTTTGTTTGCTAGTTTTATGATTATGTAATGGTGCAACAAGATGCAATAACGTATTTTCCAATTCTTCAAAATTTCTAACATAAAAGGGATTTTTAGCGTTTATAAACCGTCCATTTAATCTTCCTCTTTTTGACCATTCTGCATAAGTCAGCCCTTTCTTTTCTTCAGGTTTTCCGTCTATGGCTCGTTTCTTTAAAAGCAATTCCATTTTTTGAGTTGAACCGTTAAATTTTGCTGTTAAATCAATTTTTTCATAATCGAACTTCTCTTCATCATTGCCAACAAAATCTAAATCATGCAATGCTTCAAACACTGTAACTTTTTCCTTTTCGGTTACAGTTGGCGGAACAGACTTTACCAATTTCTGGTCTTTGCGACACCCGATAAATAAAACTCGTTCTCTGTTTTGTGGTACACCATAGTTTGAAGCTAACGCAACAAAAGGTTGGTCAATATTATATAATCTAATGTGAGACAAAATCTCTTCAAATTCAGTTTCTGCCTTTAATGCTTTAACATAGGGTTGTAGCCCTTGAATACATTCTTCAAATGAATTATTGTAAATCTCTAAAGCGGAAATTATTTCAGCAATTTCATTTTGAAATTCTTTTGCAGGTTTCAAATTATTAAAAGCTTCTTGAATTTGCTCAATAATAGAATCCGATTCTATGGAAGTCAAAAAGGAATCAAATTTTTCAGTAAAAAAATCATTATCTAAATCACTATGAGCCTTTTCTAAAATTACTTTCTTTCTTACATATGCTAATTCTTTGCTTCGTTTTAGTAAGTTGAAACCATGACGAACGGTGTTTATATTAATATCGGTTTTACTTGTTTTATAATCAGCAATTTTGGGAGTTAACGAACGGAATTTATTTTCAATAATCTGAATATAACTTTCTCTTAATTTCTCCAATTCCTTTTCGTTTGCTGATTCAAATTGCATTCGCAAATTGTAGCAATCCAACGTAAATGCTTTTTCCCTTTCTACTTTTCTAAGCTTTGCTAAAAAATAT
>JBBQJT010000039.1:0-32767 GCA_038326165.1 Chitinophagales bacterium | reverse complement strand
TTGGAGTACCACTTAAAGCAAAAAATCTACGAATCCTTTTTTAGAAAATATCAGCGAATTAGGCACCCATATTTTGTACAATGCAATTTTTAGAGCCATACCCAATCAAATTATTGGAGCGGGCAAGCTAGTTATTTGGGCTATTCAGGTCATCTTCATCAAAATACAATTGAACCGATCTTACAGACTCAACCTTCCGGATTTGACTTACAAACTCTGATGCCTTATCCTGATTTTTTAGAGATACGTGGTAGAATGCATCCACTTCACCTCCCATTCCATTGCTTTTGATGGTAACTAATTTGAATTTTCGGCTGAATCCTTGAAGAACCTTTTCTATAAAATTGTCGGTCTTTAGGTCAGGCAAGTAAGTAAAATATAGTAAATGATACCTGCGTCTTATTTGGCCAAATTGCGTCAAAGTCATACTTATAATGATCAATCCAACTACTATTACACCCAAGAATGCTACCAGTTTCAATCCAACACCACAAGCCATCCCGATGCCTAGTGCTATGAAAATAAACACCATATCCATTGTATCTCTGATAGCAGTTCTGAAACGAATGATACTCATTGCTCCAACTAGGCCAAAGGCGCGGGCCAAATTATTTCCAATTACTAAAATGATCAGCGCAGAAATAACCGTCAACAATACAATCGCGTTGACAAATGTTACTGAATAACTTGGTCCTCTATAAGTAAAACGATAAATAATGGCCAAAAGAATTCCACAAATCAATGCAGCCAATAAGTTGCCCAACACATCAGCAGCCGTAATTGGAAAAAAGTTAAAATTTTGATATTCTTGAAACATACTTACTGCTTAGAGTTGGCAAATGTATCATAATGTCTTGTAAATAAATGAGATCTCTGCCATTGATTTATAATCTGATGTTGTGATTCAACACAAATCACATATTTGGAAGCGGGTACTTTCTCAAAATTCATTTCATTCAATATTGCCCGCAACCACGCAGGGCAGTATTTATTGAATTTCACTTCAAGAACAAAATGACCTTTCAGGCATTCGACAATATTCCTGTCCACAAACAGTTCATCAACCGATGGGTATGCGACAGATCTCCAATCCCTGTCAATTGATAATCTGAAGTTATTTTCCTTGTCAATTACCCTGCTATGAAATGGGATTCGCTCATAGAGAATATTAATAATCGGCTGAAGTTGTTTTCTATGAATTTGATAAAAAAATCTCGACAAATCGTCTTTTCGATAGGTAAGTGGTAGTATTTCATCGGGATCCGAACCATCAAATATGTGTTTCAGTTGCCCGTAGGTCATGCTTGCCCGATTCTTGACGATTGGGCCTTCGTACTTTCTCTTAATTTCGCAAAAAACAGTAGAATCATCATTTCCATTACCATATCCACGAATCCTAACTTTGAGTCGATGCCCTATATGCGCCTTCTTGGAGTGGAACATTTCTAGCCGTGGAGTATCGAAATATATACTTCTAACGGTGTAGAGATCGTCTCCCGTTTTGGCAGCATAGTTATCAATGGTAACAAATGGAGCTACACTTTTCAAAACTTGTTCCTCTAAATGATTGGGGATTATATATTTCCATTCGTAACGCATACCATCAACTGTTAACCCTAAACTTCAAAATGCGTTTCAAATATTCCCTCAAGTTCAATTGCGCCAGATGTATGGTACATGAAGCGTTGAGCCCTAAGTGAACTTGTTCTGATTCATCTGATTTCATGATAGCAAGCAAAAATCCGACCGCTTTACCATCCAAAACTGCTGTGTTGGCCAACTTTTGATATATTCTAGCATTGTAAATCTTACCGCTCGCAATATCCGTAACCTCTACAGCAGCCTTTATCGGCAAATCAGCCATATCCTCTATTCTTATAGGGATCTGAATCAAATATTCTTCCTTGCTCTGAACTATTAAAAGTTCTCCTATTGCCACAGCCGGTGCCAACCGTCCATCAAATGGTGATTTAACTACCAATCCTTCAAATTTGCGCTCCACAATCTTTATTTGGTCTTGGAGTGCTCTTATTTCACGACGTTTTCTTTCAATAGTTTCAAGTTTTGACCCTGTATTCACCACAGACAAACTTGCCTTTGCCGTTTTGAGTACGTTTTGTGCATTCTTCAAACGAAATTCTGACATTTGGAAATCTGCAATTGGAATTACGCCATCTTTGTAAAGCTTAGACTGAATATCATATTGCTGCTGTGCTATTTCAAGCTGAGAATTGGCTTCAGTAATTTTTGCATCGGATTCTTGCAATATTTCAATCTTCTCACCTGTCAACATTTCTTGTAACTCGCCTTCCTTAACTCTTTTATTCGTCTGAAGATTAATGAGTTCCTCTTGAACTTGAATGGATCGCATTACCAACAAAGTGTCGCCGGCATTCAAAACAGAATCGGTGAAGACTTGATCCCAAAGCTTCAAACCGCTTAGGTCACCGCCCTTAAATTGCCAATTACCTACATTATTAACAACCCCTTTTAGATTATCAAGCTCTTGAGCACTCAATGCCCCATTGGCATCAATAGTTAGTTTCCATTCGCGCATTGGCAATATTCTGCCAACACTGATCAAATCATAAGGTACCTTGATGGGCAAGTAAAGAATTACAATGAGCACAAGGACCATCAAACCAAATCCTAGAAATCTTCTTAACCAATCACTCATGGACTTGATTTGACTTGAAATTATTCTCTTTAAGCTTTCTTTCGCTTATATTTTCTGTTTGCAATGAGCGTAATTAATTATTTGCCAATATAAAATGAACTTTTGAGATCAGCTCTCCCTCCTGCAAACATAAATAATAACTACCTGAAGGCAAATTATATTCTTGCAGATTTATTGTAAGCTGATGATTGCCAGCACTAAAAATATTTGAAATATCCTTCAAATTCGAAATCATTACCCCGGTGCTTGAGAGTATGTAAGCTTTTAAATTAGAGGATTTATCCAATTTGAGATCCAATGTCATTTGTCCATTGCTTACTGTTGGAAACAATGAAATTTGTCCAATAATACCTTCTTCTTCAGTTTTCACAGAACCCGCAAAAACTGCTGTCAAGGTATCAGCTTTCGAAATTTCGTATTCAATTGATAAGGCTTTGCTATCTGGAAGAATTGATCCATTATTTGCTATCCAGTTCTTAAACGGCAAGGTTGAATTGGCATTATAGTTGATACTGACCAGATTTTCGAGACCTCCAAAATAACTTCCTGTCCAAGGAAATTGATTGATAGTCAAGGAATTGAACAAAACATTTGCTTGATCAGGAGCAGTAGATTGGATGGTTAAAGGATATGGCCCATCTAGATCATAACAGTTTTTCATGCCTGTAGCAAAATACGCACAACGGAGTTCGATGAAATCTCTCAGTTTATTTACATTTTGCATCCATCCTTCGTAGGTACCAAACCATCTTTCAGCGTGTTGCGTCATCTCCGGTTGAAGTATTGCCACCACTGAATCCAATTCATTGAGCATATTGTCGCAGCTAAAAGTCGTATTCAACATATCTGCGGTCCTCGAAAGGTAATACTGATTGAATCCCGGATTCTTTCGAAGGTGTTTTAAAATTTTAGTATGCCCTTTGGGATCTGACCAATTTGCTAATTTTTCAACATCACAAGGATCAGCATTGTAATTGGTATTGGGAATTCCAGTATAGTTGATATAATGACCAAAAGTGGCGTCATTGTCCCAAAGGATATAACCCCACTTCTGATGAGTTCCCTCAGGATTTAGTCCCCTCCACCATCCGGTGTTGTAATTTAGCCAATCTGAACACACTGTAAATGCATTTATTAGCACATAATCAACCAAGCTCTTAGTGTCATATTGCTGAGCAACCCAATCAAAGTTGGCTTGCACTTTCATATCTTTTGCGAGCATTTCTACATAAAAATCAGTCCAGTCATCGAGTGCTTTTTGGTCACCATACTCAGCCCAAGTATTTCCCCATGTCAGTAAATATTGAAGATCGTATTTACCTTGGCCGTAATTGAAATCTGTATAATCGTGATCATCCGGAATTTCACGAAGATCGTAAACTCCCCAATAGGCTCCGTTCAAGTAAACCACACATTTCTGAGCTTCACGAACATCGACGTTCATCCCGCCTTTTTTTGCAAGATTGTGAATATAAGCATCTCGTATGTGCGCGCTACCTTCGTTCTGAGGATGATGCGCGGCTGGGTAATTGTCATCGCCAGCAGCCCTGAGGATGACTCGCTGAAATTCATCGCGATCAGTCATAGGAAACATTTTTTCAAGGATAGCATAGTTGTAACCCATTTCATCTCGCATAATGAAGTCAAGACTGCGTTGGTCATTGGCCCAACTGTCTTGTCCATGACTATTGAACTCACCATATCCTCTTGCTTTTCTATCCTTATCTATTCCAAAATATTCCATGGTACCAATTGGCCTCAAAGAATTGTCTCCATTGGCTAGAACATCCAGCTGATCGCCAGATATTGATACCACTACTACAGAATGGCTCACATTGACAAAATAAGTTCCAAACTGAACATACGAAGGAAGTGTTTGCGGATCTGAAGAAAATGCAACGGCTTTCAAAACCGAAGTACTTGAGATCTCAATTGGCCCTGAATACAAAGTTCCACCAACTTCAGGTTCACTCCCGTTGAGTGTGTAAAATATGGTTGTGTTGTTGTCTTTCGCTGTAATTTCAACTGATAGGGTACTTGAATAATATCCTGGAGCAATATTGAATTCAGGACGCGAAGCATAACCAGTGTACCCAATGGAAGAATTGTTAGAAGTTCCCGGCGAATCATTGGTAAATATTCCCCAAGTATTACCACCATCTAAAGTTCTTCCAAAAGATGAGTGGTATTTTAAATTTTTGACCTTTACTTGATCAATTTTCACTAAACTTGGACTAGAAAGAGTCAAATCCTCAGCCTTTGTCTTGGTTTGAGTCAACTTGAAATTAGTATGAATAGAATTCGGGTTCAGCTTAGAATTTCTGCCAGAACACCAAAAAATAAAGTGACTATTTGCGGAAATTACTGTTCCTGCTGGAATTTGAAATTTCTCAGGAACATTTTTGTCATCGCTTAAATAGAATCCTGAAATGTCAACATCACTTGGTCCATTATTGTAGAGCTCTAGCCAATCTTCATGTTTCAAATAGTCATCGGTCCATTCTTTCCAATTCGAGGCAGAATATTCATTGATAACAATTTGTGAAAATGCTGGAGCTATTAGGCATAGGCCCAATAAACTTAAAACTAATTTCTTAAGCATTGTGAATACGTGTTGGTAAAAGTAAAGGTATTATAAATAATTCAAAAATCATTTCATGCAAACCAAGGACGAGCATTATTATACCAAATTGATAGTAAACTCAGATAAGCCAAGCAATTTTCGAGAAATCAGAATTGATTACAAAGGACTCAAAAACATCAAATTCAATACATAAAGAGAAAAAGGAGTTAAAATATCGTGATGTCATATATAACGAATAAAATAAATCAACCAAAATCAAGCTCATTATCAGCAGTTTATGAAGATGTGTTAAAATATTTTTGTTACTAAATGTTGTTAAAATGAATACATATTACTATCTTTGCAGTCGCTTTGAAAAAAGCATTATTCTAAACTAGAAAAAATAGAATCTAAGTGAATACCAGAAGTTACAACACCCGATCCGTAAAGGCCTCTGATGTAGAGCGCAAATGGCACGTGGTAGATGCTGAAGGTTTAGTGGTTGGCCGTATTTGTTCAAAAATAGCATCCGTGCTAAGAGGCAAACATACACCCAGCTACACCCAGCACACAGACACAGGAGATTATGTCATAGTTATCAACGCTGACAAAATCCGTTTCACTGGAAAAAAGAACAATCAGAAAGTATATCTGACTTATTCTTTGTATCCAGGTGGACAAAAGAAACGTACGGCAGCTCAAATTAGAGCTTCAAAACCAAGAGCAATTGTAGAACATGCTGTGAAAGGTATGTTGCCTCACAACAAACTTGGTGATGCCATGTACAAGAAATTATTTGTTTATGAAGGCGCTGCGCATCCACATGCTGCTCAAAAGCCTGAACCTTTCAAATTCTAAGAATGGAAACAATAAACGCAGTAGGAAGAAGAAAAGCTTCAGTTGCAAGAATTTACCTAACCAAGGGTGATGGTAAGATCACAATCAACGGCAAACAAGTAAAAGAATATTTCCCACAAGCACACGTTCAAATTGCTGTCACTGATCCATTGGCTATCGTCGAAGGAACCAATGATTTTGATGTTAAAGTAAACGTGAAAGGTGGCGGTTTTAAGGGTCAATCTGAGGCAATCAGAATGGCAATTAGCCGAGCATTGGTGACTTTAAATGAAGAGTTTCGCTCTCCACTTAAAGAGAAGAAATACCTTACTCGTGACAGTCGCGAAGTAGAAAGAAAGAAATTTGGTAAACCTAAAGCCCGTAAGAGCTTCCAGTTTTCTAAACGTTAATTTTAATTGTCTCAACCTTTACAAAAGATATTTGAGTTATGACCATACCTTCCTATCAGGATATGCTCGATGCAGGTGTTCACTTAGGCCACTTGCGTAAGAAATGGAATCCGCGCATGGCTCCCTACATTTTCATGGAGAAAAAAGGGATCCACATCATAGATCTTAACCGCACAAGCGACTGTTTGGCTCAAGCTGCTGATGCTGCTCGTCAAATTGCTAAAAGTGGTCGTAAAATCATGTTCGTCGCAACCAAAAAACAAGCACGTGAAATCGTTGCAAAAGCAGCTACAAGTGTAGGTATGCCTTTTGTTACTGAACGTTGGTTGGGTGGTATGATGACCAATTTTGCTACCATCCGCAAGTCTGTTAAGAAAATGCAAAACATTGAAAGAATGTTAACAGATGTCAACGCTACTGCATTGACTAAAAAAGAGAAATTGACTCTTAGCCGTGAAAGAGATAAAATGGCTAAAGTTTTGGGTGGTGTTGCTCACTTGAATCGACTTCCTGCTGCTGTATTTATAGTAGATATCATGCATGAAGAAATCGCTTTGACTGAAGCTAAAAGACTTGGTTTCCGTACTTTCGGTATCGTGGACACTAATTCTGATCCAAACAAAGTTGATTTTCCTATTCCAGGAAACGATGACGCCTCCAAATCTATCAACCTAATCACTTCTGTAATTGCTGCTGCAATTCAAGAAGGTCTCGATGAAAGAAAAGCGGATAAAGGAGAAGTCAAAGATTCTGAAGAGACTGAAGCTTAATACATTACCCAAACCACATATCTCAAATTATCATGAGTGAAGTAACTATATCAGCTACTGATGTCAAGAACCTGCGCGAACAAACAGGTGCTGGCATGATGGATTGCAAAAAGGCGCTAACTGAATCAGGTGGCAATATTGAAAAAGCAATCGAATTCCTTAGAAAACAAGGTCAAAAATTATCAATCAAACGCGCCGATCGCGATGCTAAAGAAGGTGCTGTTATCGCACTAACTTCTGCCAACCGAAATAAAGGCATCATCATTCGCCTTAGCTGTGAGACAGACTTTGTTGGCAAAAATGAAGGCTTTATTACGCTTGCTAACGAATTGGCAAATATTGCACTTAAAGAATTTACAGATACAACTGAGCAATTATTAGCATGCTCTTATAATAGTTCAATCACTGTTGCAGAAAAGATTACAGAATATCTTGCTGCAATTGGTGAAAAAGTAGAAATAGCATCTTACGAAAAAATTGAAACTAAGGCTGGCGAAGGTCAAGTTCTTCCTTACATCCATGCTGGAAACAGAGCAGGTGTAATAGTTGCACTTAACTTGGAAGGTCCTGAATACATCGAAGCTGGAAAAAATGTAGCTATGCAGATTGCAGCCATGAAGCCAGTTGCTTTGGATAAGGATGGAGTCGATTCAGCTATTATCGAAAAGGAAATTGAAATAGGTAAAGAACAAGCAAGAACTGAAGGTAAGCCTGAAGAAATGCTTGAAAAAATCGCTTTGGGAAAATTGAACAAATTCTACCAAGAAAATACGCTGCTTGCTCAAACTTATGTTAAAGATGGCAAGATAAGTGTTGGAGATTACCTCAAATCGGTAAACAAAGACCTAACTGCAACTTCGTTCCGACATGTTGCTCTTGGCTAAAAAATATTAAAGCGAATCATTTATGGTTCGCTTTTTTTATGTCATTAATTTTGTAACTTGTAAGTCCAATTAAAAATATACATTTTATGTCATTAAAATACAATCGTGTCCTCCTTAAATTAAGTGGTGAATCATTGATGGGTGATAAGAATTTTGGAATAGATCAACCTATGCTTATTCATTATGCCGAACAAATTAAATCAATAGTTCAAAAAGGAGTTCAAGTTGCGGTTGTCATTGGTGGAGGAAATATCTTTAGAGGATTGGATGCTGAAAAATCGGGAATTGAGAGAGTTACAGGCGATTACATGGGGATGTTAGCCACGGTTATAAACGGAATGGCAATACAAAGTGCACTAGAGTTATTAGGGGTTTACACCAGATTGATCACCGCTATTGAAATGAAGGAAATTGCAGAACCCTACATCCGCAGAAGAGCAATCCGGCATCTTGAGAAAAATAGAGTCGTGATTTTCGGAGCAGGTACTGGTTCTCCTTATTTCACAACTGACTCCGCAGCTGCACTGCGAGCCAATGAAATAAACGCTGACGTAATTCTGAAAGGAACCAGAGTAGATGGTGTTTATACTGCAGATCCTGAAAAAGATCCCACAGCAAAAAAATTCGAAACGCTGACCTTCACTCAAGCAATAAATATGGGCTTGAAAGTGATGGACATGACAGCTTTCACATTGTGTAGAGAAAATAACCTACCCATTGTAGTTTTTGACATCAATGATCCTTTAAATTTGGAAAGAATTATCAACGGTGAAAGAATAGGAACTCTAGTGGAAGGGTAATATATAATTTTATCGATAAGTTATCCTAATTTAGTACAACTAGATGATTACTTTGACCATCTTTCATCGCTCAATTCTTTCATGATGATTGGCATTTTATCTAGACATTGAATTTTTGCCACTTTCTCTACATCTTTGAGGTAATTTTTATCATTGAAGAATTTATACTTTTCCTGCAAAGATTGAATACAGGCCCTGTATTTGTTTTCAGTTATTGCAAGTGTGTCCATTAGGGATATTGCTCGCTCCTGCTTTTTATCTTGGAGCGCTTTTTCAAAAATTTGATTCTGTTCATATATTTTCAAACTACAGGTGCACAATTCACCCACCAATTGTTGATAGTCCACTTTTGGGTTCCGATTACAAGCTAAAAATGTAAGTAGCGCAAAAAGTAATAATGAATAAAAAAATTTCATGTTTATATTTTAACTGATTTCACCCCAATCTCTTATATCATGATTCAATTGCATCAGATACCGTTTCATCGAAGCGTACTTTAACATACTCAATTCTGGATCTTCGTCGATAATTCTTTGCGCTGATTCTCGCGCAGCAGCTAATATAGCACCATCCTTGGTTAAATCTGCCAACTTTAAGCCCAATAATCCACTTTGCTGGGTGCCTTCCAAATCACCCGGACCCCGCAATTTTAGATCAGCCTCTGCAATTACAAAACCACTTTCACTTTCACACATAGTTTTAATTCTGAGCTTACTATCAGCAGTTAACTTAAAGCTGGTCATTAAGATACAAAAACTTTGATCTCCACCTCTGCCTACCCGTCCCCTTAATTGGTGCAATTGACTCAATCCAAATCGCTCAGCATGTTCTATTATCATCATAGTAGCATTGGGCACATTTACTCCCACTTCAATAACGGTAGTAGCAACCATAATTTGTGCTGTACCCTTAACGAATCGCTGCATTTCATATTCTTTATCAACTGACTTCATTCTGCCGTGGACCATCGAAATTTGGTATTCTGGCATTGGAAACTCCCGCAAGATAGCTTCATAACCTCTTTGAAGATCAATCAGATCCAATTTTTCGGACTCTTCAATCAGGGGATAAACGACATAAATCTGTCTTCCTTTGGCAACTTCCTCCTTCATTCGGCCAAATAAACGCAGTCTTTGGTTTTCAAACATGTGAACAGTTCGAATGGGTTTACGTCCAGGAGGAAGTTCATCTATAATTGAAATATCTAGATCGCCATATACTGTCATTGCGAGCGTACGAGGTATTGGAGTTGCAGTCATCACCAATATGTGAGGGGGAGCCACATCCGTTTTATCCCAAAGAGTAGCGCGTTGTTTGACACCAAATCGGTGCTGCTCATCAATAATTGCCAAGCCCAATTTATTAAAAACCACTGTTGGCTCAAAAAGCGCATGGGTACCTATTAGTATATCGATACTTCCGGATTCGAGTGCCTGCAGCAATTGTTTTCGGGCCTTTCCTTTAACAGAACCAGATAAAAAGGCAACTTGAAGTCCTATTGCTTTCACGAGTGCTTCGATTGACGTGAAATGTTGTTGTGCAAGTATTTCGGTAGGTGCCACCAAACAAGCTTGATAGTCATTACCTATTGCTATGAGCATGGCAAATAAAGCGACAATTGTTTTCCCACTACCTACATCACCTTGGAGCAACCTATTCATTTGATTGCCACTGCCCATGTCTTTGCGAATTTCACGAATTACTCTCTTCTGAGCTTCTGTCAATGAAAAAGCCAAATGCTCGCCATAGAATTTGTTGAATGAATCTCCAACAACACTAAAAACCAAACCCTGAATTTGCTGCTGCCTTCTTGCTTTGTACTTTAAAATTTTCAATTGCAGAAAAAACAGCTCTTCAAATTTTAATCTATTACGAGCCAAGGTCAATTGGTCAGAATCAACAGGAAAATGTATTGCTTTGAAGGAAGTATATCTATCGGAAAGACGAAATTGCTCCAACAAATGAGTAGGAAGAATTTCAGGAACTTCTCCAGGAACCAAACGATCCATCAATTGTCTGAGCAGTCGTCTAAAAAACTTGGTGTCCAAACCTTTGTTTCGTACTTTATCAGGAACAGAATACATAGGCGCCAAAAAACCAGAAGAAGAAGTCGGTGCAGTAACCAACTCCATCTCAGGATGTGCAATATTGAATTTACGATTGAATTCACTTATTTTACCAAAAACAACATATTCCTCTTGGTAATTTATCGCATCCTGGACCCATTTTATGCCTTGAAACCATATCAACTCAATTGAGCCTGTTCCATCAGAACACAATACCGTAAATCTTTTGCCACGACCCTGACCTTGAATAGTAGGATGTGAAAACTTTCCTTTGAGCTGAACATAATCCTCCTCGCCGGTTAATGAACCAATGGGAAGCACCTTTGTTTTGTCAACATAACGATACGGAAACAACTGTAGAAGATCCTTTCCACAAGTGATATTCAATTCTTTGTTTAGGATTGCGGCCTTAACCGGACCCACCCCTTTAAAATATTCGATAGCTAAATCAAGTACGCTCATCAATTGCAAAGATACATGTGGAAAGCTCGTGTTATATTTGTAGCTATAAATATTTGACAATATGGAATCCAAAAGGCAAAAACAGATAGGAGAATTGGTAAGAAGGGCCATAAGTGGTATTTTTCAAGAAGAAGGAAGATACATATATGGTGACACACTTGTAACTGTAACACAAGTCATGATGTCACCTGACATGGGTTTAGCCAAAATCTATTTGAGTATTTATAACAATGAAAACAAACAAGAAGTAATGCTTGAAATTGAAGAAGCGATGAGCAGAATCAAAACTTCATTTGCATTTCGTATGAAGAAGTTTGTGCGCAGAATACCCAATATCCACTTTTATATGGATGATACCGTCGATGAAATGTATAGAATAGACGCCATGTTCAACCAACTCCACATTGACAATCAAATGGGCGATGGCAGAGAGGAGGAGGAATAAAAAAACGCCAACTTTCTGGGTCAAGTGCCAGAAATCACATACAGTATTTTTAATTTTTATATTGAAATATGTTCTTCGTTTTTGTCCGCTTACTTCACAAAAACTTTAATTCATGTTGGTAATTAAACGAAAACAAAAGTAGTTTTAGAAAATAACTTTATAGCATAACTTTAGATTCACAGCTTAGAACCCCAAAAAGAGGATTTGAATTTGCTTTGGCAATTAGAAAGAGGATAGTTCTAGCATTACAGTTGTCTGCTGAATTGCCAATATCAAAATTGGTTAAGAAGATTGGGAAAGAAGTGGGCCTCAGTTTGTTTGATTCCAAACAATCAAATTTTCAGAACGCCGCGAACGATAATCTATTCTACCCATTAAAAGTTTTACATCCCCCATGCAGCATTCATTGACTTTGAAAGATCCTTAATGTATATTTGTAGATAGAACAAAGATAAAGATTAAGGAAGGCAGGATTTATCAACAAAAATGATGTCGATTTTTTCACCAAAAACCCTCTATATCATGAGAGAAAATGCCGTTTTATCACTAACTTGTAGGTCCCAAAACTTACACCGAACACCGAACACCGAACACCGAACACCGAACACCGAACACCGAACATCGAAAGTCACTTACTGTAATTCGAGTTAATCATGCTAAGTTACTGTGTTTGTTTCTCATGATTTTTTCAACTTGTATATCTGAACCAATTACTGCTCAGACATTTTCATGCTCCCCAGGCCCTGTTGCTGTTAACTGCTTAAAATCTAATGTTCAATATAAATGCATATTAGGAGCTGTTTTGTTAGGATCTCAAATAGCCATGGGAAATTTGTTGCCAATGCCTGCCGCAGCCACAACTCCCCAATTTATAGTTATTGAGACCTCCCTTACCATCAACAGTAATTATACCTTTGCCCCAGGTTCTGAAATTGTCATGGCACCTAATGCAGAAATCGAAATTGTAAATAACCTAGGCTTTACTTTGACGACTTTGACCTTAAATGGTACAGATGTCTATGGTTGTTCAGCAATGTGGAAAGAAATTGAACTGTTAGATAAAACCAAGATTGTTGTAAATAGCAGCAATATTGCAGATGCTATAGCTGCCATAAGGGCTAAAGCTAATGCTACCATAGAATTAGATGACAACGACTTTATCAATTGCAGCAAAAGTGTGTATTTTGGCACATTTAATACACTTTCGCCATCTTTTTATAGCCTGAACCAATCAATTAATAATTGCCGTTTTTTAAAAACTGGAAGCTTAAAGCCCCCCTTTGCAGGAGCATCTCCAGTTAGTGCAATAGAATTATATAATGTGACAAATCTTCAAACATTTCACTCATTAATTCCAAGCACAATTGATGGACATAATACAGGTTTCCTTTTAAGTACTGTTCAAGCAGATTTAAAAGGATGGAGTATTAGTAATGGTAACATAGGTATTAGTATTGGATCAAATGATCTAGAAAATTCACTGTGGTTTGAAGGGTTCGGTAGCTGTGCCTCATGCCCTACTGCATTTAACAATCTTACCTTTGGTATTTTATCTTCTGCTCTTGAAAACTTAGTGGTCAAAAACACCAAAGCCCAAACTTTCTTTGAAGAATTCATAAACGAAAGTGGAAGTTTTCCCGCCTATCCTTGCAATATTTCAATTACAGGCAATAGAATTATTGATTACAATATTGGTGGCTTAAATATAAATGCCAAAAACAGTTCGACTAAAGTCTTTATTGATAATAATGTTTTTCAAGACTCAAATAATCCCTTTAGTGTTAATGTGCCTTCAATTGGATTGAGATATTATGGCCTTAATAATGATTGGGTCAATGACTTCACGGTTTCCAACAATAGCTTCCTTGATAACAATATTGGTCCTTTTGTGAGTTCCGATACTAAACATCAAATGAATCTTAGGAGGATTTCAAAACCTAAGATTCTCGGCAATACCATTAATACTACAGATGGCATCAATGCATTGCAAAATATTTCGGTTAGTCTATGCAATAAACCCGTAATAACAAATAACACAGTGAACGGCGCAGGTGGACTAAAATCAATAGGCATTCTTGTTTCCGATTGTCAATCTGGCGTTTACAGATGTAACTTCAGTACAAGCTCTACAAATGGCATAGAATTCAAGAATGATTGTGACAATAGCCTGATTAAGCAAAATGAAATGAATGTTGCCACTAACGGTTTATTTTTATCAACCCAGATAACAAAAACTGGAGTCCAAAACGATGGCCGCAACCAATGGCCCGGTTTGACCAGTACAACAGAGGCAAGGCATTCAGGCCTTGGACCTAATATTATTATGTCTGAATTTCGGGTATTGCCAGCAGAGGCAGTGGTTGGGAATTCGCTATGGCCTATTCCAGTTAATCCATTTGGTTGGTTTAAAAACAATGGCACCAATCAGCCTTATGGATTTTGCACTGGCGATGGAGAGAACTTGCCACCAAGTGGGCTGACCAAAGCCGACGAGTTGATTATTGTTGGTACTTATCCCAACACTTATCCGAGCGACCGTTGGGACGCTTCGATCAATCTGTTTACTAGACTAAATGAAAATCCACTTTTAATGCAAAATGCTAGCCTGGCACAAACATGGTACAACAATAATATTTCCACTTCGGTCGGCAAAATTTTCTTTGCTGAAAAACAAGCAACTGACTTGTTGGCTCCTACGACGGCTGAATCCAATCAAATTAGCGCCTATAAAATGTTGTTGAGTGTCAAAAGTGATTCAATCAATTTATTGTATCAGTTGATTAACAATACCCAAAATCAGGCAACCTTGCATGTTCTGTTTGCTAAAATTGAGTTATTGAACCAGACCATTAACTTAATCAATAACAATATTAGCACATTTGGTAATCAGATCAAAGCCAATAATGCTATTGAAGCCTCAGCTGTTATGGGTTTATTAAATAGCATTAATGTGAATGATAGTTGGGAGGATTATAGGGTCAATGTTAACAAAGTGCCATTAGAAATGACTATTTTGGGAACCAATATTATGTCAAATGCCCAAGTACAATTGTTGACAAATATTTCCAATTTGTGCAGAATTTCCAATGGAATTGCAGTAAGTATGGCCCGATCGATGATGAAAATGGAGGTAGATGACAACAATGCTTGCTTACCTCCTCCAGCACCATTAACCAGCACTTCGCAAAATAACAGCATTGCACTCACGGTTCAGCCTAACCCAGCTTTTGATGATATTACAATTTTGAGTAATACCTTTTTAATCAAGAAAGTGCAATTGTTTAGCCTTTTAGGTCAATTTATGACAAGTAAGGAAAATATCAATAACATTCAAACACAACTATCAATTTCTCAATTGCCAGAGGCCTCCTATCTGTTGAGAATTGAGCTCGAAAATGGTGAATTGATAAGCAAACAAGTAATAATTAAGAAATAAACCATCATGATGAAACTCACACACCTCATACACACCAATTGTACCTTGCTAAAGTGGATGGGGTGTGTGTTTTTATTGCTGTTGATTCTACCAGACTCTAAGGCGCAGCATGGGAGTCATTGGTTATTGGGCGTAGATAACGAAGCTATTACCGTCCCAAATTTTGAAGATTTTAGGACTGGTTTGATAGATTTTAGAACTACACCTCCTACCATTAGCTATTACAATGACAAGGATTTTGCAGTCAACAATGCCAATATGGTAATAGCTGATTCAAGTGGAAACCCTTTGTTTTTCACCAATATGATGTCCATTTACAACATGAAAGGCGATTATCTGGTCAATGGAGACACCATCAACAATGGTGAGGTGAGGGATGTATATGAAATATTTGGCTATCCTGTCGGTTATTCTTATGGAGGATTGCCCTTGGCAGATAACAAGTATTTTATTTTTTATCCCAAAGTAGAGGAAGAGGACAAGCCAGCTGGAGTGAGCAATTTTACTTCCAGATATGCCATTATTGACCCCTATTACAATAATGGACAAGGCAAAGTATTGATCAAAGACCAAGCCATTGATACCAATAACTTAGCTGGAGTTCTTGCCATCAAGCATGGAAATGGACGGGATTGGATTTTACACATGGCTTTAACTTATTATAATGCCATCAAAATCGAATACAAGCAATATTTACTCAATTATTTAGGACAAATTACTTATTTGAATGGATCGAGCCTTCCTTATGTCTACAATTCAAGAATACCGGATGCTTTCAATGAAACTGGTTCAAAGTTCTACACTTTATTATCGGAAAACGTAACTGAGAACGACAAACAAACTTTGGTTTCCAATAGCTTCGACCGATGTACCGGACAAATTAAAAATGACAAGATTCAATATTTCAATCATGCAGCCTATTTGGGTAGTTTGGAAGTATCACCAAATGGCAAATATTTGTATGGATCAGATTATATTAATGTGATGCAGTTCAATCTTGAAGAAACTACAACTCAAATCAATCCTGATACCATCAGTGCGCTCAATGGTTTCTTCAATATGTCCTTTGGACACATGCGCAAAGCACATGACGGCACCATTTACACCCGACCTGCTGTTTCAAGCCCAACAGCCTTAAATGTCATCCATACTCCAGACTTGCCTGGCACCGCTGCTGATCTTGAACTCAACGCCTATTTGCTTGACATCTATGATGCATCTTTACCACCAGTCTTCATTAATTATCAACTGGGAGCATTGAAAGGGAGTCCATGTGATACTTTAGAGTTTCCGCTATTCAATAAAGATCTTTTTATTAAGCAGACCACTGGAGAGATTTGCTTGGTTTTTAAAGATGTATTTGATATTAAATCCCTAAAATGTAGAATCTATGATTCCGTTGGTGATACCGTTTTAGAAGAAGAATTTGATCAAAATAGTCAAAATTTTTGCCTCAACATAACCAACCTGATATCCGGCCAATATATCGTAAGGGTATGGCTCAATGACGATAAAATGGTTCAAAAAACAATACAAATACCATGACAAAATTAAGATTTTTACTCTTATTCATGTTGATAAAAATTAGCTCGTATGGTCAATATCAAAGCAATTATTGGTTCTATGGTAATAGAATTGAAAGTGATAGTACCAGACCAGGTGCTTTCCAAGCCTTGATCAACACCAATGGCAACTTTGCTACCAGCGCTTCACCCAGTTTCTTGAATTTTGAGTCCACAATGGCCAGTATTTCTGATAGTTCAGGCAACTTATTGCTTTACACCAATGGATGCTCTATTGCCAATGGCAACCATGAAATCATAGATAATGGTACTGGGCTCAATCCTGGCGCAATGGCTGATGCCGTATGTGAAAATAGAGGCTATATTGCTGAGACTGGAGCAGTATTCCTTCCTGATCCCAAAGGAAATGGATTCTGGTTAATACACATGGCCATCAGAGAAGACAAGAAATTCAAAACAATGCTAGGACCATTATATGCAAGTCACATTATTGAAGAAGACGGAAAATACACAGTTGATTTTAAAAATTTTGACTTACTAAGTGGCGATTTAGAAAGATTTGCCATTGTAAAAGCAGGTAACGGAAGAGATTGGTGGATCATTACTCCCAAATTCAACACCAACGAATACCATAAAAGGTATCTAGGAATAGCTGGATTTGAATTTTTTCCAACACAAAAAATTGGACCCGTTCTCAATCCTCAATATTGCAAAAATGGCAGAGGCATGAATATTTTTAGCACCAAAGGTGAGTTTTATGTTAAACACAATAGTAGTTGCGGTCCGATTGTATATAATTTTGACAGATGCAGCGGAAAACTATCAAATCCTAAACAATTTCCAATTGAAGAAAAAACTTTTGGCGGGGGTGGAGTCGCTTTCAATCTTGACGATACACGAATGTATTATTCAACAGGACGTAAAATATTCAAGCTAAAAAATGAAAATGGTGTCTTTACTCCATTAGATACAATTATACTTTCTTACTTGGATGTATCAGATTTTGGAGAAATGGTAAATCTACAAAACAGAATCTATATTCGGAATATTACATCCGGAACTTGGTTGCATAGGATTTCTTTCATTCCTTTTGGTGGAAAGGAAGAGTTTTTCACGCCAAATACTGTGAATCTCAAAACCAGAAATACACGTTCGATGCCCTGCCCCATCAACTACCAACTGGCCAAAATACCCGGAAGCCCATGCGACAGCTTGGTTAACACAACCGATCTCTTGGTTTCTAAGACCTTTAACCTTTACCCCAACCCCATCCACAACGAGCAATGTATTATTGAATTAAATTCAGGCCTCTCGCATGCGCAGGACTATGAAGTTATGATCACCAATATCTATGGGATGCAGGTTTATAAATCCAGTATTCCTGCTTACAGTTATATACATAGAATGAATTTAGCTGATCTGCCATCAGGTGTATATTTCTGCAATATCATCCAAAATGGACAGGTATTGGCTACCCAAAAGTTGGTGGTGCAGTGATGCTTGTAAAACTAGTCAGTAGATTTTTAATTCCAAGGATATAAGTTTTTCCCAATCACATTAGATCATTGGATTGTAATATTTCAATTTATACATCTTTTTACATTTGAAAAGTATTCTGGACCTTGACAATTAAATGGGCGATGGCAGAGTGGAGAAATAAAATTTCAAATGACTAAACTGATGGCAATATCCTCTATAAAGCATTTATAATCTCTGTAATTAGTTATAAACCCAAGCACCTAAAGCTTTCAGTTTGAGATTGTAGTGGGCGATATAGGGCTCGAATACTGACGATTGCGAGTTCGTCGCAATATCAGCATTTGCTGGTCATTCTAATGAATTGATACAAAGGATATAAAAGCCAAAAGCTTTTATATCAAGTGGGCGATATAGGGCTCGAACCTACGACCTCCGCCTTGTCGAGGCGGCGCTCTAAACCAACTGAGCTAATCGCCCTTGAAAAGGACGGATTTAAATTCCGGTCGCAAATTTAGTCTAGTTTTTGATAATCTTATAGCTCTCTGTGAATCTTGCTGTTTTAATTTTTAAGATGTACATACCAGATTGATAAGATTCCATATTTAACTGTGTATTTGTCCCTGCAATCATTATTTCACGACAAAACAAACCAGAGGCAGTAAATAATTCAATACTACCAGCAATACTTGGATCATTGATTGTAATATTCAATTGATTATTAACCGGATTTGGGGCCAATTTTACATTGCGTAATGGAACTTGATTGACATAGGTTGGGACAAACGAAATTGAATCTGACTCTGAACACAAGCCCGTAGGATCTGTAACCGTAACCCCATAGAATCCACTTGCCTGAGCCAAAACAAAGTTTTCAAGGCCATTTTTAATTGAACTGCCATTGAAACTCCAATTGTAAATGTTGTTTGTTTGCGATAGTGCACTCAATGTGTCACCTTCTATTGAAATCGAAGGATCGAGATCTATTGTTGCAATGAATACAGAGTCCGAAATCACACAGCCATTCTTGTCTGTCACTGTAACATAATAAGTTCCACCTGCTACTGACTGCAATGAATCAATATTATTACCTGTATTCCAATTGTATGTATATCCTTCACTTCCTGAAGCTATAACAACTGCAGATCCATTGTTCGAATCGATGCAGCTTGGAGTTCCATCCAATTCAAGTGCTACAACAATTTCCTCGACTGCGAAAGAATCAATCGACCCACAACCTTTTGAATCGGTTACGGTAACCACATAACTTCCTGGTTCTAAATCTGTCAGAGTTGACGCATTGCTGTTGTTACTCCAATTGATTGAATAAGGTAATCCTCCTCCTGATACATTGATATTGATTGAACCATTGTCTTGACCCTTACATGTTGGTGTAGTTGAACCATTTAGGATAAAATTTGGACAGTCCATATCTAATTTCAATATCCTGCCAGTTGATAATCCACAGACATACAGTTGCCCATCCGAACCTTCGCCAAAGCTACTAAAGTCTTGATTGGTGCTGTTGATCATAACTTGATTGGTAAAAGCACCACCTGATCCTTTTGTCAACATCCAAACATTCCCGCTGCAATAATCAGCATACAAGAAATTGCCGTAAAGACCAGGATATTTGGAACCTCGGTAAACATAACCACCCGTCACACTGCAATCACCACCACCGTGCGGATACTCAAATACTGGGAAGTCATAATTGCTTGCCGAACCACAACCATTGGTATTGTAGGTAGCATTCCCTTCATAGCATCGCCAGCCATAATTCTCTCCTCCTGGACTTGTCCCCAATTGTAAGTTGATCTCTTCAAATTTTTCTTGACCTACATCACCAATCCAAATATCACCATTCAACGCATCGAAACTAAATCTCCAAGGATTCCTCAAACCGTAGGACCAAATTTCTGGTGAAAACTGTGGATCACCGACAAATGGATTGGAGGCTGGAACCGAATATGGTGTGCCATTGTCAACATCAATCCTTAGTAGTTTACCTAGCAAACTGTTTTTCTTTTGGCCATTATTTTGTGGATCGCCGCCGCTTCCACCATCACCGGAGGCAATATAAAGATAACCATCTGGCCCAAACAACACACACCCACCATTGTGGTTGGAAAATGGCTGTGCGACAGTCAGTATGATGAACTCTGAAGCCGCAACTGCGCTATCTGGATTTGTAGCGCTTACTTTAAATCTGGACAATGTTGTATTGCCTGCGTTGTCGATATAATTGACGTAAAAATATCCATTTTGCTTATAATTGGGATGAAAGGCAAGACCTAAAAGGCCTCTTTCATTTCCACTATCGATCACTTTAGCTTTGATGTTTAAAAACGGTTTGACAGTTTTATTATAAGCAGAATCCATAACAAAGATTTCGCCAGGTTGAGTTACTACAAACAAGCGACTGTCACCACAATGCTGAACATCCAAAGGTCGGTTGTAACCATTCGCTATTTGATTGAGTTTTATTCCATTTTGTGAATGAACTGCAAGGGCAAGAAATAAAAAAAAGCTTAAAAGAAGCAACTGGAATTTCATAATTTCGATGTTTTAAGGGCTAAAATACTATGGGTTTGATCAAAAAGAAGTTAATTTCTTAGAATATTTTAACTGATTTGAAATTTTTGGTGTTCCGATATACTTAATTTCACCAATTCCACTCCCCCTTGCTTCTAAATAATCCTTGCAATTCAAGGAAATAATCCCTTTGCTGTGGGTTTCAATATAAGCAGTATCAACAAGCAAATGCTCGGCATTAATAATAGAGTTTCCTGAGGTTTTGATGTCTATTCGGGGTGATTGAGAAGCCAATAGTTCAATACTTGATGCATTGTGTGCTTCAATAATTATCCTTCCACCTTTGATTCGAACAACAAAACATTTGCTTGAATCATAGGATTTTAATGTGAAATAGCTTGAAATAGTTTTGGCATATTCCATCCTAACGTGATCATAGATCATGAAATTCACATTTTCTCTGATAGAACATTTAAGTGAGCTCCGCAAAGGCTTTTTATTTATGACCACTAGTGTATCTTGAACAAATTGGTATTCCAAAGCCTCCCTCCCACTCCCTCGTAACAAGCTGTCCAAACTTGTAGAATGATCATCAATAAAAATGTCGAAATTTCCTCGAAAAGCGATAAAATTATACTTGTTCAGGTACTGAGTTTCTAAGTCAGATACGACTTCCTCTTTGCCTTGCCGTCTCAATTCACTTGATTGACAACCAGTAAAAGTCCCCGACCATAAAACAGCAATAAAAATATAGGACATTAATTTCATGTCATAAATATCATGAAATTTTGAACACTTTTCGACTCAAATGAAAATTGCGTATCTTAAGCTTAACATGCATTGCGTTTGCTTCTGTAACTTTGCTACATTATGTTGAAAGAACTGAGCATTCGAAATTTTGCAATTATTGACGAACTGAATTTGAGTTTTAAACCAGGCTTGACCGTAATAACAGGCGAAACTGGGGCAGGTAAATCCATATTGCTGGGAGCCTTGGACTTGATATTGGGCGAACGAGTTGACGGCAAGAGCTTTATGAAGCAGGATGCTAAATGCGTAATCGAAGGCATCTTTGATATCAGGGAATATGACTTAAAAGCTAGTTTTGAAGAGGAAGATCTTGACTACGATTCAGAGTTACTTATCAGAAGAGAAATAGTTCCCGGCGGAAAATCAAGGACTTTCATCAATGATACTCCAGTAAATCTCAAAGTTTTACAAACTATTTGTTCAAGACTGATCGCATCACACCAACAATTTGACACCTTACAAATACAAAATCCTAGCTTTCAATTGGATGCTTTGGACGCCTACGCCAAAATAAAGCTTGAAGTAAAAAATTATCGTCAAATTTTCAAAAGGTACCAAGCTATACAAAAAGAATTGTCTGCACTGCAATCCAATCATGCCGAATGGGCTTCCGATAGAGAATTGTGGCAATTCCAACATGATGAAATTGTCAGCCTAAAACCAGAAATAGGGTTTATGGAATTACTTGAACAGGAGCAAGCTCGATTGGCAAATGCAGAAACGATTCAAAAAAATCTTTATGCGGCATTTCAAGCCTTGTCAGAATCCGAAATGTCAATAAGTGGCAATATTCGACAGGTCATCCAAAATCTTCAACAGGCAAGTAAGCACAACGCTGGCATTAAGGACGTATTAGGCAGAACTGTATCTACACTGGCAGAATTAGAAGATATTGCAGAGTGGTGCGAAAAAGAGGCAGATAGGACCGAGATGGATCCAAAACGTTTAGAAGAAATTGAATCCCGCTTATCAATGGCCTATAGACTCTTCAAAAAACACAATGTTTCCGCGGATGAGGATCTCATAAATATCAAAGCATTGTTGGAGGAAAAACTTGATAGAATCCAAAATCCTGAAGAGGCATTGGGGAAATTGCAAAAAGAATTAGAGTCACTGAACAAAGAATTGAATGCCGAAGGTGAGAAAATAAGAAAAAGCAGAAAAGCTGCAGCCCTTAGAATGGCTTTAGAGGTCAACAATCTCTTGATTCGGTTGCAAATGCCAAATGCAATTTTTGAGATTGATTTCAGGCCTAATGAACATGCACAAGGCAATGGACTCGATGAAGTTAATTTTCTGTTTTCTGCAAATAAAGGAGTGACACCTCAACTCATTAAATCAGTAGCAAGTGGTGGCGAAATGAGCAGATTGTCCTTGTGTGTTCAATCATTGGTGGCAAGTTCTATTCCACTTCCTACCATGATTTATGATGAAATAGACAGTGGGGTAAGTGGTCAGGTAGCATTGGAAATGGGTCGCATCCTTCAAAACTTATCCAAAAACCATCAAGTGATATTGATAACACACTCACCTCAAGTTGCATCCTTTGCTCAAGAACATCTTTTTGTTGCCAAATCCGACCAAAATGGAATTACATCAACCAAGGTAAATGTACTTTCCAAAGATGAACATATTGAGGCCATTGCTATGATGTTGAGCACCAATCCACCAACCAAAGCTGCTTTGGCAAATGCACAAGAATTGGTTGCTGAAGCATTAGCTGTATAATATCAAGAGATAATTAACTACTTTTACCACCTCAATTAAAACCATAAAAAGGATGAACAACAATCTGTTACAAGGAAAACACGGTGTGATTTTTGGCGCATTGGATGAGCACTCGATTGCTTGGAAAATTGCCGAAAAAGCAGCTGCACAAGGAGCCAAACTTACCTTAACCAATGCTCCAGTAGCAATGCGATTTGGTGAAATATACAAACTTGGAGAACAATTAGGCGCCGAAGTAATTCCTGCTGATGCAACCGAAGTAGGCGAAATGGAGGATTTGTTTGCTAAATCAATGGAGATTTTTGGTGGAAAAAAAATAGATTTTGTTTTGCATTCCATCGGGATGTCACTCAATGTCAGAAAGAAAAAAGAATACACGGATCTGAATTACGAATGGATGATGAAGTCTTTGGACGTATCAGCTATTTCATTCCATAAAATGATGCAAGTTTTGTACAAAATGGATGCCATGTCTGATTGGGGATCTATTGTGGGTTTAAGCTATATCGCAGCACAACGCACTTTTCCCGATTACAGTGAAATGGCTGAAGCAAAAGCATTGTTAGAATCATTTGCAAGAAGTTTTGGTTATCATTTTGGTGTTCGAAATAAAGTGAGGGTAAATACAATCTCCCAATCTCCTACGGTCACAACTGCAGGATCAGGCGTTAAGGGATTTGCAGAATTCTTCTCTTATGCTGATAAAATGTCTCCACTTGGAAATGCTTCAGCTGAAACCTGTGCCGATTACTGCATCAGTCTTTTCAGCGATCTAACCCGAATGGTAACTATGCAGAACTTATTTCACGATGGTGGATTCAGCAACATGGGAATGAGCCCTGCAATTTTGGATTGGAATCCTGGAGCAGCAAAAGCTGAATAAGCATAACTGTAGATGAAGTATCTGATTTTTATTGTATTCATTTGTATTGTATCCAATTCAAGTGCACAGGATTCATTATCCGGAACTTTCAATAGAATCAATCAGCTGAAAGATACTTCGTTGATAATAAAATTTGAAGCCTTTCTGCCCGATTCGGACGAACCGTTGAATAGAAATGAAATTAGCTTAAGTACCGTTGAAATAGATAAAACAAGAGCAACAGGATCTTATTTTGCGCATTTAGGCACTTGGGGTAGCTCAGCAAAACCTCTTCGATACGATGTAGTTACTGATATTACCTTCGATATGGGTTTTCATGCCTACGACCTCTACCAACTTAGGGCCCACAATCTGCCATTCTACTATGGTAAACTTCCTTATACCCGTGTAATGTACTCGCAGGTAGGTGGACAAAATAATTCAGTTTTTGAAGGGGAATTTGGGCGTGAAATACACAAAAATCTGATGTTTTCTCTGGGCCACAAACGTGTAACCAACCTAGGATTTTATCAACATCAACAAACCAAACATTCCGCTTTGAATATGGGGATTTGGTGGCGCAACAATTCAGGAACTTATAATGGCTGGCTCACTTATGCCAATAATTTTAACAATGAACAACACAATGGTGGTATATTGAGTGATAGCCTATTCGGTGAAAGCATATTCAATGAGCGTTCAGCAATACCCGTTCGGAATAATACTGCCAATACCCGATATACCCATTATGAAATCATACTTGGGCAAGATATACCAATCATAAAGGGAAAAAACAACTCTGCCCCTTTGGTTTTGGTACAAAGAAGCAAATTGCTTTTGCAAAGATTCAAATTTTCAGATCCAAATCCTGATTCGGCGTTTTATGGTCGCTTTTTTACCTATCCGCAGGGTTCCAGATACTACTCTAAAAACAACGCGCTTTATAATTACGGTGGAATAAGATTTTCAAAAGGAGGATGGTCACTGGAACCTGGCGCAGCTTTTAACCGATTTGATATTGTGTCAGATACCTCCGGTTTTATTTGGGACGAGTTGTGGTTGCAAGGAAAAGGCGCTGGAACTTTAGGTCCAGTATCCATCCAATCAAATGCCCAATATGGTTTTGCAGACAACAATGGTAGCTATAAGTTTGAAACTGTTGGAACACTTGACATTAAGAAGTGGGGGCTATTAACGGGCACAATGCTCTGGCAGCGTTATCCGGGAACTGTAATGAATTTCATTTTCGAAATAAGCAAGCAAGCCATTTGGGATCAAAAACTAGATAGAACCTCCGAATCTCAGCAAAAAATTTCCTTGCTGATTCGGCCACTCAAACTCAATGTTGAAGTCAAAAATATCACCTTAGATCGATACATTTATTTTGACACTACAGGATTACCGGTGCAGGATGCTGGAAGGATGAATATTCAAAGTCTCACAGCAAAACATCAACTTCAGTTCAAAGGATTTCACTTCAATAACACTTTGAGTATCCAAGTTACAGATAAGGATATCCTCAGAATACCGCAATACATAACCGAACATCAGCTCTATTACGAAGGCAAAATATTGTGGAATAAATTATTGTCACAATCAGGAATTAAATTCCGTCATATCAGCAGTTATCGAGCCGATAATTTTATGCCTGCAAGTGGACAATTTATTTTACAAAATTCAACTACCCTACCCTCACAATGGATGGCCGACGTGTTCATCAACGCCCAAATAAGAAATTTTTCATTTTTTATAGTAATGGAGCAAGCCAATGCTTTTTGGGACAGCCGAATCAATTATTTTACGCCATTGTATCCTATACATGAAAGAAGATTTCGGTTTGGATTGCAATGGAGGTTCTTGAATTGATCATTACTCTCATGAAACTATCGATTATTGCAACCAAGTTATTTCCTGAGCTTCCCGGCTTTTCAGGAATAGAATATCATGATCAAAAGTTGTATGTGATCAGTGACAGTACTTCAGTAGTTTATGTTTTTGATACCAGAGATTTCATGCAAGTCAATGCTATAAACCTGACCGAAGATGGCTTCAATATCATCCCTAAATTTAATAAGTCTGATCTTGAAAGCATTAGTTTTTTAGATGATTCTGCTGAACAGTTATTAATACTTGGATCAGGAAGCAAGGCACACAAAAGAGATATCGGATATTTGGTCAATATCCATAATGAATCGAATATTGCCTTAGATCTTTATCCATTTTATGAGACTTTGGCGGCCATTCCATCCATTGGAGGCCGAGCATTCCTCAATATTGAATCACTTCACTTACAAGGAAATAATCTTTATTTGGGTCAACGAGGCAATACCAATGATTCCAACGGATTTATCATTGTCAACAAAAATAATTTTCTCCATAAAATCAAGAACAAGGAAGTCCCGGACTTTAGTTTCAAAGCAGCGCAATTACCCAAGTTGGATTCAAAACTCGGCGGAATTTCTGGAGCAACCTACGAGGATAAAAAGTTGTATTTGGTTGCCACCTATGAGGAAACTGATAATACTTATGATGATGGTTTGATACTTGGAAGTAAATTGCTGATCATGAATAAGAACCTCAAAGCCTCAGTGATATTAGATTTTCCAGCCTCAATGGATGGTAATTTCATGAAGATTGAATCGATTTGCATAGGTCCCAAAAATGAACTTTTTGCAGTTGCAGATCAAGATGAGCAAGGGAGTTGCTTATTGAAGTTAATGATCACAGATTAGAACAATTGGAATCTAAATTATCCTTGTAATTCTTTATTACATCCCCTTTATCGGTTTTGAAAGCTGAATGAATGATTGCCTTTCTCTCGTAAATCTCCCGAATTATCTTCTTATTGCAGCGTGTTCAATGATATTCTCAGTAATACTTTCATGAGCATGGACAATAGTTTTGATGTCAAGATAAGGAAATGTATTAATTGGCAACAATTCTCTAAGTACCAAAGCATATTGGAATCACGAAATATTTAAATTGTGAATATAGATAACAAGCACTAAATTTGTTGGGTTTAGTGAAACCAATCTGAAGGAATTTTCCAAATTGTCAATCAATAATGCTAGCTTTTGATAATGAAAATATTTTCTTTGTTCTTCCATTTTAGCTTATTATTGGGAATCACAGCATCAAACGCACAAGATTTTCTGCCTGGCAATACGTATTTCAGCCAAGATCAATACATAGAATATCAAGTTGGAAACTTACCCATAATTTTATCTGCTCCTCATGGTGGACTATTAAAACCTTTAAGTTTGCCTGACCGAAATTGTAATAATTGTTCCTATTTAGCTGATGGCAATACCCAATTGCTAGCGCGTGAAATAGCCCATTTTAT
Organism: Chitinophagales bacterium; assembly: GCA_038326165.1. GTDB lineage: Bacteria > Bacteroidota > Bacteroidia > Chitinophagales > Saprospiraceae > JAEUUM01. The sequence continues at coordinate 5,140 of JBBQJT010000039.1, read as the reverse complement.
TGAACTAAAAACGGCTTGCAAGCCTCATCTCATTATCAACCATTTGCACAGGATTAAACTGGACGCTAATCGAAACATCATTGAGGCAACTGATTCCAATTCCGTAGTCGAGCCTGCTTGGAACTCATTTCATGAATTTATTGACACTGCCAAACAACAAATAACCAATAAATTTCTTAAGGGACTTTTCTTAGATATTCACGGGCATGGTCACAGCATACAAAGACTTGAATTGGGCTATTTGCTTACCAACTCAGAATTAAACCTATCGGATAGCACCCTTGACGCAAATTATGCCACAGAAACAAGCATTCGTAATTTGGCTCAGGAAAATTTAGGCAATTTGAGTTTTAGTGAACTATTGCGGGGGAAAGAATCCTTTGGAACTAACATAGAAGATAAAGGCTACTCTGCAGTACCTTCACAAAACGACCCTTTCCCAGACAATATAGAACCATATTTCAGCGGAGGCTATAATACTTTTAGACATGGTAGTTACAATTCTGGAAGTATTGATGCTATCCAAATTGAATGCAACAGTGAAGTGCGTTTTGACTCAGTGTCCCGAAAAGAATTTGCCGATAGTTTGGCTTCGACTATTATAGATTTCATTTCTGCACACTACTTATCGTCACTTCCTGAATCTTGGTGCTCATCCATTAATACCGTAAAGAATTCTACGAGCGCGTTAAAGGTATTTCCAAACCCTTTTAGTTGGACAATAAACATTTCAATAGCGAATAACAACATCCCTATTGATATTAAAATATTCAACGCCAGTGGTCAATTGGTTTTCAATGATGGAAATTTTAATGATGAAAACATAGATTTGAGTCATTTAGCACCCGGTTTTTATTTCATGCATGTTGCATCTAACACTTATCATAAAATCATACCTTTGATTAAAATCTGATAAACAATTCTCAATAATTAGAAATTAGTCGCATTATTAGGAATTAGTCCGTTGAAAAATTAATTTTACCTCGAATACCAAAGAAAGTTTTATGGGACTATTAAAAGGAGGGCGCATAGGAGGCACATTGATCATTGCGTTAATCATGGCCGGATTCACCCTTTTTCAGTACTATGCAAAGTCATCCCAAAATGAAATTACGGGAGAAACCCAATATGTAGATATGACTTCTGATGAGGAAATTGCCTTGGGATTGCAATCTGCTCCGTATATTATTAAAGAATATGGTGGCTTGTATCCCGATCAAAAAATGCAAAATATCGTCAAAGCAGTTGGTACAAAAATTGTCAGGAACTCAGTAGCAAAGAAATCACCATATCCTTATCAATTTCATTTATTGGCTGACCCAAATACAATCAATGCCTTTGCCTTACCAGGTGGTCAGGTATTTATAACCTACGCTTTATTTTCTAAACTGGAAAGTGAAGATCAACTTGCAGGAGTTCTTGGCCATGAAATTGGTCATGTGATAGCAAGACATTCCGCAGAAAGAATAGCAGATCAGGCCCTGACTGAAGGACTGACAGGTGCTGTAGTAGTTGCAACAGGTACCCAACAGAGTGCCCAAATGGCTCAAATGGTCAGCAATATGATCAACATGAAATATGGTAGAGGTCAAGAATTACAATCTGATGAACTAGGAGTTCGATTTATGTTAGAAGCAGGTTACGATCCTGAAGGAATGACTGGTGTCATGAAAATCCTTGAGGAGGCTGGCAATGGACATGAACAGCCGGAATTTGCAAGCACACACCCTAGTCCAGAAAACAGAATTCAGCGAATTCAAGAAGCCATTGAAAAATATGGACACTTAAAGAACACAAACGGTGACACTGCACCACAAGTCCAAAACTGATGATTTACGAATTTGAAGGGGTTAAACCCGTTATTCACCCAAGTTCTTTTGTTCATCCAAATGCAACTGTAACGGGGAGTGTCGTTATTGGTGCCAATGTTTACGTTGGTCCAGGCGCTGCCATCAGAGGTGATTGGGGAAATATCATAATTGAAGATGGCTGCAATATTCAAGAAAACTGTAGCATCCACATGTTCCCGGGTGTAACCGTTTACCTGCGCGAATCTGCTCATATTGGCCATGGTGCAGTAATACATGGTGCTGAAATAGGAAGAAATTGCCTGATCGGAATGAATGCCGTGGTCATGGATAATGTAGTCATAGGCGAAGAGTCGATAATTGGGGCACTTTCATTTATTGCAGCAAACACAGTTTTTCCAAGAAGAAGTCTGGTAGTTGGTAATCCAGCAAAAGTAATTCGGGAAGTCAGTGATGAAATGATAGCTTGGAAAACCAAAGGAACGGGATTGTATCAACAGCTGCCTGCTCGTCTATATGAAACACTCAAGGAGGTTGAACCCCTAAGGGAAAGATCGGAGCAACAAAAGCTTCCTGATTTCGATTACAAGACCTGGGCTGAGTCCAAATAATGGGTATTGAACCAATATTCAAATTTCAATTTCACGAAAACTATGTTCTTGAAAATGAAAGGGTAAAATTAATGCCACTCCAAGCCGATGATCTGGAAAATCTTTTGCCATTTTCTACTACAGAACCCGAACTTTGGACCTATTCCTTAGTTTCTGCAGCTGGTGAAGCAGGAATGCAGACCTATATAGCAACTGCAATTCTTGAGAGAGCCCAGCAAAAATCCTACCCTTTCATAGTTATTGATAAAATGACAGATCAAGTGGCAGGTTGTACCAGATTTTATGATATGCAATTACAAAATCAAAGCCTCCAACTTGGCTATACTTGGTATGGCAAGAAATTTCATGGGACAGGCTTGAATCAAAATTGCAAATATCTTTTACTTCAATTTGCTTTCGAAAAAATGCAGATTGAGCGTGTAGAGTTTCGTGCAGATGCCAACAATGCCCAAAGTATTGCAGCAATGCAAGGTATAGGTGCCACTGTAGAAGGTGTTTTACGCGCACATTTACCCAAACATGATGTGGGCCGAAGAGACAGCATTGTTTTGAGTATTCTAAAATCAGAATGGCATGAAATAGTAAAACCGATGCTCAATCAAAAACTAGAAATTAACGCCAAATAGCTTGACCAACATTGTTGCTTGGTGCCAGCAAATTCAATTTTTGACAAATACTTGCTGCAATATCGCTTACCGATATTTTATCATTCCTTTCCCCTGAAGTTATTCCCTTGCCATAAAATAAAAGCGGAACATGGGTGTCATATTCATAAGGAGTTCCATGGGTAGTTCCAATGCCTTTGTCAAGGATCACACCAGATTTAAAGAGAATTAGGATATCACCACTTCTTCCTGCACAGTATCCATTCAAGACCATTTCCTCAAGATAAATAGGCAAATTGCTATTCTTAATATCATGCAAGTTGACAACTTGAGATACAGCGGTATTTCCTGAAAGCTCCTTTTTAAGTAGCTGATAAACCGATTCAATGGACAATGATTTTTCGATTAAATTATCGGGATCTAGATACAGCTCGCAACTTTCATTTGCTTCATCTACCAGATATTGCCCAGGTCCGTATTTATCTTCAAGAACTTTTTGACAGTATTTCTTTATTTCAATACCACTAATATTTTGTGAGGGAAGTTTATTTGCTTTCCAAAATGCAGGTACATCCATAACTCCATGATCAGCGGTCAAAAAAAGTAAATAATCATCTTTACCAATATTTTTATCCAAATAATCCAGAAGTCGTTCGATATCCTGATCCAATCGAATATAGGTGTCCTCAATTTCAATAGAATTTGGACCATATCTATGACCGATATAATCTGGTGAAGAAAAACTAATGCAAAGTAAATCAGGAGTGGCACCTTGACCGAGCCTTTCTTTGGAAATCAGTTGTTCTGCCAATTCTTCAAGGATTGTATTTCCAAAAGGAGATGCAGGTATTTCTTGAAAAGGTTTATTGAACGGTGCTTTCAAGGTATGAGGAAACGAACTTGTTGCTTCAAATTCAGAACGTCCTTCCCATTTTTGTTCATCAAGGGTACTTTCTTCATAAAATGTTATTGGTTTTATCAAATCCCACTGCTGCTGCACGAAATAGGAGGGTCTCTTCAGCTCATTGTAATCAATGACAGATTGCTGCAATTTGGAACCATAATAAGTGCTGCTCACAAACTTACCTGACTGACTATCAAACCAAAATGCTCCATTGGCAGTGTGTCCTCCGGGTAATATTGCTCCACGATCTTTTATGGAAATACTAAACACACGCGATTTAAAATTGGTGCCTAGTCGCAATTGATCTCCAATTGTGGTACCAATAAGGTTATTTGGCGAACGCTTACCGATAGATGCAGTAGTTTCAACTCCAATAACAGTAGAATCCTCCAAACAATAAATTTCACGACCTAGGCTTCTATCGTACCAATTATTGCCAACCATACCATTCATAGCTGGAACAGATCCTGAATAAATACTGCCGTGTCCAGCTGCCGTGACCGTTTGATAATAGTTGTAGTGTGCATTTCGACAATTCAAACCATCGTTCATCAACCTTTTAAATCCACCTGAATTGTATTTGCTGTAGAATCGATACAGAAAGTCATACCTCATTTGGTCAACTACAATGCCGATTACAAGTTTAGGTTGTTTGATCTCATTCCTTTGAGCTTGAGCAATATTGCAACCAAAAAGGAACAGAGTTAAAAGTAGAGCTTTCATAAATAATTGTATCGTTAAACAAAGTTAGTTGAAGCGAATAAGAAATTGGATCCAGTTAACATTTACTTAAACATTACTTAAATCTAGATCAAACATTAGGAATTCATAAACTGCTTGAAGGCTTACGTAAGTTGATTTTAGCTTAAGCTTTGTAAGTCCTGACCACACCAACAGTCATATTAGAATCTCAGGAGGTTTAACAAAATGGGTTTTTGATTTTCATTCACCAGTTATGCATTGAATATTTTCTTTGCATGATTTTATTTTAATTAATTGAATTTCAACATAATACACTTTACATAAAAATAAATGTAAAAATATTTAAGTTTTTCGTGTGGAATATGAAGAGCTGCTGCGTCTATGTATTGTTCAGATGATCATCACAAAAAAGAACATGAGTGTTAAAAGCAATTAATTAAAGTCAAAAAGCAAAAAATCATGAATCAGTTAAGAAACAACGTTCAATTAATCGGACACGTAGGCAAAGAT
>JBBQJT010000038.1:0-33433 GCA_038326165.1 Chitinophagales bacterium | reverse complement strand
TACCGATTGTGTTCTTACCGCAACAAACCCCTTCTGAATAGGTTGTACCGCCAGAATAATGGTATTGGGAATTTGATTGTATATTTTTAAGCTCTGGCTTATGCAGCTTATCGGAAGTAACAGGACAGAAAAAATGACTATATTTATTGTTTTCATATAAGTAAAAATCATTTAGACTTGTTATTTCAAGCCATTATTTCGTTATTTGCAAAATCGTTATTAAGTCCGACTGCTTTCAAGTGAAATTATACTTTAGGCAGGATGTGTAAAGGCATCTCAACATTTTAAAACCGATGCTGCGCAAGCCATTTCCCCAAAGCTATTCATAACCTAAAACTCAACTTCGATTCAGGATTATTTACTTTTGAGCTCTGCCGATTGCCTGATACGTTGACATGGACAATGTTGAATTGTTCGGGAAGGTATTCGTACAATAAAGAATTGTTGATATCTAGTTTTTTGGGTGTCTGAATTTCCTCGGATTCAAAATAGCACCATATTGCTTCCTCTTCTTTTTCATAACCTAGGAATCGGTAGGGGATGGGCTTGTCATCTGATCTAATGGTCAGGTGTTTTTGGATATAGTCGATCAGTAGTTTTTCGGAGTTGCTTTTATTGTTCGGATTCAATAAATCAACATAGGATTTGCTAGACTTTCTGATGGTGTTTTCAATATCATCAGTGAATAACTTGCAACTGATCTGGAGTTTTTTTTCAACTGGATTGTAGCTCAGCTCTGTTACACTCAAATAAAATGGATGGAAGGACAAAAAAATCCCTGCAAGTACCAGAATTATACTCCCTGATCCTATTTTATGAACCATAAGTAGATAATTATTGAATAATCGAGAGTTTGCTAATAATTTTGCCATTTTACAAAGGTATTAGATAATGTCCGATTTTCAACTTTGGCTATCAACTGGATTTGAGCATATTCTCGATTTGAAGGGTTATGATCATATCGCTTTTGTTGTAGCGTTGACCGCAATGTGCGTGTGGAGTGACTGGAAGCATTTGCTTATACAGATTACAGCTTTTACCATTGGCCATTCATTAACACTAGCTTTGAGCGTAATGAACGTGATTCAGATTCAACAGAGCCTGATAGAATTGTTGATACCAATCACCATTTTGCTTACCGCTTTAAACAATATTTGGTCCATAAAAAATACACGTGCCAACCAGCAATTGAATTTTGTGATGGCGGCTGGATTTGGACTCATTCACGGCCTGGGATTTTCCTATTTGTTGAAAGCAATGCTCGGTAAAGAGGAGTCCATCATAAAGCCATTGTTTGCTTTTAATTTGGGTATTGAGCTTGGTCAATTGTTAATTGTGGCATCAATTTTAACATTAGGGCTATTTTTGACCCGCTTTTTGAAAATTTCAGTCAAAAACTGGCAACTCTTTGCTTCGTTTGCGGTTCTGATGGTCTCAATCTACCTTTTAGTTCAACGTATTTAGTATATTTCATGAAAAACATCACGTACCTTTTTATTCTCGTGAGCGCTCTTTTGTTATCTTCAACTGCAAGCGCCCAGAATATTCAAAACAATCCCAAGTCCAATCACGCCAATAAATTTGAGCAGTTGGGTACCATACTACCTGATGCAAATAATTATCGAACTGCCTCCGGTGCGCCAGGTGTGAATTATTGGCAAATGAAGGCCGATTATGAAATTGACGCAATATTGGACGAGCAAAATTTGGAGATCAAAGCTTCAGAATGGGTCAGCTTTTATAATAATTCTCCTGAACCTTTGCAGTACCTATGGTTGCAGCTGGATGAAAATGAACATGATCCCAACACAGACAGCAACAACTTTGATGGTAGCCAGATCAGCGCACCTTTTACAAATAATGATATTAATGGCTTAGATCGCAGGACAGCTTTGGCAGGATATGGCATCAAAATAGACTTGGTGACAGGACCTTCTGGTAATGCACTTCCTTATACCATCAATCAAACGATGATGCGAATCGACATGCCCAGTTCTTTGATGCCCGGTAAGAGCTTCAGATTTAAAGTGAAATGGCATTATAAAATTCCAGACAGAATGACCATTGGTGGCAGAGGTGGAATGGAATTTTTTCCAGAAGATAGCAACCATCTTTTTACCATTACCCAGTGGTTCCCGAGAATGTGTGTTTATTCTGATTTTCAAGGTTGGCAGAATAGACAGTTTACTGGTCGTGGCGAATTTGCATTGACTTTTGGCAATTATACGGTTCGGATGACAGTTCCGTCGGATCATGTGGTGTGCGCAACAGGCGAGTGTCAGAATTACAAAGAAGTGCTGAGTCCTGAGCGTTACAACAGATGGATGAATGCTCAAAATGGCAATGAAATAATTGAAGTTGCTACATTGGATGAAGCTATAAAGGCTGAAAAAAACAAAAGCAAAAGCACCAAAACCTGGATTTATAAAGCTGAGAATGTAAGAGATTTTGCATGGGGTTCTTCTCGGAAGTTTATTTGGGATGCCAAGTCTGAAATGGTGGAAGGAAGGAAAGTGATGTGTATGAGTTATTATCCAAAGGAGGCTTATGCATTGTACAGAAAGTATTCCACCAAAGTGGTTGCCCATACGGTCAAAACCTATTCAAAATTTACCATTCCTTATCCTTATCCGGTAGCTATCAGTGTCGAGGCGTCCAATGGCATGGAGTATCCAATGATTTGCTTTAATTATGGACGAACCGAAAAAGATGGAAGCTATTCGGAAGGAACCAAATACGGAATGATAGGCGTGATTATCCATGAAGTAGGGCATAATTTTTTTCCCATGATCATCAACAGCGACGAGCGTCAATGGTCTTGGATGGATGAAGGATTGAATACCTTTGTTCAATTTTTGACCGAACAAGAATTTGACAACAATTACCCATCCAATAGAGGTCCTGCGCACAAGATGATCGATTACATGAGCCTGCCAAAGGATCAATTGGAGCCAATCATGACCAATAGCGACAATATCCGGCAGTTCGGCCCCAATGCCTATGGAAAGCCAGCTACTGGTTTAAATATTTTGCGCGAAACCATCATGGGCAGGGAATTATTTGATTTTGCATTTAAGCAGTATTGCACACGTTGGGCATTCAAACACCCTACACCAGCTGATTTATTCCGCACCATGGAAGATGCCTCTGCAGTAGATTTGGATTGGTTTTGGAGAGCATGGTTTTATGATACCGATCCAGTTGACATTGCCCTTGATTCAGTAAAATTAATGACATTTTCCAATAAAAAGCAACAAGAACTTGCTTCAAACGATCCAAAAATTCAAAAACAGAAAAATTTTGAAAGTATCTCCAAGCAAAGAAATAGGGATGCCAAATTAAATTTTGCAGTGAATCAGGACACAAGTTTGAGGGATTTTTATTACTACAACAATACTGCTGATGACAATGATAACAATAGAAATTACTCCTATTTGGAAGCCATGTCAGATTCAGCATTCAATCAATATAAAGACACCTACGTATATGAAGTCAGCTTTTCGAACAAAGGAGGGATGGTGATGCCAGTTATCATTCTGTGGAATTTTGCAGATGGAACCAGCGAATTGGAGCGAATAAGTGTCCACATCTGGAGAAAGAATGAGCAGCATTTCACGAAAACTTTCGCCAAAAACAAACAAGTTAGCTCCATCCACTTGGATCCATATCGAGAAACATCAGATATCCGCGAGGACAACAACAGTTGGAATGAAATGCCTCAGGAATCAAGGTTTCAATTGTTTAAAAATAAGACACAAGAACAAAACAGAAGGAGGTCTGGAAACTCGGATAACCCAATGCAAAAAGCAAAGAAAAAGGAAAGTAAAGAGGGAACCAATTGATCAAATACCAATGGTAGAATATTTCAAGTTTGTCATGAAATACTATTTTGTATGAAGATTTAAGTGATTACGGCTGTGTCCGGATTTTCGCCAAATTTGAGTGAATGATAGGCATAAATAAGTTCCAGAAGAAAAATAGTACTTTTGCCCAATGATAGCATACCTCAAAGGACATTTCGCAATCAAAACCCCAACTTATACAATTGTTGACGTTGGAGGTGTTGGTTACCATGTCAATATTACCCTAACTACTTTTTCATCAATTGAAAAATTAGAAAGTGGATTGTTGCACACACATCTCATTGTAAAAGAAGACAGTCATACTTTGTTCGGTTTTTCAGAGCAAGACGAAAGAACCGTATTCGTTCAGCTTTTGTCCGTTTCAGGAATCGGTGCAGCAACAGCACAAATATTGCTTTCCAGCCTTACTACAAATCAAGTAAGAGAGTCAATCGCTGCTGAAAATGATCTTACATTCAGCCGGGTCAAAGGCATCGGACCCAAAACAGCAAAAAGGATCATACTCGATTTAAAAGATAAAATCAGCAAAGATTTTACGCAAAATGGTAATATCCCGATTCATCAAGGCAATATGATGAAAGAGGAGGCGTTATTTGCATTGCTTGCATTGGGATTCCAACGTCAAGCAGCAGGGACCGCGTTACAAAAAGTATTGAAAGAGAATGACAATATTGCCTCACTCGAAGCTTTGATAAAAGCAGCTTTGAGTCAATTGTCTTCCTAAAAATACTGAACAATATCAATCAAATTGCGTAAGATCAATACCTTATATATATGAAGGTGTTGTGATTTTAAAAAACCAAACAGCTTATTTTAGCATTGTCCTGATGAACCTCAGTTTATTTGTGATAATTACGGGAAGTGAAGTATGAACATTAAACAACTGATTGTATCTTTTCTGTTAACTGTTTTCTTAGGGACAGGTGTGTTTGCGGTTTTAGCCAAACCAGGCACTTTGGCCGTTATTGCTACAAAGGACAGACTTTCGGCATCCACTTTGGATACGGTTCCAGCAAAAAAGCCACAATTTCCGCTTTATGAAAAAAAGCAGATAATTGACCTGAAGGATCCGTCCTCTATCGAGAAAAAAGAAGAATTTGACCCTGCAAGCGGACAATATATTATCTCCGAAAAAATCGGAAATGAAGAGTACTCTCCAACTATTGGTCTTGGACAAGAAGATTACTTAAAATATAAGGCAGACAAGCAGGAAAAGGAATATTTTGATTATCTGTCAGGCAAAACCAATTCTTACAACAAGAAGTATGATGTAAAGAATCCCCTGAGTAAATATATCCCTAATAGAAATTTATTGGATCGACTTTTTGGAGGAACTGAACCAGTTATCAAACCTCAAGGGAATATAGATTTGACATTTGGTTTTGATTACAGCAGGGTTAACAACCCCATCTTTCCTGTTAGACAACAAAGAGTTGGCGGATTTGATTTTGACATGAACATTCAGATGAATGTTGTTGGTAAAATTGGTGAAAAACTCAATTTGTCCACTCAGTTCAACAACAACGCAACTTTTGATTTCGAAAATCAAATGAAGCTGGATTACAACTCGACCAAGTTCAATGAAGACGAAATAATCCGATCTATAGAGGCAGGAAACGTAGCATTGCCACTTAAAAGCACATTAATTCAAGGGAGTAACGCCTTGTTCGGCGTCAAAACTGAATTGCAGTTCGGTTACTTGAAATTAACGGCCTTGGCTTCACAACAGAAGTCCCGACGTAAAGAAATTGAGCTCAAAGGCGGAAAGGAACTTCAATTGTTCGAATTAAAGTCTGATGAGTACGACGAAAATAAGCACTTCTTCCTCACACACTATTTTAGAGATCACTTTGAAGATGCCTTGACCAACATGCCTCAAGTAAAGTCATTGGTCAGAATTAATAAAGTAGAAGTATGGGTGACCAACGACCGTTTGGAGACAGCAAGACCCGGCGAACCCAGTTATATCAGAGACGTAGTAGCTATTGCAGATTTAGGGGAAACAGAAAGATTTACCAACAAGAATCCTGAACTTGGGAATCCGCCTGATGCGAGGAATCCAGATATTTTTGGGATAGAACTTCCTGCTAACAATGCCAATGACATCAATGCACGATTGGCATCTATTCCCAACTTGAAAGATATCAATAGAGTAGTTGCAGCATTGACTGGGCCTGATTTCAAATTTCAACAAATTAGAGATTTTGAAAAAATAAGAGCACGATCCCTTAAAGATAACGAATACACGCTCAACAGAGAATTGGGTACCATTTCAGTCAATGTGAATTTGAAACCTGCGGATGTATTGGGAGTAGCCATAGAATATGTTTACAATGGGAAGACTTACCGAATTGGACAATTTGGTAGTGAGAATCCTGCTGACCCAGATAATCTAGACGTCATGATCATCAAGATGCTAAAAAGCTCGACACCGAGAATTGATCTGCCTATTTGGGATTTGATGATGAAAAACGTCTATTCCGTTGGTGCATACAACGTAGATCAAGAAGAATTCCGCTTGGATGTATTGTATGAAGATCCAGGTAAAGGACAAAAGCGTTTTTTGCCGGCAACCAATTTGGAAGGCAGACCATTGATAGAAGTTCTGAATCTAGATAATTTGAACCGTCGTCAAGATCCGTTTCCTGATGGATTCTTTGACTATGTGCCAGGATTGACTGTAAATACCAGAACAGGAAGGGTAATGTTTCCAGTGCTTGAGCCATTTGGTTCATCCTTGTCAAAGCAGATCACCAATCCAGATCTTAGAAGACAATATACCTATCAGCAGTTGTACGATTCAACAGTCACAATTGCAAGAGAATTTGCTGAGTTCAACCGTTTTACCATCAAAGGTTCATTCCGTTCCAATGTATCATCCGATATATCACTTGGCGTATTCAACTTGCCGCCCAATAGTGAAGTTGTAACAGCCGGAGGAAGACAATTAGAAAGAAATGTAGATTATACCATTGATTACAATACAGGTCGAGTAAAAATCATCAATGATTCCTATTTGTTAGGAGGAGTTCCGGTAAAAGTGTCCTTTGAAGATAACTCATTGTTCAGCTTTCAGACCAGAACAATGTTCGGCTTGCGTGCTGATTACCAATTGGCCAAGAATATGAGCGTTGGTGGTACTTTCCTACAACTGTTTGAAAGACCCTTTACACAAAAAGTAAACGTAGGAGAAGATCCAATTAACAATAAGATATATGGATTGGATTTCAATGCACAACACAATCTGCCAGGCTTAACAAAATTGCTTGATAGATTGCCTTTGGTATCCACCAAAGAAATGTCTACTGTTAACTTTCTCGCTGAAACAGCAATGTTGAGACCAGGACACTCAAGCGCAATTAATGAAACTGCAGGAGGTGAAGGTAACGTATATATCGATGACTTTGAAGGAGCAACTAATGGTCTAGATATCCGAGCTCCGGCGCAGTTGTGGTTTCCAGCTTCGGTGCCGCAATCAGCCAACAATGAAAAAAATCAATTGTTTCCTGAATCACAACTCATCGATTCAACATACAGCGGAGCTAACCGAGCTAAGCTTTCTTGGTATAGAATTGACGAAACATTAAGAAGTAACTTGGCACCTGATGATCAAGGCAATGATTATATCGCTGGAATTCTGCAACGTGAAATTTTCCCCAATCGACAAATACTTCAAGGACAATTGACCAATATTCAGACATTTGACCTTCACTTTGAACCTTCTATCAGAGGCATATATAACATGGAACGTCCTCAAGGAACTCCATACAGTGCTGGCCTTTTACCCAATGGAAAACTAAAAAATCCAGAGTCTAGATGGGGTGGAATTATGCGAAATTTATTGAACAACAATGACTTTGAAGCAGCAAACTACGAATACATAGAGTTTTGGATGTTAAGTCCATATATCAAAGACCAGACAAATGAAGGTGAACTATATATCAATTTAGGTAATGTCAGTGAAGACGTATTGAGAGATTCGAGACAATTCTTTGAAAACTCACTTCCTTCTACAAAAGAACCTGACTTCCGTACTGATCAAACAAGACTTGCCAGAGTACCCAGAAGGCCGCCGGTGAACAATGCATTTGATGCTGAACCCGAAGTGCGACAGCAACAAGATGTTGGTTTGGATGGATTGAATGATGATGGGGAAAGGCAACATTTTAATTATGTGCTTGAAGAGTATAAAAATGCTCTTGTGCCAATGACAGATCAAGCTATAGCAGATTTTGAAGCTGACCCGAGCAATGATAACTTCAAGTCATTTCAAGATGAATCGTTTAATGACCAAACCACCATTTTTGAAAAGTATTCGAGATTCAATGGACAACAGGGAAACAACCAAGCTGCTCAGGGCAACCAAATCAATTCCAACTCGCAGCAACCAGACAATGAAGATATTGTAATTGACAATACACTCAATGAAGCTGAAGCCTATTTTGAGTATAAAATTCCTTTGACACCCGATGGTGCAGGAGGATTAAATGCAAATAAATATATCGTTGAAAGTATAAAAGGACCATCATCAGATAGAATCTGGTATCGTTTTGTAATTCCAATACGTGAGTATTCAAGGGCTGTAGGAGGTATTGCCGACTTCAGAAGTATTCGTTTCATTCGTTTGTACATGCATGGTTTTGAAAGAGAAGTTACTTGTCGGTTTGCAACATTTGAATTGATCAGAAGTCAGTGGAGAAAATATCAGCGACCTTTTGGGGCTACTATAATTGTTGACCCGGATGATGCTACAAAATTTGATGTAAACGCAGTAGGTATTGAAGAGAACAATGCAAGATTGCCATTTAATTACGTTACACCTCCAGGAATTATACGTGAAAATACCTTACAAACCTCACAGGATGTTCTGCAAGATGAGCAATCTATAGCTGTTGATGTTTGCAATTTAAAGCCTGGAGATTCTCGTGCTATCTACAAGCTTTCCAGAATGGATTTACGTGTATTTGACCGTATGAGAATGTTCGTCCATGCTGAAAGTAAAGATTCAGATTCTTCCGACTTGAAATTATTCTTCCGTTTTGGTTCTGACTTTGAAGCAAATTATTACGAATATGAAATGCCTTTAAAAATGTCAAATTCTGACAATTTGGGGCAGCGTGGGAGTGATCAGTATGCCCGAGAAGTATGGCGAAATGAAATGGATGTGTTGTTGGAGAATTTCAGGAATATTAAAACTGAGCGAAACAATACAGGCGCTTCACTGACCACTATTTACGAAAAAGACGATCCTGACCGACCTAGCAGCAAGATAAGGATTTTTGGAAATCCCAACCTTGGTTTGGTTAAAGGCTTTATGATAGGAGTCCGAAATGTGGATGAACAAAAAGCGGCGCATTGTGCCCAAATTTGGGTCAACGAGTTGCGGGTCAATGGATTCAATGAGCGAAATGGTTATGCCGGATTGGCTCGAATGGATGTAAAATTAGCAGACTTAGGGAGGATTAACCTCGCGGGTAATTTCACTTCCATAGGTTGGGGATCACTCGAGCAGCGTGTCGGCGAACGGAAACGAGAACAAGTAGTGCAATATGATGGAGCACTTGAACTTGAATTGAGTAAATTTTTGCCTCAATCATTGGGAATAAAAATTCCGATGCTTGCCCAAGTTTCCAATACCACGCGCACACCAGAATTTGATCCGTATGATTTGGATATTCCACTTAAAGAAAAATTGAAAGCTATTTCCGATGCCGACAAGCGAAAAGAAGCTCGAAAGCAAGCTGAGGATTACAACAATATCCAAAGCTTGAACTTTGCTAATATTCGTAAGGAACGAAGGGACACCAAGGCAAAACCCAAACCTTGGGATGTTGAGAATCTCAGCTTGAGTTATGGTTATACCCAAACGGATAGACGAGATCCTTTTATTGAACAAGACCAGATAAAAAATTACCAAGGTTCATTGGATTACAATTATGCACGGCAAGTTAAATATGTTGAACCATTTAAGAACATTATCAAGGACAATAAATGGGTCAGGTTATTGAGTCAGTTCAACTTCAACCCAGTTCCCAACGGGTTGGTATTCCGAACCAACATGGATCGAGATTTTCAGCAGACCAAATACCGATTTGCTGGTGACAATCCAGCAACCAATACCTTCTTTGACAAGCGATGGGCTTGGGATAGAAGTTACAATACGAACTGGGATTTGGCCAAGTCGCTCAAATTGACATTCAATGCACTCAATACTTCATTGATTGATGAACGACCAGAGACAGCCACTAATCCAGCTACTGGAGAATTGTACACAAGATCTGAAAAACGAGATTTCATAAAACAAAATATCAGAGACGGTGGTCGCACAAGAACATACAAGCACGATATCGCTGCAAACTATACCTTGCCAACCAAACAAATACCTTTCCTTGCGTGGACAACTGTTCGCGCTCAAGTAAGCACCGGATACACTTGGAACAGATCATCATTGAATACTGATTCCTTGGGTAATATCATTTCAAATACTCAGCAACGCCAAATAACAGGAGACTTTGATTTTGAATCCATCTACAACAGTTTCAAGTATTTAAAGAAAATTGATAAGAAGAACAGTGCGGGCAATAGAACCGATGCAAAAGGAGTAAAACGTCAAGTTGGGAAACCAGACGCCGGACTTACAGCCAAGGATGATCCAGATAACCCGAATGCCAAGAAGGCAGACAAAGCAAAGGAGAAAAAACCCAAAGAACAAGGTGTTACGCTTGCAGAAAGAATCCTGATCAGACCTCTTTTGACTATCAGAAGAGGTAAGCTCACCTACTCCGAGAATTTTCAAAACTCGGTACCAGGCTTTTTGCCTAGCTCTAAGTTATTGGGATCGAATGACAATTTTTCTGCTCCTGGAGTTGAATTCTTATTGGGTCAACGACCATCAGATGCATGGCTCAATAACGCTGCTTCCAGAGGCTGGATAACCAGTAGTATTTTCTTGAATCAGCCAGTAAGTAGAAACTATACACGTGAAATAAATGGTCAACTCAAGTTGGAGCCATTCTCTGATTTCAAAGTAGATTTAGATGTCAAACAAAACTATTCACTCAACAGAATTGAAGATTTCAAAAAACCTGCAGTAGATCAAGGCTTCCAAAGCTTAGGAGTCCGTGAGGTTGGTTCATTTACAGTTTCTTTTCTTGCGCTGAATACACTATTTGTAAAAGACATCGATGGTTTGTTTCAAAAATTTGAAGACAATAGAACCATTTTATCCAAAAGATTAGGTACTGGTCAGCACCCCGTAGATTTTCAATATGGAAATTATACAGAGGGCTATGGTAGATACCAGCAGGATGTTTTGATTCCATCTTTCATTGCGGCATATACCAAAGCAGATGCCAATAAGGTTTCGCTGACAGATGGGTTGTTCAGGACATTGCCCAAGCCAAACTGGAGATTGAATTATGCAGGATTGGCAAAGCTGCCAGGCTTGAAAGATATATTCACAGCCATCAATATTACTCATGCATACAACTCGACATTAACGGTCAATAACTTTAATACCAACGCTTTTTATAATCCTAACTCACCAACCGAACAACCCGCAACCCAGAATTACTTTGCCAAGTTTGAAGTTCCGACCATCCTTATTCGTGAGGATTTCTCTCCATTGATAGGACTTGACATGAAATTGAAAAATGACATGAATTTCAGATTTGAATTTAAGAAATCAAGGAATTTGCAGATGAGTTTTGTGGACAATACACTTGCAGAAAGTCAGGTTCAAGAATTTACTATTGGATACGGGTACAGGATTAAAAATATCGACATTCCATTCTTAGTTAAGAAAAACCCAAAGAAGAAACCCAAAAAGGATGACAAGAAATTGGCGCCTGGTAAATCTAAGAAAGCGGCTACTGGTCGGGATTTGAATATCAAGTTCGATTTTTCCTACCGTGATGATGTAACTTCCAATCACTTTTTGGATCAAAATTTGAATCAAAAAACCAGAGGAGCTACCACCATACGCTTAACCCCAAATGCTGATTATCAACTAAACAAACGACTGAGTTTACGTGTATTCTGGGAGTATAACAAAGTAGTACCTAAAACTACTGAATCATTCCCTACTGTTAATACTTCGGCAGGTGTAATGGTCCGTTTTTCACTTCAGTAGATACAAGCGTTTGGAAGTTATAACCAATTTATAAGTTCCTAATGGCCTCTCTGATTGATAATCCACTCATTTCACGTTGGTGCTGCTCTACGAAGTTTACCACAAATTCCGGGTTGTATCTGCCGTATTGTCTCAAAGCCCAGCCGATGGCCTTTCTGATAAAAAAGTCTTTATGTCTCAAACAGGGCAGCATATATTTTTCCAGTAGTTTTATATCCGTATTATACCGGTAAAACAATTGAAAAATTATAGACACTCGAATCAGCCACAAATGATCGCTTTCATTGAACCTATCGGTTGTCGAGGGCTGAAGTTCAGGGTGTAATGTCAAGTGCTGACCTACTAATTTGGCAATCCTATCCACTGAATCCCACCAAGATTGATTGGTAATAGCGTATTCGTAAATATCTATTGCCGACGCGGGTAAATTTTTGCCCAGTTTTTCAAGTACGTTTATAGCAAAATAGTGCATCTCCCGTTGTGGATAACTGTAGCACATCTTTACGAATTCGTCTAATTCATCAATTGGAGGATAACCATGTTCAATAAAGTAAATTTTGCTTAAACCCGTCCATTCCTGAACTTTTAAACCATAGAATTGGAAATGGTTTTTCATGTATTTAGCCTGATGAAAGGCAATTTCAGGCTTGCCTTTTTCATGAAATATCTGTGCGATTCCGTCAACGTAATTTTTTAGATTCATTATTTTAGCGTTTTGAATCTCAGTTGATTTTTACTTTTTACAAAGCCTAGGAACATTGGCATGCTCACCACTCTGGATAGAATACATCCTTAAAATGTTGCAATTCGTATGTATTACCCGTTCCAATCAAACTGATTAAATCAAAACGAACAGCCCATTCATGAGCTATGGATTCCGCATAAACTCCGGCGGCATCAAGTAATAAGGTTTCTTTTCGATCGTTTACAAATTCCTCTGGCATCCCGTAACTTGATGAGCTACGGGTCTTTACTTCGACGAATACCAGGGTATCATTATCCATTGCAATCAGGTCGATTTCAGCACGACTGAAACGCCAGTTTATTTCAAGAATTTGATATCCCAATGACTTTAGGTATTGAAGTGCAAGTTCTTCGCCTTTTTTGCCTTGTTCCAAATGTTTGGCCATTGTTCAAGAAACTTGGTGGTAAAGGTAAGGAAACACCTATCTTTGTGGTATAATATAATAAGTATTACACAACGATTATGATGGATCAATTGGTGGCTAAATTTCCAGAACAACTCAAGGAAGCGATGGAAATTGGAGCGATGGCTAAAATAAATAAACATACCTCGGATATCAGAAATATTTTTGTGACCGGTTTAGGAGGTTCAGGTATAGGTGGAAATTTTGTAATTGAGTTGGTAAGAAAGGAATTGAAGGTTCCTATGACAATCAATAAATCGTATGAAATTCCTGCCTACATAGATGCATCAACTTTGGTTATTGTATCTTCTTATAGCGGTAACACTGAAGAGACTTTGACCGCATTTCATTTGTTAAAAAATTCAGGTTCCAAAGTAGTTTGTATTTCATCAGGTGGAAAGCTCATAGAATTGGCAATTGAATGTGGATTCGACTACATTAAACTCCCTGATAATTGGCCGTCTCCAAGAGCCTGTCTGGGCTATAGCCTTGTTCAGCAAATATTTATTCTAAATCATTTGGGCTTGATATCAGATACCTTGCCAAAATTGGTTGGAACTTCTTATGCATTACTTGAGGCAGAAACCGAAGATATTAGAGATAAAGCTAAGTTGGTTGCCCAAATGTTGGTTGGTAAAATTCCAATAATATATACCACAGATAGAATGGAGTCGGTTGCTGTAAGATTCAGACAACAGATCAACGAAAATTCTAAAATGCTATGCTGGCACCATGTTTTGCCCGAAATGAATCACAATGAGTTGGTGGGATGGCGTGAAAAGAAAGATGAATGGGCGGTGGTAGTATTTCGCAATTCAGATGATTATGATAGAAATGTTGTTCGTTTAGATATTTGCAAAGAGATCATCAACAATTATGCACCCACTTACATTGAGTTATTTTCAAAGGGTAATAGTTTGATGGAGCGAATGATGTATTTCGTTCATCTTGGTGACTGGATATCGGTTGAACTCGCCCAATTAAGAAATGTCAACGCAAATGAAGTTTTGGTTATCGATTTCCTAAAAGCTGAACTCGGAAAAGTCTAATCTTTAATCAATAATACTAAGAAATAATTTTCATTGTCTTACCTTCGTTACTGTGGCTAATACATTTGATTATATTATTATAGGAGCAGGAACTGCCGGTTGCGTTCTTGCCAATAGGCTTTCATTGGATCATACAGTTTTGTTGATTGAAGCAGGAGGCAGGGATACCAAACCCGAGATTCATATTCCGGCAGCTTACACCAAACTTAATAAAACCAGAGTTGATTGGAGCTACTGGGGGACTCCGCAATCCAAACTCAACAACCGAAGAATCTACTTGCCAAGAGGTAAAGTTATGGGTGGATGCAGCTCCACCAACGCAATGGCATATGTGCGTGGACACCGACTTGATTATGATGAGTGGGAGCAACTTGGCAACAAAGGATGGGGTTACGAAGAACTGTTGCCGTATTTCATGAAAAGCGAGGACAATGCCCAATTATCTAATGAATGGCACCAACAAGGTGGTGAACTCCATGTGAGTTACAGACCCCACACAATCCTGTCCGATACTTTTGTTGAAGCGTGTGAATCAACCGGTATTGCTCGCAATCCCGATTGTAATGGCAATGATCATTTAGGCGCAGGCTTATTGCAATTTAATATTAAGAATGGCAAGCGACACAGTGCAGCTGTTGCGTTTATTAAACCAATTCTCGACCGCAAGAACTTGACGATAATTACGCATGCACATGTTAAGAAAATTCTAGTAAAAGATCAAAGAGCTATTGGCATAGAAGTATTGACTGGAAAAAATACCACACAAAAATTTCATGTCAATGAAGAAGTATTGCTTGCTGCTGGAGCTTTCAATTCGCCTCAAGTATTGATGCTTTCAGGTATTGGTTCAAAGGAAGAATTGGGCAGACATAGAATTCCTTTGGTTCATGAACTGGAAGGCGTTGGTCAAAATCTGCAAGATCATTTGTTCACCGGCGTAGGAAGTTGGAGTAAATCCAAAGTTGGTTTGAATCATCAACTGACCCTTATAAACCAAATGAAATCGTTGTTTCAGTTCATGGCAAACAAAAGTGGCCCCTTAACAGGCAGCCCATTGGAAGCTAATGCCTTCGTAAACTTAAATAAAACAACTCAGGACCGGACTGATTTTCAATTTCATTTTGTTCCACTTCACTTAGGGGAAAGCTCCGTTATTGACTTGTATGACATCAAATCATTCCCTACCAACCGAGATGGATATACCATTTTGCCGATTCTGCTAAAACCCAAAAGTCGAGGGTCTGTTAATCTTCAATCAGCTGATCCCAAAGCTACTCCAGTGATAGATCATAATTTTTTGAGTGAAGATGAAGATGCAGCCACGCTGCTTAAAGGAACCAAAATGGCTATTGAAATAATATCTCAAACGCCTTTCAACCAATACAGAGAGAAAATTATTACGCCTCCATTGAGAACAAGCGATGATGAAATAATGGCTCATATCAAATTACAAACTGAAACTTTGTATCATCCTGTAGGCACGTGCAAAATGGGACATGATTCTATGTCAGTAGTTGACGATGAGTTGAAGGTTCATGGATTGTCTGGGATACGTGTAATTGACGCTTCCATTATGCCAATAATTATAGCAGGTAACACCAATGCTACGGTTGTAATGATTGCTGAGAAAGCAGCTGATATGATTCTGAAAGGCAAGAAATGATTCATCTGCAATTGGTTTTAGAAATCATTTCAGTTTTGTTTGCAGTAGCTTACTTGTTGTTGGCAAGCAAGCAAAACAAACTTTGCTGGGCAGCTTCTATTGTCAGCAGTGCCATTTGGGCGGTAGTTTCATTTTATTACTACAAGTTGTACATGGATGGATTTCTGCAATTATTTTATGTAGGAACAGGAATAGTAGGATTATTGCAATGGAGAGACAAGGAAGTTTTGGCAGGATTATCCATATCCAAAATGAATCTGAATGAGCATTTTTTTTTTCTAGGAATAGGTTTCTTAACTAGTGGTTTATTTGCTTGGATTTGCATGAAATATACAGATGCATCGACGCCAATATTTGATTCGTTTTGCACAGTATTCTCGATTTTGAACACTTGGTTACTGGTTAAAAAGAAACTGGAAAATTGGATGTATTGGATTGTTATAGATGGAGCAATGGCCTATCTATTTTGGATGAAGTCAGGATATTTTTACAGTGCTTTGTATTTATTTTATGGAATATTTTCAATTTTTGGCTGGTTAAAATGGAGTCGTGAATATAAAAATATTGAGCTAAAATACGATGCCATTCAAGTTAAAAAACAGTTGTAATTTGAAATCAAATCTGGGTTTAATTGCAAGTTTCTAAAAAAATTTATACTTTTACATCAGGACGAAAAGTAAACTGCCCAAAAACCCATGCACAATTCAACAAAATGTTGTAGTACAAGCTATTACACATCACTTTACAACCAATCAAAGTGTAGCAACTGTATTGTGCCTCAAATGGGCTGCTTTTCATTCCATAAAAGTATTTGAAAATCAGCTCACAACAGCACTCGATATGAACCCATTCCGTTCCATCGCAACTCTTGTAATTGCATTCTTTTGTTTAGCTTCTGCACAATTGAATGCTCAAGATGATATTACCATTTCGTATATCGGTCCTTCGCCCATTCCAGTAGGCATAAATTGCCAAACCAACTATACCTATGGGTTGGCGGATTTCACATTTCAGTCTAAGCCTGGTTGTATTTTGGATCTATCAGATGTAAATTTTTATCAAAACAGCCCTATGGTCGGGATCGGGCAAACCCTCGACGTGACGGTAGAAGCCGATGACAATTGTACATTGGTTCCTGTTACAAAAGTTTTCAAGATACCTGTAACCGACAATACACCTCCGACGATTACGGTACAACCAACTCCACTAACCGTGTTTAATTGTAGCAATCCCGCTGCCAATCAAGCGGCTTTTCAATCTTGGCTGAATAGCAGGGCAGGCGCACAGGCTACAGATAATTGTACGCCATCAATTTCTTTGACTTGGCTGACCACTCCTTCTAGTCCAAATGCACCTACCAATTTTTGTACGCCTATTGATGTGACAGTCACTTTTAGGGCCAGAGATTTCTTTGGAAATATTACCAACACATTGCCTTCAGTTTTCAGAATAATTGATAATGTTGGTCCTGCAGTTGTGGCTCCTCCGCGCGATACTGCCTTTGCGTGTGACAGTAAAGTGAATTTCAATAACAAATTCACAGATTGGGTCAATACCCTAGCTAATGGATCAGCCAAAGGTTTAGACGCTTGCAGTGGAACCGTCCTGACGCCTAGCATTTTAATTGATAATGGTCCTGAGATATTTCTTCCAGCCTTTGTAACCATCGAATCGGGAGCTTGTAATGCTTCAAAAACGGTCACATTTGTGGTGAGAGATAAATGCAATATTCCTACTGTTTTGGGAAGTTCAACATTCACAATAATTGATGGACAGCTTCCTGTTTTGGTAAGTCCAGCTGTAAATCAGGTGCACAATTGTAATGGAACCATCGGCAATTTGATTGCTTGGAATACTTGGTTGAATAATAGAGGAGGTGCAAGATTCAAAGATAACTGCACAGATAGTTTGGCAATAGTTTTTACTACAGTACCTGCCAATCCGCAAGCTCCAAAGAATACCTGTTCTGATAGCACAATTGTAACTTTCACAGGGAGCGACAAATGCGGTAATTCAGTAAGCACAACGGCCAAATACTATGTCAGGGACAACACTGCTCCGGTAATCAATAATGTGCCAGCTGATATAACGATTTATTGTAAAGGGAATTTGCCGGCAGTTCCCAATAATGTGAATGTCACGGATCAATGCAATCCACTGTTGGTTTTGAATTTTACGCAAAATACAGCGAGTGGCCCATGTGGTCCAGGCTCCAATATTACAAGAACATGGTATGCAATTGATTCTTGTGGCAATGCAACAAGCAAGGTGCAACTGATTAGTTTGATTGATACAGTTCCTCCACTATTGAGCGGTCCAGTTCCGCCTGATGTTACTGTCAATTGTAACTCGCTTCCGTTGCCACCACCATTGACTTCATTTTTTGCCATTGATGATTGTGACAACAACGTAGTAGTTATTTTTGTAGAGTCCACCAATACCTCAGTAGGGTGCAATGGCAGCTTTGACTTGAATAGATATTGGATTGGTTCTGATAATTGTGGCAACAAAGATTCACTCAAACAAACAATAACTGTTCTTGATAATCAGCCACCAGTTTTGTTGAACAAGCCTGGAGATATCACTGTCACATGTGCCAATTTACCTGCACCACCAATCATAGGAATTGGCATAATTGCTACGGATAATTGTGATCAGAATGTTGAGATTTTGTTCAGTGAATCTTCCACCATTTCTGCTTGCAGCAACAAACAATATGCGATCACACGGACATGGCTTGCATCCGACGATTGCGGAAATGTCGATATTCATACACAACAGATACAAGTTACAGACAACGATTCACCCACTTTTACCAATGTCCCAATGGATATGACTGTGGAATGCAATAATATCCCAGGTGTCCCAATTATTGGCGGATCATTTAAAGCACTGGATGGATGTGATACCCTTGTGAATGTAGGTTTTGGCCAAACCAACAATCAAAATCCCGATCCAAAAGATTGTGACCATTTTAACTACACCATTCAGCGGTTTTGGGTGGCAAATGATGATTGCGGTAACGTAGCTACTGTCCAGCAAAAGCTAACAGTGGTGGATGATTCTGCACCTGCGTTATTTTGTATTGACACATTTAACCTTCCAAATAATGCATTGAGTTGCAATGCGATTAGGTCTATCAAGGATTTGGTGTTTTTCTCCGATGGTTGCTCCAACTTATCAGGCAAAGATTCTGTGATGCAAACATTGAATTTGACGCACAGTGGTGCTAATGTTCAAATATCTGCAGTGGATACAATGGTA
Source organism: Chitinophagales bacterium (assembly GCA_038326165.1). Taxonomy (GTDB): domain Bacteria; phylum Bacteroidota; class Bacteroidia; order Chitinophagales; family Saprospiraceae; genus JAEUUM01. The sequence continues at coordinate 14,315 of JBBQJT010000038.1, read as the reverse complement.
TTCAATCTAGCAGTTCAAGGTGTGCCTGCCAATTATTTGTCTGGAAATATCAATTTGAGTGTACAATTGGAAAATGTTGATGCGGAAGCTCCAACGGAGTTCTTTAGGATTTACTCTGAGGACGGAAACTTCATCGGAAAAACAAACAATACTCCCAATCAATGCGGAAATTCGACGACTAATTTTATAGGATTAAGTCCTGCTTTGGTCAACCAATGGGCTGTAGATGGAGCAGTGTCATTGATTTTAATTACAAACGGTTCCGGTGTGAATGCCATCAATAATTTCTGTCAGGGAGGTAAGGTCAAAGTGAGTCTGAGTTATGATTATCTGACATCACCTACCACAAGTGCCAACTTATTTTATTCCATCGACAATGGGCCATTTGTTCAATTGACAACTGGCAAGTTGGATACGTTTACTTTAGGTAATCATAAAATTAAAATTCAGGTTTTCGATTGCTCTAATAATGTAGATTCTTGTGAGTATGTATTGAACGTCATTGATGATGATGCACCAAGTATTGACTGCCCCTCAGATATTACAGCAGAGTCATTGCCAACAGATTGTAATGCAATTATAGAATTGCCAATAGCCGATAATATTTTTGATAACTGTGGATTCAGTTCAAATACCTCCATTCAATCAACGCCTATTTTTATATTTTATGCCAATAATGGTGGAGAGCAATTGCCGCAAGATATTTTTGTGAACTTTTTTGGACAACCTCCAATTGGTAACGGATCCTTGAAGATTTATATCAAAGGAGATATCGCACAGCCCGGCGAGTTCTTTTATGTTTATGACGAAAATAATATACTAATAGATTCAACCGGTCAAGGCACAATAGCCAATGAATGTATCGAATATGAATCATTCATGGTGCCAATTAATCAAACACAAATTGCCAATTGGTCACAAAATGGGGTGATCACATTTTCACTGAAACCAAACAAAAGCAAGGCCATTTTTCCTGATTTGATCAATCCGTGTGGACCATTGGATGGACAGGGGAAGGACAATATTTCACAGGTATATTTCGAGTTGGTATATCCTAGTTTTGACGTGAAATATGCTATCAGAGACTCAAATAATATTGTTATCGAATCTGGCAGTTTTGACAAAGGAATTCCAAATGTTGACATCCCGGCTGGCAAATACAACATCAGTTATATTCTCACGGATGCTGGAAACAATGTTGGGACTTGTTCTTTTAAGGCAACTGTATTTGACAGAACTCCTCCTGAATTGATTTGTAAACAGGGTGCAATCATTGATCTTAATCCTTCGGGATTGGTTCAAAATAAAATTAATCCTGACGATTTATTATTGGCAGCATTCGATAATTGTGGAATTCGGGATTACAAAGTAACACCTGATAATATTTCATGCAACTTATCCAATACTTCCGCCAATGTTAAAATAGTAGCGACAGATTATAGCGGAAATAAAGACAGCTGTAATACCATAGTTTTCTTTCGCAATGAACCACTCACTCCTACTATACAAATAGATACATGTGGAGGTGTATTGACCTTTTGTCCAGATACTACATTTAGTCAACCCACCCCCGGAAGTGGAAATTTCTTTAACTTCAGTTGGGTAGGCCCCAACAATTTCTTTTCACCCTTGCCAAAGCCAAGTATTAATTCTCCAGGGGCGGGATTTTCTGGTACATACATTCTCACCGTAACGGGTTTGACGGGATGTCAGTCTTCAGGATCGGTAAATATCAATATTGATCAAGATGGCCTTTTCAGACCGACAGTTTCTTCAAATACTCCAATATGTCAAGGAGACAGCATCACACTATTTACTGATTGGGTGGGGGCACTTTCGTATACTTGGGTCAACGCAGCAAAAAACATTCAGTTTATTACTGTTAAAAATTCATTGACCTTATCCGCGCAGGCAATTTATTCAGGCCTATGGACAGTTAAGGCAGGCTTAGGAGCAGGCTGTGCGTCAGCTACTTCCAATCCTCATAATGTTACTGTGAATTTGGTCGGAGTTGTAACTTCGGACACGACTTCAGTATGTTCTGGAGAAAAAGCAATTCTCAATGTTGATGCAATAAATGGTTCAGTTTTTATCTGGTATGGACCTAGTGGTGAAATTTATTCAGGGCAGAATCCAGAAGTGCCATCCGTTCCAGGAATTTACATCATTAATGTTACAAATAGCTCAGGCTGTGTTGGAATTGATAGTACATTGGTATTGGTAGGAAGCCGCCCTAACATCACTGCAATCAGTCAATCATGTCCTATTTGTGCAACGGGTAACGAAAATTGCAGTATTGAACCTTCAGTATTTCCTTTAGATCAAGGGAACTATCTATATGAGTGGTTCAATCCCACAATTACTTTATTTTCAAACAATGTGAATGCCGAGCTCAACAATATTACAGGTACCAATGGTGGAAATTATACCCTATTTGTTACCGACCTAAACACGGGATGCAGATCCTTGCCGAGTACTATATTTATACCGATCAAGAATACGCCGGCTACACCCTTAATAGAGTTGGATACCATTAGTACAGGTTCACCCGAAAAAATCTGTGAAGGAGAACAATTTGTCATCAAATTCCAAACACAAGCGCCAAGTGGAAGCAGCATCACCTACATTTGGGATACACCTTTGGGTAAAGTGATTACTGCTATCCCTTCGCTCAAGTACACCATTTCCAATATCAATAATGCTGGATTTTACTCCGTTCAAGTAGTAAATGACGGCTGTCCATCAAATATTTCAAATCAGATATTTGTAGAAGTCAATCCAATTCCTTTCCCGCCTTTGCCAACAATAGAATCACCAATATGCGAAGGCGACACTTTGAATTTGGAGACCGACTTGATTGCTGGAGCTACTTATGAATGGGTTGGCCCCACAGGAGTTTTTTCAACATTACAAAATCCTTTCATCACAGGTGCTAATCCTGGTGACAACGGAGAATATAGAGTTCGAATTACGTTGGCAGGTTGTACCTCATTGTACTCTGGAGCAGTGACTGCAACAATAAAACCGAGACCTCAGGCACCTGTTTTGGTGCAAGATTGTGGTGGTTCAGTTTGTATTGACGAACCCAATCAGGCTTGTCTGATTTATTGGATCGCACCCAATGCACCAAGTGGAGCTACATTCAATCTATACAGCAGTTCAAGTGTTTTGCTAGCAGGGCAAATCGGGAATGACAGTTTGCTGTGGAATACATTTCCTCTACTTGGAACTGGATCTAAACAGATTTATGGTACAGTAACAGCCGATGGATGTGAATCATTGCCTGGCAGTGCCGTTCAGATACAGGTGGATTCGATACCGAATATTTTGGCCGATGCAGGTAATAATTTGTTGATTTGTGAAAGTGCAGTTTTGAATGCTTGCGCGGATCAGCCATTAGTTGGGACAGGAGCATGGTCCTATTTGTCTGGTGTGCAGTGGCAACTTCAAAGTCCATCGACAGCATGTACCCCAATTACAGGATTTACTGGTGGAGAACAATCCATTCTGATATGGAACCTGAGCAATGGTGGATGCAAGAATTACAGCTCTGATACGATTTTAATAGAAATATCAGCCTTCATTCAGGCATCTGCAGAACAGGTCTTGAACTTTTGTGCTGGAACTCCAATAATCTTACAAGCGGGAAATCCACAAGGTAATTGGACACAATCTCTGGCGCAGTCACAATTGGGTGTAAGCATCAATAATCCTTCCAGCCCCAATACAAACATCAGTAATTTGCCAAGCAATCAGGCATTTAGCTTCAGCTGGCAGGTCGACAATGGCGCCTGCGGAATTTCGGAAGCGACAACCACAGTGAATGTATTTGAAGATGCAGCTTTTGCAGGTCAAGATCGTTTGGATTGTGGATTGGGATGCTTGAAAGATTTATTGCTTGCCAACACCCCAGCCTTCGGTTCTGGTGAATGGTCGGCATTGGATCCAGGTATATTCATTGAGAATCCGGACAATCCACTGACAGGAGCTTGTGGATTGAAAGACGGCAGCAACATATTCGTCTGGACTACCAATAATGGAATTTGTGGTAAAAATAGCATCGATACACTTTTTATTAATTACCAATTTATTTCCAAAGCACTTCCTGATACCTTGAATATTGGTTTCGGGGGAGCTGCTTTCTTAGATGTTTTGACCAATGATAGTTTGTATTCTGATTTCAGTATCAGCATAACCAAATTGCCGCAATATGGAAATGTGAATGATCTTGGCAATGGCAAGTGGGTATATTCAGCCAATCCCAACTACATAGGACAGGATTTTGTAACATACACTTTGTGCAGTGTATTGTGTCCGGACCAATGTACTGAAGCCAATCTGGTTGTCAATATTGGTGGTGAAGTATTCTGCAAAGCACCTACCATCATTACTCCTAATGGTGATAATGTGAATGACAGCTTTATTATACCATGTTTGGCATTGGTGAATGAATATCCAAACAACAGTCTCGCCATTTTCAATCAATGGGGGGATGAAATATTTCAAGCAGCTCCTTACGATAATACCTGGGCAGGAACTTACCAAGGTCAAGATTTACCAGCTGGAACTTATTTCTTCATCATGGATTTAGGCGATGGTACAAAGCCTCAAGCAGGTTTTCTGCTTATTAAAAAATAAGTGTCATGACAAAACTACTAAAGATAAAATATCTACTGGTTACCTGTGTTGTAATCTGTGCATTTGAAATAGCCTCAGCTCAGCAATTTCCTCATTATTCCCTTTTTGTTTATAATAAAATGGGATACAATCCTGGATATACTGGTGTGCCAGATGCTGCATGCATACAGCTGTCGCACAGAAGTCAGTGGATAGGACTGGATGGCGCTCCTCAAACTCAAATGTTATCAGCAAACCTTCCGTTTCTTAAAAAGAAATTGGGATTGGGTATGATGTTAACCAACCATAAGATAGGAGTAACGCGCATTGTAAGTGCTGATTTGAATTATGCCTACCACATGAATATTGGAAAAGGACAATTGAGTGCTGGATTGCAGGGTACCGTCAGGTATTATGCAGAAGATTACAATGATAACCGAATTCAGGCAACTCAAGGAACCGGATTAGACGGCAGCATTCCGCTGGGTTTGCAAAACAGATATTTACCCAACGTGGGTTTTGGTTTACATTACTCTACGGATAAGTATTATATTGGGGCATCAGCAATGAGATTAATACCCAACAATATTGATTTTGGCAATAGCGATGTATTTGTTTCTGCTGAAGTTCCCCATTTTTTTGGGATGGCGGGATATTCCTTGATCTTGAATGATCAAGTCAAATTACAGCCACAGGTTTTATTGAAATATGTCAAAAACGCGCCCTTCGATTTGGAGTTTTTTCTTGGTCTTGAACTGCTTGAGAGGTATATGATTGCCTTGAATTATAGAGCTGGTGGCGAAATTTCAACAGGTGCTGGAGATAGTATAGACTTAATTTTCGGGTTACAAATGACTGATAAGTTACTGTTTGCAGTGGCATATGATATTACTTTGACCAAAATACGCAAATACAACAATGGATCAGTGGAGGCAATGCTGCAATATTGCGTTGGCGGCTCTGCAGGTAAAAATATTATTAATCCAAGATTTTTTTAGTGATACACAATGAATTGACCTATAGTTTTCGTTTAAAGTATAATACATAGCCCCCAACATGAAGCTTTTACACCTATTGCTTATTTTATTGTTTTCAAATACTATTATTGGACAGGAGAATGGCAAGTCCAAATCCTCTGCAAAAATTTATGAACGCAATGAAATTAAGGTAGTAGGAGTCAGTGTGAATTTGGTTCCAAAAATAAATACTGCCAACAATGAATTAAGTCCCGCAGTGGCGAACAATAAACTTTGGGTTCTTGCCGAAAACAAAAAGGCTACCGTTTCAAGTTACAAACTCACAACGAGCCTAGTGAACGCCAATGGCACCAATGCTGATGCAGTTGATATGGTGATACCTATGGATTTTCCTCAACCATTTGGACCATTTCACGTCGATGCTGCAAGAAACAAAATCTACTTCACCTCAAGTCCCCTTGGAAACGGAAAACCATCAGCACAGTTTACAATCTATCAAGCGGATATAAAAGGTAGTAGTTTATCAGGTGCAAAAGCAATGGATTTTTGTACACCTGATGCGAATTTTCAACATCCTTGTATGGCGGCCGATGGAAAAATTATTTATTATAGCTCAGATAAAATGGGCGGCAAAGGCGGTTTTGATTTGTACAGAAGTGAGTTGGTAAACGGAAAATGGTCAGCGTCAATCAATATGGGGGACAGCATCAATACCAAAGGCAATGAAGTATTTCCTACCCTTGGCATTGGATCTTCAATTTTGTTTTCGTCTAATCAAAAGGGCAGCATGGGAGGCTATGACATTTTTGTCAGCGATATTAGTGGTGAGAGTCCTGTCCGCAATTTGGGTGATATGATTAATTCTCCAGAAGACGATATGAGTTTGATAGTAGAAAACAATGCAAAATCTGGCTACTTGGTCAGCTCTCGAAAGGGAGGACTTGGAAAGTATGATATCTATAAATGGAATTCTGGCAATACTCCATTGTATAAAATGAAAGTTGGTGAGTTTATCATGACTCAGCCACCAAATAACAAAGGAAAATAATGCCAAGTGATAAGCAAATGCCTTATTGGGGAATTATATAAGGAATAGCGTTAATTTTGTCAAGTACAATTTAATTATGAAGATCAGGATCAATAAGTTTTTATGCTTTACTTTTTTATTTGTTTACATGTTTGTGAATACTTTGCAAGCACAAGAGACCTCCAAGTCGAAGTCTTCAGCTAAGCTATATGAACGCGGAGACATAAAGGTATTCATCAATAATGCCGACAAAATCAATAGCAAAGCCACTGATTATTCTCCTTGCTATTACAACAATGGTATCGTATTTGTATCAAGTCGCCTCAAAAATGGACCTGTTGACAGAAAAACAGGAGAAACATTTTATGAGCTTTTTTATTCAGAATTGGATAATTCTGGACTCCCTTTGCCTCCTGACAAATTCTCTCAATACATCAACACCCCTAACAATGAAGGCCCGGTGAGCTTCAGTAATTTAGAAGATGTTATTTATTTTACAAGCAACAACAATGCATCTGGGCAAGCGAAATCTGATAAAAAAGGGATAACAAATCTTAAAATATATCAAGCAGTTCGAGGTGACAACGAATGGGTTGCCATCAACGAACTTCCGTTTTGTTCAGATAATTTTTCAACGGCTCACCCATCTCTGTCTGCGGATGGTTCAAAGTTGTACTTTAGCAGCAACAGACCAGGTGGCTATGGCGGTATGGATTTATACGTTGTGGATAAAATAGCGGATAGGTGGTCTGCTCCCAAGAATCTTGGTCCTAAAGTGAATACAGCAGGCAATGAATTATTTCCTAATATTTTCAACAACGATGTGTTGTTCTTTTCATCTTCAGGACATGGTGGTTCTGGAGGCTTGGATGTTTTTTATACAGATGTGAATAGGATTGACGGATTTGAACCAATCGTTTTGCCGGAACCGATCAATAGTACAAAGGATGATCTGGGTTTCATTGTATCAAAAGACGGCACCAAAGGTTTTTTCTCTTCCAACAGATCAGGTGGCATAGGCCAAGACGATATCTATTCATGGAGCACCGAAGGTGGCCCCTTGGTGAACTTTGCTATACCAAAATTCAATATCAGTCTTAAAATATTTGATGAAGCCTCACGTGATTGGGTGCCAGGAGCAGTTGTTTATTTGCTCAAGACAGATAAAAATGGCGCTTCGGACAATGATGCTTTGTATGAAGTGGAATTGATAAACGAGGGCAACAAAGATGACAATCAGGTGCAGATCCAACTTGCCCGAAAAAAGATTTTTAACCTTGACACTCCACTTGGATTTTCAGATGAGAGTGGCAGCTTGACAACTCAATTGGAGCCAAATTCCAATTACTTAATCTTTGTTAAAAAACCTGGGTATTTGTTAAAAGAGCATTATTATACTTCAAGCGCGCCAACCAGTGATCAAGAGATCAGAATACCTCTGCAAATAAAAGATTGCGCCAATGTCAATGGTAAAGTCATCAATCAAAAAACCGGTGCTGCAATTCCGTTTGCTCAAGTCAGTATCAAAACTTCTTGCGATGGCAAAATCATAGATGTCAAAGCTGATGGTGAAGGACATTTTGAATTGTGTTTGGCAGCAGGATGCACTGCAATAATCAGAGCAGAACAACAAGGTTACATCCAAGGTATACTCAATGTAAATAATCCCAAGGGCAATAAAGCTGAACTCCCTGGTGAAGTCAGATTGTTGCCATTTGATAATACACCCGTAGCCTCAATTGAATCTGGTGGATCTGGCTCTATTGCTAAAGGAACTGTCATAGTGCTGGACAATATATATTATGATTTCAACAATGCATACATTCGCGCAGGTGCTGGTCAAGAATTGGACGCTTTATATAAGTTAATGGCAATGTATCCAACAATGAGCATTGAATTGACTGCGCATACGGATTCAAGAGGAGAGAAGGCCTACAATAAAGAATTGTCAATACAACGTGCTATTTCTGCTAAGAACTACCTGATAAGCAAAGGGATCAATAGTGATCGAATTACTACCCAAGGTAAGGGAGAAGAAGAACCGCGAAACAAGTGCAAGGACGATGTAAACTGTACCGAAGAAGAATATCAATACAACCGCAGAACTGAAGTTCGAGTGACGGCTATGGAAGATAAGATTGACGTGAAATACGGGAATAAAGGCCCTGAAGTGATTGATCCAAAACGGAATTGAACCAAACCACCTCCAGAATGGATGAGCAGTTAGGATCCCAAATTCCTCGCATGTCGCGAAAGCTACAATCAAGCGTAGAAAGCTATTTTAGAATCAACTTTAGAAACCATACTGAGTTGAGCTCTATGGCTGATAGTAAAGCACATATCATGATCAGCGTCAATGCCATATTGACCGGTGCGTTAATTTCATTTTCTACGTACCAGAATATTATGGCAGAAGGTTCTAGGCTGATTATTCCAGTTTTGGTTTTTCTGATTTCTAGTCTGGTGTCTTTAATTTTTGCAGTTTTGTCAGCACGCCCTAGAGTTATTTCAATACAATTAAAGGAACTACAAGGTGAAAGTAGAAGGCAAAATCTGACTTCTTTTGCACATTACACCCAATTGGAATTAAATGAATATCTTCAGGAAGTGGGGAATATGTTACAAGATCAAGATGCGATTTTAGATAATTTAAAGCGTGAAATGTATTACAACGGCCAATTGTTGGCCATCAAGTACCGCTTTCTATCAGTTGCCTATCAAATATTCACTGTAGGATTTATAGTCAGTGTCAGCTTATTTGTCTGGGCATTGGCCTTTCATTAAACCTTGTTATTTATTTCTACTCTAATTATCGAATTAACTCAGCAATTGTCTAAGTCTTTGACTTGAATTAGTAACTTTGCAGCGCATTATCGAAAACTTGAGATGGCTTTAGATCAGCACGACGTAGATAAAATAGATCAAGGTGGCAAAGAGATGGGATTTCTTGATCACTTAGAGGAGCTGCGTTGGCATCTTTTTCGCTCGGCTATTGGCGTTGCAATAGGAGCTGGTGTGGTTTTTTCATTTCAAGAATGGGTTTTTAAAAATATAATCCTTTATCCCAAAGATCCCGATTTTCCAACTTTCAAGTGGATTTGCAAATTGGGTCCTACATTTTGTTATTCGCCTCCAAAATTTGATTTGGTAACCCGAGAATTGGGTGAGCAATTTTCAGTGAGTATGTATGTGTGTTTCTGGTTGGGCCTTTTGGTAACCTGTCCTTATGTGATATGGGAACTTTGGCGATTTATCAGACCAGGCTTATACAAAACCGAACGCCAGGCCATATCTGGAATAGTTGGTATTTGTACCTTCCTTTTTGTATTGGGCGTATCATTTGGATATTTTATTCTGGCACCTTTCGGGATATCCTTCTTGGCAAGTTATTCTGTGGGAGCGATCAATACGCCTACCTTGAGCTCATATGTTGGTTACCTAACCATGTTGACAATGCCTGTAGGATTGGTGTTTGAAATGCCAGTTGTTATTTACTTTTTAACTAAGATAGGAATTATGACACCTGATTTTCTCAAGAATTATCGAAGGCACGCAGTAGTAATCATTGCATTGCTAGCAGGAGTAATTACTCCACCGGATGTATTGAGTCAAGTTTTGGTCATGATACCATTGTTCCTATTGTATGAAATTAGCATTGGTGTGTCACGAAGAGAGTATAACCGAAAAGAAAAAGCCTTAGCCGAAATATAATATTATGCAGCAGATATCTAGTTCAGCCACTATGTTTTACCGTTTGTTTGTACCGACTTTCCTTATTGTATTTTTTATAATAGGTAATATGGCATTATGGATGTCTGAGGTAGAAACCCAAACCAATTTGGTAACATTAAGACTTTTCTTTGCCCTAGGTTTTGTATTGATATTGCTTTTTTTATACAGAACCAGTTATCGTATCATGCGAATCGATTGCGACGAAGATTATTTTTACGTATCAAATTACTTCAGAACTGCAAAATACAGTTACAACCAAATAGCGCGTGTAGAGGAAGGAAAGTTCTTGTTGTTCAACATAGCCCGTATTTATTTGAATGGTAAAGGTGCATTTGGAAGTATAATCCGTTTCAAGCCCAATTCAATCCGTTACAATACTTATTTCAAGCCAAGATATCTCGCATCGGCAGCTATTGAAAAGGCAATTTAAACTATCCACCTACCTACTCACTGCCCTGATAACAGGACAAATCACTTCTTCTAATGATATTCCGCCGTGCTGGAAGGTGTTGCGGTAATAATTCATGAAGTGGTTGTAATTGTTGGGATAGACGAAGAACAAGTCAGGTTTAGCAAATATAAAACTGGAGCTGATATTTGGGGAGGGAAGTCCCACCTTCTTTGGATCACGGATTTCATAAACATCTTTGCGTTCGTATTGCAGATTTCTCCCCACTTTGTACCTTAAGTTGGAGGTTGTTTCTTTGTCACCTATCACTTTTGAAGGATTCTTGACACGTATGGTTCCATGATCCGTTAGGAAAAATACCTGAACTTCTCGCTCTGCCAATTTTTGCAATGCTGCCCAAAGTGGTGAATGCAGAAACCATGACTTGGTCAAAGACCGATAGGCGGTTTCGTCGCCGGCAAGCTCTTTCAAAACTTCCATTTCAGTTCGTGCATGCGACAACATATCAATAAAATTGTACACAATAACCGTTAAATTGTTGTTGAGATAATTCAATACATTGTCTTGCAATGTTTTAGCAACGGCTACATTAGTAACTTTTATGTACTCCGTTTTAACTTCTTTTCTGAAACTTTTCTTGATTGACTCAAGCAACAATGCCTCTTCGAACATATTCTTTCCGCCTTCATCGATGTCATTCTTCCACATTTGGGGGAAGGCCTTTTCAATTTCAAGTGGCATCATTCCGGCAAATATTGCATTTCTGCTATATTGCGTTGAGGTAGGCAAAATGGAATAAAAGGTGTCTTCTTCCTCTATCCTAAAAAGTTCGGAAATGATGGGTTCTATCATTTTCCATTGGTCGAATCGAAGATTATCCAACAATACCACAACTGTAGGAACTGTGTCTTTGACGTGCGGGAAAATCTTGGTTCTCATCACCGTATTGGACATAACTGGGATCTGTTTGTTGCTTCCATTAACCCACGATTCATATTGATTGCTCACAAACTTTGCAAACTCCTGATTGGCTTCCGATTTTTGAGAGGATAATATATCTGCCATGTCCACATTCTGCGCTGCATCGAGTTTTATTTCCCATGCTATTAGCTTTTTGTAAACATCTGTCCATTCTGTAAAGTCAAGTCCACTGTTGATTTGAGTGAAAATCTGACGAAATTCCTGTTGATAATCCGATGATGTTTTGGATTGAAAGAGTCGTTTGTTGTCAATTATTTTTTTGAGTGAGAGCAGTATTTGATTGGGATTGACAGGCTTGATCAAATAGTCAGCTATCTGGGAGCCAATGGCTTCATCCATGATGTTTTCCGCTTCATTCTTTGTAATCATCACCACAGGAATCAGAGGAAAACTATCCTTCAATTTGTTGAGGGTTTCCAAACCAGATAAGCCCGGCATGGATTCATCCAGAAATATGATATCGATTTCTTTATTTTCACGACATTCATCAAGCGCATCATAACCATTGGTCACAGTAATGACTTCATAACCTTTTTGCTCCAAGAAGAGCAGTTGTGGTTTAAGAAGATCTATTTCATCATCAGCCCAAAGAATTTTTATGGTATCCATTATTATGCTTGCATTTAAGAAGTAATAGAACGGTTAACGCAGAAAAAATATTACAGTTGTCATGAAATGAGCAACTGAAGGAAATACTTCTGTCCTTGCTCGTGAAATAATTATTAGCTCAAGTACTTTGCTACAATTGGCAATCTTCTGCCGGCTCCAAACGATTTGTTGCTCACTCGAAGTACAGGTGCTGATTGATGACGTTTGAATTCGTTCATATTGACCATGCGCAATATCCGTTTCACAAGTGTTGGGTCATAACCAGCGGCAATGATTTCGTCTGGTCCAAGCATTTGTTCCAAATACATCCTCAGTATTGGATCCAATATCGGATATTCAGGTAAGCTATCCGAATCTTTTTGTCCTGGCCTTAATTCTGCCGATGGCGCTTTGGTAATTGTGTTTTCAGGAATCACATTTTCAGTTGAATTGACATATTTCACGAGATCATAAATCTCTGTTTTGTAAATATCGCCCAAGACGCTGATGCCCCCACAAAGGTCACCATAAAGCGTACCATAACCCACCGCAAATTCTGACTTATTGGTTGTATTTAGTAGAATATGGCCAAATTTATTGGACAAAGCCATCAGTAAAGTACCTCGCACGCGTGCTTGCAAATTCTCCTCCGTCACATCAAACCCCTTATCTTCAAATAATGGTGTTAGTTGACTCATGAAAGATTCATAAACTGATTTGATGGCAATAATTTCATACTTGATGCCCAATCTTTTGGCTAAGTCTTCAGCATCGCTTACCGAATGCCCTGTACTGAACTCTGAAGGCATCAGTATCCCTAGTACATTTTCTTTGCCTAGTGCTCGAACTGCGAGAGCTGCTGTCAAGGCAGAATCCACACCTCCACTTAGGCCTAAAATAGCGCTTTTGAAGCCAAGTTTTTTGAAATAATCCTTAATTCCCAATACAACAGCATCATGGATCAAAGCCATTTTGTCCTTTGGTTGCTCAAATTCACTGTGTCCGAACCTTACGGCTTGTAGGTCAAATACCTTAACTTCTTCTTGAAAGTATGACATTTCATGATGGACATTGCCATTGGGTGAAACAACCAGTGAGCCACCATCAAATATCAATTCGGTTTGTGCACCTACACTGTTGGCATAAAATAAAGGAATTCCATAACGCGCTACATTTGCTCTACAAGTATGAATGCGCTCTTGGGCATGGTCAAAACTGAAAGGCGAAGCAGATAAATTGAGAATCAAATCGGGATTTTCATTAATCATTTCATCCATTGGGCAGATGGTGTAGAGTGGATTCGCATTGCCCACGTTCCAGATATCCTCACAAATGGTAATGGCAATCCTTTTTCCTTTGAATTCAATTGTTTTGAATTCCTTGGCTGGTTCAAAATAACGGTATTCATCGAAGACATCGTAAGTAGGCAGCAATGCTTTGTGCGCAATATGCTGTATGACACCATTGTAGAGGAAGAAAGCAGAATTATAAAGATCCTTCCCTTCCACATCTGGATTGATCGTTGGAGCTCCAACTACAATGGCAATCTCTTTTGAAGCTGACAAAAGCGTATGAATTACTGCATCACTCTTGGATATAAAGTCTCTGAATTCCAAAAAATCTCTAGGTGGATAGCCGCATGTAGCTAATTCACCAAAGAGAATCAAGTCTGCCTTATCCGTTATGGCTGTCTCGATGGCATCCAACATTTTTTGTTGGTTGGCTTCAAAATTGCCAATATGGTAATTCAATTGGGCTATTGCTATTCGCATTGAGTGGGTAGATTGTTGATACAAAGGTAGTGAAAGCTAAAATCAGCAATAGAAATTTTTGTAGCGGTCAGTCAGTTACAAGGTTCAAAAGACTAATCTGCACCACAGAAGTAATTTGAGCTTCCATTTTCACACCTGGATTCTCTAAAATATAATTACGAGGTTGTTGATAAGAATCATCACTGAACCACCAACTTTTGGGTAGCCAATAC
>JBBQJT010000037.1:0-33968 GCA_038326165.1 Chitinophagales bacterium | reverse complement strand
TATATACAATTTGTGTTATTAGCTATGTGCCTACTTCAATTTATTTTTTTAATTGTAGGCTAGGTTGATTGTTTGGTTGTTAGGTCTTTTATGCTTGCTTATGACGGAGCAATTATACTGCCTAATGTTAGAACCAGATATTATCAGTATCCTTATCGGTCAATTTTCTGGAGCCAGTTTTGCGTTTTCATCGTTGGATTTCATTTTTTGTCTTTTTCTTTATCTTAATAATTGTTGAATAAATCCCGTACAAAACCATAAGGCCAATAAAAAAATAAACCCAAATTGGAATATTTTTACCAACTACTAAGAGGTACAAATAGGCCGAAATAAAAAACAACCCAGTAAGCAACACAGGCAATACAGATGATTATTTATCCCTTATATTTTTTATAGTCCAATAAAGACACAGAAAGAAAAACGGAATTGCCCCCACGTAAATCCCTCCAAAAATAAAAGGATTGACATTGTATTTTTCGCCAAGGCTTAAAAACCATTCTTTAAAAGTTTCCCACCATTCCATCAGCTGAATAATTTATAGGCGATTTTTATTAATTTTTTCAAAAAGGGAGATATTATTTTTTGTTTATGCTTTACTATTAGCTGCTGGTTAACCCTCGAAGCCACTGGATACGGATAAATTTTATTGAAAATTTCTTGAGTTGATAATCCTGCGGTATTGGCTAAGATCAATTCCTGTATTATTTCACCCGCATTTGGGGCTATCATTGTCCCACCGAGGATTTTTTCCTTTTTTAAAAAATTTCCTTTGCTTATATAAAGTATTGTTTGGGAGAATTGATATTGGTCTGTTATTGCTCTATCATCAGCGTTAAATGTTTGTTCTAATTTCTCGTACGGAATTCCCCTTTCCTGCAATTGTTTTTCATTCAGACCGAATGTTGCCAGTTCGGGATTAGTGAAAGTGACCCAAGACATATTATCGTTGTTCAATTTCTTTTTGAATGGGGAAAGGAAGTTATTTACCAGAATTCGCGCATGAAATTCAGCCGCATGGGAAAACATCAGATCACCAGCCACATCACCACATACATAAACCTTTTTGTTGGTGGTTCGCAAGTGTTTATCAATGATGATTTTTCCATCTTTGGTGTTAATGCCGGCATTTTGTAATTGTAATACATCCAAAGGCAGTTCCCGTCCGATACCTACAAAGACAGCGTCAAAGTCGACGGTACGGTTTTTTCCATTTTTGAATTTTATGTTGGCCTTATTGGTTGAAGAGAAGCTCTCTAAATCTGCATTGAGCAAGAACTTGATTCCTTCCTGTTCTAGTTGCTGTAAAAGAATGGATGATACCTGCTCATCATCATGCTCTAGAATTTTATTGCCATGTTGCACAACGATCACTTTGGTTCCAAAACTATTAAATGCCTGCGCTAATTCAATTCCAATTGGCCCACCTCCAATTACCAAAAGATTTTTAGGTAAATAATCAATTGAAAAAATAGAACTGTTCGTAAAATAATTTACATTTTCGACCCCAGGTACATTTAATTCCCGAGGCTTTGAACCGGTTGCGATGACGATATTTTTTGCCTCGTATCGGGTGTTTTTGACGGTTACTTCTTTTTTGCCCGTGAATTTTGCTTCGCCTAACGCAATGCCAATTCCCTGTTTACGTAATTCCGTTGCATTTTCATGTTTGCGGATGATTCCCTGTCTTTGCGTGACGTACTCGATTGCTTTTCCCAGGTCTGCTATTCCTGTTAACTTTAACCCGAACGCTTCCGCTGTTTTTGCATTCTGGAGAATTTTTGCCACGTGAATCAGCGCCTTGCTAGGAACACAACCATCATTGAGACACTCTCCACCAATATCTTTGTCTGTTTTTGCAATCATTAAGACTTTAAAACCAAGCGCATTCATGGTCATTCCGACACTTAGCCCACCAGAACCAGCTCCTATAACTATTATATCGTAATTATTGTCCATCATAATTTATTGTTCTTAATCAGTTTTCGATGAAGTTGTACTAATTTGTGTTGTGGATAACCCAAATAATAAAGGCACCAAATTTTGAAAAAAATCCACTGCATCCGATAGATGCCATTGTCTCGGTATTTTCTATCTGAAGTGATAACGTAACCATCAATCACTTCAAATTTTCCGAACTTTTTCAGGCGGCTGATGATTTCCTGGTCTTCCATCAGCAGCAAATCTTCACGAAAACCGCCCGCTTTTCGAAATATTTCTTTTGTAACAAACAAGCTTTGATCGCCAAAACGAACGGCATTCACATTAAACCGAGTGAACCACGCATTGGCTTTGAGAAACCAGTGATCATTATCAAACTGCAGTCTGAAGCATCCGCTTATTGCACCATTGTTATAGGAATTAAAAATTGCTGATGTAAAATTATTGGGCGGAGTGCTGTCGGCGTGCAAAAAATAAAGGATTTCATATTTTGCCATTGATGCACCCATATTCATTTGTGCTGCCCTTCCTTTGCACTTGCTTAAAATGACTGTGGCTCCGCATTGGTTGGCAATGGCTAAAGTCTCATCAGTACTTCCACCATCAACTACAATAATTTCTATGTCATATCCAATATTGGTTGCATATATTTTACTGATTGCCTGAGCTGTCAGGTTAACTTCATTGAATGTCGGGATGATAATGCTAAACATTGCATTTATTTTGAAATAGTTTAAATCTTCTAATTACCAGCCTTTGTATCGGAGAATTGGCAACAAAATAAGCAAATAATACCACTTTATCGCCGATTATGAATGGTTGTCGGATTTTTACTGTTTAGGTCTTAGGATTGTTTAATGTTTTAGCCCCTTAAAAAGTCAGACAATAATATTAATCAATAAATATAATAATTTTGTCTATTATGAAACGAAAAAGAATCATCGCAACGGAAAAATGGCTGTACTAAAAGAGTCTATAGAAAAAGTTGTAAAGGCTACTTTGGATCGTTATGGCCTATATCCCGCCACTTATTACAGTTAGAAAAAGAAGTCAGAAACAATGGGCGAAGAAGGGTTTGCACATGGTATGACCCCAGGTCGACTTGCACGGATTAGAGAACTAGAAAAAGAGAATAAATTACTCAAGGAACTTCTTGTTGAGAAAGATCTTGCTGATAAATTAAAAGACGATTTGCTAAAATAGAATTTTGCCGTGGAGAAAAAAAGGTACTCGTAATGCAGTATAATTCACAAGGCTTAAAAAGGGAAACTCCATTACAAATTGCTGGCATTATCAAGCACCAATATTATTATAGGAATAAAAAAAGTAAAAAAGGACGAAAAACAAGTTTATTAATCGCAGCCATTAATTCTTGTTTTGATTTCTGAAAGCGGAAAGCTTATACAGAAGTTTTAAGTTTTTCACCAAAGAATTACCCTTCCGATTAAAACCTTATTTCTGATGCATTTGTATATTGAATTCAAGGGATTTAACAATTAACTTGCTATAATATCCCCAAATACAACTTCAGCCTTAGTTATCCAACTGAATCCAAATGTCATAAGTGCAATTGCTTCAAACCAAAAAACCAAATTGTACTGATTCCGAACGGCTTCATCAAATCCCAAAAAAGATACTCCGATTGCAACTATACATACTATCATTATGATTCCAGATACCAAATAAACCTGATTTCTGATTCTTTTCTGGGAGGTAATACCACTGGGATGGTGCTTGCGAAAAATAACCAAAGCAAAAAAAATAAAACATGAAAAAAGAAGAATTGCAAACACGAAATGCAGTGTGCTAATCCATTTCATACTACTCATGGTCGGAAATAATGCCACTCCAACAGCGGCAAGACTGCCAATATTTGCTGTCTTGCTATCAATTGGGTCCTTTCCTCTATAGCTAAATAAAAAAGCGCCCAACACAAAAAGAATTCCTACAAAAATGTCCCCGGCAGCACCATCGTCGTAATAGTCACTTATGGAATCTTCAAGCCTTAAATCACCATTGTATATCAACTTGCTCGCTACCAACAATAAGGGTAGTAATATTCCCGCCATGCCTATTAGAAACCTAAGGATAACATGAGATATGATCTCTTCCCTGTGATTACTTTCTTGCTCTTGAGGCATTCTCAAATTGATCATTTTCGTATGGTTTTGCATGAATCAATAAATATTCAATCTTTCTAAAATCAAAAATAACGAATTAGTTGAATCTCCTATTCACAAAAACAAAAAAGTCCTGCTCCAAATAGAAGCAGGACTTTCCCTTATAAAAAATATTTGAGTGCTATTATTGCACTGTAAATTTCATGCTGTTGATACCGCTACCAGATTTCATGGTAATGATATACATACCACTTGTCATTGCGTCAGTAGAAATTGCAAGTTGACTTGTGCCTTGGTTGAATACATTGTTCAAACGTGTATAAACATTCCTTCCTGTCAGATCAGTCACATAAACATTGGCTTGAAATGTCTCGCCATTCTCTAGATTCACAAGCAAGTCTTGACCTTGTGGCACCGGATTTTCTTGTAAATTCAGAGAAGATAATTCCTTAATATTTGTTGTTGAAACAGTCCATTGGCCTGCTGTGAAGGTATTTACACTTATGGTTGGTGGACAAAAGCTTGACTCAACAATTGGAATCACTTTGAAATAATACTGGACTCCTTTTACAGTTGTGACATCCCACTTGGATTCTGTAACAATCGTAAACTTTGTAAAAGGACTACCCAGACTAAAAGATGTACTATTTGATATGATGACATAATACTGTCCTGCATTGGGTACATTCTCCCAATCAAGTGTAGTTAAACCAAAAGTTTCCAGAGTCTGACCACTTGAAGGAAATGTCAACTGAACATTATCTGTAACAGTTGGAAATGGGGTGTAGCTAGTTACCAATTTCCTTGCGGAAGATGTAGCAATTCTACTGGTCAAATCAGCTTTGATGATACCTTGCTGTTGCAGTGAAAATTCGTAAGTAGAACAATTGCTGTTGTAATCCATTACATTATTTGGATTCGGAAACACTATGTCTCCATTAGGATCCTTAACCGCTTTGGCAAATGGGATGTCAGTACAAGGAGTATGGTAAGAATTGTAAAAATTATAGCTTGGTGGAGTATCACATATAAAATCACCTGCATTCGCACAGTTGCTCTTGTCCTGAAGCTCAACCAATACAGGGCCAAATGGAGACTTGGATGAGTTGCCCGGAGCGAACTTTGAAGATACTGGATTGCCATGAATAGCAGGATCATAATCGTTATCTTCCCAACCATTGAAAGGGTGCGGCAAAGTAAAGTAATGTCCTAGCTCGTGTTCTATCGTTTGCTTTCCGCAACGCACTTCAGAACGCTTCACTACAAGAAAGTCTGCTGTTGGAATATAATATCCCAAAAGTCCTGGTTGGACAAAAGATTGCACCAAGAAAACATTCACTACGTTTTTAACCTTCTTATTGATCATTTGTAAAGTGCCAGCATTACTTCGTGGATCTGTAGCTACAGTAGTATTGTTGAAATATGCAAAACCATCTTTGATATAGAATTTGATATCCATTGGAGCATAAAAATCATTTAGGCAACACAACATATCCAAAACTTCAGTTTCTTCAACTGCGCCAGAACCATCTGCTTTTCCTATTATATGAAATTTGAGTGGAACATAAGTAATGCTTCTTTCTCCAACTTTGTGCGTTTCAGCATAAGCTCTATTCTTCAAAAATTGCTCCTTGACCAAATGGAAGTCCTTAGTTCCACAAGGGGCATTGGATTGAGCATTTGTAACAACAGAAAATATAATGACTGAAAGTGCGAGTAAAAAGAGTTTTTTGATCATGATTAGAATTTAAAGTAGTTCAAAGTTAAGTGATTTTCAAGAAGTATGCTAAAAGTTCAAAAAAGAAAAGCTAAAAAGTCGTCTAGTTTACAAAAATTATCAACAAAACACCAGATGATGTGTTCAAAAGGGTGTGAAACTTCACCTCTAAAATCTTATCTTTGCGGTGAAATTGCAAGTATTTAAAACTTAACAAATAAATATTTTTTCTCTAATGAGTAAAGTTACAGTAGTAGGAGCAGGGAATGTAGGTGCAACTTGTGCTAATGTTTTGGCGCATATGGATTTTATAAATGAGGTGGTACTTATTGACATCAAAGGTGATTTGGCAAAAGGTAAAGCATTGGATACCTGGCAACAAGCTCCCATTGATTATTACAGCACCAAACTCACAGGCACTGAGGATTACAAGGACACCGCAAACTCTGATATAGTCGTTATAACTGCTGGTATTCCCAGAAAACCCGGTATGACCCGCGATGACTTAATTAATACAAATGCACAAATCGTAAATGGTGTTACAGAACAAATCGTTCAACATTCAAAGAATGCAATCATCATTGTCGTGTCTAATCCATTGGATGTAATGACTTACGCAGCACTTAAAGCATCAAAATTTCCTTCCTCAAGGGTTTTTGGAATGGCTGGGATTTTAGACACAGCACGTTACCGTGCTTTTTTGGCAACTGAATTGAATGTTTCTCCCAAAGACATTTCAGCAGTTTTAATGGGAGGACATGGTGACACAATGGTTCCACTTCCACGGTACACAACTGTTGCTGGAATACCCGTTACTGAACTAATAGAATCAGATAAACTAAACGCAATAATCGATCGTACCAAAGATGGTGGTGGTGAATTGGTTCGTCTGATGGGCACATCTGCTTGGTATGCTCCAGGTGCAGCTGCGGCTCAGATGGTTGAAGCAATCCTGAAAGATGAAAAAAGAATTTTCCCTTGTTGTGTTATGCTCAATGGTGAATATGGTTTGAAAGATATTTGCCTGGGCGTACCAGTTAAATTAGGTCGCAATGGTATTGAGCAAATTATCGAATTGGATTTGAACTCAGATGAGTCTAAATTATTACAAGATTCTGCCAACGCTGTTCGTGAAGTAATCGAAGTTTTTAAGAAAATTTCCTAATACTTATACTTGAATTTAGAACCAATTTCAAGGTATTTGGTTATTCAATAGATAGAAATCAGGATCAATATGGAATTAATTGACGACAGGATTTTACACAGGGATATCATCACTTCAGAAGGCAATGATTTACATACCTATAGTTTCGAAAAGCCAGTCGTATTGGTTTTTCTTAGGCACTTTGGATGTAATTTCTGTAGAGAAGCTTTGTCCAACATTTCCAAAATTCAAGATACAATCATTGATGAAGGCTTTAGGATCATTTATGTACATATGTCAGATGATCAAACTGCCAACACTTACTTCAAAAAATTCAAAATAAAGAATCCCGAATACATTTCTGATCCCTCCTTGTCACTTTACCAACATTTTGGTCTCACCAACGGTGATTTCAATCAGTTGTTCGGTTTTAAAAACTGGTCTTCTGGATTCTCAACAATACTCAAACATGGGGCGAACCTCAGACTCAGTGATGGACTTCAAATGCCAGGGGTGTTCATCATTTTTGAAGGTGAAATAAAGTCTAAATTCGTTCATAAAATAGTGTCCGATCAACCAGATTATTTGGAACTCATAAAATGTTGTATTCGAATTTAACATGATAGGATACCAATTTTCACAAGCATCAGACTCCGAAGAAAAATCTCCTTTTGATAAGTTGTTTAAAATTTTTCAAGAGTTGTTGCTACATACTTCTGGACAGGTGGATGAAGCCTTGTCCTGGCTGACCGAATTGGACAAAAAATACAAGTTGACAGATAGCAATTATGGAATTGCAGACTTTATTGACGAATTGATCAAAAAAGGATATCTCAGCAAACCTGACCGCAGTGGCTTGGGTTCTGTGCCTACATCCAAAATGGAAATAGCTATCCGCCAAAAAGCACTTGAGGATGTTTTTGGCAAAATAAAAAAAGCATCTCCAGGCAATCACACCACCAAAGCAATTGGAAGAGGTGAGGAATTTACTTCTGACATGCGAGCCTTTGAATTTGGTGATAAGACAGAGCATATTTCCGCTACAGAAAGCATAAAAAATGCTCAAATCCGATCCGGTATCAATGAGTTTAAACTTACTGAAAAAGATTTGGTGGTTCAAGAAACTCATTACCAAAGTCAAATGAGTACAGTGGTCATGATTGATATTTCACATAGCATGATCTTGTATGGTGAAGACAGAATTACTCCTGCCAAAAGAGTAGCAATGGCTCTTGCCGAATTGATCCGGACCAAATATCCTAAGGATACAATTGACTTTATTGTATTTGGCAATGATGCATGGCAAATAGAACTGAAAGACTTGCCATACCTTGAAGTAGGTCCATATCATACCAATACAGTTGCAGGACTTGAACTTGCTATGGATATTTTAAGAAAAAGAAAAAATCCGAACAGGCAGATTTTTATGATTACTGACGGAAAACCTACCTGCATCAAAAAAGGTAAAAATTACTATCAGAATAGTTTTGGCTTAGACAAAACAATTGTCAATAGAACACTCAGCCTTGCAATGAAATGCAAAAAACTCAGCATTCCCATTACCACTTTTATGATCGCACAAGATCCGTATTTGATCAACTTTGTGCAGCAGTTTACCAAAGCAAACAATGGCAAGGCCTTCTACAGTGGTTTGGACAATTTAGGATCGCTATTCTTTCAGGATTATTTGGCCAATAAGAGGAAGCGGATGTAACAAAAATGCCCACCTTTTCAGGTAGGCACTCTTCTTAGGATTATAATATGTAAAAATTGGGATCGAAATGTTCAATTATCATTAGGCCAAAACCATACCAACTATTTATACTTGATTTTTATTCTGTGACGTTATAACAACACAATGATTAAATACTCCATATTAATTCTTGGCTTTATTTGCCTTCCAATCCTGCCAATTTTTTCTCAAGACTTCGGAAGGCAAGAATTAATAAATGATGCAATTTGGCTGAGTGATCAACACCCTGAAGATTCGATGAAATTGATCACAAATCGTTTCACGAATAACTTAAGTAATTATCTGAAAATCAAAGAATCACTTCAAGATAGGTTGTTAGATTTAGAAATAGGAGCTATGCTTTATCCGCCAGATAGTTCCTTCCGAATTTACACATTGGAGTTACCACTTTCACCACAAAATATTCTACATTTCGGATTGATTCAGACTAAGGATACTTTATTTTCCTTGACCCCAAATGAAGCCAAAATCCGTGACAAAAATTTTATCAATAAAATTTTAGATCCTAGCCAATGGTACGGTGCACTTTATTACAATATACACACTACTAAAACAAAGATAGGAACAATCTACACCTTGTTCGGATATTCTGAAAGTGCAACAGATAGAGCAAAAATTCTAGATATTCTTTATTTCGAAAAAGGCAAACCCAAATTTGGATTGCCAATCTGGTGTGGAATCACAAATCCTGAAACTTGCCAACACAGAGTTGTCTATAAGTTTGGAAAAACTGCGTCTTTTAAGTGCAATTATGATCCAGAATATGGCAAAATAATTCTCGATCATTTGATCATGATGCCAAGTGAATCTGGTGATTTGCAAATGGTACCTGATGGAAGTTATGATGCATTTGAATGGAAGAAAAAACAATGGCGCTACAAAGAAATGGTATGGCACGATATTCAATCTGCACCTCCTGTGGACCCTGCAAACAAGAAAAAAACCAATAAAGATATTTTTGGGAAGTAATTACTTATTGTTTGACAAAGCGGGTTCTTATTTGACCTTGTTTTCCTGATATTTCAAGAAAATAAATACCCGACGGAATAGAGGACAGATCAATGGGACGCAGTGCCTCAATTTGTGTGCTGTAGCTTTTAACAGCAATGCCCACCATATTTACAATCCTGAGTTCCACACGTTCCATCGATTGCAATTTGTTTTCAAGCATCAGACAATCATGAGCAGGAATAGGGAAAATCCTCCACTGACTGGATTGTATAGCCTGATGGGTTCTGTATTCATTGCAAGTTATGCTCTGGTTCAATAGTTCAGGCCGATATTCGTTTATCATAGCATCAACCCGTTCTTTCTGACCTTTGGTAAACAAAGACATACAGTTGTCGTCTGTGAATTGCATATAATTTTGAAACATGATATCTTCACCACAAGGATCCAGAGGATTTACAGGGCAGCCTCCCCAAGCCAGTCTCTGATTGGGAGTATCTTGAACTTGATCATCATCATCACAATCTGGGCCCCAAGGATGCAGCAGGCCGAGATAATGTCCAATTTCATGAGTAAGTGTACGACCTAGGTCATATTGCGGATTAAGA
Organism: Chitinophagales bacterium; assembly: GCA_038326165.1. Lineage (GTDB taxonomy): Bacteria > Bacteroidota > Bacteroidia > Chitinophagales > Saprospiraceae > JAEUUM01. The sequence goes on along the minus strand of JBBQJT010000037.1, from coordinate 23,740 downwards.
GGTTTGACACAATTGATACCTACATAGTCTGGATCTATTCGAATTCCATCTTCTTTGGGATTATTTTCCCATGGAAACTTGGCTTCAGCAAGAATTGGAGTGTTGGCTCCAAAACTGCCTACCCAAATATTGAGGTACTTTGAAGGATCCCAACAATCACTTCCACCTAGAACATCGTATTTTATTAATGAACGTGCAGGATTCTCAGCTGTCGTAGCAGAACCAATGCCTACAATGCTTGTATTTTTCCTTATAATACCCGTGCTTGGAAATCCAGAAGGGTCCATACCAGCCAAACAAAATTCAATCTCCATATCAACCAAAAGGGCTCTGAATTTATCCGGAAGCGATGTTTTGTCCGAATTAATGGCTCGAAAGTCAGAATTGAGTACGTCCAATTGAGAGAAGATCCTCTCATCACTTATGCTATCGCTCTGATTTCTATAAACAACATGAAATATTACAGGTATCACAATAACGCTCCTTAACTGACTCCCCTTTTGAAAAGGAATAGACGGAGATGGCTGATTTTCGGTTCCGCATCTGATTTGAGCCAACAAAATGTTAGACCCGATCAACAGTATCGATATGAACCAGTATTTCAATATGATTTGCTATTTTATATAGTCATACAACGACTGAAGACGAGGTGAAATTATAATCTCTGTTCTTCGATTTTTCTTTTTTCCTTCCCAATTCTTGTTGTCGCCAATTGGCAGAAAATATGCTCTTCCTGAAGGGACAATACGCGTAGCTTCGACACCTTGGGACATCAGCACTTTGGTAACCACTACTGCCCTATCTGCACTTAATTTCCAATTCAGATCTTCCGAACCATCTGTATCGGTGTGACCTTCAACCAATATTTCAATATCCTGATATTTAGCCAAAACCTGTGCCAGTGATTTAATAGCATTCTCACCTTTGGGATCAATTTTGGAACTTCCGCTAGCAAACAAAAGGTCCTGACTGATGGTAGTGTACAATTTGCCATCCTTTTGAACAATACTGATATCAGCTGAATTGATACCGGACAATGTTTGACGTAATTTGTCTTGAATGCTTTGCAATACCCCATTTTTTTGCTCTAGAATACTTTGCAGTTGTTGTAATTTTTCATTTTGAGCACCGAGCGCTGAAGTAGAGGCCTCTAAGGCTTTTTCACGAACAACCAATGCTAGTTGCAGGCTGTCAAGTTCCTTTCTCTTCTTTTCCAGAATATCATCCTTGTCATTCAACTCATTCAGGAATGACTGTCGTTCCTTGGCACTTGCATCGGTTATGAACTTATTCTGATCGACCAATTTATTGTATCTTACATTGATGTCTTGGAATGAAACTCTTGTAGAACTTAGTTCATCTTGAGTGCTTTTTAATTTCTTTGAGCAATCCTCTTGCAAAAGTTCCAAACTGTCTTTTTGAATCAGGAGCTTTTTATTTTGCTCATGCACAAAAATCAAATCGTCATAATTGCGCTGCAATTGATTCTTTTCGAATAAAAGATTGTTGAATTTTTTCTTGGTGACGCAGGATGAAAGCATCAAAACCAAAAACAGAGCTAGGGCAGTATATTTCATGGAAGGTAAATTAAAATGTAAAGTTAGTCAAGCTTTAATCATATTCAAGAATATATGAATGTGTAAATAACTCATCTTTGATATGATTGGTCTAAAATGCTTCAACAAATTAAAAAACTAGATAACTCAATAATATATTACGAGTAGCATCTACCCGAAATAATAAAGCCACTCCGAGTGTTCAGAGTGGCTTTAGTCAGATGCTGAGGAATCAGAAATTAAAAAGAACCGTTTCCTTGAAGCACATTAGGCTTAACAGTTGGAACTGGCTCATCAGGAGTAACTTTACGAACTTCACCTTTGATGGTTAAAGCACGAGTACCAATATCTTCGTTTGTTTCGATTGTAATTCTTTTAGAGAAAGGACCTACACGTTGAGTGTCGTAACGAACTTCAATTTTGTTGGTTTCACCTGGCATGATTGGTTCTTTAGGCCAAGTTGGAACTGTGCAACCGCAACTTCCTTTCGCATTTTTGATAATTAAAGGTTCAGTGCCAACATTAGTGAATGTGAAAATTCTCAATGGGTCACCACCTTGATCCAATGTTCCATAATCCATTTCAACTGTTTCAAACTTCATATTTGCTCCTGAGTGAGGAGTAGCGTCGGGAGCAGCGAGCTCAGATGGACTTGTCGGGTTGGCAACGGGTGTAGTTTGAGCAAATGCAAAAGCGCAAACCGCAAAAAAAGCTAAAGTAAGAATACTCTGTTTCATGAGTGTTTTAATTGATGATGAAATTAATAGAACAAATATACAAACATTAAATACCATTAAACAATGTATTCGTTGCAATCAGTCAGTTAAATTTACGTTAATGGATTATTTAAGGTTCATTTGTAAGAGTTTAAATACTTTGAAGTTCTATCTTATCTTTGTACCAATAAGTTGAATCCAAAATGGAAGAGCCAAAAAATATCACAGCAGAAACCCCCGTAATACCTCAAGAGTATAAAGAAAATGTCTTGGAAGACTTTGCTGTATGTTGCCTGAGTCGGGAGGTAAGTATTACAGGCAGAAAAGAAGTTCTTACCGGAAAAGCCAAATTTGGGATCGTGGGTGATGGTAAAGAATTACCTCAAATAGCAATGGCCAGACATTTCAAAAAAGGTGATTTCAGATCAGGTTATTATCGCGATCAAACTTTTATGATGGCCTTAGGTGAATGCTCCGTAGAGAATTTCTTTGCGCAATTGTATGCAGATCCTGTTAATGATATTTTTTCGGGTGGCCGACAAATGAACAGCCACTTTGCTACACCAATGATTGATAAAGACAACAATTGGCTTGCAACAACCAATCGTTTTAATGTATCTTCTGATATTTCTTCAACTGGTGGACAGATGGCACGAGCTTTTGGCTTGGCATTCGCCTCACGTAAATTTCGTGAAGTTCCTTTTGATAACGCTGACAATTTTAGCAACGAAGGCAATGAAATAAGCTTTGTAACTATTGGGGATGCATCTACTTCAGAAGGTGTTTTTTGGGAAACTATCAATGCAGCTTGCGTATCTAAGGTTCCACTAGTTGTATGTGTATGGGATGACGGTTATGGAATATCAGTTCCTATTGATTATCAAACCACCAAAAGAAGTATTTCCAAAGCATTGAATGGTTTCCGTCTCGATGAAAATGGTGACGGATTGTGCATTTATGAGGTAAAAGCTTGGGATTACCCGGGACTCATGGAAACCTTTGAACGCGCCACAAGCCTATCACGCAAACATCATGTACCCGCACTTATACATGTACAAGAAGTTACTCAACCGCAAGGACATAGTACATCAGGAAGTCACGAGCGCTACAAATCAAAAGAAAGACTGGAGTTTGAAAAAAACTTTGATTGTATTGAAAAAATGGCAAGTTGGATACTGGATAAAAGTATAGCTACCGAAGCTGAACTCTCCGAAATCAGAGAAACTGCAAAATCCAAAGCCAAGCAAGGTCGCGAAAATGCCTGGAATACATTTCTTGAACCACTAAAAATCAAAAATCAAGAGATACTTTCTTTATTGGATGCAGTGCAAATGGAATTGAATAATGAAAAGATCAATCAAATCATTCAAGATTTTAAAGCGAACAAAGTACCAGCTGTTCATGAAATGGTGAAAGCAGCCCGTCAAATATCATTTCATGCTGCGGGAAGTGATGCCATCTCAATTGCTGCATTGCAAGGTTGGGTGCAGGCTACTTATGAAGAAGCAGATGGGCATTATCACTCTGGCTTGTATGCAGATGGAAGTAATGCTGCAATCAATATAAAAGAAGTAAAACCGCAAATAAGTTCTGACAGCGAAGTGTTGAATGGCTATGAAATACTGAATAAATATTTTGATGGTTTGCTGCAAAGTAACTCCAAAGTACTCGCATTCGGAGAAGATGTCGGGCAAATTGGTGATGTAAACCAAGGATTTGCAGGGTTACAAGCAAAATATGGAGAAGAACGTGTATTTGATGTAGGTATTAGAGAATGGACCATTGTGGGTCAATCTTTGGGACTTGCTATGCGTGGTTGGAGACCTATTACCGAAATACAATACCTCGATTATATCATCTATGGTTTGCAGCCAATGACAGATGATATTGCTACTTTGAGATATAGAAGTGATGGATTGCAGCAGGCACCTGTCATCATTCGAACTCGTGGACACAGATTGGAAGGAATATGGCATGCTGGCAGCCCAATGGGAATGTTGATTCACTCCTTGCGCGGAATGTATCTAATGGTTCCACGTAATATGACCCAAGCAGTTGGCTTTTATAATACCTTAATACAATCAGTTGATCCTGGGGTGATAATTGAATGTTTGAATGGATATCGTTTAAAAGAGACTTGCCCTGAGAACTTAGATAGCTTTACTGTGCCACTTGGAGTGCCTGAAGTTTTGACTCAAGGTAATGACATCACACTCGTGACATATGGATCATGTATCAGAGTAGCCGAACAAGCAGTTCAAATGCTGGCAGATAAAGGAATATCTGTTGAATTGATTGATGCACAAACTTTGTTGCCATTTGATGTTCATGGTTTAATCTCCTCTTCCTTAGCCAAAACCAATAGATTGGTTGTGATGGATGAAGATGTGCCAGGTGGGGCAACAAGTTATATGTTACAGCAAATACTTGAAGTTCAAAAAGGATACCAGATGTTAGATGCTGCTCCTGTTACCATTACCGCTCATCCGCACCGACCTCCTTATGGAAGTGATGGTGATTATTTTACAAAGCCCAATGTTGAAGATGTATATACAGCTTGTTATCAAATGATGAACGAATCATCACCTTCTACATTTCCTGAAATCCCAACTTACTAATTTCAATAACTCAGTAACCACTTGCGACATTTAGTAATTATACCAACCTACAATGAAGTCGAGAATATTTCTCGAATTGTGCCTGAGGTCCTCAAACTTTCAGAAAACACATCAATTTTGATTGTGGATGATAATTCGACGGATGGAACTCTGGATAGCATAAAAGTTCTTCAGGACATCAATCCCAACCGTGTTTTTCTGATTCGGCGAGCAGGAAAACTAGGATTAGGCACTGCTTATATCGAAGGTTTTAAATACAGTTTAAAGACGGAGGCATCTTTTATTTATGAAATGGATGCAGATTTCAGTCATGCTCCCTCTGATCTTCAAAAATTGATGGAAATTTTGGAATTCGATCAAGCAGACGTTGTAGTTGGGAGTCGATATGTAGCGGGAGGCAAGTTGGTCAATTGGCCATTTCAACGCAAGTTGATATCTATAAGTGGTTCTATTTATACACGCTTAATTACTTGGATGCCCATAAAAGATCCAACAGCTGGTTTTATTGGTTACAAACGAGAGGTTCTTGCTGCCATCGATCTCAACAAAATCAGTTTCGTGGGTTATGCCTTTCAAATTCAAATGAAATTCGAATCTTGGATCAGAGGTTTCAGAATAAAAGAAATTCCAATCACCTTCAAAGACAGAGAAGCAGGCACCAGTAAAATGTCAAGCAATATAGTCAAAGAAGCTGCACTGGGTGTGCTTATTATGAAATGGAGATCCATGTTTTCATGAAAAATTTGATACGTATTTAGGAAATTAGTTTTTTGAGAGCAGCTCCAGCCATTCCTGATATACTCCCTGATATTGTAGCAATAACAAAAGTTGCCAATATCAATTGCACGGAACTCAAGCCTTGAAATAGTTCCCCAACTCTTGAAGTCAAAATTCCGTTGTTTGTGAAATGGGTGTAAACTGCAAGAATTAACCACAATATCCCAAGCACAATAGCACCAATTACAGCACCCTTTGAAATCGAAAAATTCAAAAAGAAACTCAATGCTGTAATAACCAACATCCCAGACCACCAGGGCAAGAACAATCCAGCTATATAACAAGCCAGTATCATCAATATAATATTAAAACTAGTTTTCATTTTTTGTTAATTGCCAGTTAGCTATAATTTTATCACTGTCAGGTTGCTCTTTGGTCAGAAATACCAAATCGTTGTAATTTCCAGTTCTCCATGTTTCAATCATATTGTCATAATACTTTGAGCCAGGATTTCCACTCTGTCCGCCAGGATAAACCCCCCATGCTTTAACGGGAGTACTCAATTGAACAATCATCCTCCAAGATGGACCATTGAATCTTTGTGTAGCGTTTAAAGCATCTTTGAAACCATCCACTTCTATAATTTTAGAGCCAAATGCCGGAATTTTACCCATGTGATCAATGGTAGTATGTTTGTATTGACTCCATGATCCTTTGTCATTGATCGGATCAGCTGCAAATTTTGTAAACTCAGCTAAAGCTTCTTTGAATGAAAGCATTGCAATATCTGATGCTGTTTCCTTGACAGTTGTTTGTTTCATGTCAAAAAACACATATGAAGGATTGGTATTTAAAATTTCAATGGTTCTGTAATTCTCAGGGATCAGAATCGGTATGCTGTCTATGATGCCATACATTTCATCCCAGGTATTTTCTTTGAATTTGGTCCACCACAACATGAACATTGTTGCCTCAGAACCCTTACCTACAAATCTACAATTCCACTTGGCCAGCTGGTCATAGATCAATTGCTCTTGACCGGATAATTTTGATCGATCTGTTGCTTTGATCAAAGCAGGAAGCGCGTCTTCTGCCAATATTGAATAAGGATCATTCTGGAGCTTCATCATGTCCTCAACGGTTATTGAATCCATTTGAGTCAGCCTTCTATTGAGGTATCTTCCCCGATAATCGTCGTAATTTCCAATGTATGCAAATGGATAATCAGCAGCTGTTGTATTCTGATTTGCAGATGCAACATAACCTTGCGCAGGATTGCGTGTATACGGATTGTCAACAGCGGGCAACAGTTCTTTGTAACCATTCGAAGATACGGAACCATCCATTACAAAGAGGCCTTCACCTTGCGCACGATGAGGCATTCTTCCCAATATCCGCATGGCAATATCACCATCTGTTGAGGCAAATACCATATTCTGTGATGGCACCACGTGCTTAGACGTAGCATTGTAATAGTCATTATAATTCTCAGCTTGATTCATGCCTACAAAAGCCATCAATTCATCGGGATTGTGCCAATTGTGAGCGAGCCAACGCATTGCCAGGCCGTATTTTGGATTCTTTTGATCCTCGCTCACCACTGGACCCCAGCTGGTGTACTTTACAGAGTCTATTATTTCCATAGAGTCACGGACAACAATTTTTTCAACTCTATAACTTACGGATTCAGTTTTCCCATCAAGAAGATATTTGGTCTTTGAATCGTTTTGCCATTTGATACTGTACCAATCCAACACATCCCATTCCGTATTGGTAATGCCCCAGGCTACTTTTTCATTAAAACCAATAATGATTCCAGGCGCCCCAGGTAATGAAGCTCCGTAGCAGTTTACTTCAGGAGAGTTTAATTGAACTTCGTACCAAATGGAAGGCAAGGTAAGCGTAAGGTGAGGATCACTGCATAAAATGGGATGATGCTCCTTAGTTTTGTTTGGACCAACTGCCCAGTTATTGCTCCCGATATGTGGATCATCAAAAGGTGCTTTTTCGAATGGAGATAGATATCCGATGGCGGTATCAATAACTGATGCGCCTATTGCTGGCATTTTTTGAACATAATCCCACTTGGTTCCAGCTGGAATAATGGGGACTTGTGCTTTATTGGGTTGAGCGTATAGGTAATTGTATTCAGCTGACCCAAAAATTTTCAGTGCATTGGTATTCTCCAAATCATACTCTTGGGTACTTAAGGTATTTGCCATCGAGGTGGCTAACATGGCTACTTTGAGGTCTGTCCACGGTTCAGGCTGATAATCCAAAAGCTTAAATTCAATTGGATAATCAGCGGGTTTCAATTCAGAAATCCATGCATTTACTCCTGCAGTGTAGGAATTAATCATTTTCATGACGGCAGCATCCTTCTTCCATGCGGAGAGTGCATGCTCAGCTGCAATTGCCATTCCTTTTCTTCTGGTATTCTTGTCAAATATCAAGGTTCTGGATCCCATTACTTCTGAAAGTCTGCCTGCGGTAGCACGCGACGCGACATCCATCTGCCATAACCTATTGGCAGCTGTGACAAAACCCTGAGCAAACATGAGATCTTCACTGTTTTGAGCTGAAATATGGGGAACCAACCTATCATCCCATTTTATCTCAATTGAACCTTTGATCCCTTTCAAATTCATTTTCTTGGATTCCAAATTTACAATTGGGTCGGCATTTTTCCAAAATCCTGTAAAGGGACTCAGAAACTTTCCGATTGGTGGCAGCTTTTTGCCAGGAGCTAAGTTGATCCGTTGGTTTAAAAGATAAAACCACCCAATAGCCAACAAAATGCATAAAATAGAAGGAAGCTTGCTCATATTCTTAATCTATTGATAGGTAAATGTAGGAATAAGATTTTATTATGATGTAAAAAATTATCAAACTTTAAAGGCCTCAAGTTTAGAACTACTTTCAGCACAGATTCTGATTGTAGATTAAAAAGGTAATCTCCTTTAATAAAAATTTATCAAATCTATTTATGAAATTGAACTAAGTCCCAATTTGAATTTTGGCATATTTTCCAACAAATTTAGTTCTGCCAACAAATAAAATCTGCAAGCTTAAACAAGGTTTGATTTTTTCTCCTATATTTCAGCCCGAAAAGCATACAACACAAATGGAAAGATTTACTGGGGTGATAGGAATTGTCCTGATTTTGGGACTTGCCTTTCTCCTATCCAACAATAAAAAACGCATCAATTACAAATTGGTCGCCTCAGGATTGGCTATTCAACTGGCTTTAGCAATATTTATTCTGAAGATCCCGTTTGGCAAAATTGTCTTTAGTTGGTTTGCCACAGGAGTTACCAAAATTTTATCCTTCAGTGATAAAGGTGCAGAATTCGTCTTTGGCACATTGGTAAGTAAAGAACTAATGGATAAGGCATTCGGACCAGGTCATGATTTTATCTTCTTTTTCAAGATTATTCCCACCATCATATTTGTAGCGGTTTTGGTTAGTATTGCCTACTATCTCGGCATCATGCAAAAAATTGTATCCTTCTTTGCAAGAATAGTACATTTTTTGATGGGAGCATCAGGCGCTGAAGCTTTATCCAATGTTGCTAGTGCTTTTGTGGGTCAAGTGGAGGCGCAAATTATGATCAAACCATATCTTAAGGGTATGACCAATTCTGAATTACTGGCCTCAATGGCAGGCAGTATGGCTTGCATTGCAGGAGGAGTCATGGCCGTTTACATCGCATTAGGTGTGCCGGCTGAATACCTTCTGGCAGCATCAATAATGGCCGCACCAGCTTCCTTGGTTATTTCAAAAATCGTTTTTCCTGAAACGGAGGAATCTGAAACAAAAGGAAATGTAAAACTTCAGGTCGAAAAAACAAGTGCAAATTTTGTTGATGCGGTATCGCATGGCGCAGGCGATGGACTCAAAGTAGGCTTGAACGTTATAGCCATGCTTATAGGTTTTATTGCACTTATTGCCATGCTGGATGCTGGATTGGGCTGGGCAGGCAGCCAGCTATTTCAATTAACTGGACTCAATTTAGATCCCATTGGTATCGACATGCAAAATTTGAGTTTGAAAAACATACTTGGTGCTTTATTCTCCTTATTCGCGTGGGCCATGGGAGTGCCATTGGTGGATGTCTATTCAGCAGGATCCTTGATGGGCACTAAAATGGTTGTCAATGAATTTGTTGCATATTTGGACATGTCAGCAATGTTAAAATCTGGTGCCTTACAGCCTAAAACTGTGGCAATTGTTTCCTTCGCCTTGTGTGGATTTGCCAATTTCAGCAGCATTGCAATACAAGTTGGTGGCATAGGTGAACTGGCACCCAGCAGAAGAGTAGATATTGCCAAATTAGGTTTTAAAGCTTTGATCTGCGGTACCCTGGCTTCGTATTTGTCTGCAACTTTAGCTGGAATTTTAATGTAATTCTCATTGGGCTATTCATGAAATTCATCAATTTACACAGTCATAATATTGGTCCTTCATTTCATGAAAACATGGAAATTTACACCGTTTACAATCAAGATGTAAGAGCGGAAATAAAACCCAATCAAATTTATAGTTTGGGTTGGCATCCTTGGTGGCCTGCTGCTGAATTTGATAATTTCCTTTCTGTTATTCATGAAAAAGCTATCAACGATCCCAACTGTATAGCCATTGGAGAATGCGGGCTGGACAAATTGACCGATACAAGTCTGGATTTACAAATTCCCATCTTTAAAGCTCAGCTGGCTCTTGCCATTGACTTGAAATTACCTTTGATACTGCATTGTGTTCGCGCGCATTCCGAGATCACTAAGATAATAGGAAACTATCTACCCTACTCTATATTTCATGGATATGATAACAAATGGTCAATTGCTGAGCGTTTGTCTGAAAAATCTGCAAATTTTTCATTCGGCAAAGCATTGTTTTCAAACACTTCAAATGCATCCCAAATATTCATACAAATTCCTAGCAATCAAATATTTATAGAAACTGATAATTCGGATTGGGGAATAGAAGATATTTATGAAAGAGCAGCAGAACTGCGTAATATTTCAATTTTTGATTTAGGAGAAATTGTAGAAAGCAATTTTGAGCGCATCTTTGTAGATGGAAGATTTTAGCTGGTTATCCAGAACAGAACTTATTACAGGCCGGGATGGCTTGATCACTCTGAGCAAAAAGAATGTGCTCGTAGTAGGCATGGGAGGAGTTGGCTCTTTTGCTGCAGAATTTATTGTCCGAGCAGGTATAGGCAAAATGACTATTGTAGATGGTGACGCTGTTGAAGCGAGCAATAGAAATCGCCAGTTGCCAGCCTTATCTACTACAGAAGGTTTGCTGAAAACAGAAATCATGAGAGAAAGACTGATGGCCATTAACCCAGAATTGGAACTTGAAGTTATTTCACGATTCTTGAGTCCTGATGATACCAGAGCCATCGTACAATTGCCATTTGACTACATCGTAGATTGCATAGATAGTATTACACCCAAGGCAACATTGATACTAGAAGCCAAAAGAGCAAAGAAGAATGTTGTTAGTTCGATGGGAGCAGGTGGAAAAATTGATCCTACTCTCATTCGGGTTGCTGATTTGAAGGAAACACATACATGCCGTTTGGCCCTTACAGTTCGCAAACGCTTGAAACAATTTGGTCTCCGAAAAGGTGTAAAAACTGTCTTTTCATTGGAAAACCCTATAAGACACTCGCTCATGCACACGGATGGGACCCGATATAAAAAATCCGCGTATGGAACAATTTCCTATTTGCCAGCTGCTTTTGGCGGAGTTTGCGCCTCTGTTGTTATTCGTGACCTATTAAAGTCAAAATCATGAAATACCCACATTTGGTTTTGAAATCCGGTAGAGATCGTTCGGTATATTTCAAACATCCTTGGATTTTTTCAGGCGCAGTTAAGACACTTCCCAAAGCTGAAACAGGCGACATCATCCAGATCATGGACAATTCCGAAAACCTGATGGGATATGCCTGGTATGACGCCAAAAGTCAGATAACAGGTCGCGTTTTTCATTTTACGAATCAAGATTCTGAAATAGACGATGCTTTTTGGATTGAAAAGCTGAAAAGAATCTGGTCGTGGAAAACCAATCTTTTTGACCCCAACGAAACCAATTGCTACCGCCTTGTCCATGCTGAGGGTGACAGGTGGCCGGGTGTAATAATTGATATTTACGACAACATTGCAGTTGTTCAAATACTGGTACAGGGAACAGCTCGAATCAAAGAACTCATTGGAACTTGTCTTACGGATCTCGGGTACGAATTTGTGTATTTCAGAATAAAAGAAATTACCCAAAACCAGCAGGACGTTAAAGAATCATCTAGTTGGTTCGGTGATGAACCAGCTATGCCCATTGATATTCTCGAAAATGGAATGCCCATGCAGGTGGATGTAGTGTCTGGGCAAAAGACCGGAATGTTTATAGATCAACGCGATAATCGATTGATTGTAAAAAACCTCAGCGAAGGAACAAAAGTATTGAATACTTTCAGTTACACTGGAGGATTTAGTCTCGCTGCATTGATGGGAGGCGCTACTTTGGTTCATTCAGTGGACAGTTCCAAACCGGCGAATGAATTGTGTGAGCAAATGATAAGCAAGGCAGGTTTTTCAGAAAATCACCAAGCCTTCAACTCAGATGCATTTGATTTTCTTAAACAAATGGATGAGGATTATGACATCATCATATTGGATCCCCCGGCATTTGCAAAAAGTGCACGGACCGTTGAAAATGCAGCTCGTGGATATAAAAATCTTAATCTTCAGGCATTTCAAAAAATCAAACCCGGAGGATTGTTGTTGACCTTTTCGTGTTCCCAACATATTGATCGAGAATTTTTTCGTAAAATAGTTTTCGGTGCTGCCGCTGATAGTCGCAGAGAAGTAAGTATTCTTCAGCATTTATCACAACCGATTGACCACACCATCAATATCTATCACCCTGAAAGCGAATACTTGAAAGGATTGCTGCTCAGGGTTGAGTAGTTCCAGAACGTATAAACGCTCCTTTAAGCAAAATATCTTAAACCCAATTTAGCATTACAGATTTTGCCCGTTGGTTCAACGAAAATCTTTGATTTTGATGGGGTTTACAAAGGTAAATTTTATGAATTTCATATTAAAATGTTCAAGTCAGAAGATTCGAACATTCGTATCAATCTTTTGGGAGGTTCTCAAAGATTTGGTCATCATCTGAGGCTTTACTCATAGGCAAAATATGCTGGTATATTTTGGATTAAATGCTCAATCTTGAAAACATATCCAAGCTGTTCACAAATATGAAATAGCGACTTATAGGAACTTCACCAAAAAAATATGAATTCCAAGGTTCAACAGTTCTTAATATCAACCCAGCTTTAGCTATTAAGTCGCCATTAAAAATCACACGATTATTTTGCACAATGAATCAAAGCATTTTTTCAATACTGGTATTCCTAATAGCCTTTCAGCCCTGCTAAATATTATGCACCATTTGGACATTAATACTGCCCATTCGTCCTCACGTTAAAATAGCAAAACGCCGTTCCTTGTAATTTCATGTCCATGTTCTGAATGTGCTGGGCAATAATACTATTATTAATAAAGAAAGAACTACATTGTGGAGTTTATTCATGAAGATTCCGTTCAAACCCATAAAACCAATGAAAAACTATCAATGGCACACTTAATAGATTATATAATTAAGTTAATAAAAACTGGAAAGCGGATGCCCAATTTTTCAAGTAAGCACAACTCAAAACTTAAAATCATGAAAAAAACGCTGGTTATCTTAGTATTATTGGTTTACAACTGCTTGTTGGTTGGTTCACAAGATTTTGCATCCCTTGAACAAAGCAACAAAATTGTTACACTGCCTGATTATTCTAATACAGAACCAGTGTCGCAAGTTGGTACCGATACCAAGAGCAATGTAAAAGAAACAGGTATTGGAGCCAATGATAGATATTACATAGTTGTGCGATTTCACAAAATTGAACCTGGACAACATGACGAATATCTTAAAACACTTGAAACATACAAAAAGGGATTTAAAATTCTGCAAGAAAAGGGTGGGATTCGCTACTGGCTGGTTTACAGACGTATTTTTCCTAGCGGGTCGGATTCAGAATATGATTATATTTCAGTAATGGGCTTTAATACTGGCGAGCAAATGGAAGCCTATGAAAAAAGAACAAATTTGGATTTTGTACCTGGCGCCTCTCCTGAAGATGCAGCGCGTTTTGTAAATGTTTCTAAAGTATTAAAAATTGTCAAAAGAGAAGTTTATGCTTCTCAAACTACCGTTCCTGAAGGCAAAGCTGGCAAATATATACGTGTCAATGGAGTCAAAGTATTTCCTGGTAAAGGAAAAGTTTATGAAGGCATGATTGAATCGACAATTCCACTGATATCTGAAGCGATCAAATCAGGTAAAATGACCAATAGAACCAGCTGGCTTCGTTGCTTTCCATTGGGTTCAAGTATGAATGAATATTCAGTGGTAACCAGTTATGCTGATTTGACAGCTGCTTTGAATAGCGCTGGAGGTGATCTGAAAGATGAATACAAAAAAGTTTTTCCTAAGGCAGATTATGAAACCGATATGTCAAAATGGAATGACTTACGGACTTTGTTATTTTCTGAACTGTGGGAAGCAGTAATCACAGCAGAATAAAATCGATTTTAATTTTAACCAAATAACTCAACCAAAACCATTTTAAAATGAAAAACAAGACTTTAATCTTCACTCTGTCAATCTGCTTTGCATTGACAATTTTTGTTGTAGCATGCAGTACACCAACTACTGACGAAGCAGCGAAAACTGAAGAATCAACTGCATCTGCCGCAACCGAAACGCCAGCAGCACCAGATATGGCAGCTCTAAAAGCAGAAATTCAGACTTTGGAAAGCGGATGGGCAGCAGCCGATAATGCGCGCGACTTGAACTCAATTTTGGCCTATTACAGTGATGATGCCCAAAGCTTATCCAACAATGAACCATTGATTGTAGGAAAAGATGGCATTAAGAAAAACTATGAAAAATCAATGGCCAAAAGAGAAAAAGGGTCTACAGTTGCTTATGACATTATGAATGTTTACGGTAACGAAAATACTGTAACCGAAACAGGAAAAACTACAAGAAAGGACGCATCTGGTAAAGTAACTTACACTGGCAAATACATGGCAGTATGGGAAAAACGAGATGGAAAATATATATGCGTGGCTGACATCTCAAACGACGATGTAAAAGAAAAATAACCAGCTAAATTTTGTTTTAATGTACTAAACGCTGAGGTGCTATAACCTTGTAGTGCCTCAGCTTTTGAAAATGGCTGATTCAAAATCTATGGATCTTGAATAAAATGAAATAATTAAATTTTGGTTTGGGAACTCCAAAATTTACATAGTTAGATACCTTGTATTAAAATACCATCAAACAAAAATAATTCGCTCAAGTTGACTCAACTCATTGTCATTACAAAAAAGCAAAATAATAACCTGCCCGCGCTGTCAGAAAATGCTTTTATTAGGTACATCAATTTTATTGCACTCTATGTAGCTCAAGGAATTCCAGAGGGAATGGCTTTCTATGGCATTCCTGCATGGTTGGCAATGAATGGCAAAACAGCAGGAGAAATAGCTTCATTTGTTGCAATCGTTGGACTACCTTGGAGCTTCAAAATCATTGTAGCGCCGCTTATGGATCGTTTTACCTTCCTATCAATGGGAAGAAAAAGACCATGGGTTCTTTTTGGCCAGTTGGGGCTGATGGGTAGTTTTATTGCCATGGCTCTTGTGCCAGATCCATTAAATAATCTCAATCTTCTGATGTTGGCAGGATTTGCTGTTGGTTTTTTTGGCTCATTTCAGGATGTGGCTACAGATGGAATGGCCATTGATATTATACCAATCAACCAACAAGCCAGAGCCAATGGGCTCATGTGGGGAGCAAAAATAATGGGAATCTCTGGTTCTCTTGCATTGGGAAGTTTGCTTCTTAATCAATACGGATACATGACTTCAATTCTCATGCTTTCAATTGCCGTATGTCTTATCATGTTATTTCCACTCTTTTTGAGAGAACGTCCCAATGAAAAACTATTGCCATGGACTGCCGGCAGTGCATCACCGGAGTCTAAAAATTTGCAATTAAAAAGTTGGTCAGAAATTGTAAAATCGCTTTGGAGTGCATTTAGCTTAAAAAGCAGTTTGCTGTTAGCTTTAATCATATTTGTAAGTCAAGGAGCTTTTAATTTCATGGGTACTTTTTTACCAATTTTTACAGTTAAAGCATTAAATTGGACTGATCTTGAATACTCCAAATTCTTTTCAACTGCTAGCCTCATTGGTGGAATAGGCGGGATGTTACTAGGAGGTATTTTGATTGAAAAATATGGGAAAATCCGTATGCTTAATTTTTATTACTTCCTCTTAATTGTTCTGACTTTAAGTTTATCGCTTTCAAGTGTCTATTGGGAAAAATTCTTGTTCATTGGTGGGTTTATGATATTGTATCAAACCTTGTACGTATTTGCTTGTGTAGGAATTTTTTCAGTAGCGATGGAATTTTGTTGGAAAAAAGTTTCAGCCAGCCAATTCACATTATATATGACAGTTGGGAATCTTGGCAGATTGTGTGGAGCTAAGATAATTGGTCCAATTAAAGAACAATTTGATTGGAATCATACAATTCTAACATTTTCAATATTAATTGCTATCGCTTGGATCGTCATGCAATTTTTAGATGTCACCAACCAAATGAGAGATATTGAATTGCTTGAAATAAAAGAAAATCAAGGCAATTAGCTTAACGGCACTTACCAATTATCTTATTTTGCATACATAGACCGTATCAATGGGTAATTTTGATAATCGCCACGGCAGGACTTGAACTGAAGAATTATACATATTGGCACCCCTACTCACAGAGATAACATTGAAAACACTAGGCTTTTCCCATAGTTTTGTAATACCTGAAAACTGTAAGTCTTTTTCAAATTCTTGTTTCGAAATACCTACTGGGTAAATTAAATAATCTCCAGTTCCAAGTTTTGAGTGATTGGTACTGTAGAGCTTCATGCCTTTGGAAGCAGAATACCATTGCCACCCCCAATGTCCAGCAGACCAAACTTGAGTAGCCTTAGGAACTTTGCCCAAAGCTTGATCAGCCATACTGCGGTAGAAATTGGCAAATTGCCAATCGGTAGTAGCCAGAAAAAGACTCAAAATTACGGAATATAGGACAACAGACTTGTTGATCAAGTTGTCAAAGCTATAAATTAACGTAGCGCTTATCAAAATGATAAATGGGACTGCCAATAGAATATGACGTGTGGCTATAAATGGTGCAAACAAAATTACAAATGAACTCAGTGCACCAAAATATAGGAATAGTACCATAGCTTTTGATGCTATCATGTCCTGAAATCCAACTTTGTACCAATACTTAAATATTAAATAAAATGGCAATAGAAAGCCTACTGCTCCCAGAATCAAAAAATTGATTCTTAGAAAATTATTCGTTATTGACTCAGATATAAAATCACAAAAGAACAAAGTAAGTAGGATAAGGTAACTTGTCAATAAAGTTAAAATCAGCCATTTCATGAAATTCTTGGGTAGCATTCCGTATAAAAAAACCAATGCAAACAAACCGATTGATCCTAAGCCTGTCCAATAGGACCACAGCCCACCAATACTGATTCCACTTTTAGGGCGGTCCAACATGTGCACCGAACCATACTCATAATAATTCCATGTTGACCACAACCCTAAAAATAAAATAGGAAGCATGGCAATAATTAAATATTTAAAATCTCTGCGGATCACCATCACTGCAAAAATTACAATAACCAAAGGCAACAATGAATATTTAATCAACAAACCTGCTGACAATAGCAGACTGGTAAAGCAGTAATTTTTAGCTTTATGTTCAGAGTCTGCCTTCAAAAGGTAATAACTTGATCCCAATATCAAAGCCAATATGGGTATATCTGTCATTACATTCTGATTGACAATCAAAGCTGGGCAAAACCCGAATAATAGCAACATCAGGTTGGCTTGCTTCAATTCCAAGGCTCTGGTCAATTTTACAAAAAAATAAAGAGATAAGAACGTGAATACCGAAATCAATAAATGAAGCGGTATTGCATAATAACCGAAAAAACGCGCCATCAAAGCGACCAAGTAAAAAAATAAAGGTGGTTGATTGTGCGAGTAAATTGGTGTCGGATCGTTTTGCCAATTTATCAAACCAGACATCGGCCTATAGGGATTATCGGCAATCCACCTGGCTGCCTCAAGGTGAAAGGTATCATCTATATGAAATGCCTTGTTGAGATTGAACAGGGTCAATATGAAAAATATGGCAATAAATAATAACTTTTCTCTCATAACATTACAACAATAAACCCAAAGTTACACACTTAAGACAGTACAGGTATTCATCGTGATACCAAAATAACATTCATAAAATCATGACAATTATTTGATTCAAATTAATTCAACAAACTTTTCAAGCCTTCAAGCGAAAAAACTTTTCAGCAGTAATCATGTTTCAAATGAAGTGCTAAGTGTTGTCAACCCAAATCTTGCAATGGCCTATACGCATTTCTTTAAATTACTAAAAATACAATTGCTCCTGCTTGGCATTGTATTCAGTTCATCAAATCTAAAAGCTCAAGAAGTGAAAATTATCTACGTATATGATGCCTTGTGCGGCTGGTGTTATGGTTTTGCACCTGTGATGCAAGAATTTCAAGAAAATCACAAAGATGAACTGGAATTTGAGCTTGTGTCCGGCGGCATGATTACTGGTCAAAGAATTGGGCCAATTGGAGAAGTAGCCCCATATATAAGCTGGGCTTACAAGGATGTTGAAAAGGCAACAGGTGTAGTATTTGGAGAACAATTTCTGAATGAAACTTTAAAAAAAGGAACTACAATACTTAACTCAATACCCTTAGGAATAGCGCTCTCAGTCTTTAAAACACTCAAGCCAAAAGAAAGTCTAAAATTTGCAAGTCGCCTACAAAAAGCAGTTTACTTTGATGGCATCGCACCTGAAAATATTGAAGTTTACTCCAAATTAGCTGCTGAATTTGGGTTGGATGGGCAAGATTTTATCAAGAAAATGTCTGAGCAAAAATTCATCGATTTAGCAAATTTGGATTTTGAAAAATCTGAAAAACTAGGCGTCAACGGTTTTCCAACAGTATTCTTGGAATACAAAGGTTCCTTGCAGGTTTTAGCCAGAGGGTATGCACCATTTCAAACACTTGAAAAGAACTATCTCTTAGCCAAGACAAAATTCAATTGATCAAAGTTTGACAATTTTCTTAGTGATGGCACTTTGGTCTTCGAATATAAATTCAATCACATAAGTTCCTGCAAGCAAATCAGTTGTATCCAATTCCGATCTAGATCCATCCTTCGATAGAACAAGTTGTCCGTTGACATTCAATACTTTAATCTGGACGAGCTTCTTATTTATTTCATGAAATGTGAAACTGAGCATGCCGGTTTTAATAGGATTTGGATAAAGTAAAACTTCCCCAGATTCTTGTTTGTCAAGTGTTACAAGTGGTTTGGACGTTCCCAATTTCATGCCATTGCCAAAACTTGTCACCCACATTTCGTCACTGTTATAAGGATTAAAGAAAACTCTTTCTGGCTGCCTAAAATTATATGATTCCACCAGATTCCATTGTGGAATGCTCTCATTGGCATTTTTGCTCAACCACAATCCTTGAGTCTCCGTGGTCAAGTAGGCTTGATCGGGGTCATTGGGATCAAAGGTCATGGAAGTCACCCTATCAAACTGAGTTCCGGTCAATTTTACCCAATTCACTCCCCTGTTATTGGTTCGGTACAATCCACCAAGGCCATTTGGCGCTCCACCCCAGCCACTAAAAACTCCAACGTACCAAGTATTCTGACTGGGATCATTGGGGTCAATGATAAGGTCTTTAGTCCAATATTGCATACCCAGGTCACTTCTATCCGACCAAGTATTGGTGTTGGGGTCGTAAACAAATACACCACTACTTTTTGTAAAAGCTCCACTTGAATTCCTCCGTCCTGAGAATGTGCACACAACCGTACCATCATTTAAAACTTCAATACTTGCTGGGTGGCCTTCTGTTCTGGGAGGATTCGGTAATTTTCCCCATGTTGAAGCAGCACCTGCGGATAAGTTGCTGCTAGTCCAGATTCCTCCTTGTTGAGCGCCTTGAACACCTCCATAATGAATAACAGAGGCGTACATCTTTTCAGGATTATTTGGATCCAGAGCCAGCCAAAAAACTGGATGACCAAAGGCGTGCAAGGTGGACCAATTGGCACCATTGTCTTTTGAGAAAACAATCTTACCATTGGCGTCATTGGCGTCCAATTGAGCATCAGCCAATCTTGTGCTTTGGTACATGTCATGAATATTGGAGCAAGCTCCATAAACAGTTCCATTGCTTGATCTGGCCAATCGATAAAGTGAATTCACTGAAAAACCATTGTACTGAAATCCCCAACTTTCACCTCCATCCTTGCTCCTGATCCCACCGATATCACTAAAACATGCCATGATGGTATCAGAGTCTATCCAAAGCATTTGCCAAGATGTAGTATTTTCTAAACCAATACTTTTATATGCTTGTTTTTTGGGTGTACTTGCACCTGCGGGATGTTCATTTGATTCTGAAACATATGCTTGTCGCCAAGAATCTCCCCCATCCGAAGAAGCTTGAATATTGCTATAATTTGCAAATAGTATTTTGTTGGGATCTTTGGGTGAAACACTGATTCCAAAGCATGTTTCGCTCCAGCTCCAATTCTTGTCACCATTAATTCCCTCCCATCCTGTTACAATATTTTCATTGTTGGCCGTCTTGAAAACTTTCTTCCACGTAACACCAGCATTACTTGATTTCATGACAAGAGGGGCTCCCAACGCATTATCATTGCCACCCAAATATATTGTATTGGGGTCGTTCTCACTCATGGCGATGTACATGATAAAGTCATTGGAAAAATTGATGCCATCGGATTTGGAAACCCAGTTGGTGTTGGGGCCATCTAGGGTATAAACACCCTTAGAAAAGCCATAATAATCCCAAGGCATTACACCATTATATACATCACCTACACTTGCAGTAATACAAGCAAGTTTATACCCACCAGCACTATTTGCACCAACAAATTGCCAAATAACCTGACCAAGGGGAATCCCGGTTGTGTTAGAAACCGAAAAGCTCAATCCACTGTTATTAGAAACAATAAGACCTTCGTTGGTACCGATATAAATAGCAGTACCTTCCCAAAATACACCACCCAATATTAGACCTGCACCGTTATTGGAAGTATGTTTAACCAAAGAAAAACTGATGCCTCCATTATTTGAAATCAATATGTCGCCATAAGCTCCAATGATGAGTTGATCAGGATTTTTGTAATTGACCACCATTTTATAAATATTGCCATACGTGCCGATATTATAACCAGTCATTTGATTCCATGTTAGGCCGCCATCTATGGATTTTACAGGATATCCTTCATTTCCGTCGTTGAAATTGCAATAGACAATATTGGGATTTTGAGTCAACTCATACGTCGAAGTATTGAAAACTTGTAAAACTGAATGGTGGAATTGATTGTAAGTCCTCCCAAAATCAGTTGAGTGAAACAATTGACTCATGTCGCAACTGACATAAAATTCATCGTCATTGGCTGGGTTGAATTTAGGAAAAAAAAGTGCTCCGCCACCGCCAATACCTCGGGTTACAAAATCTGTTGGCTGCGAGAAGGATTGTTGAGTCAAACCTAAAACCAAAATAAAAATAGTTAATATTAGTATTGAATATTTTTTCATAACTTATGCTGTATTTGAAACTAAGATACTTTGATTTCAGATTGCGTTTTCTTAATTGACAAAAATAATTGTCATTTTTTACGACTTAAGAACAAAACATAGTTTCCTCTACTCTAAAATTACCTGTGAAAGAACAAGGCAATAAGTATCTCAATGAGGATGAGAATAATGATAATCCATTCTAACCGTGAACTTTCCCGAACATTTAAAACATCGGTAAATAACTTCAAATTATCTTCTACAATCTGTAGGCGATAGTCTAAATCTTTGAACCTAGGAATGATTTCAAAATTGGCTTTGAGATTCCGATTCATGACGCTCAATTCTTCATTGTCCCATACTAAATTGGGATCGTCCAGTATATACAGATTATCAACAATGCTGTTTTTGACATTGAGTACCTTGCCTATGTATTTCAAGAGATTGGTCTTAGAAATACTGATTTTCCCTTTTTGTTCTAACTCTAAAATGTAATGTTTGGAAGAGGCAATAAGCGAATCCGTCAACATTTCATAATATTCCAAGGCCACTGACTGTCCTGTATTCAACATTGCAATACGGAGTATCGAAGGGTCCAATTGTGGCACCACAACTTCATCATTCTTAACAAGCATCTTAGTTGTGCTTGGATCTATTTCAATTCTGTACTCCTCAAATAAATTCACATCAACGAGGACATTTGCGTAGTCCTTAATGAACTTCAAGAATTCGCTCTTTGCAAGTGGGTCAAAATTTCCAAAAACTACAACACCATAATCAAAAACGTATAAAAAACTATTGGTTTCCTTGAGTGAATAAAACACCTCAGTCGTAGAGCCCGAATAGGCGCTAGCACGAAATTCCGATTTGAATTTCTTGATATTAAAAGATTCTGCCACTTGTACAGCTTCAATTCTTACTTGCATTACAAGTTGTTTGTGCAAATTTACACCAAATAAAACGTAGCTATTTTAATATCACTAAATACATTAAGGCATCTATACCTATTGCATGAAATGGAAATACTGAAAAATCGCTAAACCTGAAAGCTTAATCCAGCTTAATAAAATTTGTTGCTTGCCCATAAGCAGTCCGAAAGAGGTACAATCCATTGGGTAAATTCTGAATGCTTATGTCAGTTCTATCAGATTCAAGTTTTCCAGTAAATACCACTTGACCAAGCAAATCAATGATATCAAATGGAGTGCCAATGACAGCATTCCTAAGTTCAATTGTAAGGAAATCCTTTGAGGGATTTGGATAAATTTTAATTACATTTTTAAGTTGGTTGTCAGAATTGCTCGTATTAATGCATTGATTTTTAGCATCAAAAATAGTTTGAAGAGAATCAATCGGTTCTATCTGATCCTTATCCTTTGTGACAACAGAAATAGAAAACGATGGACTGCCGTATTGATCAGTAGCTTGTGCTACTTTCAAAAATGCAAAAAGTGAAGAGCTTTCATTGCTGGCGCATCTGGTGTCAGCTCCTATCATATTGGCTCCTTGCAGCGCGGCCATCAGCCTACAAGCCAGATCTCCATCAGAGTTTCTGAATCGCACTTCCATCGAATCAAGTACCATTTGACCCAATAAAATATTCCCTTGGATAGAATAGTGAATGCCATTGATACTACCAGTTTTATGCGCCTTATAATTCAGACAATTCGCTCCTGTAAACCCAGCTGAGCTTGGAGATTGCTTGTTAAATCCAACTATCCCATATTGACGAACGGCAGCCTGCGAATCATTTGCTTTCAGCCATGTTAAAATTTCTTCAGGCGTATCACCTGCTCGCATACGTTTACGTGCATTTACTTGGTTACCTGCAAGGTAGCTCGCTTGTGTGTTAATGGCTCCGGTGTCAGGCAGCAAATCGCCCAAAAAAGATGCATCGGCAATACCAAATGCAATGAGGTCAACACAAGAAGCCCCGGCACTGCCCACCTCACGTGTAACAGAATCTGCGGCTACAATTGAAAAAGTATCTTGAGCAGTAGATGTTGAAGTCCACAAAGCTAAAAATGCAAAAATGAATGTTGTGTTTGATCGCATAAAATTGATTTTGTGGTCTAAAATTAAAGTGAATATTTGGTATTTTTTAACTAGAATTTGATTTTTCAAGAAATGGAATGATGAAATACTAAAATCTGAACCAAATGACTCCATTCAAAATTAATTGCCCCCATGCAGCATTCATTGACAATATAAGATCCTTAATGTATATTTGTTGATGAAACAAAGATAAAGATTAAGGAACGCAGAATTTGTTAACAAATAAGGTATCAATTCATCAATTGGATAACTTACCTTCCGGTA
>JBBQJT010000036.1:0-37766 GCA_038326165.1 Chitinophagales bacterium | reverse complement strand
TACCAATTTAAGTGGTTACTCATTGGTTTTGTATAATGGTTCTGATGGTCTTTCATACAATACGATAAACTTAAATGGCACCATAGATAATGAATTCAATGGTTATGGTGCAGTTTCATTTTCATATCCTTCTAACGGTATTCAAAATGGCTCTCCAGATGCAATAGCATTGGTTCAAAATGGAGCAGTGATACAGTTTTTAAGCTATGAAGGCGTGGTATTCGCTTTAAACGGTCCAGCCAATGGCTTAGCCTCAACAAATATCATTGTTTCGGAGACGGGTTTTGAGCCAATTGGCCAATCCCTTCAATTGAAAGGGGTGGGAAGTTCATATTCTTCTTTCGCTTGGAATGCACCATCCGCAGAATCCCCTGGAACACTTAATCAAGGACAGACTTTATCTCCTATTCTTATTATTGCGACTTTGGCTGAAGTTTTCCTGCCAAGCACACAATGTCCTCAGGCAGGCATATTGAGAAGAACTTGGTCAGTTAATGATGGTTGTGGAAATAGTGCTCAATACACACAGAATATAACAGTTCGCGATAATACACCTCCTGTTTTTGCAGGAAATCTTCCAGGTGATATTTCAATTGAATGTGATGCGCCAATTCCTGTAGCTCCTGTTGTTACTGTTACTGATAATTGTGATACCAATGTTCCAGTGAGTTTTACTTCTGTTACAACACCAGGCAAATGTCCTCAAGAATCGATTATCAAAAGAACTTACACTGCTATGGATGATTGTGGTAATATTGCTATGTATATGTATCAAGTTACCATAAGAGATACAAAACCGCCAGTTATTAATGTCAGTGGAATCGCTGATATTACAATCAATTGTGAACAAGCTGTTCCTTCAGCACCTATTGCAACGGCAACAGATGCGTGTGATAATACACCAACAATAGTTTTTACCGAATCGAGCACTAAAAGTCCGTATAAGCAACTTTGTGGATTCTACAATTATACCATTAAAAGGTCTTGGGTGGCAACTGATGATTGTGGTAATTCAACAAGTAGAACTCAATTGATAAAAGTTAAAGATGATATGCCTCCAGTTTGGTTGAGTACACCTCCAGCATTTATTACCGTCCAATGTGATGAAGATAATGACAATAACATCGATCCAATTGCAATTGATGGCTGTGATGGCAACCCGTCAGTATTACTTAACTTAGAATACGTTCCAATTCCAGGCGGTTGTGCCAAAAATTATAAAGTTAAGTACACCTGGACTGCTGGAGATAAATGTGGAAATATTATTAAGTTCGTTCAAATAATCACTGTACTTGATACTGAAGCACCAATCATAGTATGCCCTAAGGATATTACCATTAATAGCAGTATGCCAATTGCAGTAAATTGGGTAACTCCTAAAGCTGCCGATCATTGTGAGGGTCCCTTGGTTACCAAGCAAATAGCTGGTCTTCCCTCAGGAAGTTTATTCAGTCCTAATACAACCACAACAATAAGCTATCAAGCAGTAGATGATTGTGGTAATAAGTCGATCTGCAGTTTTATAGTAACCATAAATGGATCAGGTACTGCTACAGTATTAAGTGTTTCTGGGTCTATTAGCACACCTCAAGGTCAGTCTGCAAAGGCTGAAACAGTAGAATTAATAGGGGATGTGACTCAAACTGATAATACGGTTTTTGGTTTGTATGCATTTGATAATTTGCCTTACGGTGCAGATTTAAAGATTATTCCTAAGTCTAACTCGAATCCACTAAATGGGGTCAATACTTTAGATTTAATACATATAACCAATCATATATTAGGAAAAAAAGCCTTAGATTCTCCATACAAAATGCTGGCAGCCGATGTGAATCAAAGTCTTTCAATTTCGGCTTCAGATTTGGTGGATATCAGAAAACTAATATTAGGCTTATCAGATGACTTTGAAAAGTGTGACAGTTATCGATTTATTCCTCTTGAATATTTGTTTAAAAATGTTGCCAACCCATTTTTAGATAAAATTCCTGATGGTTTCGAAATAAGTAGTTTGTCAAAGCCAGAAAAAGTTGACTTCACTGCAATAAAAATGGGTGACGTGAATAGTTCATACAATGCCGCGAATGGTTCAAATGAGGTTCGAACTGGGAAAATTGAATTGCATGCCGATGCGGTCAGTTATGAGGCAAGTCTAGAGCTTCTGGTGCCAATTTATTCAAAAACGGAGTTGTTAGGAGCGCAATTTACTTTAGAATTTGATGTGAATGCACTTGAGGTTCTTGAAATTGTGCCTTTGACTGAAGGAATTGATCAGACCAATTTTGGCATGAAATTCCTTAAAAATGGTTGGATATCAGTTTCAATCAATAAGGAAAATGGAATGAATGGTGCGCTTTTTGCAATTCGATTCAAATCCAAACAAGCAGGTGATGTTCAGCAATCCATTCGTATTAATTCTGCTCTAACTAATGCAGAGGCCTACCTTGATCTGAATTCGAAATCGGATATTGTGCTTAGTTTTGATTCTAAAGATTCGGAAGAGACCCATGTGGAAGCATTTCCTAATCCATTCAAAACCACTATGAATTTCCATATTACAACTACTCAAAAATCGGAAGCAGTCATAAGTTTGTTTACTATGAACGGAATACAAGTTTTGCGTTCTGTAAATATGTTAGAATCGGGAGAACAAATGGTAAATATTTCAAGAACTACAGCGATGGCATCTGGAACATACAGATACACCATAACTGTCGATGGCCAATTATTCACTGGTCATGTTGTGATTCAGGACTAGAATTATATAGAATGATAAGGGGGATTTTTTATAAAGTCCCTCTTTTTTTAGCTCTTTTGGCTTCTGTTTGGTCCTCTATAGATCCCCACATTCATGTTCATCCAAGTGACTTGTTTGTCACGTGTCATATTGTTGGCCATTGCAACTTTCTGTGAGGGGATATTATCTATGTCAATAATTGAAATGATTGAGTTCGCATCAGTTGTTTTTAGTCCATGAGCATGAAATGCTTTTGCCGCTTCAGTGGCATAGCCTAGGCCCCAATATTTCATAAACAAAGAGTATCCAACTTCTAGCTCATTCTTTTCGTCAATGTCTTGCAGCAAAAGACCGCATTGTCCAACATATTCACCTGTTTGTTTGTCGATAAGCCACTGAAGTCCATACCGCTCATCTTCATATCTTTTTAACCCTCCTTCAAGCCAGAAATGGGCTTTTTCATTCGGTGTTTTTAAGTGATGCAGGAAAGTGAAGTACCTATAATTTTCAAAATTTTCAAACATTTTTACTAAGATGTTGTGATCATCTGCTTTCAAGAATCTTGTAATGAGCCTATCGGTCTCCAGACCATCGTTGTATTGGTAAGTCATATGGTTTTGTTTGATTACCTGATATTTTATTGTTCCTAATTGGAAGTAAAAGTAAGGATTTAGTAAGAAGTAAAATTAATTCTGATATTTTTTGAGGCTAGTGTTGCAATTGATTAAAACTTGTTTTACTTTTGACACAAAATGTTTTAAGATAATAAAACATAAAACAAAAAAGAGAATAGCAATGTATAGTAAATCAATTTTGCACATGGACTTGGATTCATTCTTTGTATCGGTAGAATGTCTTCGTAATAGTGCATTTCTAGGGAAACCACTCATTATTGGAGGCACCAGTAATAGGGGAGTAGTTTCCTCTTGTAGTTATGAGGCGCGCCGTTTTGGGGTTCAGTCTGCCATGCCTATGCGGATGGCCTTGCGTTTGTGCCCAGATGCTATTGTATTACGTGGTGACATGGAGTCCTATTCTCGACATTCTGCCTTGGTAACTGAGGTGATAGCTGAACATGCGCCAATATATGAGAAGTCTTCTATTGATGAATTTTATCTTGACTTGACGGGTTTGGACCGATATTTTGGTTGTTATAAGTGGGCAAGAGAGCTGAGGCAGCGCATCATGACAGAGACTGGTCTCCCTATTTCATTTGGTCTTTCGGTCAATAAGCTCGTTTCGAAAGTAGGAACAAGTGAGGCCAAGCCCAATGGCACGATCAATATTGCTGCTGGCACAGAGCGGGATTTTTTAGCCCCACTTTCTACTGCCAAGATTCCTTCCATCGGTAAGGTAACGTACAAGAAACTCAGTTTTATGGGGGTGCGTACAGTACAAACTTTGCGTGAAATACCGGTGCGTCTGCTGGAAAGGGAGTTTGGGTTACATGGCAGGGATCTATGGCTCAAAGCCAATGCAATAGATGACAGTCCGGTAGTGCCTTACGACGAACAGAAGTCGATGTCCACAGAACGTACATTTCAAACGGATACTGTGGATATTCAGCGTTTACGTGATGTGCTGTTGGGCATGGTGACAAAATTGACTTTTGATCTCAGGCAGACGGGTCGATTGACCTCTTGTATTACCATAAAATTGAGGTATGCAGATTTTAATACTTATACCATGCAACATCGGATACCATATACAGCTCAGGATAAGGTACTTATACAACATGCTCATGAACTGTTGAATAAGCTATGCCAGCGCAGGCAATTGGTCCGACTCATAGGAGTTCGGTTCAGTGGCTTGGTACGAGGTTGTTATCAGATCAATTTATTTGATGATACCATTGGTGATATTCAATTGCTGCAGCAGATGGATCGTATCCGCAATAGATTTGGTTCTGACGCTATCAAAAGGGCATCGTCATGTAAGGCATAGTATCATTGGAGGCAGTATTGGAACCCTGAATGATTTTAGGATTGAAAGGACGGGAGTGGCTCTGCTTTCATCAAGGACTTGCCTATGTGTGTAGGTGACGGAGGAGTTTTTAGTATTTTATCTAAAGGGTAATCATTTTAAGTTTTTAGCACATGTATTTGAGTGTTCACAGTTATTTTAGTTTGAGGTACGGAACTTTATCTCCGGCACAATTAGCAGCAATGGCATTTGCAAAAGGGATAGATGTAATGGTATTGACAGATATCAATAATACCTCAGTTAGTTTTGAGTTTATCAGTCAATGTCAAGCGCATGGTATCCGTCCCTTACTGGGTATTGAATTCAGGAATGGAAGTAAGTTTCTGTATACAGGAATAGCCCGAAATGCAGAGGGATTCAGTCAATTGTGTCGGTTTTTGAGTATGCATTCTATGGAGGATAAGTCATTGCCCTTGGTCCCGCCTTGGATGGAGGATGTTTACATTATCTACCAGACACCACTACCTAAAGAAGTGGCACATTTTAAGCCCAATGAGTTTATCGGAATTAGACCTGAGATGGTCAATAAAGTATTTCATGCCAAATGGAAGCGGCACATTGATCGCATGGTAGTTTTTAGTCCAGTTACTTTTGCTGATAAGGAGGGATATCGCGTTCATAAATTATTGCGTGCTATTGAAGGGAATACAGTTTTAAGCAGATTGGTCCCTGAAGATATGGCAGCACCGACAGAGTTATTTTATGATCTAACATCCTTGCTGAAATTTTATGAAGCATACCCTAAAATTGTTGAAAATACCCAAGCTTTGTTGGATAGTTGCAGTATTGAGATGCCATCTAATAATGCCAATAACCGCAATAGTTTCACAGGATCTGCTGATGGCGATATGCGCCTTCTTCACAAGCTTACCAACAATGGTGTTGTTCGGCGATACAGCGGAAAGCAATTGGGCAATGCAGTGGAACGGATTCAACGTGAATTGAAAGTAATTGACAAGCTGGGGTTTGCACCGTATTTCCTGATTACATGGGATATTATTCGCTATGGCCAGTCGGTGGGTTATCATCATGTAGGAAGAGGGAGTGGTGCCAATTCTCTGGTTGCTTATTGCTTATACATTACGGATGTTGATCCCATAGAATTGGATTTGTATTTTGAGCGATTCATCAATCCATACAGAACTTCACCTCCTGATTTTGATATCGATTTTTCTTGGTCGGATAGGGATGATGTAACGGACTATATTTTTAAGCGATATGGTAAGGAGCATACTGCTCTACTAGCCACATACAATACTTTCAAAGGACGCTCTATTGTTAGAGAGCTGGGCAAAGTTGCAGGATTACCAAAAGCTGATATTGACTTAATTATTAATGAGCCTAAGGCGCGTGACAGACATCATCCCTTGGCTGATGCCATCTTTAAGTATGGAAAATTGTTAGAGGGATTTCCCAATTATTTATCCATTCATGCAGGAGGAATCATTATTAGCGAGCGGCCTATGTTTTATCATACTGCTTTACAAATGATGCCTAAAGGCTTTCCTATCACACATTTCGACATGTATGGAGCGGAAGATCTTCATTTTCATAAGTTTGATATATTGAGTCAACGGGGCTTGGGACATATTAAGGATGCTGTGGATCTGGTGAGGCAGAATCGAAATGAAAGTGTAGATATTCATGATATTCCTCGTATCAAGAACGATCCTCGAGTGCGCGAGCAGTTGCGTTCGGGACAATGTATTGGATGCTTTTATATTGAATCTCCAGCTATGCGTGGCTTACTTTCAAAAATAAAATGCGATGATTATATTCATTTGGTAGCTGCGAGTTCCATTATTAGACCTGGAGTAGCTAAATCTGGTATGATGAGGGAGTACATTCATAGATTTCATCATCCGCATTCCTTTGAATACATACACCCTGTGTTTCAAGAACATTTGGGTGAGACTTATGGTGTGATGGTATATCAGGAAGATGTGATGAAAATTGTACATCATTTTGCTGGTCTTGATCTTGATGAATCAGATGTGTTGCGCCGGATAATGAGTGGGAAGAAGAAACAATCGGACACTTTTGATCGACTTATGGCAAAATTCTTCAATAACTGCAAGCAACGGGGTTATTCTGATGAACTGTCACAAGAAGTATGGCGACAAGTAGAAAGTTTTAGCGGTTATTCTTTCTGTAAGGCACATTCTGCCAGTTATGCAGCCGAATCGTTCCAGAGTCTTTATCTTAAAACTTATTATCCACTGGAGTTTATGGTGGGTGTGATCAATAATTTTGGCGGATTTTATAGTACAGAGCTTTATGTGCATGAAGCTCGTATGAGAGGCGCACGGATTCACCCTCCCTGCATTAATTTCAGCCGACGCCTCACTTGTATATATGGAATTGATGTGTATCTGGGATTTGTACATTTATCTGGGATGGAGGCAAAACTGTCGCAAATAATAGAGGAAGAGCGCGATCATGGGGGCGCTTTCAAAAGTTTGGCAGATTTTACTGGAAGGATTGACCTCGCCTCTGATCAATTGGATTTACTCATCCGTATTGGTGCTTTTAGGTTTACAGGACAAAGTAAATATGAACTCATGTGGGAGAAGAATGCTGTTTACAATCCTGCCTCAAAAGTCAGTGAAGGTATCCATTTATTCAAAGATGAGCATGAGTCATTTACCCTGCCAGTACTTTTGGAGGGTGACTTTGATCAAGCATTTGATGAAATAGAATTGTTGGGTTTTTCGCTTTGTTCACCATTTGACTTGGTCGTTGGCAAGCTTCCCATTGCTGTACCTGCTTTGGATATCATGAAATATGAAGGCAAACGGATAAGCATGACTGGCTATCATGTTACTAATAAACCGGTTACAACGATCAAAGGAGAGTTGATGTACTTTGGGACGTGGGTAGATGGCAATGGGCTTTTTTTTGATACGGTTCATTTTCCCCCATCATTGCGGAAGTATCCATTTAAAGGGAAAGGGATTTACCACATGAAAGGCAAAGTAGTATTGGATTTTGGTTTTCCCAGTTTAGAAGTAGAATGGATGGATAAGCTTCCTTTTGTAAGCGATGGGAGATATTGACATTGCTAATCAATAGTGCCAGTGACGTCTCCTATTTTAACGGCAACAAAATCAAGATTCAAAACATCAACTGAAGTAGTAAGACTTCTGAATATTTTGGAGCCCGGTCCATTGGGATAAATAAAATTTGGGGTTATCATCATCCAATTGGTATTGTTGGGCCATTGAAATTGTTTGCCAAGGATCATTCTATTGATTTCCAGAAGGTCTGGTGCACTTATGAAAT
Organism: Chitinophagales bacterium; assembly: GCA_038326165.1. Taxonomy (GTDB): domain Bacteria; phylum Bacteroidota; class Bacteroidia; order Chitinophagales; family Saprospiraceae; genus JAEUUM01. Next base: position 29,767 of record JBBQJT010000036.1, on the reverse strand, counting down.
TATTTTGGGTGACATCAGCAGCTACTTTTTGACGGTTACCTAAAGCTTTTTGGCCTAAAATGAAACGGTTGACAATTAAAAGATCTGTTGCAGAAACCCCATCCATGGGGAAGGTATTATATATTGGCGTAATCGTAAGTGGTAGATTTGACTCAACGTTATAAAACGTGTATTTACCATTGCTATCGGTTTGAACTACTTGAGGATTGGGACCAGATAAGCTTACAACGACTCCAAATAACGGACTTTCTTTTGAATTGGTAATTCTACCCGATAGTGTTACAGAAGGGCTTCCTTGCACGGAGATACTTCCAATGGTATCTTTCCCAAGGTTCAATGGATCAAGCCAATCCTTAAGTCGAGTTTCTGGGGTTGCCCCATCATTCCAAGACTTCGCTAGCCGGCCAATAAATAAAGTGGAGAATTGACAATTAGCAGAACCGCCGTTCAATTGGCCAACTACTCGACTATTTTCATCAAATAATGGCGCTCCGCTGCTTCCTGCTTCAGAAGTTCCTTTATCAAAGCCTACTCTGAAATGGTTTTGTGCAGGGGTAGTTATTCCATTGCTCCAATTGACAGAATTGTTCCAGATTACTGCAGGAACATTATCAATGCTAACTTTTTTCATATCGCCCATCGGATGATGAACCATAATTCCTTTTTGTGGATTCTTGGTCAAGGACTTGTTCCATCCATTGTAGCAAACTGGATAGGTAGAAGGAATGTTATTATTCAACTTCAATAACGTAAAATCACTTTGTTCTCGGTGGGCTACTAAAGTGCATCCAGTTAGTGTTTTATAACCTGGTTCAATGATGGGTTGACCACATTCAGGAGCCTCCCATCCAAAGTAAAAAATAAAATTCTCGTAGAGTGGAATAATGCCAAATTCACAATGGTATCCAGTTAGGATATAAGGAGTACTGTCTTTGGCTGTATTATTCATAAGGCTGCCCGAGCAGAAAAACATACCTGTTTGACCAGTAAATAAAATTCGGACTACTCCATCTTTTTGCTTTTTGACTGGATTCCCTTCTGGGCAATTTACATTGATTTGACATGATAAGGAAGCAAGAAATCCTGGATCATTTGGATTCTGAAGCAATTGAGTAGCGTTATCTTTTTCGTAGATATAGTAAATCTTATTGAGGTGAAATAAATTTTTGGGCTTTACAAGACTGGGCAATTCAAGTTGAAGAATTACCTCTTCTCCTCGAACAGGAGATATTGTGAAGCTTTTATTCTTGTTGTTGTTGTTATTCGTATAAGCACCAGCAATTTTTTTTCCGTCTTTAGTAAGAACGAAAAACCTCGCTCCAATGGGAAGTTCCCAATTGTCAAAACAAAAGGAAAGCCCTGAGGCATCAGGAACGTGAATTGGAAGGGTCCAAATTTGCTTCGTGCCATTCGTTTTATGCCATTTACCGTTATAAAGAGGATCAATATCTACAAATATTGGTAAACCAACACGTAATTTATCTGACTTTGCGTCTTCATCCTTTGCTTTTTGAATATCGGGCTTCGAAATCACTATTTTTGATTCAGAAAACGAATTGAGCTGAATTGGTTGGGGCTCAAAAGGAATACTTAATTGAGCACTAGATTTCTCACAGGTACAAAGGGTAAAAAATAAAAAAGCAATGAAGATATGGTTCATGGTTATCTAAGATACGGAGGATTAAGTTTAGGCCCCAAAGTTGCAGCCTTTTAAACAAAAAGTCAAATTATGTCATTGTCATGCCTTCATATTTGCTGTTTCTAATTTCTTTAATTTCTGCCGATTGAAAGTATTCATCGTATGTCATTAATCTATCAATCATGCCATTGGGTGTAAACTCAAGAATTCTATTTGCCACTGTATTCATAAACTCTTGGTCATGAGAACTTATAAAAAGGCTTGAAGAAAAATTGGTCAAAGCATTGTTGAATGTAGTAATTGATTCCAAGTCAAGGTGATTGGTAGGTTCATCAATAATAAGAAAGTTAGGTCCAGCCAACATCATTTTAGACAACATACATCTCACTTTCTCACCTCCTGATAAGACGCCAACTTTCTTGTAAACCTCTTCTCCGGAAAACAACATTTTACCCAAAAATCCACGTATAAATTGTTCATCTTTTTCTTTAGAGTATTGTCGCAACCAGTTTATCAAATCAATATCTTGATCACCACTAAAATATTCTGTATTTTCTAAGGGAAGATATTCAAACGTAATAGTTTGTCCAAATTCAATATTCCCTTCATCAGCTGGTTCGTTTCCTGAAATTACTTGGTAAAATGTTGTTGCTATCAAAGGATCTCGACTAATAAGGCCCGCCTTTTCACCTTTGTTGAATTGAATGTTTACATTTCTGAAGTACCAATCCCCGTTAGGCTTTCTTTTTCCAAGGTTGTTGCATCTGAAAAGTTCATTACCAGGTTCACGTTCTGATTTGAAGAAAATAAATGGATATTTTCTGCTAGATGGTTGAATATCATCAAGATTTAATTTGTCTAATGCTTTCTTTCTTGAAGTTGCTTGTTTTGATTTGGATGCGTTTGCAGAGAATCGAGCAATGAACTCTTGCATTTCCTGTCGCTTTTTATCAATTTTTGCATTCTTATCTTGCATTTGTTTCAAAGCCAATTGACTTGATAAGTACCAAAAGCTATAGTTTCCAGAGTAAATTCTGACCTTTTGGAAGTCAATGTCAACTACGTGAGTACAAACCATATCCAAAAAGTGTCTGTCGTGGGATACCACAATAACACAATTTTTATAATCAGCCAAGAAATCGCTCAACCACATTATAGTTTCAGTATCTAAATCGTTGGTAGGCTCATCAAGCAATAGGAAATCGGGGTTTCCAAAAAGTGCTTGAGCCAATAATACCTTTATTTTTTGTGGACCAGAAAGGGATGCAAGTTTTTGGTAGTGAAATTCAACATCAATTCCTAGGTTGCACAACAACTCAGCGGCGTCACTTTCAGCTGTCCATCCTCCCATTTCGCCATACCTAGATTCCAATTCTGCTGCCAGCATTCCATCAGCCTCAGTGGCATCAGGATTCATATAGATAGCGTTTTTTTGTTCGTTAATTTGGTAAAGTTCCTCAAAGCCCATCATCACGGTGGTTAATACATCAAAATCGTCGTAAGCAAAATGATTCTGTTTGAGAACCGCCATACGATTACCAGGTTCAAGTGAAACAGAACCGCGTGTCGGATCAATTTCTCCAGATAGGATTTTTACAAAAGTGGACTTACCAGCACCATTAGCACCAATTACGCCGTAGCAATTTCCTGTAGTAAAATTAAGGCTGACTTCATCAAAAAGAACTCTTTTCCCATATTGTAGGCCTATATTGTGTGTACTGAGCATGTTTGTGTTGTGAAATTTGACACAAAGTTAATTCCACTATAAGAACCTAGGGTATGATTGAAGAAACTTAATTATTCTTTTTTTAGATTAGTGGCTTTTGACGCCAGCAACATAATTTGAAAGGTATTCAAAATTTGTAGTTAAACTGCCATTTGAGGCAATTGTTCCCCTTTTAAGTATATCACTATCTGATTTTGAAAGCTCAGGAAGAATATATTTAATAAAGGCTTTGCCAAAACTTTCAGAGGCATCTCTTGGCAGTTCGTTTGGTAAATTATCGATAGACATGATGTCAATCACATCTTTTTGATGCGGATCTACCTCTTCCATTCGATGAATGTGGTAACCAAAAACAGGATTGTCAATGGTTGTGGCTCTGAGCGTACAAGGAATTGAAGAATTTGGCGCAATATCACATGTCACATCCGCTATAACACTTAACTTTAATCTTGTTTGGCTGAGTTCCGATGCTGAGAAAAATGCTGGTGATTTGTCATTCCAAAATATTCCATTGATCATGATATCGGAAATTTTCAAATATTTCATGAAAGCCATATCAAATCGTTCAGGAAATTGATAATATTCCTTTTTTTCAAAACTTGTCCCATCCTTTTTTAAGACATAATCAAGACAATCCAATTGGGTATAAACAGGATACACAAACTCTTTTGTCAAATATTCATCTGGAGTGACTTGCTTAATTTGCATATCATCTAATACCTGCTTTGCACCTGAAGCAACTCGACCTTTACCAGTTAAGACAATTTTAATAGGAGGTAAGTTCGTGTTTTTGTAAAAGCTTAAAACATCAGAATAATGCTCAAGATCTTTAAGTCTGGGCAAACTAAAAGCATTTGTACGTTTACCATAGGTCCAAAGTGCATTGTGTGCACCAACCATGCCAGCCCAATTGCCGAAAGCAATCAATCTTTCACCATTGCTTTCAGTCAAAACTTCATAATCAATTAGTGTAATCTTCTTGGTCAGTATGGTTTGGAGAAGGGACCGGTTGTGTTCTTGTTCTTTAATGGTGTGGGAAAAGAAAAAATATGTTTTTCCGTTTACCAATTTATCTTTTGGCACCTCTTTGATGCCTATCAATATATCTTGTTGACTTACATCTTCTAGTACCTGTGCACCAATTGAAGCATATTCTTGATCGGTATAACATCTTTTCTTAGAAGATTCAATTTTGATGTCCCAACCCAATTGGAGTAATTCGGCAATCTGACTTGGAGTAAAAGCAACCCTCGAGTCAGCTGGTATTTTGCCTTCTTTAATTAGGCCAATCGTTTTTTGCATGATGTGATTTAGCAAATGAACTGCAAAAATATCATGCCAATTTAGATATTAAGGACTTTCATGAAATTAATCTTTACTATATTTGTTTCAACATAATTGTTCTTTATCATGAAATACTATATCCATTGCTTTTTGGCCATTGCCTTTTATTTCACATCAATTAATAACTCAAGTGCCCAAGTTATAGATTTTGATAAAATTGAATCAACAAATGATCCAGTAAATGTTGAAATGGATATTGATCAATTGTTTTTGAGCCTAAGCCATTCCCAGCCTCTTAGTAAAATCTATAATTATGAATTAGACTGTACTGGTGGTAAAATGATCATCGAAAGTACCATCAGACCGCTTAAAGGCAAACTGACAATGACTATCGTTGGCAAGGACGGCAGAGTAATATCTTCTAACAAAATGGAAGGTGCAGCCAAAAGCGAATTGGAGTTTGAAGCTGGCAAATATAGGGTTATATTTGAAGCAGAGGAATTGGAAGGCTCCTTAGAGTTAATGATTTATAAAAGTTCAGAATAAATTTAATGGTTAAGGAACTTTTTTAGCAATGAAAAGGTTTAGTATCAGAATATGGGGCTGACCGGAATCGACAGGTAAGGGAAATCGGTTGGTAAGCATGCCGGAGCATGATAATTCACTCCGTTAACAAATGATTGTCAACACCTTTTTCAAATGGCGAGAATACCTACGCCATGGCTGCTTAGTTCTAGGAACTAAACGCCATTGTGCCTGTACTTGATTTCTGCTACACAGTACACTGCACATAATACCCGCAGGATAGTCAAAAGCATTGGTGGGAACTTTTGGCGAAACTCATCACCTACGGATCAGATACGAGTTTGTCGAACTACTCATTCTAATCCCGACAACACGAAATTCGGCTAAGCATGAAGAAAGCTCTCAGGTACTTGCTCTGGACGAGGGTTCGAATCCCTCCAGCTCCACACAAAGACTTAATCAGTTCACTGGTTAAGTCTTTTTTTAAATTAAAGCCTTATGTACTATGTTTATGTAATTTATTCCCAAATCAAGCAGGGGTATTATGTTGGACAAACAGAAGATGTTGCAGCCCGCATATTACGCCACAATAATGGATATGAAAGCTACACGAGCAAGTATATGCCTTGGGAATTAGCAATAAGTATTCACAAAGAAACAAGATCGGAGGCGGTCCAATTGGAGAGGAAGTTAAACCCAAATTCAGCGTTAGACGCTGAATCGACGAAATTTTTGGTTGTTGCCAAAATTTGTCTGGGTTTAACCTCGACAAAATCAAAGATTTTCGTCGACCCAAAGGGCGAAATCCGCATTAGCGGATTTTGGGTTAAAGAACTTGACGAAGAAGAGATTGGATCAGTTTATATCTAAATATGCAAGAAAACACGAGGGTCCTGACAATTCCGATTAGATCGGAGAGTCAGGATACCTACAATGCAAAGCATTCGTCGGTATTCGAATCCCTCCAGCTCCACACAAAGACTTAATCAGTTCACTGGTTAAGTCTTTTTTTTGGCTTTTAATGCTGGTACTGAAAATTGTTATATATAGAAATTTTATAAAACAAAAGGGGCCTCCATCAGTAAGCCCATTTTTTGTATTTTGATAGATTTTAATCTATTTCATTGGTTGCAACATTGCTTCAACAGATATTTTAGCTGTCTTTGCAACTTTGTCACTTACCAATTTGGGTATATCTATTCCGTAGTCACTCAGAACTACGTTGAAGTTTGTTTCGCTTTGTATTTTTCCGCCTTTTATCGTGAAAGTAACTGGAGCAACAACATCTTTAGTGACACCGTGAACAGTTAATTTTCCCATAGCTTTCGTATTGTATGTTCCATCTTTATCAAAATTTACACTCATGATATTGTCAATTTTTCCTTTGAAAATACTCTTCGGAAATTTGTCAGATTCCATATAGTTTTCATTGAAATGTTCCTGCATCAAGGCTTTAGCAAATTTGAATCCTTTGATTAGGACAGCTGATTCAATGTTTCCTGAAGTCATATCCACAACACAAGTTCCAGAATTATTACCAGCTTCAATCTTTTCAGCCGAGGACGTTGCATTGAATTTTACATTTGCTTGTTTTGTGAATATACGATTCTGGGCGTTTGCGAAATTGCAGAAAACTAACGCAACGAATAACGCCACCAAATTTTTCATGTTTTTGATTTTTTATATTAATATCTAAAAGACGGACTAAGTTACTAAAATTATAGTACGGATTGTTATTTTAACGATAGATTAACGAAGTTGATATAATCTATCAGGATTGTAACTGACAGAATACAAGATAATTTGTAATTATTTCATGTCAGAGTTTAACTTTGTTCAATCTAATGTATTCATTTTATTCAAACAACTAACAAAAATGGCAAATATTCCGAATCCAGAATTCAAGCCCAAGTCTTTTTGGCAACGACCTGAAGGTCTTACAGGTTCACTTTTTTTAGGTGGAATACTCCTAGGCGGAGGCTATCTATTGTACAAAGCTTTGCCTTATTTGGTGAATATTGCGTCAAATATGCTGTATTTAGGGATTTTAGCGGTAGCTCTGGCGGCATTAATTTATATGGTTGTAGATCCAAGAATGCGCAACCTTGTATGGTATGGCTACAAAAGCATCATGCGTTGGATTACGGGTATTTTTGTCAATATTGATCCAATTGGTATCCTAAAGTCGTATATCGATAATTTGCAGGATAGTCTGGGCAAAATGGATAATCAAATGGGTGGTCTTAAGGGGCAAATTCAAAAGTTAAAAACCATCTTGAATGAGAATACAAGTAAAATTGAGGACGAACTGAAGTTGGCACAAGCTGCTAATAAACAGGGTAACGAGAAACAAATGATTCTTTCTACCAGACAAGCAGCGAGGTTGCAGGATTCAAATGAAAAATATAAGAATCTGCTTGGTAAAATGGATATCCTTTATAAAATATTACTAAAGATGCGCGAGAATAGCGAAGTATTGCTTGAGGATACCAAGGATCAAGTAATAGTAAAGGAACAAGAACGTGCAATGATGAAAGCCGGCCATTCTGCAATGTCCTCAGCGATGAATGTTATCGGTGGTGACAAGGACAAAAAAGCTATGTTCGATATGGCTGTTGAAGCTATTGCTGATGATGTTGCCAATAAAGTTGGCGAAATGGAACGTTTTATGGAAATGTCATCTGGATTTATGGACAGTGTAGATTTACAAAATGGGGTTTTTGAAGAAGAAGGGATGAAAATGCTTGAAAAGTGGGAATCACAAAGTCAACTTTTATTGATGCCCAGTAAGTCATCAAACTCTTTGGACCTAAACTCTTCAAATCCTGAAGTAATAAAAGAAGAGAGAACTGAAGGCGAAAGTGACTCCTATAAAAAGCTATTTGATTAAGCTTGTTTCACTTTATTTAGTATCAGTTGTCTTGTGACTGGGATTTTCAATCGCTGTTAAACCGAGTTTTTTGCCTTCAATAATCATAAAATTAAAGGCATTACTATATTCATTTTCTATTATGCCATCCAGAATTGCTTCTCTGATGGAAGTTTTGATAATGCCCACTTCTTTGCAAGGTTTTATGTTGAAACTGCTCATTATTATTTCACCTGTTATTGGAGGTTGCCAATTTCTGAGACGATCTTTTTCTTCAACTTGATCCATCAGCTGTTTTACAATCTCGTAATTGGCAAGGTATTTTGCTTTTTTACTTGCATTTTTTGAGGTGATATCTGCTGAACAAAGTACCATCAAATCGTCTATTTCTTCACCAGCATCAAAAAGCAAACGGCGGATTGCTGCATCTGAAATATTTTCTTTCGTCAATGAAATTGGCCTCAAGTGCAATGCTACCAACTTTTGAACATACTTTAGCTTATGGTCCAATGGCATTTTCATTCGTGTAAATAACTTGTAAACCATTTTTGCACCAACATTTTCATGCCCGTGAAATGTCCATCCTAATTCTTTGTGGAATTTCTTCGTGGGAGGTTTACCGATATCATGTAATAATGCTGCCCACAATAGCCATAAATTTGATGATTTGCGTCGAACATTGTCCACAACTTCAAGCGTGTGATAAAAATTGTCTTTGTGCCCAACCCCGTCTATGTATTCTGCACCTTTCAAGTCGTACACTTCAGGAAGTATTAAATGAAGCAGTTTGGAGTTCATCAATAGATGAAAGCCAACTGAAGGCTCCATTGACATGAGAATTTTGTTAAGCTCAACAAGTATCCTTTCTTTTGAGATGATATCAATCCTGTGGGCTTTCGATTTAATTGAATTGAACGTGCTTTCTTCAATTGAAAAACCCAATTGTGTTGCAAACCTGATTGCCCGTATCATTCTAAGAGGATCGTCACTGAAAGTTGTATCCGGATCGGTCGGAGTTCGAATGATTTGGTTGCTGAGATCATCTACTCCATTAAAAGGATCAATCAATTCACCATAATCATGTGCATTGAGACTAATAGCCATTGCGTTAATGGTAAAGTCTCTTCTCAATTGGTCTTCCTCGATAGTGCCCGGTAATACATGAGGATTTCTGGAATCTGTCGTGTATGATTCTTTTCGAGCACCTACGAATTCTATTTCATGCCCATCCAATTTCAACATAGCTGTACCATATCTGCCATAAGTAACCAAATGTTCGGTTCTGTTAAGATATTTTGCAACTGCCTCAGCAAAGATAATTCCGTCACCTACAGTCACAATGTCAATGTCTTTGGAAGGTCTATTCAAAAGTTGATCACGAACAAACCCACCAATCACATAGCAAAGGGTATTATGATCCTGTGCTACTTTTGCTATTTTCTTGAGCAATTCTGCGTCTGCGGTTAAGATTTCGGGTTTCAATATTATTATTTCTGATTAGATAAAATTGGCATATTCGGAGTAAGTTTCCGATATTTCATCTAGTATGGCAAGTAATGTTTCTTTGTTGTCTTCAACTACAAGTCTGCTACGAAAGATTTTGATGTCAGGCAGGCCTTTGAAATAATTTGTGTAGTGACGACGTGTTTCAAGAATTCCAAGTTTTTCGCCTTTCCAAGCGATGGCGTCTAATAAATGTGACTTGGCAGCACTTACACGCATACCAATATCTGGCTTTTCAGCTATTCGGTTTTCAAACATCAATGCCTTGATTTCATTGAATATCCAAGGGTAGCCAATAGATGCACGCCCTATCATCATACCGTCAACGTCATATCTGTTTTTGTAGAGAACTGCTTTTTCAGGAGAGTCGATATCCCCATTTCCAAAAATGGGAATATGCATTCTTTGGTTGTTTTTGACCGCTGAAATATGTTCCCAATTTGCCTCACCTTTATACATTTGTTTTCTAGTACGACCGTGTATTGTCAAAGCGGCAATGCCTATGTCCTGCAGTCTTTCAGCTACTTCAACAATATTAATGGATTGTTCATCCCAACCCAACCTGGTTTTTACGGTAACCGGCTTATTGGTACTTTTTACCACTGCCTGTGTAAGTGTTATCATTTTTGGAATATCCTGCAACAGACCGGCCCCTGCCATTCTGCATGCTACTTTGGCTACTGGGCAACCATAGTTGATGTCTATCACATCAGGATTGGCTTGCTCTACGATATGGGCCGCTGCAATCATGTTTTCAAGATGCCCTCCAAAATATTGGATTCCTATTGGTCTTTCGTAATCGAATATATCCAGTTTTTGAAAACTTTTATCGGCGTCATGCACCAATCCGTCAGCACTGATAAACTCAGTGTACATCATGTCTGCACCAAATTGCTTGCATAGTTTGCGAAAGGGAGGATCGCTAACATCTTCCATTGGTGCAAGTAGCAAAGGGAATTCACCCAACTCTATATCTCTTATCTTTACCATTGTGGATCGCAAAGGTAGGGTGATTTATATTCTCCATGAAATAGATGGAAGCCTTAAAGATCATTTTTTCTTACCTTTGAGTTGTGCTATTAGATAATTCATATTCAAGATTGATCTATTATTGGTCAGTAAAATACTGGCGGTATGTTTTAGGCGCTTCGGCATTTATTGCATTTTGCTTTATTCTTTTTTTTACGAATTCTGTCCAAAGGGTAATGATATTGGGCGATTGGAAAGGTTATATCCTGACCGAGAATGGAAATCCTATCAAGACTGACTGGTCAAAAGTTACCATGTCTTTTGAAATTAATGGAGATTACGAGTTTGTAAATCCAAGTCTATACAAGGAAGAAGGAAAATACACGATTCATAAAGAATTTTTGCTTACGCAACCTGATGACACAGATCCATCTGCATCGAGAAAGGTGGAAATTATAAAAATCGCACTAAACACCTTGATTATCCGGATGAATGACGGAGGAAATGAGATTATCTTACACATGGTTCGGGTCTAAGAATACAAATTATCCATATTTCAGGCAAATAGATTTCATCATTGAATCAAAAATCAAATCAATGGAAATATATATGGTTTTGTTCAAATTCTTCCAAAACAATCTTAGTTTGTAATAATCAATTTTTTAGTCTCTTGCCCAAAATCTGTTTTTATTTTAACAATATATGAACCAGCTGCAAGTTTTTCGGTCAGTTGAATAATGTGGGTTCCTTTTGAGAACTCATTCTCAGCCACTGGCGTGCTCACCAGCTTTCCATTAGAGGAATATAAGCTTATTCCAAGTTTAGAATCATTTGGCAAATTGATGGTCAATGTTGTCTGACCTTTGCTTGGATTTGGATTCAATTGTATAAATGTTGTCTTTTGAGTTATTTGAACTGTCCATGAAACTTCCGATTCAGTGTATTCCTCTGAGACAAAGTTTCCTTTGTAATTTTTCGGACCTGGTGTGTAGGGGCTTTCTAAGGTGAAGAGTACATCACCTGGATGGATTGATTCACTGAAGACTAATCGGGTTTCGGAATTTGACTGATTCACATATTCAATTGAAGCGTTGGCTGTCAGGATCTCCACGGGTTGAGTCTTGGCAAATATGAACCCCGCTGATTTATCTTCTTCCCCTCGGTAAACTGCTGCATATTTGCCAGATTCAATCTGTTCAAATACCACAGGAAGTTTTGTTCTTGTTTCATTTGGGCCTGTTGCAAAACCAGTTCCCGCATAGATCACATCTCCAATTTCAAGTAATATCATGTTGAGTGTGTCATAAGAAATGTAAGGATTGTTAAACAAAATGCTATTACTAACGCTTGCAAATGACCAAAATACTTGAAAAGGACCAGCTATTTGGCTAATGAAAGAATCAGGATTGGTTTCATAAGGAAAGATATATTTGTATTTACCTTTTTCAAAGTCATTTTCAGGCGTATTAATTCCGAGTATAACTTTCAATATCTTTTTTAAATCTGTAACCGAAACGGTAGCAGAATTATCTACATCTGCAGAATATTGTTTTATTTGACTAGCCAAGGGTGCCTTTCCTAAAAAATGATCTCTGATAAGCACCAAATCGGCAACTGTAAGCATGCTTGGCATTTGTTTTGGTGTTAAGATATTTACTGTCTCCTTGAAGTATGGTACAATGATCAAATTTGCAAATCCAAAAGCATCAGTCGTGTCCTGACTATGTTGATTTTTTAGAGTTATTCCTGAAATAGGCTTTCCATAAGTGTCTTTCAGTTTGAAAGTTAAAAATGAAAAGGGGAATTCTATGTACTGTCCACATACCGCGTCATAGTCCAATAACTGCACTTGAGAATCCCAATAGTCCCAATTGCGCTCTGTATCGTCAATGGTTCCATCTTCATTGATATCAAGACCCTTATCACCAACCCATATTCTGATTGGATATAAATTTCCGTTTATTTCCGAGCACTCAAAAGTAATTGAATCTGTCAATGGAATCAAAATGTCAACCGAATGTTGTTTTTCGACACGATAGATTAGTTCTGATTTGTATGAGTTGTTGTCTGTAGCCTTGCCATTTTTATAGGTGTATTTATTAAGAAACAATTGTTTTTGATTGTTGTATAAAGCACCTGGGTATAACGGATAACAATTGGGGTTTGTTTACATCTTTTATAATAATGGCTGAATTACAAGTGTATTTTTCGCCACAAGTATCTGTGATGGTGTGGGTCACTTGATATATACCAGTTGGTATATTGGTTTGGATATAATTTGAACCTAAGTCGCCACTCAATTGAAAATCGGCATTACCCGTGCAGGAATTCAAAGTAGGCTTGACAATTGTAAATGAAATATTTGACGCCGTTGGTAATAAAGTGTATTGGGTATCTTTACAAGTGGGTGGGCCAAATGTATTAATATCCAATCAGTTTTTTTTTTGTGCATCAATACTTGTTATCATTGAAAACCAGCCAAACGACAGAAAAAATAAAGCAATTGAAATTTTCATACAAAAGAATTTTATACCAAAATAACAAAAAGATCAATCTCAGCCCTAATATCTTGGTCCACAATTTTAATCATTTACTGATTCGACAATCAGCATCTGATGGCTATTGTTTGATTATGATTTTCCTTATTTCTTCTCCGAAATTGGTTTTTATAACTGCAATATACGGGCCTGAAATTAACTTTTCCTTCAACTGAATAATATGTGTGCCTGCGGAAAAATTTTGTTCCACAACAGGCGTTCTGACCAACTTTCCTTCAGATGTAAATAAACTTACACTCATATTTGATGCCTCGGGTAGGTTTATAGTCAATTGTGTATAACCATCGCTAGGGTTTGGCATGAAATCGGATACGCTTATGTTGTTGAGTTCTGTGTTCTTGATTTGAATATTATGATGTTCAAGATCTTTTGTAACCAAATATCCATCAAAGTTTTTGTCTGATAAATTATTTAACGCTTCAATCTTTAAAAGTACCGCTCCTGGCAGTAGATCATGGGTGGCTATCCATCGGATAGAATTTGTTGTTTTATATGTGAACTCTTGGTCTGGATTTAATGAAATAAGATCTTGAATTCCCGTTGCTTCTATATATGCGCCCGAAACGGTTTGTTCACCTACATAAACAAGTTCAAATTGACCATTTTCGGTTTTTCTAAGTTCAATTGGAAGTACTGATCTTGCTTCATTGCTTGAGTTGGCCATTAGATTATTGGTAAATCCTACGTCACCCATTTCAAGACAAATCAAACGAGTTGTATCATTGACATTAAATTTCTTAGGACTGAAATCAAATTGATGACCAAGATGCAAATAGTTAATTTGAGTGCTATTTGAATCGATAGTTGAAATGACTGGCTTCAAGAAGGTATATTTTCCGAGTAAGGAAGGAGAACTGACTTGGCTAAGTATAAACTTTACTATACCCAATAAATCTGCAACGGTAATAAGCTGATTGTTGTCAACATCTGCTGCTATTATCTTCAAGGAATCAGTGAGGAATTTTACGCCCAAAATATGATCCTTGATAACCAATAAATCTGCAACTGAAACTTTACTTTTTTTATTAAGAGGCGCTGAAATATTCAGTAATTGAGCTTTGGCAATTGAGTCAAGAGAAGCGTTTACCACTCCATTAATATCTGATGTGCTGTTAAATAGTTTTCCTGACAGATCGATGCCTTGCACTGGGGTTCCTGAAGCTTCAACAATTGAGAAAGTGACATTGAAAATTGAATCTTGTGGTGCACAAACCATATCATTGTCACTGATGTTGATAAAGGTTTCGCAGAAATCCCAGTTTCTTTCGCCCTCGCTGATTTTGCCGTCATTATTTACATCAAAACCGCAATCTCCTAACCAAACCCTTACGGCTTGCTGTCCTATTTCAGTACAATCAAATGTAACGGAAGTACTATCAGGCACCGTTACACCATTGCTGTTTTTGGTTTTTTCAATTCTATGGATCATTTGATTCAAAGGACAACAATTGTCATAACTTGAGCCTGTTTCCCAATCATTAGCCCAAATAGTTACTTTTTTCTGAACAGGCATAGTAGGCGCACTTAATCCATTATAGCAGATTGGTGTTGGCTTCTTTTTGTCAAATACGCTTATTTTAACAGAGCAGGTACTGAAATTTCCACAACCATCTTGAACCACATGCGTGATATTATAAATGCCAAGGGGCACATCTTTCAAAGAGTAGTTGTCGCCCAAGTCACCTGATAACTGATAGGTGATTTTATTTGAACAGTCTATAACTGCTGGCTTATTTATATTGAATGAGGCGGCACAAGAATTGTCTAAAATACTGACCAAGGTATCTTTGCAAGTTAGTTGTGGATTGCTGGATTCAAATACCAGAATGTTTTGTGTGTACTCGAAGAATCCGTCGTCGTCTTTGTAACGTCTTAAGCCTGCAGGAATTCCCAATTTTGTAGGATTGGGGTTGTTTATTTTATCATAATTGCACCAAGATATAATCTTCCATTTGCGTTGAATGAAAAAGCAGCCATCACCAGTTACGGTGAATGTATGATCGATTTTTTCAACTGCCAGTAGCTCACAATCAACGCCTGTGTAGATTGGAACTCCCGTATTTTGTAGTTCAGATGGATTGATACAACTCGTCAAAGTTACATCAGCAGGAAATTGGACAAAAAAGTCAGATACGTGTTTTTTATAAACATTCTGTGTGCAAAATCCGATATTTCCTGAGGCGTCTTTGCCTTGAAATGTTCTGGAGACAAATCCTTGTGAACACTGATTAGTATTATCGATTGTTTGAAAAGTAATGGTTACCGGAGAACAATTGTCAGTTGCAACAGGTGTGCCGAATAATTTTGTCGGATCCTCATCACAATTAATCGTTTTGTCAGCTGGGCATAATAAAAATGGTTTTAACTTATCTTCTATAAAAGCGTCTCCCCAACAATCATTATAGTTTCCTGAGCAATCAACAACTCGAAGCATGACTTTGATTGGACTTGCATCAATATCTGCACATGTAAATTCAATAAATGATTTGAAAGCAGATTCAGGTTCGAACTTACGCTTTACCAAAAAATGACTCAAACATGTTTCATCCCAACTTCCATCATCAAATGTTTTTGCTAAGACTTTTGTAGGATTGCCATTCAAACTGATATTTTCTTTGGCATTACACACTGCTACTGGAGGAATATTATCCTGCGCAGGTGAAAAGGAAAATGATAATAAAACAGTAAAAACTGAAAGTAAAAACCGATACATAGATCACGAGTTAAGGGTTAATCTTATTGTGTGTGTTATTTCGGCTTAAGGAACAGCAAATATACAGCTATCTGCAATAAAAGTAAAGATCTCTAGATGATCAAAAATGCTGCATGGATAATAAAGTCACATTAGAATTATATCAAATACTTGTAATTTATGTTGTGAAATAACATTTTATGCAGAAAAATAGAAGGCTCGTTTTTTAATAACATAGCTTTATATTACAAAACCAATTATTGATGAAAAGTTTTTACAGATTGTCTAACTTAATATTTTTAAGTTTTTTAACCGCGGGGTTCTTAATAGGCCAACCTGTCAATGACCTGTGTTCAGGAGCAATCAATATTGTTCCAGCCGAAAGTGAATCACTTGCAGTTTGGATTCCAGGAACTACAATCGGGACAGCTGATGGACTTTCTCAAATAGGACCTACAGTATGTTCTGCAAATTTCTACAGGGATGATGTTTGGTACAAAATGACAATTCCTGTGGGAAGTCCTGGTGAAGTATTGAATGTAAAAGTCAAAAACGGCAGTATTCCTGCAGCTGGTTTGGCTATTTATAAAGTGAATTCTTGTGATCCCAATAATGCTCCTCTTCAATGCAACAACTTTGCAGTTAATGAAGAAGCTTTCTTTGAATTTAACGAAGCTTGTTATGGCTTAGAAGGCAATGAACTTTTAATTAGAGTATGGTCGGCAGATGGACCAGGGGCAAGTTGGCAAGTTGGTCAAGGGACTTTTGAAATAACTTCATTTTATAGTGAGCCCAGTTTAAAGGACGCTCTATGGGGTGAAAATGGTGAAGGTTCATTTAATGGTGGATTGAATGGATGGACAACGGAGTCCAACAGTTGCAACGGATTTCCACTTTGGACTTGGAGCAATACAGATTTTTGTACATCTGGTGCATTTGCTTCCGGTGGCGGCGCTATTAATTCCCTTACTTTTTGTAACGGTGCAATGTGTTTTGATTCAGACTATTATGACAATGGTGGCGATGGCGGTAATGCCGGAGGCGGTCCATGTCCTGCGCCACAATTGGGCAGTTTAACATCACCAGTTATTGATCTGAGCGGCGCAAATTCGCCCAATGGATTTGCAGTTGAATTTTATCAAGCTTTACGTTTTTTTAAAAACGAGTCTTTTTTGGATTATTCGGTAGACGGAGGAATAAATTGGTCCACTGTCCAATTTAATACAATAACTGAAGATCCGACTAAATTTGGACCTAATTCCCCTCATCTCAATGAAAAAAGATTGGTTTACCTTCCTGGAGTTGGCAATACATCACAATTGGTAATTCGTTTTAGGATGGTTGGCAATTATTATTACTGGATTATCGATGATGTCAAGATCATATCAATCAAAGCTCCTGATATCGCAATTGGAAAGGGAGTGGCATGTGCTCCTTACAAACAATGGCAAAAGGATAACTTGTATCCCATGGGTGGAGCTGCTTATGTTTCTAATAAGTTTGGAGGAACAACAAGCGATTTCATGCTGCACTTTGAAGTAGTTAATCCTGATAACACCATTGGATTTCAGGATAGTTTATTTGTTAATGGTTTGAATTACAATACCAAAGACACCTTAATCATTTTTCCAAATAATTTTCAACCAAGTGATATTCTTGGAAACTATAAAGCCAATTATTGGATAAGCCCAATTGAGGAAGACTTGGATCCAACGAACAATTCATCCTCCATTGATTGGAAAGTAGTGGAGAACCATTACGCAAAAGATGGTTTGTTTAGTCCCTATGGAGGTTTTTCTCCACTCAATGATAATAATTATACAATCGGAAACGTATTTTGGGTTGCCAACAACAATCAAGCCTTGAATGTTAAGTATGTGGATGTTGGCGTTGTTAATGCAAGTAGCTTGGCTGATGTAGGTGGAATTACAGTTTATGTAGATAAATGGGTGGATGAAAACCAAAATAGTATTGCAGAAGAAATTGAGAGATATAGAGTAGCATTTTCATCCTATGATTTCACATCTTTGGATCTTGATAACAGTATTTTCTCGTTGCCCTTGCTTGATTTTAATACCTTAGAAGAAGGAATTGTTTTGGAACCCAATAACTACTATATAGTTGCTGTTGAGTTCATTGCCCCTGCCACTATTCCAGATTTGAATTTTTTTATTAGTTCGGATAATTCGCAAAACAATAAATACGAGACCCTATTTAAACGAACGAGTGCATTGCCAAACGTTGTGAAAGAGTATGGAACTGCCCTAAGTGTTGGTAATGCTGTAAATTGGGGTATTATTGCGCCAAATAGTACTCCTTTTATTAGATTTTCACAGGTTGATGGTTCAAGTTCTGTTTATCTAGGAAAAGCTTTTGGAACTACTTATTTTGACACCAATTGCAATGGCATTAAAGATACTTTGGAGAAAGGTTTGCCGAATATTACCATTTATTCCAAAGATTTGAATCCAGTAACACATTCGAAAATTAATGGAAAATACTCTGGAACTGTAAATTTGGGCTTGAATAAAGTTGTTCCACTTGAAATTTATGGAGCTGTGGTTAGTCCGCCATTTTATGAGTTTTATTCTGATTTGGATGGAACAGATTTTGGTCCATTTGATTTTAACTATTGTAAAACGAGTTCAAAATTTGATTTGGAGGTTTCGCTAATTGAATATGGTCCTCCAAGACCTGGATTTCCTAATTATTATCAGGTACATGTAAAAAATAAATCCTTTGAGCCTGCAAGTGGCCAAGTGATTGTTGATTTTATTGACAATGATGCCAGTAATTCAATTGTTGAATTGACAAGTAACGTCGGTATGGTTAATGGAAAAACACTGACCTTTGATTCTGGAGATCTAGACTTTTTTGAAAGTACTTCGGTTTTTGCAGAAATAGAGCTTGCTCCTAATGCACTCTTAGGGTCAAAATTAATGCCTAGAGCTCGCATCATTCCTGATGCCGGAGTTATTGATGAATTTCCTGCCAACAATGAAGATATCTTAGATCAAACAGTGGTTGGTAGTTACGATCCGAACGATAAAAATGTAAACCGGACAGGTTTGACGGCTCAGGAGCTAAATGATGGAGTGGAATTGGAATACACCATCAGGTTTCAAAATACAGGTACTTATCCTGCAACTTTTGTGATCCTTCGAGATACGTTACAACCTGAACTGGATATTAAAACATTCCGAATGATAGCAGCGAGTCACGATTATGATTTGTCATTTCCTGGAGGTAATCAACTGAAGTGGCTATTCTCTGCAATAAATCTACCTGATAGTACAAGCAATGAACCAGAGAGCCACGGTTTCGTAAAGTTTAGCATCAAGACATTGCTAGGATTGGATGTATTTGATATCGTAAGCAATAATGCAGCCATCTATTTTGATTTCAATTTGCCTGTTATCACAAATACCATAACTTCTCAATATGTGGTTTCAACAGTTGAAATCAGTAAGAAAAAAGCTTTGGACATTGTGGTTTTTCCTAATCCTGTAAGAGAGTCAATATCTTACAAGTTTACATTACCCAAATCAGCTGATGTTCAATATTCAATTCAAGATGTAAGCGGCAAGAATGTCATGAAATGGAAAGAGAAAGTAAGCGGATTAGGTGATCAATTGACTGTGAAAAGGGTATCTGAATTGCCCAATGGAGTTTATTGGTTAAGTATTGAAACGAATGAACAAAAGGGAACGGTGCAGTTTGTGAAGCAATAGGATATTCATTAAATGCTGATATTCCTAAAATTCGGTATAACTTTGATATTGAATTAGTATTCATTTCATGAAATATTTTATTAAGTACTTCCTTGGAACTATTGGCTTGATTTTCCATCTAAATTGTGCTGCACAAGTTTTGGAACGCGACCTAAATGGCAATTATCAAGTTGCTTTTCCCAACGGTGCTAAGCGTCCTTATGATCCATTGCGTGAGGACGATTTGGCTTTGATGTTGGATTTTCAATCCAAATTAGCTCCTGATCAGCTTAGCCCTGAACTTTTGGTTTACAATCAGGTAACTGAAGAATACAAACTGGCCCGTGATAATGCCATCAGCCTTGCCAAAAGACAGGATGAAATACAGCTAGAAATGAATTTCCTCAAAAATGAACTCGAACAAGGAAAAAAAACAAAGGATAAACTAAAACTGAAAAATTTAAAGGAGCAACTGAAACGGAATCAATTTCAAAACAAAGAAGTGACTGGTCAAAGATCTGTTTATGGTGACCAACTTGAAAGTTTGCAGAATATGTTGAATATGGGTCCAAATGAAAGAAAAAAGGCATACGAGTCTTATAAGAAAAAATTTCGAAGACCTGATTTGCAAGCTATTGACCTGAATGAAAATGAATTGAAAGACGCTTTGCTTCAATCAGAAGAAGTGGTCTTAAACTCTGAAAATACCAAATCTATACCTGTCAAACGATTGAAACTTGCCTCAGAGTATGATTCATATGATCCTTCAGCCAACCCACTTATCAATCCTCCTAGTTTGCCGTGTGAATTAGAATTTAAAGGAAAAGATGAATTTTCTGGTAAACAACGGGTGGACTTGGAGCCTGAGGAATTGTTTTTTTACACTCCGCCACAGATGAGAAAATTGATGAAAGAAAAGCAATATGTTGAAGCTCAAGCTGCCCTGTCATCAACTTCAGGAGGTACCGTATTTTTGACATTGAATGTAAAAATCGCATCTTCGCAAGCTCAAGCTATTTTTAAGGGACTCGAGCGTGGCACTTTGGTAAATTTGAAATTCATTGATGGAGAAACTGTTGCAATAGTCAACAATCGAACCGATCTAGGTTTGATGGATTCAAATGGCACAAGTGTAAGTTTTAGAGCCCAGTTTAATTTGGGCGCTGGAATACAAGATATGATCCGAAAGAAGAACCTAGATAAAATTAGAATCAATTGGAATAGTGGTTATGAAGATTATGAAGTTTACAATGTGGATTTACTAAAGCGACAAATGTTATGTCTTTAACAATCGACAATAAGAATTCCAAAACAACGCTTGGACTTCAATTGAAAACAGATCCAAGATGGGCTGATTTGGCATCTATTTCCTTAGAGGAAATTTTAACGGACCATGCCTATTGTGAGCAAAAAGCTGCAACATCAGGAATTACCATGATTCAAGCCTACCCTGATAAAACTTTGATGGTCAAAGAGCTGGCTCCATTGGTAACTGAAGAGTGGGGTCATTTTCGTTTGGTTTTGGCTGAAATGGATAAACGCGGATTCGCATTAGGCCCTCAAAGAAAGGATGAATATGTAAATGCACTCATGAAGTTTCAAATCCAAGGAGGATCTCGTGAAGACCGTCTTTTGGATAAGCTTCTGACATTTGCCTTAATTGAAGCTAGAAGTTGTGAGAGATTCAGATTGCTGTCTTTACATCTGGAAGACGAGCATTTGAAGCAATTCTACCATAAATTCATGGTTTCTGAGGCGGGGCATTATAGAATGTTTCTTGATCTATCTATCCATTATTTTGGCGAAAAAATGGCCATGAGTCGATGGCAACAGTTCTTGGACTTTGAAGAAAATCTAATGGAAACTATCGAGCCAAGAGGTGATCGCATGCATTAGTGTTTTTTAAACTATTTGTTTTTTGTAGACTAAGCAAAATAGTGCATTTCACAAACTCTAAGAACAATACAAATGAATCACCAATACTACATTTTTTTGGTTGCATTCTTGTTGTACACTCTACCAAAAACATGGGCACAAAAATGGCCAATTGAAATGCAATTGTTTGATGATGCGCATTGGTTGAATATAGGTAAGGTTCTTCCTACTGACTTTTATAAACATGATTAGATTGGAGTCATAAAAATGTCTTTCAATCAAGTCAATTATCGGAATATTTTGAAGGCCAATTACAACATCGATAAAATTGATCTGCCCGCAACAGTGTATATTGATGGCGTGAAATATGACAGTGTTGGCGTTTGATTTAAAGGTCAAACAAGTTACAGTCAAGTTCAAAATTCAGATAAGAAATCTTTCAATCTCACCTTGGATTATGCAATTGACAATCAAGATATTGAAGGTTACAAAACGTTCAATTTAAACAAGGCATTTCAAAATGCAAGTTTTATACATGAAATCATGGGCAAACAGCTCATCAGGAACCATATTCCCGCAGCGCGTTCCAATTATTCCTTGCTCTACCTCAATGACCAGTATTGGGGCCTTTATGCCGATGTGCAGCAGTTGAACAAAAAGTTTTACAAGCAATGGTTCCTTACCAACAATGGAACGAGTTGGAGAGCTGACTCAGAGGCAAGTCAACCATGGTACAGCTGGGTTGAATTTTTTAGGCTTAGATACAGTACTCTATCAGAAAAACTACACACTTAAGAGCACTGAAGAATCCAATCCATGGGATTAATTGGCCAAGGTATGCCACGCATTACACACAACTGTCTTGGTCAATCGGGAAGCAATATTGAAAAATTACTTTGATCTGGACAGGACTTTATGGCATTTGGCGACCGAGATAGCTTTTTGTCATGATGATAGTTATGTTTATAAAGGAAAAATGGATTATTATCTGTATCACGAAGTGGAAACTGGCAGGATGACCCCCATTGAATGTGATGGGAATAGTGCATTCGAAACTCCTTTTGTTACAACATGGAGCCCGTTTTACGATTAAAATAAGGTCAATTATCCATTGATGAACAAGTTGTTTGCTGTGCCTGCACTCAGACAGCAGTACCTCGCTCGCTTGCGTAATATAATCAATGAATATTTCATCAGCGCAGATACAGATCCTATCATCGATGATTTTTAAATCAAGATTGATGCAATCGTTAAAGACGATCCCAAGAAAATATACAGCTACAATCAATTCAAAACATAAGTTGTGGCACTAAAAAGTTTTATCAAAAACAGAAGAATCTATTTGTATTCTAACAGTGAAATTTCTCAACCTACTTGTACCATTAATTCAATTAGCTATTGGGTTAATGGAGCAGAGTGGAATACGCCAACTTCTGATCAACCGGTTATTATTAGAGCAACAGTAGTTGGAGGAACTCCAGGAATTAAATATGTGAATCTTTGGTACTCCAATCAGATTGTGGGGAATATTGAAAAAGCTGAAATGTATGACGATGGCCTGCATGAAGATAAAGCTGCTGGTGATGGAATTTTTGCTGGGATGATTCCTGTGCAATCAGCTAATACTTGGGTTAAAAGTTATGTTGAGGCAGTGGCGAATAATCCCAATTTATCAGTGACTCATTACCCGCTTGGTGCTGAACACGATGTGATGATCTATCAATTTTTGCAAGCAAATTCAATTATTTATGCTACAATAAATGTCATGAAATTATTCCCGAACCCTGCAAACGACAGGATAATTGTTGAAACTTCCGATCCTCAGGTTTTGCAGATAACAGATACAATGGGAAATATCCATTACAAGTCCTCAGCAAACATTAAGCACATTGTTCAAGTTGAGGGATTGCCTGCTGGAATGTTTTTAGCGAGAAGTGGCAATTCTGTCGTAAAATTTTTAGTCAATCATTAATCACTTCCCAAGGTGATTTCTGAGAAAGTCAGGATCAAGATCATATCTTTGAACTCAGATATGCGAAAATTATTCTTCTGTATTTTGTTTTTTCCAATTTTAGGTCATGCTCAGGTTTATCTAAAGAATCCTTCATTTGAAGACATTCCAAGTATTTCAACCTTGCCAAAGCATTGGATAACATGTGATATGGGCAGTACACCCGATATTTTACCTGGTCCGTGGGGCGTACAAAATCCCCCAGCTGACGGTGGCACTTATGTAGGTTTGATTCTGCGCGAAAATGGCTCAAAAGAAAGTATTGCTCAACGACTGGATAAGCCCTTAAAAGCCAACGAATGCTATTATTTTTCTGCTTATTTAGCAAGGTCAACCAATTATCAAGGACATTTATTGCCAGTTAGGTTGAAGATATGGGGAAGCCAAGCTTTATGCCGAAAGGATCAGCTGCTCATTGAAACGAAAGCAATTAAGAACACCGAATGGGTGAGATATGATTTTCAGTTTTATCCAAAATCTGACATTCATTGCATTCTCATAGAACCAGTTACAGCTCCTGGAGTTCAAAAGTCTTACAAAGGAAATATATTGATTGACGGGTTTTCAGCATTTCAGCCTTGTCAAAGAGCAGAACTTGCTACTCCACATCCTTTGCGCTCAATTGCTCAATCTCATCGGTTAACTTCAATAAATCGGCGTTGAGTTTTTTGGCTTTAGGATCATTGTTTGACACATTTTCTTTTTCACTCAGCTCATCAAGCCCTTCTTGAATTTTATTTCTCTTTTCTTCCAGTTGTTTGATCTGTTCAGCGGTAGCTTTTGCAGTGCCTTTTATGGTATTGATTGCACTACCTACTTTTTCGATTGCCTGATCGTATTTTCCAGCATCAAATTTTACTTTTTCTGTTTTGACTAAGTTCCTAACTGAACCAGCCAAAACGCCCACTTCGGTAAAAATCCTTTTAGAGTTCTCTTTTTCTTCTGTATTTCCGAAAAATCGATTGTAAACCAAAACGCAAACGAGCAATATGAGCCCCCATTTTATTAAAAAACGTATCATTTTGTATAATTTTGTAGTGTGAAGTTAGAAAAATTTCAAGAAATTGACTACAAATTTCATGACATATTTATTAGACATATCTTTGCAGCCAATTCGAACAATTATTTTAAGCATGGAATACAATCCTAGGGAAATTGAAGCTAAATGGCAGGCCAGATGGGAAGCGGACAATATATACAAAGTTGAAGAACTGAATGAAAAGCCTAAATTCTATGTTTTAGATATGTTTCCCTATCCTTCAGGAGCTGGGTTGCACGTTGGACATCCACTGGGATATATTGCTACTGATATTGTTTCACGCTTCAAAAGAATGGATGGATATAATGTATTGCATCCAGTTGGTTTTGATAGTTTTGGTTTGCCAGCGGAGCAATATGCTATTGAAACTGGGCAGCATCCCGCAATAACGACCCAAAATAACATCAATACTTATATCAAACAGTTGAAAAGATTGGGGTTGAATTATGATTGGTCCCGTATGGTCAAGACTTCTGATCCTGCCTATTATCGATGGACTCAATGGATTTTTATGCAGCTTTTCAATCATTATTATGATACAGAAGCTGAAAAAGCAATGCCTGTTCAGAATTTGATCGATAAGTTTGAAAAGTATGGTAACAAACACGTAAAAGCAAATTGTAACGATACTACACCTTCATTCACTGCTAAAGAATGGAAGGAAATGGATGAGAGAAGTCAGCAAATTATTCTGTTGAATTACAGACTTACTTTCATTGATAGCACTTTTGTGAACTGGTGTCCAACTTTGGGTACAGTTTTATCGAATGATGAAGTAAAAGATGGTGTTTCGGAACGGGGAGGGCACCCAGTTGAAAAAAAACTTATGCAACAATGGAGTATGAGAATAACTGCTTATGCTGACCGCTTGTTGACAGGATTGTCCGAAATAGATTGGCCGCAACCCATCAAAGATCAGCAAACCAACTGGATCGGTAAATCCGTGGGAGCACAAATCAAATTTGATATTGCGGACCATCCTGATATTGATTTGGAGGTTTTTACCACCCGGATTGATACCATTTATGGTGTTTCTTTTTTAGCTGTAGCTCCAGAATATGCTAAAATTGGCAAGATTGTCACACAAGCCCAAACGGAAGAAGTGACTGCCTATGTAAAATGGGCAAGCAGTCGATCAGAAGTTGATCGTATGACCGAAACAAAAAAAGTTACTGGAGTTTTTTCTGGTGCCTATGCGTTACATCCCTTTAGTGGAGCTAAGGTGCCTATTTATGTGGCAGATTATGTTTTATCCGGTTATGGCACAGGGGCCGTCATGGGAGTTCCCTCAGGCGATCAACGAGATTGGAATTTTGCAACACATTTCGTTTTGCCAATCATTCCCATTTCGGATGCACAAACTGATTTGGACCAACAGGCAGATCCTACAAAGGAAGGAAGTTATATTCAGCCTGGTTTGACAAAGGGCATGAAATATGAGGAAGCTGTTTCAACATTGATTCGATGGCTTGAAATAAATGCAAAAGGAAAAGGAAAAACACAATTTCGATTGAGGGATGCTGTTTTTTCTCGTCAAAGGTACTGGGGTGAGCCTGTTCCGGTTTATTTTAAAGATGGCGTTCCTTATCTCATCGATGAAAGTGACTTGCCTCTGGTATTGCCTGAAGTGGATGCCTATTTGCCAACAGCTGAAGGAGAGCCACCACTGGGTCGAGCCAAAGATTGGCGGTACAAAAATGAATTTCCATACGAGCTTTCTACCATGCCGGGGTGGGCTGGATCAAGCTGGTATTGGTACAGATACATGGATTCTGATAACCAGAATGAATTCGCTTCAAAAAAAGCAATTGAATATTGGAAGGATGTAGATCTTTATGTAGGTGGATCTGAACATGCCACGGGGCACCTACTTTACAGCAGATTTTGGAATCATTTCTTGTACGATATCGGTTTGGTTATAGAAAAGGAATTTGCCAAAAAACTCATCAATCAGGGCATGATACAAGGAAGATCCAGCTTTGTGTATCGCTTAAAAAATTCTGACGTCCCGACCTTTGTATCAAGTGGTTTAAAAGACCAATATGATACCACAAAACTTCATGTCAATGTCGATTGCGTCTCGAATGATATTTTGGATATTGAAAAATTCAAGAAATCAAGAATTGATCTTACCGATGATGTCAAATTCATCCTTGAAGATGGCATTTACAATTGCTCTTGGGAGGTTGAGAAAATGTCTAAATCAAAGTTGAATGTTGTCAATCCCGACGTGATGATTGATCAATACGGTGCTGATTGTTTTAGAATGTTTGAAATGTTTCTCGGACCTATTGAACAATCAAAACCGTGGGATACAAATGGTATTACCGGAGTTAGTAATTTTTTAAAGAAGTTTTGGAGTTTGTTTTACGAACCCAACTCTTTGATCTGGAGAATAGAGGACAAAGCTGCTACTGCCGAAGAACTAAGAGCTTTGCATACTTGTATCAAGGCAGTGCGTGATGATATAGACAGATTCTCGTTGAATACTTGCGTAAGTAATTTCATGAAATGCGTGAATGAATTGCGAAGATTGAATACCACCAGCAGTGAAATATTGAAAGACTTGGTAGTTTTAATTGCACCTTTTGCACCTTACACAGCGGAGGAATGCTGGAGTCAATTAGGAGGCAAGGAAAGTGTAGTGATTCAAAAATATCCAACAGCAGATAATAAGTATCTGGAAGTCAACGAACTTGAGTATCCAGTTTGTATCAACGGTAAGCGCCGGGCAAGCATAATTGTTGACAAAACCCTTGATAACAAAACCATCGAATCAATGGCTATGGAACTTCCAGAATTGATCAAATGGTTGGAGGGCCAGACCGTAAAGAAAGTGATATTGGTTCCAGGCAAGATGGTGAATATTGTAGTTTGATCTAAATCTGGACTGTTGATTTATTTAAAAGTGTAAGAATTGGAAGTTCGTCCCAATTTTTTTTCTTTTACATTTGCTGCTCAATACTTAGAGTTTTTTTGGCCCATTTATGGTTTGTATCAATTGTAATCAAGAGCCCAATTGACGAATTGGAAATCAGAATTTACTTGATTGTATATGCGATGTTTATGTATGTATGTGGGCAGAAAATTGCCAGCGGTCAGGTTATGTGCAATACGATGTCGATTGAATAACTATTAAACCTCTGTAATATGAGTGATATAGTCTCCTGTTCCATCAAGAGTAGCCTGAGGAAACATGCACCTAAAGCAATCCGGGGGTGTGAAGCTTTCGGAAACAAGCGCGGGAGACCTAGCAACAAGGGCAACCATGGGCCGGCTCGAGTGGTATGGTAAATGTGTGTAAACTGTCGTAGACGTGCCGTCAAGCGCTGATAACGTGAAAGTTGATAATACAAATTGACCAAATTGGTAAGAAGGCGAGTCGTAAGGAGGTTGTATCCAAGCACATGGATGTAGATCTTCCGGCATATAGGCAGCACCCAAAAAGAAAAAAGTGGATAGTGAGCTTGTCGAACTTGACCATCACAAAGCGTTGACTGGTGACAACCTTACTGACTATGTAAATATTAAACTCTTCCCCTACCTCAAAAAATTTAAAGCCGATGCCGAAAGTGCCGACACGACCGAATATAAAATTGGCGAGATTTTCAGGGAATTGAAAAACCGAATACAAAGCGATTACAATTTGCGTGTAGTTAAAAACCGCATTGACGAACTGCGTTTTAGAACCCACGCTGAAAAGCAAGAAATGAGCTACTTGTTAGAGGACGAGATTAAAAATATGGGCAATGCAGGGCGTAAGGGTGGAGAACACTATACGCCACCACCTTTAATTAAAACCATTGTAAAAGTGGTAGCCCCCGAAATAGGAACAATCATTTATGATGGTGCTGTGGGCAGTGTAGGTGTCTTGTGCGAAGTATTTGACTATTAGCCAGCACTCTAAGAAGAGCTCAGGGCAGCGCGGGGAACTTTCTGCCAAAGAGTATGAAATTTTACAAAAAAAACATTTTACGACCCTTTTTTAGAAGACATTTAACTCGACAATGTGCCATCGCTTTTAAAGGTGCATCTGTATTTATTGCAACATTATACTCTAGCAAAAACAAATCCAAAAGAGCCACTTATCCTCTACACCACTGCAGCAATAAGCAACTGACAAACCAGAATAGAAAAAGAACAACGAAGGCATAACAGCAGTAACTGTTGCACAACCCTTTGAAAAACTCAATATCTCGCTCACTCAATTCGTCTGCTGCGGTGCTTTTATTGGGTGAGGAGTACAAACCCAAATGGTTGAGTTTAGCTTGAAGCCCATCATTTCATCACATATCTCACCCATAGAGTCACGTCGGCTTAGAATGCCAGAAAGCAGAGTTAAAAGCTGAATCCATAATGGAAATGCCTTGCAATAACGTTCGGTTTAATGCTTCAAGGCATGTGCATCAAACTTGTTTTTGGGTAAAAGTTCTAGGATTTGTTTGAAAATCGGCTGACCTACAAAATGTTTTTCGTTACTTTGATTCATCATTGTTAGTTTTAGTTTTGCAAACCAAAAATAAAACAATGATGGGAGGGTGGCTCTACCGCCTTTCTTTCATACTTTAGTCTGTTAGTAGTGTATATTTATGATAGTATTACCAAAAGATTGTCCCGCTGGGACTTAATAATATGAACGAATCAGAAACAATAACGGAACTGATAGGCCCAAAAAAGCCTGTGGTTGGGGCGTTGTAAAAGGTTCTAAGGTCCTTCGTGAATACAATATTACTGCGGGTAAGATACAAACAGGTGGCACAAGGGGCAAAAAAACTATTGCTGGTTATGTGTTAGTTTATAAAGGAATAAAACTGGCAGGAGTAGAAGCCAAAACCGATGATTTAGGAGTAGGCGAAGGTGTGGCTCAAGCCAAACAATATGCCGAAAAATTAAAATTAGAAAGCATTTACCAACAAAAAATAAATGATTTGGAGGAACTCAAAAAATCCATTTTACAAAAAGCATTTAGAGGGAAGTTAAAAACTAAAAAGTCCCACAGGGACAACCATTTGATATAAAAATGAAAAAAATCCGTTTTACAAAAAGCATTTAGAGGGGAGTTAAAAACTAAAAAGTCCCATAGGGACAACCATTTGATATAAAAATGAAAAAAAATCCGATTTACAAAAAGCATTTAGAGGGGAGTTAAAAACTAAAAAGTCCCATAAGGACAACCATTTAATAGAGAAACGAAAAAAATCCGATTTACAAAAAGCATTTAGAGGGGAGTTAAAAACTGAAAAGTCCCATAGGGACAACCATTTAATAGAGAAACGAAAAAAATCAGATTTACAAAAAGCATTTAGAGTGGAGTTAAAAACTAAAAAGTCCCATAGGGACAACCATTTGATATAAAAATGAAAAAAA